>NZ_JACAPL010000003.1:2711-3314 GCF_013385735.1 Pseudomonas sp. D2002 | reverse complement strand
GGCTTGCCCGCGATGGCGGCGACTCGGTCTTGAGTCAAAGCCAAATGGCATCCCACAGGGGATATTCGCCAAACTTCTTAACCAGGCCCGCTCTCAGCGGGTTGGCCACAATGTAGCGGGCTATTCCTTCCAGGCTTTCCTCTCGGCGCACGGCATGATCGTGAAATCCAGGTTGCCAAAGGCGGCCCTGGCGACCGGCAACACCATTAATGATTCGAGTACTTTTGGATTTTACCTGGCGCATCAGATCGCTAAGGCAGCCTTTGTCCAATGAGATCAGCCAATGGAAATGGTCGGGCATGACCACCCATGCCAAAGATGTCGCCAGGCCTTGAGCCTGGGCAATTCTGAATTGTTGAACTACCAGTCGGCCTAACCTGAAATCCTGGAAGATGGGTGTGCGATCAAGGGTGTTGGTGGTGAGTAGGTAAATGCGGTTGGATGCGCTGTAGCGACCTATGCGCAGTTGTTTTGATGCGGGGAGTTCAGGCATTCCATGGCCTCTCTTCAGTTGGGGTTCTGAGAGGCTAGGCCTGGACTGGGGAGTCTGATGAGCGGGCTTTTGGCAGGATGTGTCTGGGAGGGCGCTATCGCGGGCAAGCC
>NZ_JACAPL010000003.1:0-2692 GCF_013385735.1 Pseudomonas sp. D2002 | reverse complement strand
GCTGGCTTGCCTGCGATGGCCACACCACGGTCCATCAGTCCGGCTCACACCCCTTCAACACCAACCGAATAATCGTCTGCGCCGCCGCTTCATAATCCGCCTCATCCAGCTTGGCTTTCCCGGTTACGGCCGATATCTGCCAATCAAAATCCGCATACGTCTGCGTTGCCGCCCAGATGCTGAACATCAGGTGGTTGGGGTCGATGGCGGCGATCAGGCCGCGGTCCACCCAGCTTTGGATGCAGTCGATGTTGTGCTTGGCCTGGGCGTTGAGTTGCTCGATTTGTTCGGGGCTCAGGTGCGGGGCGCCGTGCATGATTTCGCTGGCGAACACCTTGGAGGCAAATGGCAGGTCGCGGGAGATGCGGATTTTCGAGCGGATGTAATTGCTCAGCACCACCGACGGCTCGCCCTCGGGGTTGAACGGCGTGGAGGCGGCCAGGATCGGCTCGATAATGCTTTCGAGCACCTCGCGGTAGAGGTTGTCCTTGGACTTGAAGTAGTAGTAAACGTTGGGCTTGGGCAGCCCGGCCTTGGCGGCGATGTCGCTGGTTTTGGTCGCGGCGAAGCCCTTGTCGGCAAACTCCTCGCTGGCCGCCCGCAGGATCTTTTCTTTGTTGCGCTCGCGAATGGTGCTCATAAACCAACAGTTTCCTTGCCAAGACAGGCGGTCGAGCATGGTAGCACCGGCTTGACGCAGCGCTCAATAATACCGGCCCAGCCCTTGCACGCCGGGCGTTTGAGCTGACTTTGTCTGTCTTGATGCTGAACGCATTCACGGTAGTACAGGCACAGGCTGGGCGCGCTGCTAGAGTTCAAAGCAACGACGCGGCTGTTTTGGCCGGCGTTCAGTCCTGTAGTCGGCGTTCGAGTGAGAAACCGTGGAGAAAAGCAGACGACGTACGTTCGCCTGGGTTGTTGGCGCGTTGTTGGTAATAGCGTTGTTGATTGGCCTGGGCCTGCACTTTTTTGGCGGCACCCACAAAGGTCGGCCACCGTCGCCCGGCGAGCCGGTTGCCGTGGTGCCGGTGGTTTTGCAGGATGTGCCGGTGTACATCGACGCTCTCGGCACCGTGACGCCCACCCGCAGCGTGACGGTGGTGACTCAGGTCAATGGCATCCTCAGCAGCGTGGAATTCAAGGAAGGCCAGCACGTCAGCAAAGGCCAGGTCATCGCCCGTATCGATGACCGCGCGCTCAAGGCGCAACTGGCCGTCGCCAAGGGCACCCTGGCCCATGATCAAGCCGTATTGAGCAACGCCCAGCGTGACCTCGCGCGTTACCGCGACCTGGTCAAGGCCGGTTCCACCAGCCAGCAAACCCTCGACACCCAGGCCTCGCTGGTGCAGCAACAACAGGGCACCGTCGCCGCCGACCAAGGCAATGTGCAAAACCTCGAAGTGCAACTGAGCTATTGCACCATCACCTCGCCGGTGGATGGCGTGGTGGGTCTGCGCCTGGTCGACCCCGGCAACTACGTGACCACCGCCAGCACCACCGGTATCGTGGTGATCACCCAGATGAACCCGGCCACCGTGGTGTTCGCCGTGCCCGAAGATGACCTGGGGGCAATCAACCAGGCCATGTCCCATGGCAGCGTCACGGTGTTGGCCTACGACCGCAACAAGAAATCCCTGCTTGCCACCGGCGCGCTGCTGGCGTTGGACAACGAGGTAGACACCAGCACCGGCACGGTCAAGGTCAAGGCGCAGTTCGATGATTCGGGCAATGCGCTGTTTCCCAACCAGTTCGTCAATGCGCGGCTCAAGGCCGACACCTTGAGCCAGATCGCCGTGGTGCCGACCCGCGCGATCCAGCACGGCAGCAAAGGCGACTTCGTGTTTGTGGTCAACGGCAACAAGGCCAGCCTGCGCACCATCAAGACCGGACCGTCCACCGGAGATGTCTCGGCGGTGCTCGACAATGGTGTTAAAGCGGGTGAGCAGGTGATCACCGAAGGCGCCGACAAACTGGACGATGGCTCGCCGGTGAAGGTCGTCGCCCAGTGAGGAGCTGCCGAGCATGAATATTTCGCGGCCCTTTATCGAACGCCCGGTGGCCACCACGCTGATGATGGTCGCGGTGCTATTGCTCGGCCTGTTGGGTTACCACTTGCTGTCGGTGTCGGCGCTGCCGGAGGTGGATTACCCGACCATCCNNGTACCCCGGCGCCAGCCCGGATGTGGTCAGTTCTTCGATCACCGCGCCGCTGGAACGCCAGCTCGGTGAGATGCCCGGCCTCAAGTCGATGAACTCCACCAGCTCCGACGGCGCCTCGGTGGTGACCCTGCAATTCGACTTGTCGCTGTCGTTGGACGTGGCCGAACAGGAAGTGCAGGCCGCGATCAACGCGGCGGGTACGTTCTTGCCGGCCAACCTGCCGTACCCGCCGGTGTACAGCAAGGTCAACCCGGCGGATGCGCCGGTGCTGACCTTGTCGCTGACCTCCGACGTGCTGCCGCTGACCAAGGTCGAAGACCTCGCCGACACGCGTCTGGCGCAGAAAATCTCGCAGATTACCGGCGTCGGCCTGGTCACCATCAGCGGCGGCCAGCGCCCAGCGGTGCGGGTCGAGGCCAACACCTCGGCGCTGAACAGCCTCGGTCTGTCTTTGGATGACTTGCGCACCTCGCTGGGCACCGCCAACGTCAATCAGGCCAAAGGCAATATCGACGGCAAGTTCCAGGCCTAT
>NZ_JACAPL010000028.1:0-446 GCF_013385735.1 Pseudomonas sp. D2002 | reverse complement strand
GACTGCCAGCATCGGTTGATCGGCGTTACTCAACCTAACGGGCAAACCGCCAGCTACCGCTATGACCCATTTGGTCGGCGGATCAGCAAAACCGTTGATGGGATAACCACTGAGTTTTTCTGGCAAGGCGACAAGCTGGTTGCGGAGCATCACGCCGATCGTCATCGCAGCTACATCTACGAGCCGGACAGCTTTCGGCCCTTAGTACTGTTGGAAGGTTTTGGCCCTCAAGACACCCAGCCCTTCCACTACCAACTCGACCACCTCGGCACACCGCAGGAACTCACCGCGCCCGACGGCGAAATCGTCTGGTCCGCGCATTACCGCGCCTACGGCCAAATCAGCCGCCTCGACATAAACAAGATCGACAACCCGCTACGCTTCCAAGGCCAATACTTCGACCCGGAAAGCGGGCTGCACTACAACCGCCACCGCTACTACAATCC
>NZ_JACAPL010000027.1:451-726 GCF_013385735.1 Pseudomonas sp. D2002 | reverse complement strand
TGCCTGCGATGGCATCAACTGGTTCTGCCTGATACACCGAGGTGCCTGCATCGCAGGCAAGCCAGCTCCCACAGAAAAGCAGAGCACAGTGGTCAGGCGGCCGAACTCGGTCTAATTGTGGGAGCGGGCTTGCTCGCGAAGGCGGTGTATCAGCCAGCTCATGTGTCACTGACCCACCGCATTCGCGAGCAAGCCCGCTCCCACATTTTGGAACTCAGTACATCAGGTAGATGTGCTTTTGCCCTGCTCTTGCTGTGCTTTTGCTTCTACCACTC
>NZ_JACAPL010000027.1:0-417 GCF_013385735.1 Pseudomonas sp. D2002 | reverse complement strand
CTTAGGCGCCCCGTTAAACCATGATGGCCGCACGCTGACTTGGAGTGGTTAGATCAAAAGCCAACCCGAGGCGGCCTGACAACCGACCTGATCCTGGAAGCTGAACTCAATCACATGTGGGAGCTGGCTTGCCGGCGATGGCATCGACTCGGTGTACCTGCGGGACCGAGGTGTCTGCATCGCAGGCAAGCCAGCTCCCACAGAAAAGCAGAGCACAGTGGTCTGGCGGCCGAACTCGGTCTAATTGTGGGAGCGGGCTTGCTCGCGAAGGCGGTGTATCAGCCAGCTCATGTGTCACTGACCCACCGCCTTCGCGAGCAAGCCCGCTCCCACATTTTGGATCTCAGTACATCAGGTAGATGTGCTTTTGCTGTGCTTTTGCCCTGCTTTTGCTTTTACCACTCAGGTCGGCTACTA
>NZ_JACAPL010000026.1:5059-14461 GCF_013385735.1 Pseudomonas sp. D2002 | reverse complement strand
GAGCCCTTTTGGTTACTTTTGGGGCTCTTTTCCAAAAGTGACCCGCCGTAAGGGCGGAACCAATACCAGCCGTGACCGCAGAAATGGATATGTACTCCGAAAAAGGCCAACCTGGTCGGCCCTAAGGCCGCCACGCCAAACAGCACATACATCCAATTCCCAAACCCCAACACCCCCCAAACTCCCCCTATCGCTCACTCTCCAGGGGGGAACACACAACCATGGACCCAACACCCAAAACCAGCCCCGACGAAGTCGTCACCCTGGTCGTCAAACACCTGATCAAACCCGGCCGCGAAGCCGACTACGAAGCCTGGCTACGCCGCATCGTGCGCATCGCCGGCGAACGCCCCGGCCACCTCGGCGTCGACATCGTACGCAGCAAACAAAACCGCCTGGCGCTGTTCACCTGCGTCCTGCGCTACCGCTCCACCGACGATCTCGAGCGCTGGCTCGACTCCCCCGAACGCCGAGCCCTGATCAACGAAGCCGCGCCCATGCTCGCCGACGGCGACAACACCGAAATCGGTGCCGTCAACGAATTCTGGTTCGCCCCGCTGGCCGACAGCGCCGCCAAACCCCCGCGCTGGAAACAAGCCGTGGTGACCCTATTCGTAATCCTGCCGCTGACCCTGCTGATCCCGATCATCTGGGGCCCGGTGTTGCGCCTGCACCCGTTCCTCTCCAACTACGTGGTCGCCACGTTCCTTGTCACCGTCACCATCGTGCTGCTGGTGGTCTACCTGCTGATGCCGGCCGCCACTCGCCTGTTCGCTCCCTGGCTTGAAGCCTCCGTAAAGGAAACCCTATGAACGCCGATCTGATTCTGTTCAATGGCCAGTTCCATACCGTGGACCGGGAAAACCCGCGCGCAACCGCCGTCGCCATCCACCAGGGCCGTTTTGTTGCGGTCGGCACCGACGGCGAGGCCATGGCCTTGCGCGGCAGTGGCACCCAGGTCATCGACCTCAAGGGCCGCACCGTCATCCCCGGCCTTAACGACTCGCACCTGCACCTGATCCGTGGCGGGCTGAACTACAACCTTGAGCTGCGCTGGGAAGGCGTGCCGTCCCTGGCCGATGCGCTGCGCATGCTCAAGGACCAGGCAGACCGCACGCCCACGCCGCAATGGGTGCGCGTGGTGGGCGGCTGGAACGAATTCCAGTTCGCCGAAAAACGCATGCCGACCCTGGAAGAGTTGAACCAGGCCGCGCCGGACACGCCGGTATTTGTGCTGCACCTGTACGACCGCGCCTTGCTTAACCGCGCCGCCCTGCGCGTGGCCGGCTACACCAAGGACACGCCAAACCCGCCGGGCGGCGAGATCGTGCGCGACAGCCATGGCAACCCCACCGGCATGCTGGTGGCGCGGCCCAACGCCATGATCCTGTATGCGACCCTGGCCAAAGGCCCGAAATTGCCCCTGGAATACCAGGTCAACTCGACCCGCCAGTTCATGCGTGAGCTCAATCGCCTGGGCCTCACCAGTGCCATCGATGCCGGTGGTGGTTTCCAGAATTATCCCGATGACTACGCGGTGATCGAGCAACTGGCCAAGGACGAGCAGCTGACGGTGCGCATCGCCTACAACCTGTTCACCCAGAAGCCCAAGGAAGAACTCAGCGACTTCAAGAACTGGACTGGCAGCGTCACCCTGCACCAGGGCGATGACTACCTGCGTCACAACGGCGCCGGCGAGATGCTGGTGTTTTCGGCGGCGGATTTCGAAGACTTCCTCGAACCGCGCCCCGACCTGCCGCTGACCATGGAACAGGAACTGGAACCGGTGGTGCGCCATCTGGTCGAGCAGCGCTGGCCGTTCCGCCTGCACGCCACGTATGACGAATCCATCTCACGCATGCTCGACGTGTTCGAGAAGGTCAACCGCGACATCCCATTTAATGGCTTGCCGTGGTTTTTCGATCACGCCGAAACCATCACGCCGAAAAACATCGAGCGCGTGCGCGCCTTGGGCGGCGGTATTGCGATTCAGGATCGCATGGCGTTCCAGGGCGAATATTTTGTCGAGCGTTACGGCGCCAAGGCTGCCGAAGCCACGCCGCCGATCAAGCGCATGCTCGCTGAAGGCGTGCCGGTAGGCGCGGGCACCGATGCCACGCGGGTGTCGAGCTACAACCCCTGGACCTCGCTGTATTGGATGGTCAGCGGCCGCACCGTCGGTGGCCTGGAACTGCACGCCGAAGGCCTGCCGCGCCTGACTGCGCTGGAGTTGTTCACCCACGGCAGCGCCTGGTTTTCGTCGGAGCAGGGCAAGAAAGGCCAGATCAAGGTCGGCCAGCTGGCGGACGTGGCAGCGTTGTCGGCGGACTTTTTCAGTGTCGATGAAGAAGCGATCAAGTGGATCGAATCGGTGCTGACCGTGGTCGGCGGCAAGGTGGTGTACGGCGCCGGCGACTTCGAAGATTTCGCCCCGCCGCGCGTGCCGGTGCTGCCGGACTGGTCGCCGGTGGTCAAGGTGCCGGGCCACTGGCGCCCAAGCTCGCCGGTGCAAGCCCAGGTGCATCAATGCAGCGGCCCGTGCGGCGTGCATTCCCATAGCCATGAAAAAGCGCGTCTTTCCAGCGTGCCGATCAGCGACTTCCAGGGTTTCTGGGGCGCGTTTGGCTGCTCGTGTTTTGCCTTCTAAAACCCCCACTCTCAATCAAAAACAGGAGCTACCCCATGACCTACAAACGCTTGAACAAAGACGACGCCGTGGTGCTGTTGGTGGATCACCAGACCGGCTTGATCTCGCTGGTGCAGGACTTCTCGCCCAACGAATTCAAAAACAACGTGCTGGCGCTGGCCGACGTGGCCAAGTTTTTCAAGCTGCCGACCATCCTCACCACCAGCTTTGAAACCGGCCCCAATGGCCCACTGGTGCCGGAGTTGAAAGAACTGTTCCCGGACGCGCCGTACATCCCGCGCCCTGGCCAGATCAACGCCTGGGACAACGAAGATTTCGTCAAGGCGGTGAAAGCCACTGGTCGTAAACAACTGATCATCGCCGGTGTGGTCACCGACGTGTGCGTCACCTTCCCGACCCTGGCCGCGCTGGCCGAAGGCTTCGAGGTGTTTGTGGTGACTGACGCGTCCGGCACCTTCAACGAAGCCGTACAACGCGCGTCGTGGGCACGCATGAGCGCGGCCGGTGCACACTTGGTGAACTGGTTCTCGGTGGCCTGCGAGCTGCAGATCGACTGGCGCAACGACATGGAAGGCCTGGCCAACCTGCTGTCGCCGCGCATTCCCAACTACCGCAACCTGATGAACAGCTACTCGGCGTTTACGGCCAAGTAACTCCCCACCTGATCGTTCCCACGCGCAGCGTGGGAATGCCTCCCGTGACGCTCCGCGTCACCTCTCACGCCGGACGCAGAGCGTCCGCAGCTGCATTCCGTTGCTGCGCGTGGGGACGATCGGTTGTGGTGTGGCGACTGACAGGCTATAAAACCGCAAAATGTCCACCGAGAAGCGACAATGAACCCCTTCGAAGACATGCGCCTGTTCTGCCAAGTCATGGAGTCCGGCAGTTTCACCGCGGCCGCCGAGCAATTGGGCTTGTCCAAACAGTTCGTCAGTCGCCGCCTGATCCAGCTGGAAGACCGTCTCGGCGTGCGCCTGCTTAACCGCTCTACGCGCCGTCTGGACGTTACGCCACTGGGCCAGAGTTACTACGAATCCGCCTTGCGCCTGCTCAGTGAAGTCGAGCAAGTGGAGCAGGGCATCGCCGGCCAGAACAGCGAGCCGCGCGGTACGATTCGTCTGAGTGCACCGTTGTCGTTTGCCATGGCTCACCTGGGCTGCCTGTTGCCGTCGTTCCTGCAACGCCACCCGCACGTGTCGGTGGAAGTCGACCTCAGCGACCGCCCCGTGGACTTGATCGGCGAGGGCTACG
Organism: Pseudomonas sp. D2002; assembly: GCF_013385735.1. Lineage (NCBI taxonomy): Bacteria > Pseudomonadati > Pseudomonadota > Gammaproteobacteria > Pseudomonadales > Pseudomonadaceae > Pseudomonas > Pseudomonas sp. D2002. Next base: position 10,563 of record NZ_JACAPL010000026.1, on the reverse strand, counting down.
ACCTGGTATTGCGCATCGGCACCCTTGAAGATTCCACCCTGATCGCGCGGCGTATCGCCAGCGTGCAGCGGGTGTACTGCGCCAGCCCCGAGTACCTGGCCCGGCGCGGCACACCGCTCAAACCCGATGACCTCGCCGCCCACGACTGCCTGCCCTACGGCCATGGTCGCCAGGTGCAATGGCGCTTCCAGACCAAGGGCAAGCTGCACTCGCTGAATGTCAGCGGGCGCATGCGCGTGAATAACGGCGAGTTGTTGCGTGACACGGCGATTGCCGGGTTGGGTGTTACTTACCTGCCGACGTTTATCGTCGCTGACGCCTTGAAAGATGGGCGCCTGGTCACGCTGCTGGAAGACTTTGCCCCCGACGCGCTGACCTTATCGGCGGTGTATCCCCAGCATCGGCAAAGCTCAAGGCCGGTGCAGGCGCTGGTGGAATTCTTGCGCGAGCGCCTGGCAGGTGGTTGCTGAGCCACTGACACAACATCGCACAACTGTGGGAGCGGGCTTGCTCGCGAAAGCGGTGGGTCAGTCAGCTTATCTGTAGCTGATCCACCGCATTCGCGAGCAAGCCCGCTCCCACATTTGGTTAGGTGTTCGGCTCAGAGATCGACGAGGTTGGCCAGTGTCGAGCCCTGCACATACCGCTGCAAATTCGCCAGGAACGTCTCGGCAATCTCCTCTTTGCTGTTGGTCGAAATCGCCGAGGTATGCGGCGACAACCTTACCCGTGGATGGCCGTACAACGGATGCCCATCCGGCAGCGGTTCCGGCTCGGTCACGTCCAGCGACGCCAGCCCAATCCGGCCATTATCCAACGCCTCCAACAACGCCTCCTGATCGAGCAAACCACCGCGCGCGATGTTGATCAGGTGCAACCCCGGCTTGGCGCTGCCGAGCACATCGCGGTTAACGATATGCCGCGTGCGCTCGGTCAGCGGCGCCGCGAGCACCAGATGGTCGGCGCGGGCGAACAGGTCGTGGATATCCCGAGCGGCTTCTACGCCGTCCACGTCAAAAGGTGCAGGGCTCTGGCGCAGTGCAACCACGTTGATGCCGAGCGCCAACGCCTTTTGCGCAAGGCTCTTACCAATCGCGCCAAAACCGAGAATGCCCAAGGTAGTGCCCTTGAGCGGGCGCAATGCGGTGAAATTCCACTGCGCATCCTTCACCCAGATATCCGGCAAGTGCTTGGACGCGGCAAAGATCGCCGCCAGGGCGAACTCGGCGAGGTTGTCGGCGGCGCTGCCACGTGAAGTGGTCACCGGTGGGCCGTTGAACAGCCATTGCGGGTAGAAGTCGATGCCCGACGACACCAGGTGCACCCACTGCGCACCATAGGGCCAGCCTGGCGGCGGGGTGTCAGGCGCGGTGTAGCCGCGCACGTTGATCGGGCGCAGCAACAGAATATTGGCCTGGGGCGGCAAGTCACTCGGCACACCGACGGGCACGCCGATCACCTGGGCTTCAGGATGAATCGAGGCGAGGCGTTCGCGGATCACCGCGTTGTAATCTTCGTCCAACTGGCTGGCAATAATCACCTGACTCATGCGCGTTCCTTATTCATTTCGGGCCACGTTGGGCGAACACAGCTTTGCCGACGCCTTGCAGCACGGCGTCGTTTTGTGGGGTATGCACGCGGCTGCACAGCACGTCGCGGTAGTGACGTTGCAGCGGACTGTGGCGTGACAGGCCAGGGTTGCCCGAGGCTTCGATGGCCAACTCGACGGCGCGGATCGCATTGCCGGTCACCAGGTACTTCAACTGCGCGGCATTGGCGGCTGGGGTGTGGCCTTCAGCGGCGGCATCCAGCAGGCTGCGGTTGGCAAACAGCAGCGTGTCGATATGCCCGACGGTTTCCTGAAAGCGCGGCAAGGTCGACAGGGCTGCACCGAGATTGGATGGCTTGCGCTCCTCCAGCCACTGCACCAGCCAGTCCCGCGCAGCCTGGGCCACGGCGTCATAGACTGAGGACAGCAGCACCGACATCCACAGCAAACCATCGCCATCCAACTCCGGCTGCGGCGCACTCCAGGGGCTGACGCTGACGGCGTGGTCCAGCGGCACCAGCACGTTGTCGAGCACCACTTCATGGCTGCACGTGGCGCGCATGCCGAGGTGGTCCCAGGTGTCGATGATGCTTACGCCGGGGCTGTTTTTGCGCACCAGCCAGGCGCCCACCAGCGGGTCGGCGTCATCACTGCGCGCCCACACGCTGAACCAGCTCAGGCCGTGGCTGCCGGTGGAGTAAATCTTGCGCCCACTGATGCGCCAACCCTCGGCGGTGCGCACGGCGGTAGTCGCCGGCAAACCGCCACGGGCCGGCGTGCCGAGGTCGGGTTCGACGCGCAAGGCGTTGATCAGCGCGCCGTCGCGCACCGCGTCTTCAGCCACCTGCACGCGCAAGTGTTGGGGCCAGGTCTTGCTGTCTTGCAGGCGCGTGTGTTGCAGGTACTGCATCACCAGGATCAGCGCGGTAGACGGCTCGCCTTTGGCAATCGCGCTGATCGCCTTGCGTGCCTGGGGCAAACTCGCGCCGCCGCCGCCGAGGGCCTTGGGCACGGTGAGCGCGACCAGGCCGTGGTCGTGCAGCCGCTTGAAATTCTCGTGGGGGAAGGCGCCGCTATCGTCGTACAGGTGCGCAGTGCTCGCCAGCTCGGCGCTGAGGCGTTCGAGCAAGGCTTCGAACTGCGCCGATCCTTGTGGGAGCTGGCTTGCCTGCGATGGCGGTGGGTCAGCCACCTGTAACGCATGCCCAGAGACCGCTATCGCAGGCAAGCCAGCTCCCACATTCGCGAGTCGGTTCAGATGTTTGCTCATGCCAGCACTTCCTGTTGCTCTTCGACCTCAGCGGCAACGCTGTAGCGGTTGGCCGGCACATCCAGGCCGAGGTTGTCGCGCAGGGTATGGCCGCTGTATTCGGTGCGGAACAGGCCGCGCTGTTGCAGCACCGGCACCACCAGTTCGGTGAAGTACTGCAAGCCATCGGGCAGCACCGAGTTGATGATGAAACCATCGCTGGCGCCGGACTCGAACCAGGTCTGGATCGCATCGGCGACTTGCTCCGGGGTGCCGACAAAGTCGCGCTTGGGCCGCGAAAAGCGCAGGGCCACTTCACGCAGGGTCAGGCCTTCGTCCTTGGCCAGTTGCTTGATGCGGTCGGAGCCGCCTTTCTGGCTGTTGGCACCCAGGTCGCCGAGCTCCGGGAATGGCGCGTCGAGTGGGTATTGGCTGAAGTCGTGGTCGTTGAACGGGCGGCCAAGGGCGACAATGGCGTCCTCCACGGTGACCAGGTCCACGGCCTGCTGATAGCGGCTTTCCACCTCGGCGGCATCACGCCCGACAATCGGGCGGATGCCCGGCAGGATCGACAGGCTACTGGCGTCACGCCCGAAGCCTTTGGCGCGGCGCTTCAAATCGGCGGAGTAGGCTTTGCCTTCTTCGAGGGTTTCGACGTGCACGAAAATCGCATCGGAATGCTCGGCGGCAAAGTTGCGCCCATCCTCCGAGGTGCCGGCCTGGAAAATCGCCGGCTGGCCCTGGCGCGAACGCGCGATGTTCAGCGGGCCTTTGACCGAGAAGAACTCGCCTTTGTGGTTCAGCGCGTGGAGCTTTTGCGGGGTGAAAAACTCGCCGCTTTGCTTGTTGTAGGTAAAAGCGTCGTCTTCCCAGGAATCCCACAAGCCCCTGACCACGTTCAGGTGCTCCTTGGCGATGCGATAGCGCACGGCATGCGGTGGGTGTTCGGCCTTGCCGAAGTTATCGGCGGTGCCGCTGAGCCATGAAGTGACCACGTTCCAACCGGCGCGGCCGCCACTGATGTGGTCCAGGGACGCAAACTGGCGTGCCACCTGATAGGGCTCGGTGTAGCTGACCGTCACCGTGGCGACCAGGCCAATGTTCGTGGTCAGCGCGGCGAGGGCCGAAAGAATCGTCAGCGGCTCAAAGCGGTTGAGGTAATGCGGGCTGGATTTGGCGTGGATATGCAGGCTGTCGGCGATGAACACGAAATCGAATTTGGCGCCTTCGGCCAATTCGGTCTGCTGCTTGTAGAAGCCAAAATGGGTGCTGGCATTCGGTTGCGCCTGCGGGTGGCGCCATTCGCCCCAGCCGTGACCGACGCCGTGCACCATAGCCCCCAGCTTCAAATGGCGTGCTTTCAAGTGACGTGGCTTGCTCATGTTCTGCTCCTTGCTTAGCGCGATGCTTGGGAAGTGGGGAAACGCTCGGCGTTAAAGCTCTTGTCGAAGCCTTGGGACACGTCGATGCGCTTGGGCAGCAGGCCTTCTTGCTGATAGGTGTCGGCCGTGGCCTGAAGGCCTTTGATCACCGTATCGTCAATGATGACGGGGCTCAGGTGGGTGTCCTTGGCCACCTCCACGTGCACGGCCAACGGCAGGCCAGTGATCCTGGATTGGGCGGCGGCGTATTCATTGGGGTGCACGTTGGCCCACGCATAAGCGCGATCGACACGGGCGACAAAGTCGTCCAGTTGAACGCGCTTGTCGGCGATGGCCTGGCGGGTGGCGGCGAAGTACAGGTGATTGCTCAGCAGCTGGTTGCCGCTGACCAGTACTCTGGCCTGGCTTTGTGCGGTGACCACGGTGGTGTAAGGGTCCCACGTGGCCCAGGCGTCGACCGTACCGTTATCCAGCACCAGGCGGGATTCTGCGGGCAGCAGGAAAATGAATTGCACATCCTTGGTCGTCAGCCCGGCGCTGGCCAGGGCCTTGATCGCCAGATAGTGGCCGATGGAACCGCGCCCGGTGACGATTTTCTTGCCTTTGAGGTCGGCCACCGTCTTGATCGGCGAATCCTTGGGCACCACCAGGGCGGTGGTGTTGCGCCCTTCGGCGTGGATGATGCTGACCACTTTAAGCGACGCCCCGGCGCCCAGGGCGAATACGTAGGGCGCATCGCCGAGCGCGCCGATATCCACGGCGCCGGCATTCAAGGCTTCGCCCAACGGCGAAGCGGACGGGAACTCCGACCACTGGATTTCGTAAGGCACATTTTTCGTCTCGCCGGAAACTTCCAGCAGCGCCTTGATCGTCGATTTCTGATTGGCGACCCGCAGCGGTTGCAGGTCGGCGGCGTGGGCGCTGGAGATCAGGCCGAAGGCCAGGGCAGTGCCCAGGAGCAGGCGTTTGAACGGGGTGGAAATGAGCATGGGATGCAGGCTCCAGGCAAAACGGATAAGAGGTTGGCTACCTCCGCCTGGAGAAGGGGTCGGTGTGTGGCTTCACGTTATTCCCATAAAAACTCGCTGTGAAGTTCTTTTTGGTTATATGTTAATTATTAAAATAATTGATTATGTGTTGATTGATTATTCCCTTATTGCATTAGGTGCGGCGCTGCGCGCTAACGCAAAAAGCCCACTCGCCATGGCTGGGGCGTTTATGGCGAGCAGGCTGAGGGCGACTGCGCCGTATTGAAAGCGAGAGGCAGGCATGGGGCTGTTTCCATAGATGAAAGAACACCGCACAACCCCTGTGGGAGCGGGCT
>NZ_JACAPL010000026.1:500-5028 GCF_013385735.1 Pseudomonas sp. D2002 | reverse complement strand
GGGCTTGGAAAAGGGTGCAGGCAGGTTGGGGTGGGTCAGATCACATAGAAACCATGGGTGCCGTCGCGTGCCAGTTGTTCGACCAGGCCGAACTCCCAATCCAGGTACGCCTGCATGGCTTCCTTGGGGCTGTCGGTGCCTTCGTACGGTCGGCGGTAGCGGTCGATGCGCGGTGAGGCCAGGTGGGTTTCACCGGCTTCCAAGGGCAGTTGTTCGGCGATCCAGTGGGTGGTGCCGCCTTCCAGCAGGAACACCGGCTTGCCGGTCAGCGCCTCGACTTCGGCCACGGCCAGGCGCGCCAGCTGGCTGCTGCCGCAAGTCAGCACATAACGTTCGGCAGGCGGCACCTTGGCCAGCGCCTCGGGCAATTGCGCACGCAGGGCCCAGTGGGCGCCCGGGATATGGCGCTTGACGTAATTGACGCTCGGGGTGAAATCCAGCACCGCCGTGTCCCCATGGGTGAGCCACTCCGCCAAAGTGTGCGGGCTGATCAATTCGGCTTGCTGCGGCGCCGGCACCGGGGCGACCCAGGCACCGTGCTCGCTGAAATGCGCTGCTTGCAGGTCGTCCAGCACATGCACGTCCCAGCCCAGTTGCGCGAGCCAGGAAGCGGACATATTGGCGCGCACGCCGTCGTCATCCGCCAGCACCAGGCGCGCACCGCGCACGCTGGCGACGTGGTCGGTTTCCTGCACCAACTGGCCGCCCGGTGTGGAGCGCGCACCGGGCAAGTGGCCGGCTTCGAATTCTTCCGGGGTGCGCACATCGAACAGGTAAGTGGTGCGCGTGGGTTCCTGCTGCCAGCGTTGCAGGTCGGCCAGGGTGGCGCGGCCGACGCGGGCTTTATCGGCCACGCGGCGCGCATCCTGGGCGGCGATCTGGCGGTGTTCTTCGCGGGTCGGCGCAAAGCGGCGCGACTGGCCGTGGGCGAGTTTTTGCCCGGCCAGGGTCCAGCCGATGGTGCCGTTGCGCAGGGCCGACACCGGGTTGGCGATGCCGGAGTTGATCAGCGATTGAGTGCCAATAATGCTGCGCGTGCGCCCGGCGCAGTTGACGATAATGCGCGTGGCCGGGTCCGGCGCCAGTTCACGGGCGCGCAGCACCAGCTCGGCACCGGGCACGCTGATGCCGGTGGGAATGCTCATGGTCTGGTATTCGTCGAAGCGGCGTGCGTCGAGCACCACCACGTCGGCCTGGCTGTCGAGCAGGGCCTGCACTTCTTCGGCGGCCAGGGACGGCGTATGGCGCTCGCTCTCAACCAGTTCGCCAAAGGCTTTGCTCGGTACGTTGACGTCGATAAACAACTCGCCACCGGCTTCGCGCCAACCGTTCAACCCACCCTCAAGCAGGCTGACCTGGGTATAGCCCAGCGCAACCAGGCGCTCGGCGGCACGTTCAGCCAGGCCCTCGCCGTTGTCGTAGACAGTGACCTGGGTATCGCGGCGCGGAATGCGCGCGTACACCTCAAGCTCCAGTTTGGACAGCGGGATATTCGCAGCGAACAGCGGGTGGGACTCGGCAAACGGCGCTTCTTCGCGCACGTCGATCAGGGCGACTTCTTCACGGTCCAACAGGGCCTGGCGAATCTGGGCAAAGCTGCGGTTCGATACGGTGGTCATAGGGCAGGGCTCTTTTCTTTGGACAAATCCCAGATGTTCGGGAGGTAGGCGTTGGAGTAACCGGAGATAAACAGTTTCTCGCTGCCGTCGGGTTGATACACCGCGCGGCGCACGGCACCGATATTGGCGCCGTACACATGAATGCTGATCGACACCTGGTCACGGTGGGCATTGCTGACTTGATGGATATCGCCGACCTTGGGCGACACGGCTTCGACCTGGCCCGGCAGCAACTGAACCGGCTTGCCTTCGGCGATCAGGCGGCCGTCGGGCGCACGCTCAAAGCCTTGGGAAAACTCCGAACCGCGCAGCATGCCAATCAGGCCCCACACGCGGTGATCATGAATCGGCGTGCTTTGCCCCGGCCCCCACACAAAGCTGACGATGCTGAAGCGCTGGCGCGAATCGGCATGCAGCAGGAATTGCTGGTAGCGCTCGGGGTCGGGTTGGGCGTAGTCGTCGGGGAGCCAGTCATCATGGCTGACCAGTTGCGCCAGCAGCTTGCCGCCACGGTGCAGCAGGTCACCTTCGCGTGGGTTGCCGTCAATCAGTTCCGCCAGGGCGCCTATAAAGGCTCTGAGTCTCTCGGGGTGTCGGGCCTGGGTCATGGCAATTCCATCCGGTGCTTTGATAGGTGCATGTCGATGGGTCTATCTAAGCATAATGTTTATAGTTAATATGCTATTTTTTAATGATTAGCTTATAGCCGAAGGTAATTTAGAACTGGTCTGAATAGCGTTAGACGTTATCGATCACAGCGCGGGCTATCCAGGCAGCGTTCCGGCAACTATGCTTGATACACATCTTAATGACTGTTCTCTATGTGCGGCCCAAATGAAAATTGACGATATCGATGCCTTTGTCGAAGTGATTCGTTGCCAGTCCATCAGCCATGCCGCCGAGTCGTTGCAACTGACCCAGCCGGCTATCACCCGCCGCGTGCAGAACTTCGAGCAGGCGCTGGGTGTGGAGCTGTTCGACCGTAACACCAAACCCCTGAAGCCTACGCTGATCGGCACGCGGGTTTATGAACAATGCCGGTTGATCCTGCGTGAAATGGATGCCCTGCGCGAACTGGTGGCCACCGACGCGCCGCCCACTGGCGTGTTGCGCCTGGGCGTGCCGCAGACCATCGGCGATGTGGTGCTGCTGGATGCGCTCAAACACCTGCGCACCGAATACGCCGACCTGCGCGCCCAGGTCGCCACCGGCTGGGGCAGCCAACTGGTCGGCAAGATCGAACGCGGCGAGCTGGACGCAGCGGCGGCGCTGTTTCCTGCGGGCAAGATTTTCCCCGACAACATCGTTGGCGAGTCCATCGGCAAGATGGAACTGGTGGTGGTGTGCGCCAAGGCGCAGCTGCCGAAGAAGCCCTGCAAGCTGGCCGATGTGTATCAGAACGGCTGGATTCTCAACCCGGACGGCTGCGGTTTTCGTGCCGGTTTGCAGCGCACCTTGTCCGATCAGGGCCTGGCGCTGCGGGTGAACCTGGAAACCTTCGGCACTGAATTGCAGTTGGGCTTGGTGGCCGACGGTCTGGGCCTTGGCCTGGTGCCACGCCCGCTTCTGGAACGCAGCGCTCACCGTGATCAACTGGCGGTCATGCCGCTCAAGGACTTCAAGCCGGTGATGGATTTGTGGCTGATCTATCCGCATTTTCTCGGCAACCTGCAAGGGCCGGTGGATGCGTTTGGCAAGCTGGTGGCGGCGTCGTTGCACAAGATCCGCAACGCCGCCTGATCCTCTATCCTCTGTAATACTCGTTCCCACGCTCTGCGTGGGAATGTCTCCTGTGACGCTCTGCGTCACCCTGTGGGACGCGGAGCGTCCCGGGCTGAATTCCCACGCGGAGCGTGGGAACTATCATAAAAAAATATAATAATTAGCTTAGATTAAAATGTGCTTTTTATTATTTTTCAGCTTCCCCTAGGCTGACTGGAAGTCCTTAAGGCCATCCAGGAAGTTTTGCCATGAGCAGCGTCACCTCGATCTCCAGCATCTCCAGCAATGTTCGCCAGCGCGTGACGCCAGAAGAGTGGGAGGTGCGCGTCAAATTGGCCGCGGCCTATCGACTGGCGGCGTTGTACAAGTGGACCGACCACATTTACACGCACTTCTCCGCCCGTGTGCCGGGGCCGGAGGAGCATTTTCTGATCAATGCCTTCGGTTTGCTGTTCGATGAAATCAGCGCGTCCAACCTGGTCAAGGTCGACCTCGACGGCACCATCGTCGACGACCCTACGGGCCTGGGCATCAACTACGCCGGGTATGTGATCCATAGCGCGATCCACGGTGCGCGTCCTGACTTGCAAGCGGTGCTGCACACCCATACCCGTGACGGTATTGCGGTGTCGGCGCAGAAGGACGGGCTGCTGCCGATTTCCCAGCATTCCATCGCGTTCTCCGGGCGTGTGGCGTACCACGGCTATGAAGGCGTGGCGCTGGACCTGGACGAGCGTGAGCGATTGGTGGCGGACTTGGGCGACAAGAGCGTGATGATCCTGCGTAACCACGGCTTGTTGACGGCGGGGGTGAGTGTTGAGCATGCGTTCCAGCAACTGCAGGGGCTGGAGCGTGCGTGCAATATCCAGGTCGCGGCGCAGGCGGGCGGCAATGCGGAGTTGATCTTCCCGCCGGCGGAAGTGGTGGCCAAGGTTGAGGAGCAGGCCAAGGTGTTCAGCAACGGGGCCGGGCCGGGCGTGGCGCGGCATTGGAATGCGTTGATTCGGCAGCTTGAGCGCACTGATACGGAGTATAAGGATTGATTGTTGGGTGGGGTGGGGATTAGATAGTGTGAGTACATATCCGTTGCTGCGGTAACGGCGGCTTAGGGTTCCGCCCTTACGGCGGGTCACTTTTGTAAAGACACAAAAGTAACCAAAAAGTCTTCGCCCCACCACTCGGCACCT
>NZ_JACAPL010000026.1:0-432 GCF_013385735.1 Pseudomonas sp. D2002 | reverse complement strand
CGTGGTTGACGGGGCGCCTCAGATCAAAATCAAGATCAAAATCTACAGCACGGCGGCCTGGTAGCCGACCTGAGTGGTTGAAGCAAAAGCAGGGCAAAAGCACAGCAACACAGTATCCATCTGATGGAATGAGATCCAAATGTGGGAGCGGGCTTGCTCGCGAATACGGGGTGTCAGTCAATTCATTTTTCACTGACCCACCGCATTCGCGAGCAAGCCCGCTCCCACAATTTTACCGGGTTCGGCCGCCAGACTTCTGTGCTCTGCTTTTCTGTGGGAGCTGGCTTGCCTGCGATGGCATCAACTGGTTATGTCTGATGTACCGAGGTGCCTGCATCGCAGGCAAGCCAGCTCCCACATTTGACTGAGTTAAGCCTCCAAAATCAGGTCGGCTGCCAGGCCGTCTCGGCCGTGCTTTTGATCCAACCACTC
>NZ_JACAPL010000025.1:0-37949 GCF_013385735.1 Pseudomonas sp. D2002 | reverse complement strand
TTCGCGAGCAAGCCCGCCCCCACAATTAGACCGAGTTCGGCCACCAGACCACTGTGCTCTGCTTTTCTGTGGGAGCTGGCTTGCCTGCGATGCAGGCAACTCGGTACATCAGGCATAACCCGTTGATGCCATCGCAACGGTGCGTCGATCCGACAAGCCAGCTCCCGCAGTTAATCGGCGTTTCAACTGCCAATCTTCACGAAGCCCGGCTTGAGGCCAAACACTTCTACCCCCTGCGCGGTCGACTGCCCGGTGGTGACTTTCACCCGTTCCACTGGCTTGTCCATCGCCTCGCGGTATTCGACTGTTTTGTCCGCCTGGATCGCCTGGCTCGGCACTACAATCGCCTGCTCATTGTTGTACGTGACAATGGTCAACCGCGCACTCATCCCCAGCCGCACCCGCTGCAATTGCTGCGGCGTCAGCTTGGGTATCGACAAGGTCACCGGAAATTGCGCGCTGCCCTGGCTGTCGCTGGCTATCGCCAAACCACTGACCACGCTCACGGACCCGGTCAGCCGTTCACCGTCGAAGCCATCGCCCATCACTTCCACCGCCTGGCCCTGGTGCAACTGGTTGATGTCCAACTCCGACACTTTGGCGACGATTTTCAATCGCTCGATGTTCGCCAGGCCAAACAGCACCTGGCCCTGGCTGACTTTGCTGCCGGCCTGCACCGGTGCATTGGTGTTGCCACCCCCTTGGGGCGAGCTGTTGCTGCCGGGTGCGGGCACTACGATGCCGGAGAACGGCGCCTTGACCTCCTTGCCCTCCAGCAGCGTGTGCAGGGCGTCGTATTTCACCGTGGCGTTGGTCAGTTCCATATCGGCGATCTGCCGGTATTCGCCCTGGCCTTGATCCAGCGCTTGCTGCAGTTCGCTGCGGGCGGAGGCGAGGTCGAGTTGCTGTTGCTGGGCCTGTTGCTTGAGATCGTCCAGTTCATTGCGCGGGATGATGCCGCGCTTGAACAGGTTTTCGCTCTCGGTGAGTTTGCGCTGGGTGTTGCCGGCGGTCATTTCGGCGGTGCGCAGGCTGCGGCGCGCGCGGCTGACGGTGGGGCTGCTGTTCCAGTCCTGCATTTCCTGCACGGCGCGACGGGCCTTGAGCAGGATGGACAGTGCGTCGCGCAGTTGCACTTCGAGGGTGGACGGGTCCATGCGCAGCAGCACCTGGCCAGCCTCGACGCGCTGACCTTGCTCCACCAGATTGGCCAGCACGTTGCCGTCGAACGGCGCCGTGAGGATGAGGGTGGTGTCGGGTTCGATCTTGCCCACCAGGCCGATCTGGTGCACCAGCGGGTCAGGCTTGACGGCCAGCCATTGCGCGGTCGCGGTGGCCTGGCCGGTCGCCGGGCTGCGCAGGGCAATGCCGGTGCCCGCCAACAGCACGACGAGCAAGGCACCCAGCAGGTATTTTTTGTTAGTAGTCATTGAGGGCGATTTCCCAACTTTCCAGCGTCATGCCCAGCGTCAAGTCGAGCTGGGTCTGGGCGTTCAAATAAGCGATCAGCGCATTGAGCTGCGAATTTTCGGCGTTGCGCAGGTCGGTCTCGAAACTCAGTACCTGGAAGTTGGTGGAGCGCCCGGCGCTGAGTTTTTCCCGCTCGATCTCAATCTTGCGCCGCGACAGTTCCACCGCACGTTGGGCGATTTCATATTGGCGCCAGCGCGTGCCGAGGTCGCGCACCACGTCGTTGACGCTGCGTTCCAGTTCCTGGCGCGCGTCGGTGATGTGGATTTCCTGATCCTCCACATTGACCCGTGCGCGCACTTCGGCCTGGCGGGTGCTGATGTCGCCGATCGGGATTTGCACCTGCACCCCGGCATAGCTGTTCCACGAGCGGTTATTGCTGCTGCCGTTGTCGTTATTGTAGGCATCGCGAAGCTGGTTGGCCCCGGCCACCAGGTCGACTTGCCAGCGCCCGGAATCCTTGGCGATCACCAGGTTGAGGTCGGCCTGCTGGCTGCCGAGCAGGGCGGCGAGGTATTCCGGTTGCTGGGTCTGCGCCAGGTTGAAGGCCTGGCGCTTGTCGATGGTCATCGGCTTGGCCTCCAGGGCCTCGCTGGCGCGGATCGGCGTCGACAGGTCCAGGGCCAGCAGGCGCAGCAGCGCCAGGCGGCTGGTATCGAGTTGGTTCTGGGCTTCTTCCACGCCGAGCTGCTGGGTGGCAATGTCGGCTTCGGTCTGCACGATTTCGAACTCGGCCATGCGCCCGGCACTGATCAAGGCCTTGTTGACTTCCAGCAAGGTGCCGGAACGTTTGAGCGCGTCCTGGACGATGCTCAATTGCTCCTGGGCGCGCAGCAGCTCGCGGTAGGTGGCGATGATCTGGCTGATGGTCTGCGCCACGGTGGCCTTGAGGTTCAGGCGGTTAGCCTGCTCCGACAGGCGTGACAGGCGCAACGGCGCGGTGGTGGCGTCCCAGCCGGCACCGCGCATCAGCGGCTGGATTAGCGCCAGGTCGAGGCCGTCGCTGCGGTAGCGGCCGGCCCGGTCGGCGTTGTTCAGTTGCTGGGTCCAGGCCATGCTCAGGCGGGTGCCGTATTCGCCGAGCAAGGTGGCGTTCGGCGCCAGGTTGGCATTGCGGGCGTTATCCGCGGTACCGCGACTTTGGCGGTAATAACTGTTGAGGGTGAGCTTGGGGTTGAAGGTGTCTTCGGCCACGCGCAGGTCGAATTTTTGTGCAACGCGCTGCAGGTACGCGCTGCGGATCGCCGGGTTGTTGCGCAAGCCCAGGTACACCGCATCGCCCAGGGTCATGTTGGTGGCCTGGGCTTTGAGCGAGACACTGCGGTCATAACCGCTGCGGGTGGTGCTGGGGGCCGAAGGGTTGATCACCACGTCGGCGGCCATGGCCGGCAGGCTCGCGAAAATCAGTAGCAGCGGCCATTTATTCATCACGCAAGGCCTCCACTGGCTGCAGCCGCGAGGCCGACACCGCCGGGTAGATGCCAAAGAACAAGCCCACCAGCAGCGTGCTGCCCACCCCCAACGGCAGCGCGGCGGCGGCCAGGGCGAATTCCCAGCCCGACAGCCAGGCGTAAAGCCAGGCGGCGGTCATGCCCAGCACCGCGCCGCAGAGTGCGCCGACGGCGGTCAGGGTCACGGCTTCGAGCAGGAACAGGTTACGGATATCGCGCTGGCGCGCACCCAGGGCCATGCGGATGCCGATCTCGCGGCGGCGCTCCGAGACATTCATCAGCATCACGTTCATCACACCGACGCCGCCGCCCACCAGCGAGATCGCGCCCAGGGCCAGCAGCAAGTAGGCGAATGTGCGGCTTTGCCGGGTCATGCCATCGATCATTTGCTGGGGCACCTGGATGTCGACATCGTGGTCGGTGAGTTGGCTTTTCAGGGCGATGGCGGCGTCGCGGGCGATCTGCTCCATGTCCTGGCCGGGCGCGGCGCGAATAATCACGTTGCCGATCTGCGGCGCGGGGTAGATGCGGCGCATGCCTTCGGCGGGGATAAACAGCGATTCGTTGGCCTGCACCGGCATCAGCATGGCGCGCGGCTGGTTGTGCAGAATGCCTATCACCAGGAACAGGTAGTCGTTGATGCGGATGCGGTCGCCCAGCCGTAGCGGGTCGCCCGGCGCGCCCAGGGCTTGGGCGACTTGGTCGCCAATCACGCCATAGGTTTCGCCGGCGTCGAAACTCGACAGAAAGCGCCCCTCGCGCACGGCCAGGCGCATGGCGTCCTTGATGTCCGGGGTAGCGCCGACAAAGTTGGCGTTGGCGCTGCGGCCATGGAACACGATGGGCCCGCTGAACAAACTGAGTGCGCCGATATGAGCGATGCCCGGTACGGCTCGGCGCACGGCCTCGAGGTCGAGGCTGGCGCGCATGGGTGTGTTGCCGCTGCCCTTCGCCGGGAACTGGGCGATCAGCGTGTCGGTGCCCATGTCTTTGAAAATCAGCGCCGCATCCACCGCGGCGTTATGGCCGATATTGATCAGCGCCACCACCGACGAACTGCCGATCACGATACCCAGCAACGCCAGGACCGAGCGTTTGCCCAGGGTGCGCAGGCTCACAAACGCTTCGTGCAGCAGTTGGCTCAGGTTCTGCTCAACCCGCAGGCTCATAGGCGTCCGGCCTCATGCACCACGCCATTGCGCACCAGGATTTTGCGCTCCAGGCGCTCGGCGATATGGGGGTCATGGGTGACGATGATCAGCGTCACTTGCTGCTCGCGGTTGAGGGCCAGGAGCAAGTCCATGATCTCTTGGGCAGTGGTGCTGTCGAGGTTGCCGGTGGGTTCGTCGGCGAGGATCACCGAAGGTTTGCCGACCAGCGCGCGGGCAATGGCCACGCGTTGGCGCTGGCCGCCGGAAAGGTCGGCGGGGCGATGGTGGGCACGCTCGGCCAGGCCGACTTGTTCGAGCATGCGCAACGCCTGCTCCACGGATTCATGGCGTGACACGCCGCGGTAACTCAGGGGCAGGGCGACGTTGTCCACGGCACTGAGGCGCGGCAGCAGGTTGAAACTCTGGAACACGAAGCCGATCTGCTGGTTGCGGATCGCCGCCAGCTCATCCGGGCTGGCGCTGAAAATATCGTGGCCGGCAAAGTGGTACTGGCCGCAATTGGGCAGGTCCAGCAGGCCGAGAATATTGAGCAGGGTGCTTTTGCCGGAACCGGAGGCGCCGAGAATGCCGCAGCTGTCACCGCGGGCGATGGCCAGGCATACATCGTTAAGAATGGACAGGTGTTGCCCGGCGAGCTGATAGTGCTTGCCGATGCCTTGCAGGGAGATCAAGCCTGGGTGCGCGGGGGTCTCTGTCATCATGACTACGCCTGCAGTCTCGACGGTGCCGCTTGCCCCCGGTAAATCTTTGTAACAAGTTCGGGAGCTGGCTGGTACGCGTCACGGACTGGTTTTATTTCTTGTTTTTAAAATATTGTTTGAATAGTAACCGTGTTCAATGCGCTTCGCCAGCCATGGATGTAGAGCGGTTTTACCCCTTGAAACGAATTTTCTGCGGCCGGGTTCGAGCGGCGCACAATACCCTCGACTACCCTCGTTATGCCCGGTTATACAGGCTTTTGGAGGGTAGTGCAGTGGCAGTACTTGCTTTCGAAGGGCTGCCCCGGTATAAAAAATCAAATTATTTTTTAAAACAATATTTCCCCCGTGGAACTCCTATGGTCGCGAAGAAACTCAGCGCTCCAAACGTTACCAAGACTCGATTGCTGGATGCGACAGAGGCTCTCTTCATCAAGTACGGCTACGACGCCGTTCTGCTCCGGCAGATTACCGAGCGCGCCCAGGTGAACCTGGCCGCCGTGAACTACCACTTCGGGGACAAGGACTCCCTGATGAAAACCCTGCTGATGCAGCGCCTGGAGCCGCTCAACGAGCAACGCCTGGAATTGCTCGCGCGCTGTGAAGCCGAAGCCGACGGGCCGCTGGACTGCGATACCTTGCTCGGCGTGCTGTTCGCCCCGGCCATGGGCCTTGAGCGCAGTGACCCGGCCAGTGGGGAAGGGCGCTCATTCATTCGTTTCCTTGGCCGGGTCTACAGCGACACCTCGCCGTTTATCCAGGAATACCTCAAGGTGCATTACCAGCCGGTGTTCCAGCGTTTTTTCGAAGCCTTCGCCCTGGCCTTGCCGGACTTGCCACGCAATGAGCTGGGCGTACGCCTGCAATTTGCGCTCAAGGCGATTTCCGGGGTAATGGCCGGCACTGAACTGCGCCTGCTGATGAACTCCATGAGCCTGGGCCGCCCGGCCACGGACGCCGAGGTGATGGCCAAGCTGATCACGTTGGTATCGGCCGCGATCCGCGTGCCGCAGCAAAGCCCGGAAGCGGAAACAGCGTTGGCCAAGGTGCTGGATACCCAGCGCGCCATTCGTGAGCAAGCGGCGGCGCCTGCCATCAAGGCCGCGCGTTAAGCTCCCTCCCTTAAAAATCCAGGCAAAAAAAAGCCCGCTGGGGCGGCGGGCTTGATGTGCAACGTTTGTAACGGATGAGGCTTCACCCTACGTCTGTGGATGTGAATAAATCGTGAAAAATATGTAAGAAAAAACGCGGCGACAGGAAAGTTCTGATCGCCGTGGTGGCTGCCAGATTAATCCTACGCACCTACCGCTCGTCGCCACTGTCAATTCTGACAGTAGATTGGGCTGCGCCTCCAGGAGCCTTATTTCCCTTGCCCGTCGCGCCATTCTTGCGCGGCTTAACCGTGCAAGGTGATGGTCATGTCCACTGTTCCTACTCCGCCCTATGACTTACTTAAACCCACGCCTTCGTCGCCCGCTCAGATTCAACTGAGAAAGCCGATTGACGCTGATGATCCCGATGGGCCTGAAGAACCCGACTTTCCTCGCAAACCCCTCTATCGAGAAGATGCCCTCTGGGGCGTCGGCCACAGAAGCATGCAGGAGGGTATGCTCGATATCAGGGTAGTGGCTTGGTTTGGACTCACCGTGGGCGACTACTTCGAAGTTCTTATCAAGGACCAGAAAGACCCAAAAGCCTTTGATTACGTTCGAGAAGTGAAAAGTGAATACTTGTTGTCGGTCAAAAAGGCGGATTTGCCGGAGGGCGAAGTCCCGATCTTTACCCGGGTTTTTCGCTCCAACGGGCAGGAGAGCCGCACGCACACCATCTTGGTATTGATCAAAACGACACTGCCCGGCGGGAAAGATCTGAAGTTTTGGGAAGCCTGGCATAGCGAGTTGAAGCTGTCGCTGGAAGACCTGCCGGAAGAATCCATTATCGATAAAGACATTGTCGCAGCCGGAGTGTGGTGCCTGATTGAAAAATATCCGAACTGCCGCAAGAACGACAGGTTCACCATCAATTGGGCGGGGGAGGAGTTCTATTACACGGTAAGCCCCGAAGACGTCGCCCACCCTGGACCGATTCGGGTTCAGGTCCCTCCCGAGACTATCGGGAAGGGCATCCAGGATGGAGTGATCGGCGTCGGGTTTACGGTTCAAGATGTGGTCGGGAATCAGCCTGGGGGGAATTACACGTATTCCAAACCCTACAAGGTACGCCTGCAAACGGATAAAAAGCTGTACAAGCCACCCGTCCTCAGAGTGGATGGGGAGCCCACCACCCAAGTCGATTTTGATACTCAACACAACTCCGTATTCGTGCTGAAGACCTATGTACCTTCTTACAAGCCAAAGCCCAACCCACGCCATGCGATCACGGTCGTCCTGTCCATTAAAAAGGGTGACGACACCCCGGTCGAAGTGCGCTTGAAGGGTGTTCTCGACACTAACGTGGAGGGGGAGGAAATCAATGTTCCCAACGACATTATTGCTAAAGCGGCAGGCGGGCAGGAGCGCGGGGAAATCCTGGCATGGGTGGAGGTGCATAACGCCAGCGGTACGAAGTTAGGGTCGTCGGGCTACGCCCAGATCTTTGTCGTGGGTACGGCGACCAAGATGCCGGCACCGCTGGTCTCCCCGATGGAAGGTACGTTGATGCCCTTGGATACGGACGCGGCAGCGACAATCCCCAATTATGAGCCGTGGAATCGCACGTGGCGAGAAGACCTGGTGATCCGACTGGGAAAAGAAGGCGGCAGTAGTGTGATCTATACGGATTCGCGACTGGCCGGTGAACAAGGCGGCGTGCGCGACGTGCTCAAGGAAGATCTCAAACAGTTTGAAAATAAAGGCCCGTTCTCTATTTTTTACCGCGTCAATAACGGCAAGGGCCTCGCGTCGTCCATCCGTCAATCCGAGGTGGTGACGGCTGAGATTGGTGTTCGCGTGATCGATGCGCCTGCGCCGATCGTCAAGTACAACGTTAACGGCAACCTCGACCCTAAAGACGTAAAACGCTCTGTCATACAGATGTCGTTTCCCTTCATCGGTGCGACCGTTGGCTGCAGGATCTACTGGAACGTAGTCGGGGTGGACCCCGAAGCGTCGGACAGCGGCAGCTTCCTTATCGATGCGTCGACCGAAGGGCCGCTTTTGACGCAACTGTGGATCGAGGTAAGCCCGTCGGTCATGCGCCTGAATCTCGACGGCTCGATCCGTTGCAGTTACAGCGTGCAAAAGGAGGGCACAGCGACGACGCCGAAAACGTACGTGCGTTCCGAATTGCTTAACCTCACCGTCGGCCCACTGGTGGAGCTTTCGCTGCCCAGGGTGGTGGAGGCCGATAAGGTCTTGCAGGATCAACTTCACCCCAAAAACGTATTGAATGGCGCCACCCTAGAGGGGAATGTCACCAATCTGCGTCCCACTGACGAGGTTATTTTCCGGTGGGAGGGGGAGTTTGGCATCAGCATCACTGAGGTGACCGTTAAAGGCGACTCTGGGGGAAAAGTCAAAGCCGTTATTACACCCGACATCATTGCGTTGGCCATTCGTGAAAGAGGAAACTATATAACCGTGGACTACCGTTTTACCCGCGGGCAAATCACGTACCGATCCAAACCATTGAAGATCAAGTTGTTGCTCGTCACTGCGCTGCCGGCGCCGACGCTCAACAAGATTGAGAACGGTGTATTTCCATTGTTGGCACTGGGGAGTGAAGCGAAGATTCACGTGCCCAAGTGGATTATGATTCAAAAAGACCAACGGATGTTTTTGACGATCAAAGGCACGTTGAACGATGGCTCGGCACTTGATGAGGTCATCTACTCTGCTGAAAAGGTCACCGAGGAAGAAGTTGCCAACGGGGTGAACGTGCTTGGGCCGGTGGAGCAACTGCGCAACCTCAAGCCTGATTCGATCTTGAGTTTTATTTTCGGCGTCAGTTTTGCGCAACGGGATGAGGCGGAGACGCAGGTGCCGTTTGCCAAGTGTGAGTATCATGTCCAGGCTGTTCCGGCGACGCTGCCGGCCCCGGCCTTCGACGCCAATACAGGGCCGACGCTGAATGTCTCAGGCCTGGGCTATAAGCAAGGGACCAATGTGCTGGTGGCGTACTCCGGTATGACGACGGCGCAGGACATCACCCTCGAAATGATGCTATCGGACGGTACCTTCGCTTTTACTGCACTGAAAGGGCTGAGCGGCGGGCGAGTAACCTTCGCCTTGACGCCGCGATTTATCGCCCAGTGTGTGGGTAAAACGCTCACCTTGCGCTACAAGGTGACAACGGGAAGCAAAGTTGTCTGGTCAGACACCCAGATTGTCAAAGTTAGCCCTATTTCGGCAGAGTACTTCCCGCAGGCATTGATTAATAAGATCGCGGACAATGGTGCCGTTAACCTGGCGACCTTCGGCGGTGACCCTACCTTGACGCTGCCTATATGGATTTTGATATTTGCCGGTCAGCGGGTATGGATTACCCTGCGCAGCTTGGGCGTTGCGCAGTTGAATGTGCTGGCGAACTATGTGGTAACGGATACTGATGTAACGAAAGGACTGCAAAATATACCGGTGTCGAGAGCCTGGCTGGAGGCGTTACCCGCTAATCGCACGGTGGTGGTGGAAGTCGGGGTCGCATTGGATGGCAGTGACAAAGAAGAAAACAAGCAGCCGTTTAAATCAACGACCTATACGATTTCGGGGCAGTTGAAAATTGATCAAAATTATATGTACTTGAATGGCGTTTCTATTAAAGGGTTCCCTTTGGGAAGAACAGGTGCGGATTCAATAGGGAATACTCAATACCGGCAAGCCAGCGGCGGTGCTGGCGGTTACACGTATGCCTCTAATAATCCACGAGTGGCTTCAGTGGACGCAGGCGGGAAAGTGACCGGTAACGCGATTGGCACCGCTTTGATTACCGTTACCGATAAAAACTTAACGAAAGTTTCCTACTACGTATGGGTAAGTAACATTTATCGGTTCGTGTTCAATAATTCCCGACTGACTGCCAGAGAGGGGGCTGCCTGGATTAATACCATTCCTTGGGGAAGTTATATGTTTGATGCTGCCCTTTACGATATACAACGCTGTTACGTGGGGTCGTGGAATTACATTGATAGTCGTTGGGCGAGTACGTTTGTCTATAATCAGGCTTGGACATTTTTTGAAGCAAGAGCTGGCATCTATGGCAGGTACGCAGAGGAAAGGTACCCCGTGATGGCCTTGCAATCGATCTACTGATGTTGGAATAAGAGAGCAGTTTGAGTACAAAGAGAGGGACAGCGCTACGTAAATGTAGGCTGTCCCTTTTTATTGCCGACTTAGATTTTCCAATGCCTCGCCGTCTTCGCCAACCGTTGACGCATCCCGTCCACATTCCCCGCCAGCTGCAACGTCAACAACCGATACCCATCCAGCGCACTCTGCACCGGCGCGTCCAGCACGGCTTCATCCATCGCATTTGCAGCAGGCCGTTCCAACCGCTCGGTAAACCCTGATTTCAACGCCCGTGCCATCCCCACCAGTTGCACGCGAATCTGTCGATGCTCGGCCTTCAACATCACCTGCATCCGCGCCATGGCCTGCTCGTCCCGAGGGTCGGGGCGCGTATTGCCGAGAATCTCCAGGGTGCTGATGCACATGCGCAAGTGCCGTTGGATCGCGTCCAGCTCGGTCATGGAAATGCGCACTTCCTTGGACACCGATGGCATCAACGAGCGCAGTTGCAGCATTGCCGCGTTCAAGCGGTTGAGCAGTTTGAAGTGTTCGTCGTCGGTGACCGACTGGCCGTTGATGATCCGGCTGTAAATCGCGGCGCAGTCGCGCAGCGCGCTGGCCAGGTTGTAGCGCCACGAATACACGGCATACAGCGGCAGGGCAAAAGAGAAGGCCAGGGCCAGGACGATGCCGATGAGGATATCGACGGTGCGCCACAAGCCATCCGAGATCGGGTTGTCGCCGTGACCGGCGACGATAAACACCGTGATCGCCGACAGCAGCGCGATGTAACCGCCCTTGCCGATGGCGTGATAGGAAAAGAACCCGCACACCACCGACATCAACAGGTAGGTCAACAACGGCTGGCCAAAATAAGCCTGTTGCACCACCAGCAGCAAGCCGACGCTGGCGCCGATCAACGTGCCGTAGGCGCGCTCCACGGCTTTTTTGCCGATATTGCCGTGGTGTTGCAAGCCGCCGATCACGATCAGCATGGTCACCGAGGCCCACTCACCGTGGGGCAGGTTGATGCCGGTGGTCAGCAGGATCGTCGCCAGCAGGCCGATGGACACGCGTACCGCGTGGATCAGCTTGGCATGACGATAGCGGCGGTACGGGTCGAGCAACGGGCGCAGCAGGCGCCGGGCGAAGAAGGGCAGGTTCATCGGTAGTAAAATGGCCTCGGTAGTCAGGGCAAAACTCGATTTAAATTGTGGGAGCGGGCTTGCTCGCGAATGCGGAGTGTCAGTCGACACATCTTTGACTGATCCACCGCATTCGCGAGCAAGTCGAATCGTCGCACCGCCGCTCCCACATTTTGAACTGCGCCACTTTTAGAAAATATAGTCAGTGGTCAAAAAGCTCGAATCGCGGTTGCGCAGGATATCGCTGACCAGTGCCTTGTTACTCTCCTGGAACTTGGTCGCCACCAACGTGCGGATCGAGAACACGCGCAACGCGTCATGTACCGACAGCGTGCCTTCAGCCGAGTTTTTGCGCCCGTTGAAGGGGAAGGTGTCCGGGCCACGCTGGCACTGGGCGTTGATATTGATGCGGCCGACCTGGTTGGCAAACACATCCACCAGGCGCCCGACTTCCACGGCGTTGGTGCCGAAGATACTCAGTTGCTGGCCGAAATCCGAATCCAGCACGTAGTCGATCACGGTCTCCAGGTCGCGGTACGGCACGATCGGCACCACCGGGCCGAACTGTTCCTCGTGGTACACGCGCATCTGCGGGTTCACCGGGTACAGCACCGCCGGGTAGAAGAACGAACCACGGCTGGTGGCGCCATTCGCATTCACCACCTGGGCGCCATGCTGCGCCGCATCGGCCACCAGCGCGTTGAGGTAATCGACCTTGCCAACTTCCGGCAGCGGCGTCAGTGAGACGCCGTCCTCCCATGGCATGCCGGGTTTCAGTGTGGCCAGTTTGGTGTTGAATTTCTCGATAAAGCTGTCGACCACATCTTCATGCACAAACAGGATTTTCAACGCGGTGCAGCGCTGGCCATTGAACGACAGCGAGCCGGTGACGGCTTCGTTGACTGCATTGTCCAGGTCCACCTCGGGCAGCACGATGCCGGGGTTTTTCGCATCCAGGCCCAATGCCGCGCGCAAGCGGTGTGGTTTGGGATGCAGCTTTTTCAAATCACTGGCGGCCTTGTTGGTGCCGATAAACGCGAAAATATCGATCTTGCCGCTGGCCATCAACGCGCTGACGGTTTCGCGACCGCTGCCGTAGATCACGTTGATCACCCCGGCCGGGAAGCTGTCGCGGAACGCTTCCAGCAACGGGCGAATCAACAGCACACCGAGCTTGGCCGGCTTGAACACCACGGTGTTGCCCATGATCAGCGCCGGGATCAGCGTGGTGAAGGTCTCGTTCAGCGGGTAGTTGTAGGGCCCCATGCACAGGGCCACGCCCAGCGGTACGCGGCGGATTTGCCCGAGGGTGTCCTGTTCCAGTTCAAAGCGGCTGCTGCGGCGGTCGAGTTCCTTGAGCGCATTGATGGTGTCGGTGATGTAGTCGCAGGTGCGGTCGAACTCTTTCTGCGAATCCTTGAGGTTCTTGCCGATCTCCCACATCAGCAGCTTCACGACAGCATCGCGCTGTTCGCGCATGCGGCGCAAAAAGGCTTCTACATGCTGGATGCGTTCGGCCACGCGCATCGTCGGCCATTCGCCTCGGCCACGGTCGTAGGCGCGCACGGCGGCGTCGAGGGCGGTGAGGGCCGTGTCGGCGTCCAGCAGCGGCGTGCTGCCGATATGCACGCGCTCATCACCGATTTGCACCGGGCTCAGCACTTGGGCCAACGGGCCGTTCCACACCTGTAACTGGCCATCGACCAGGTAATCACGCTGTTCAATCGGTGCCGCCAGGCGAAATTGCTCGGGAATATCGGCGGCGCTAGTGGGAAACAGCGGGTCGAGCAGGTTACTGGTGGTCATGTCGCTACCCCTGGAATAGTTGCAAAACATGACTAGAGAGTCACCCAACAACCGGCTCTATGGCAAGGCTTGTGCGCTTTCTTGTACACATTGCTGTGTGCGCCACGCTCGTCGGAGTAAACTGCGCGGCTTTCTTGAAGGAGTTCACATGAGTCAGTACCAGCCGGGCATTCTTGCCGCACCGGTGCCGTTGCAGGCACGCCATCTGTTTTTTGCCGTCGAGTCCCTGGCAGCCGTGCCCGCCGCGTTGGACGCGCTGGTGCAACTGGTGGATTCGGCTGCGGTGGTCGGTTTTGGTGAGCCGCTGGTAAGCGCACTCGGCGCCCAGGTTGAAGGGCTGCGTGCATTTCCCGCTGTGAGTGGGCCGGGTGCGCATAACCCGTCCACCCAGCAGGCGCTGTGGGTATGGCTGCATGGCGTGGATCGGGGTGAGCTGCTGTTACGCAGCCGTGCGTTTGAAAAAGCCCTGGCCCCGGCGTTTCGCCTGGTGCAGATGACCGAAGGCTTTCGCTACAAGACCGGCTTCGACCTGACCGACTACGAAGACGGCACCGAAAACCCCCACGACGATGCCGCCGTCGACGCCGCGATGACCGACAGCGGTGCCAGCTTTGCCGCGATCCAGCAATGGCAGCACGACCTCGACGGTTTTGCCGCGCTGCCCGCACAAGAGCGTGACCACATCATCGGCCGTCGCCATGGCGACAACGAAGAGTTGGACGACGCGCCGGAATCCGCCCACACCAAGCGTACCGCCCAGGAAAGTTTCACACCGGAAGCCTTCGTGGTGCGCCGCTCCATGCCATGGGCCGAGAACGGCCAGGCGGGGTTGATGTTCCTGGCGTTCGGGCATTCCTTTGATGCGTTTGAAGCGCAGTTGCGGCGCATGAGCGGGTTGGAGGATGGGATTGTCGATGGGTTGTATCGCATCAGTACGCCGTTGACGGGCGGGTATTACTGGTGCCCGCCGTTGAAAGATGGGCATTTGGATTTGGGTGCGATCACTGTTTCGCCGCCTCTCTAAACCTGTGGGAGCAGGCAAGCCAGCTCCCACATTAGCCGGTCAGCTGTTCTGCATGCCCAGCTGCGCAAACATCGGCATCATCCCGGCGCCTCGGCAATGGCGGCAGCCGTACACGCCGAGTATTACCGGCTCTTTGATCACCGGCACGGGCGCGCGCTCGACCCACGTCGGCGCGACAAACCGATAGCCCTGGCCCGGCGCCGTGGCGATGTAGAACGACTCATCGTCGCTCAGGGCCCGGCGCAGGGTCTTGATTTGCGTGCGCAGGTTGCATTCTTCCACCACGGTTTTTGGCCAGGCGATGGCGAGCAAGCGGTTTTTTTCCAGCAGTTCACCCGGCCGCGAGGCGAGGGCGATCAGCAAGGTCAGGGCGCGGTTGCCGAGGGCCACGGGGTGCCCGTGCTTGAGCAGCAAGTGACGTTGGGGCAGCAGTTGGAAGGGGCCGAAGTGGATGCTTGAAGCCGTGTCATCGGTGAGATACGTCATGTCGTAGAACCTTTAGGCGGTGAACGCTTAATCCAATCAGGTGTTGATGGCCGGGATCGGGTCGGCCGGGTAATCGCCATCCATGGTCGGGCCACCGGTCAAACCGTATTGCTGCAGCACTGGCGCGAGCTGGCCGTAGAACGCGTCCTGCGCCTTGCCGTGAGCATCCGCCAGGGCGAACGGCAGGAAGGCGCTGCCGATACCGCCGAGAATCGCCGTGGCCCCGCCGAGAATGCCGCTGATGGTGCCGGCCATGGCGCCGATTTCAGTCGCGCCATACAACCCGGCCCCGGCCTCAACCAGGCCGGCGACGGCCGCGCCCGTGCCGAGCACGCCGGTGGCCACCGAGAAACTGCCAGTGAGGTAGTCACCTTTTTTCAAGGAGTCGACACCGCCGATAATCCCGATCACGCCGCCGATAATCCCACCGGCCGAACCAATGATCTTGCCGGCGGCGCCGATATCGGCGATCTGCTGGGCTGACAGCGGGCCTTTGCCCACCGGCACCTTGCCGGGGAAATCACCAATGGTGCCGCCGTCCGGGCGGTTGACCCAGGTCACGCCGTAGCCGGCTTCCTTGGCGTACTTGGTGCCGCCTTCCAGCAACAGGCCGGCGAATTGCAGGCCTGCCGACACACGGTTGGCATCCGCCACCGGCGTGTTGCTGCCATTGGCCGAGCGCGCCATCAGCACGCCGCTCATCAACACCGCACTGCCGATGTGCAGCAGGCCTTGCTTGAACGCTGGGCTGACATCGCCGAACTTCATGCCTTCGATCGCCTTGGGCAGGGCGTCGGCGATCTTGTTGCCCTGGCGGCCGATGTCCCACACCGAACGCAGCATCGACACCACCTGTGCTGGGTCGATCTTGCCGCCATCGGCGGTGACGAACATCTGCGGGTCTTTCTGCTGGGCGTCGTTGATCGCGGCGGTGACTTTGGCCTCATCAAAGTTGCCGTTGCCATCGCCCAGCGTGACGTTGAGGGTGTCGGTGGTGGCGCCGCCGAGCAGTGCATCGCTGAGGTTTTCGTTGAAGTTGACCTGCAAGGTCGCCGCGTCATCCGCCGTGGCCTTGTCACCCAGGAAGGCCTGGGCGGACGCGGTGCTGGCGGCGAAACTGCTGGCCGCCACCGTCGGGTCCATGCCACCGGCCACAGCGTCGGTGAAGGCTTTGCCGGTGACCAGTTGGTTCTTGTAGTAGCTCTGGATCGCGTCACTTTGCCCGGCATTCGCGGCGATTTTGCTCAGGTCGACATGGCCATTGCCGCCCAGCGCCAGGTTGGCGATGGTCGCGTCGTTGGCGGCGTTCTGCAGGCCCATGCCCATGTCGATCTGCTTGCCGTTCTGGTCCTTGGCGTTGAGGTTGTCGTTGAGGTTCTTGCCCGACTCGATGCCGTCGGCCACGTAGTTCTGCATTGCGACTTTCATGGTCGGGTCGCTGCCGACGATATCGCTCAACGCCGGGCCGCGATTGTTCTGCAAAAAGGCCTGCACGTCCGGGTCGGCCGACAGGGTCTCGATGCCGCTTTGCAGCTGCGCCTTGATCTTGTCTTCGTTGGGGTTCAGGCCCCAGTTCGGCGAGGTGTACTTGTCCATCAAGCCTTCATTGCCCACGTAATCGCTGACCAGCAGGCGCGTCTGCGCGTCGGTCAGTTGCACCATCACCGCAGCTTTTTGTTCGCCGCTGTAGTTCTGTGGGTTGGCCAGGATGTCGGCGGTCAGCTTCGAGGTGTCCACGCCCGCGACCGCATCGCGGGTGGCGGCGCCGTCGAGGAAGGTCAGGGTGTCGCTGTCGGTTTTCGGCGCCTGTTTTTCCAGCCACGCGCCGATGTTGTCGCGGGTGCCGATGTTGTCGGATTTGCCGGTGGTGGGGTTGTCGCCACCGGTTTCCAAGGCGTGGAACATGCCGGGTTTCGACCACATGGCCGCCGCACCCGTCAGCTCATTGCTCAAGGCCGAATCACTGCCCAGCGCCTCAAGGTTGTCGGGGCGAATCATGCCGTCGTTACTGCGCTGGTTATCACCGGGGCGCATCACCGTGCCGGAGCTTGCGACCAGGCTTTCGTTCGCCATCACGATAGCCGCGGACTTGGCATTGGCGGTTGCCAGGTCGCCGGGCTTGCTGCCCATGAAACTGCCGAAGGATTTCGACGCGGCGCCAAGGTCCTTGTTGGCGTTATCGATAAAGTGGTCGACGTCGGAGTGGGTGATCACGTTGTCGGCTTTACCGCGCCCGCCACTGTCCAGCGCCGCCATCAAGTTCGGGCTGCTGGCCACGTATTTGAGCACCGCCTGCGCCTCGGGTGGCAAGGTGGTGGGCGGGTTGGCGAAGTCGATCGGCGCGCCGTGCAGGCCCCACGCGTCCCAGTTCTGCGAGAGCAGCTGCGCGGCGGCGCGCGGGCGGTTCAGGTCGAGTTCTTCCTTGGTGGGCGTGCCGCTGGTGTTGCCGGTGATGGTGTCCCAGTCCTTGGCACCGGAGACGCCAAACGACGAGTTGTCGATCCACGACGTGTCCGAGGCGCCGGCTGCGCCGGTGGTCCCGGCATACAGTTTGGCGACTTGGTCGTACAGCGCCGGGGTGATGTCCTGGGACACGATCACCTTGTCACCGGATGCGGTTTGATAGCGGATCAGCCCAGGCCCGACTTCCTCGGGCGCGCCGATGCTGGCGGCCGGGTCGATGCTCTCGTTGGGGCCGGCCAGGCGGTAACCTTCGGCGCCGCTCGCATTGATCGCCGACAACTTCGTGAAGTCGCCACTGACTTGATCGAACAGCTGTGGCGTTTCCTTCTGGCTGACCACCACCTTGTCACCGGAGGCGGTCTGGTAGCGAATCAACCCCGGGCCGAGTTCAGTCGGGCTGCCGATGGCCGTGTAGTTGCCCAGGCCGGCTGCCACGGTGCCGGCGTCGGCCTCGGTGTAGCCGGCGGCTTTGCTGTCGGCGAGGTTTTTTTCGAAGCTGGCATCGTTCTGTTGCCTGTTGTAATGGTCGACCAGTGTTTCGAAGAGGCGCGGGTTGTCGACCTGCTTGAGCGTCACCGGTTTGTCGCTGCCCAGCGGCGTATAGGTGATGGTGTTGTTCACCGGTGCTTGCACATTCTGATAGGGCAGGGGGATCGAAGGACCACGGATCTTGGACGGGTCAAACGTCGGCTGGTTGACAGCCGTGAACAGCGCGGTTTCGAATTTTTTCTGCGCGCCGTCTGTGCCTGGGGTTTGCGCCGGGTCACGACTACTTGGGATCGCTGGCATAAATGATCACCTGGAAGTTCTTGCCTATATCAGGGCCTGCGCACGCAGGGTGTTAGCTATTAGTGCAACTGCACTAACTAATGGCGCAGGAAATTAGTTGTTAACGCGCATTAAGGTCGCTTGCGCCGAGCTATAAAACGCGATGATCAAGTCGCTTTTGTTACAAATGGAAATATCTGCAAAGTTGGGCAAAGGGCTATTAGCGAAAAATGTGAAGTGGTCGCGAAAATAGTTGCCGGATAAGCTCGGAACGATCGCTCGCAGAGGCGCAAAGTGTTCAACAAGGTTCCAGGTCAGGCCAGGCAAGCCGCGTAAACATTGGGGTTGGCCATGTTTGGTTTTTTTGAAAAAAGTTCAACAGCCTCAAACACATGAGTTTTTCTCAACGCCAGGTTGAGCCAAACCTTTCACACCCTGTCGCCGAAACGTTTCACAAGCTTTCACAGCGAAGGCGTTTTGATCGTGAGTAGTATGGCTGCCATGCAAACCAACGACGGTTCGAAGGCTCACTGTCTGACGTTTTGGGCATTCACCGGTTTGCATACTTTCAGCTTGCTGTTGCGCAACTGAATAACTTCCCTATCGATGCAAGGAGATGAACATGGCTGATGTCCCACCAGTAAAAGCCGGCGGCGCCGACGACGCTATCGCGAAGATGGAAGCGACCTTCAACATGGCTATCGAGAAGTCGGCCAAGATCACTGAAATCAGCACCGCGAAAAAAGCGGAGCTCGACGCCACCAAACAGCGTCCGCAGAACTGATTCGCCAAAACGGGCGGCGCCGGCGCTGCCCGTTTACCTGAGTACTTTTACCTCCTGATTGTTGACCCCGTTGCACATGCTCAAGGGGGCAAACCCGAACATGACAGCCTTGATTTCCTTAGGCCCGGTCGCCGGTATTGGCGCACCGACCTTGACTGTGACCGGCGGTTTGCACCAGGGCAGTTCCCTGGTGCTCGACCAGCCCGTCTATACCCTCGGCGCAGACCTTGCGGCCGACCTGGTACTCAGCGATCCCGGCATCGCCGGCTTGCACCTGCGCCTGCGTTTTGAGGGCGACCAGGTGGCGGTCGAGGCCTTGGGCGGCGATGTGCTGCTCAGTGGCAATGTACGTATTCCCCACGGCAGCGGCCATCGCGCGCGCCTGCCGGTGCAATTGCGCCTCGGCGCGGCGGGCGTGAGCCTGGCTTTACCGGAAGGGGCGCAAAAACCTTCGGACGCCAGGCGCCCATTTACCCCCTGGATTGTCGCGATCGTCCTGCTGTTTTTGTGTGCGGGGGCCTTGGCGGTGCGTAACGACGCGCCAATAGCTCAAACTGCCGTGACAGCAGCAGATGTTCCGGCGCTGAAAAAGCCGTCCCGTGAACTCGCCAAAACCTGGCTGGAGCAGCAACTCCAGGCCGCCCATCTTGAGGCGATAAAGGTCACTAACGCCAACGGCCAGCTCAGCGCTGTGGGCAGCTTCGAACACTCGCAAAAACCCCAGTGGCTGGCCCTGCAACAAGCCTTCGACCAGCGTTACGGCCAACAAATCGTCCTCAACCCCCGCGTCGCCGTGCGCGCCGACGCCGCGCGACCGCGCGTGCGCTTCCAGGCCGTGTGGTTCGGCACCCACCCCTATGTGATCAACGACAGCGGCAAACGCCTGTACCCCGGCGCAGCCCTGGCGGACAACTGGGTGCTGGAGCGCATCGAGAACAACCAAGTGATCCTCGCCCGCGGCGAAGAACGCTTCACCTTCACCCTATGAGCTGCGCCATGGCAAACACCCAAATGATCGTCCCCACGCTCTGCGTGGGAATGCCGCCCCGGACGCTCCGCGTCCCGACGTCAGCGCAAGGTGACGCGGAGCGTCACACCCTGCATTCCCACGCAGAGCGTGGGAACGATCAGGCCCGCGCATGAAAGTCGAACCCCGCCCGCTCATCCCCAGCGACGTGCGCAGCGCCCCCGTCGAAGCCGTTCGCCCGGTCAACTCACGCCAGGCCACTGCCTTCGAAGCGGTGCTGAAAACCCGCAAGACCCAAACCCGCCGCTCCCTGCGCAGTGACCTCGAAGAACTCACCAGCGCCGCCGGCGTCGACTCGCTGCTGTTCGGCAGCGCCCGCTCCCTGGAACTGTTGGAACACGTGATGGAACACATCCTGCCGAGCCTCGACGCCGAGCCCGAGATCAAGGAATTGGCCCACGACCTGATCAGCGAAGAGATCGAAATGCGCCGCACCCTCGAACAGCAACGCTCGGAGGTACATGCCTGATGGCCCGCGATAACGACGACGCCGTGCAACTGCTCAAGGGCATTGGCGAGCTGTACCGGCGCAACGGCCAGTCCCAGCGTGCGCTGGTGATGTTGCTGATTGCCGTCAGTGTCGCGCCCGCAGACGCGGTGTTGCTGCGCTCGCTGGTGCTGGCCTTTACCGACAGCGGCGACGCCACCCGCGCCCTGGGTGCCCTCGACCGCTTGGTGGCGCTGGAAGGTGAGTCCGCCAGCCTGTTGCTGCTGCGCGCCCGCGCGCTCTGGTACGGCGAGCGCAAGGACGAAGCGCGCCAATGCTTCAAACGCTACCTGGCCGCACGCAGGGCCAGCGCATGAGTGCACTCAACCGCCTGAACAACCTGGCGCGCATGGCGGCGCAGCGCACCGACGTGATCATCGTCGCGTTCATGCTCATGGCAATTGTGATGATGATCATCCCGCTGCCCACCTACCTGGTGGACATGCTGATCGGCCTCAACATTGCCCTGAGCATCCTGATTCTGATCGTCGCGTTCTACATCGGCCATTCGGTGGAGTTCTCCGCGCTGCCGCCGCTGATCCTGCTCAGCACCCTGTTTCGCTTGTCCCTGTCGATCACCACCACCCGTTTGATCCTGCTGCACGGCGACGCCGGGCATATCGTCAAGGCCTTCGGTGACTTCGTGATCGCCGGCCAAGTGGTGGTCGGCATGGTGGTGTTCCTGATCATCACCGTGGCGCAGTTCGTGGTCATCACCAAGGGCGCCGAACGTGTGGCGGAAGTGGCCGCGCGCTTCACCCTCGACGCCATGCCCGGCAAGCAGATGAGCATCGACAACGATCTGCGCAACGGTGATATCGACCAGGCCGAAGCGCGCCGCCGCCGTTCGCGCCTGGAGCGTGAAAGCCAGATGTTCGGCGCGATGGACGGCGCGATGAAGTTCGTCAAAGGCGACGCCATTGCCGGTTTAGTCATCCTCGCGGTTAACCTGCTCGGCGGCATGCTGATCGGCATGATCGAGCGCGACATGCCATTCGGTGTGGCGGTGCACACCTACTCGCTGCTGACCGTGGGCGACGGCCTGATCGCACAGATCCCGGCGCTGCTGATTTCGGTGGCGGCGGGCACTGTGGTCACCCGCGTCAACAGCGACGGTGAGGCCGGTGACCTGGGCAGCGAGATCATCAAGCAGCTGGGCGCCAGCTACCGCGCGCTGGGCCTGACCGCGTTGATCATGATCGGCGTCAGCCTGCTGCCGGGCTTCCCGACCTGGGTATTCCTCGGTTTGTCCGCCGCCTTCGGTGGGGCGGCATTCGTGATGTATCGCCGGCATACGCGCCAGCCCCAAGGCGAGCTTGAGGCCTTGGTCGAGGCGCCGGAACCGGTGGTCGAAGTGCAGGCCGAGCTGGATGACAACCTGCTGCCCGATTCCCGCGTTCTGCTGACCATCGGCAGCGGCGTGTCCCAGAGCGCGCCGCGCCAGTTGCTGCGCCAGCGTGTCGAAGCGCTGTGCCACGACATTCGTACCGACCTCGGTGTGGATGTGCCGGTGCCGGGCATCTACATGGAACCCAAGGCGCCGCCGGGCGGTTTTCGCGTGTCGCTGGAAGGCGTGCCGGTGAGCGAAGGCGAGTTGCCGATCAACTGCCTGTTGCTGCAGGACGATCCGGTGCATGTGCAACTGCTGGACATCGCCACCG
Source organism: Pseudomonas sp. D2002 (assembly GCF_013385735.1). NCBI lineage: Bacteria > Pseudomonadati > Pseudomonadota > Gammaproteobacteria > Pseudomonadales > Pseudomonadaceae > Pseudomonas > Pseudomonas sp. D2002. The sequence goes on along the minus strand of NZ_JACAPL010000025.1, from coordinate 16,285 downwards.
TGCAAGCCGATTCACCGCTCAATGGCCGCAACGCCCACTGGATCGAGCGCCAGCACGAAGAGACGTTGCGCAACGCCGGCATCGGTTTCCTGCTGCCCGATGAAGTCTTGCGTGGTGTGCTGGAACGCAGCTTGCGCCGTTATGCCGCCGACTTCCTCGGCATCCAGGAAACCCGCCTGCTGCTCGAACGCACCGAAGCCACCTACGGCGAGCTGGTCAAAGAGGCCTTGCGCCTGGTGCCCTTGCAACGGGTTGCCGAAACCCTGCGCCTGTTGGTCGGCGAAGGTGTATCGATCCGCAATCAGCGCGCCTTGCTCGAAGCCATGGTGGAGTGGGGCGCCCGCGAGACCGATGCCGGGCGCCTGGCCGAACACTTGCGCGCAGCGTTGGCGCGGCAGATCAGCCATCAATACGCCGACCGTAACCGGGTGATCGGCGCGCTGGTGCTGGCGCCCGGCCTGGAAGACCAGTTGCGCGCGTCCCTGCGTCGCCAGGAACCGCAGCGCGAATTGATCCCCGAAGACGTCAGCCGCGCCTTGCTCGTGCAACTGCGCCAGGCCTGTGAGAACACCCGCGAAGTCAACAGCGCGGTATTGCTGGTGCACCCGGAATTGCGCCGCAGCCTGCGTCGCCTGGTGCTGCGCGGCGAGCTGGAGCTGGCGGTGCTGTCGTTCCGCGAGCTGGCCACCGAATACAACCTGCAAGCGCTGGTGACCATCAGCCTCACCGATATCTCTAACCGCCGCGCACCTGCCGCGGCTTCCGTCACTACCCTGGCGTCTGCCTCATGATGCGTTTTTGTGTGTTGTTGCTGGCTCTGGTCAGTTGCGCAAGTCAGGCTCAGGAAATTGCCAATGGGGCGGGGGGCTCGATCAATCTGGCGTCCGGCGAAGGGCGTATTTTGCATTTTGTCGCGCCGGTGGAGTCGGTGCTGGTGGCCGAGCCCAACGTCGCTGACCTGCAAGTGGTGTCGCCCGGCACGCTGTATATCTTCGGCAAGGCGCCGGGCAACACCAGCCTGATCGCCCTCGGTAATGACGGCAAACAACTCGCCAGCCTGACCTTGTCGGTCAGCAGCGGCACCCAGGCGGTGACCGCGCCAATGCAGGAACTGCACCCCGGCAATGGCGCGCAAATCACCGGCGCCGGCAACCGCCTGATCGCCAAGGGCACTGTCGGCTCAGTGGCCGAAGCGACCGACCTCAACGCGCTGCTCAACCCGCAGGGCCAAGGCTTCCAAAGCGCAATCAACACCACCGAATACGCCGGCGCCGCCCAGGTCAACCTGCGTGTGCGCTTTGCCGAAGTGTCGCGTTCCGAGTTGCTGCACTACGGCGTGAACTGGAACGCGATGTTCAACAACGGCACCTTCTCGTTCGGGCTGATTACCGGCGGTGGCCTGGCGGCTGCCACGGCGGGCGGCCTGGCGACGGCGGGCACCGGCTCGGGCAATGTGAATATCGACGGCATGCTCGACGCACTGCAAGCCAACGGTGTGTTGCAGATACTGGCCGAGCCGAACATCACCGCCATGACCGGCCAGACTGCCAGCTTCCTCGCCGGGGGCGAAGTGGCGATCCCGGTGCCGGTCAACCGCGACTTGGTGGGCATCGAATACAAGTCGTTCGGCGTGTCGCTGCTGTTCAACCCGACGCTGTTGCCCAACGGCCGCATCGCCCTGCAAGTGCGCCCCGAAGTCAGCAGCGTGGTCAGCGGCGGCACCGTGGATTTCGGCAATTTCCATGTGCCGTCCTTCAGCGTGCGCCGTGCGGATACGCGGGTTGAAGTGGGCAGCGGGCAGACCTTCGCCATCGCCGGGCTGTTCCAGCGTGAGAGCAGCCAGGACATCGAAAAACTGCCGTTGCTGGGCGACTTGCCGATCCTCGGCAACCTGTTTCGCTCCAAGCGTTTCCAGCGTAACGAAACCGAGTTGGTGATCCTGATCACACCGTATCTGGTGGAGCCGGTGCGCAGCCGCAGCCTCGCCACACCCTTGGACGCACAACCGGCTACTGCCGCGGCCACCGGACCGCGCAGCGGCGGGGCGTTCGGTTTCTACATGAATTGATGAGGGGGCCTGCGATGACTGCTTTGCGTGTGTTGATGCTGTTGCCCCTGGCGTTGGTGGGCTGCCAGACCCATTTGGCGCCGGTGTATTACGCGCCGGAATACCGCGCGGATGGTTTGCCGAGCCAATGCCAGCAGCCGCCGGCCAAGGATGCAATCGGGCTGGACGAAGATTTCAAACCGACCTTGCCGTTGGGCTGTGCGAACAATTTGAATTTGATGCAGATGGTTGAGCGCAAGCAGGACCTGACCCAAGGCCGCGCCACCGGCCCGGCCATGGCCGCCCCCGTCGGTCGCGCCGCCCAGGTCTACATCGAAGGCTTCGACCGCGAGCAACTGCAGCGGCGCAAAGATCAGCAAGAAGCCAAAGCCGGCGCGACCGGAGGCCAACAATGACCAAAGGCACGCCAATGATCGCAATGATCGTTCCCACGCTCCGCGTGGGAATGCCTCTTGTGACGCTCCGCGTCACGCCTCGGAACGCAAAACGACCCGGCCTGAATTCCCACGCAGAGCGTGGGAACGATCAGTCAGCGCGGGTCCACCAACCCCAATTCCTTCGCCTGCGCCACCGGATCACTGATCGCCTTGATCCGCTTGGCCTCCACCACCAAACGCGCGCGCTCAGCCGCCGGAATATCATCCAACGGCAACCCGGCAACCTTTTGTTCAAAGCCCGCCAACACCATCACCAACAACTCATTGCGCTGATGCCGTGGCAAAGCACGGGGCGACTGAGTCACCGGGGCAATGGTCTCCAGCGCCTGCTGCGACTGCCCGCCAAGCGCATAAGCCAGGGCCAGATTGCAACGGCTGTCGAGGTCATCCGCCTGCAAACTCAGGCTTTTAGCGAACGCCGTTTGGGCCGCGACGGCCTGGCCATTCAGCACCTGGGCGATGCCCAAGCGGGTATAGGCGACCGGCAAGTGATTGATCTCGGCAGCCTGCCCCAAAGCGGTCACCGCGCGTTGGGTCTTGCCCAATTGCAATTGCGCGGTGCCCAGGCCGAGCAGGGCGTCGGCGTTATGGGCGTCGAAACCCAGGGCCTGCTGGAAGGCGCGTTCGGCGCCCAGCGCGTCCTTGGCGTCGAGCTTGGCCTGACCGAGTTTGAGCCACAGGTCGATGCCAGCGCCCGGTTGCTGGGCGGCGCGCTCGTACAGCGCGGCCGCGCTGCTGTAGTCGCCGCGTTTGCTCAGGTCGTTGGCCAGTTGCAGGGACTTGTCGGTATCGGTCGCAGGTTTGCTGGAACAGGCCGCCAACAGCAGGGTACTGGCGAGCAGAAAATTCTTGGTCATCGTCACAACTCGTCGGGCGAAGGCGGACGTCATGTAAGCATATTTTTGATGGCCGTCCTATGCCTGTTCAACGCCGGTTTGGCCAACGCCGCCGAAGAGCCCGCCTGGTTCTCCCAGCCCTACGCCTACGTGCTGGTCGATCAGGATGTACGCAGTGCCCTGGAAGAATTCGGCCACAACCTCGACGTGCCGCTGGTGCTCTCGGACAAGGTGCGCGGCAAGGCTCGCAGCACCATTCGCGCCGCCACTGCCGGTGAATTCCTGCAGACCCTGTGCAGCACCAACGGCCTGACCTGGTACTTCGACGGCAACCTGCTGTACCTCAATGCCAGCGACGAAATCAGCACCAAGCTGTTCAAGGCCAACGCGCTCAACCTCGACCAGTTGCAGGCCTACCTGAACACCCTCGACGTGTTCGGCCAGCAGTTGTCGATGCGCAATGGCCCCGAGGGCGATGAAGTGTTTGTTTCCGGCCCACCGCCGTACCTGGCGTTGGTGCAACAGCATGTCGATCACCTGCAACCCAACGTCGTGGCCGCCCCGGTGGCGCGCGAGCATGGCGTGCGGGTGTTCCGTGGCGCCCAAGTCAGTACCGAAACCCCAACCCAGTAAAGGAGCAGCACCATGTCCGTAACGGCCGTAGACAGCAACCTCGCCCCCGGTGGCGCCAGCCCTGAAGCCAAGTTCAACGCGGCGGTGGATAACGCCAAGGCCGCCGACAAACCCTCGGACACCAGCGACGCCGAGTTCAACGATGCGCTGATCACCCAGGCGGTCACCATCGGCGGCCAGTTCATCATCATGCCGAAGATGCAGGAACTGCTGAACGACGCCATGTCCGATGACGACGACGAGTAGGGAGCCCCTATGACTATCAGTCTCGCTGCCGGCGCTTCGGCTTTGCCGCCGTCCGCCGGTGCGGGGCCCGCCGGGGCCTCGCAGAACCTGTTCGAGCACATGGCCAATACCGCCAAGGGCATGCCCGAAGGCGCCAGCCCGCACCAGATCGGCTCGGGCCTGATGGAGCGCATGAACAGTTTCATCGACCGCACCCGGGCGTTTTCCGAGCGCGCCGATGTGCTTACCAATAACCCGTCGGCACCGCCACCGGCCTCGGCGGAGATCCGCACGGCGAGTGCGTCGCCCCAAGGCGAGCCGGGCAAGAAAGTCGGCGAACAGCAGGTCGACCAGATCGTGCACTCGCTGGGCAAGATGTTCGATTACTCCATCGAAACCCAGATGGTGGTGCGCGGCGCGACGCAGATTTCCGGTTCCGCCAATACGTTGCTCAAGGGTCAATAACGCCATGCCAAGCCCAAACCGCGCCTTGCGCCTGTTGCTGATCGGCTTGCTCGCCAGCCTCTTGCAGGCGTGCAACACCGACCTCTACACCAACCTCAGCGAGCGCGATGCCAACGCCATGGTCGCGGTGCTGCTGCGCGGTGGCATCCCGGCGGAGCGCAAGACCCAGGACAACGGCCAGCTTAAAGTGGTGGTCGATGAGGAGCGCTTTGCCGAAGCCATGACCCTGCTCGACAACGCCGGCCTGCCGCAGCAGAGCTTTTCCAACATGGGCGAGGTGTTCAAGGGCAATGGCCTGGTGTCGTCGCCGGTGCAGGAGCGCGCGCAGATGATCTACGCGCTGAGCGAAGAGCTGTCGCACTCGGTGTCGCAGATCGACGGCATCGTCGCCGCCCGTGTGCACGTGGTGTTGCCCGACAACGACTTGCTCAAGCGCGTGATTTCGCCGTCGTCGGCCTCGGTGCTGGTGCGTTACGACCCGGGCACCGACATCAATACGCTGATCCCGCAGATCAAGACCCTGGTCGCCAACGGCATTTCCGGCCTCAGCTACGACGGCGTGTCAGTGACCGCGATCAAGGCCGCCGTGGCCATCAGCCAGAACCCGGCACAGCCTCGGCTGGCGCGTTTTATGGGTCTGTGGTTGCTGGAAGACAACCTCGCCCAGGCCCGCATCATGTTTGGCGGCTTGCTGCTGATCGCCCTTGGCGCGCTCGGCGTATTGGCCCGCCAGCAGTGGGCGCGGCGCCAATCCCAGGCGTTGTATGTGCTCAAGGAGGGTGAATGAGTTTGTTTGAACGCTGGCAGCGGCTGATCGCCGCGCCGCTGCAGTTCGTGCGCGCGCCAAGCCTGGGCGCGTGTTTTGCTGATGACCTGCCGGACGACGTGCTGCACGCGATGCAAAACCAGCCGCGTTTTCGCCAGCGCCTGGAACAACTGCTGGTCAACCACTATCAACTGGCGCCACTGGCATACCTGGTGACGCCCTTGGCGGCCGACCTGCCGGTGTTGCTGCTGTCGCCGGCGCAATTTGCGCGCTTGCCGAGGTTGTGCGGCGCCATCTGGCACGCCTCGACCTTGAGCCGCGAGATTCGCCGCGACGTGGTCAATGAACTGCGCGAAGGCCTGGGCGCCGAGGTCTTCAGCCAGGCGCTGGCCTTGCGACAACTGGGCGGAGCCGCGGATTTGCTGCGCGAGCCTGCGGAGCTGATCGACGCCATCGACCGCGATGGCCAGGGCTGCGTGGCGGCCTGGCTGCACGCCCAGCAGGCCGATTTGCAGGGCTGGATGCGCTTGCGTTTCGCCTTCCCCCAGGGCCACAGCGCACGGCTGCCGCGCGACCTGGAGATCGTCCAGGCCGCCGCCGCCGCCCTGATGGCCGAGGATAAAACCGATGAGTGAATTACCCAGCCGTCCCACCGCACGCATCCTGCGTGCCGAAGAAGCCGCGCTGTGGACCGACGGTTTTGCCTTTTTGCAGGCCGCCAAGGATCAGGCCGAGCAGGTCAAGGCCGACAGCGACCAGTGGCTGCAAGCCGCGCGCGCCGAGGGCTTTGAAACGGCGCGGCAAGAAGGCGCGGAGCAAGTCGCGCAGTTGCTGGTGCAAACCCAGTCCCAAGTGCAGCACTACCTGAGCAGCCTGGAGGCGTCCCTGGCCGATCTGGCCCTGGGCATCGTGCGCGAGGTGTTGGGTGAACTGGACAACGCCGAGCGCGTGGTGCGCTGCACCCGTCAGGCCTTGAGCGCCTTTCGTCAGGACCAGGCGCTGACCCTGTGGGTGCCGCCTGCCGAGGTTGAGGCCTTGCGCCAACGCCTCAAGCACGAAGGCCTGGCAATTGCCGTGGACGCCGATGAACAACTGAGTGCCGGCCAGGCGCGTCTCAACAGCCCGGCCGGCTCCGTCGAACTGGGCCTGGAAGCGCAATTGCAAAGCCTGCGCCGCAGCCTGTTGCCGTTCGCCGAAGAGGGCGTGGCATGAACCTCGAGCAGTTGCTGCCGCGCCTGACTGAGCGCTTGGCCCAGGCGCGCATACGACCGATGCACGGCTCCGTGTTGAGCATCCGTGGTGTGCTGCTGCGCGCCAGTGTCGCCGGCGCAAGCATCGGTGAACTGTGCCAGCTGCGCGACCCTGGCAGCGGCCGCAGCTTGAGCGCCGAGGTGATCGGTTTTGATGGCGACGAGGCGATCCTGTCGCCCATCGGCTCCATGGAAGGCCTGTCGACCCGCACGCAAATCACCGCCACCGGCGAAACCCTGGGCGTGGCGGTGGGCGATGCGCAACTCGGGCGGGTGATCAGCCCGATGGGTGATTTCCTCGACGGCGACGGCATCCCGCCGACCCTTGCCTTGCAGCGCTACCCGCTGCACGCCGAGCCGCCGGCGCCGTTTTCGCGGCAACTGATTGTGCGTTCGATGGCGCTGGGTATTCGCTCCATCGACGGTTTGCTGACCTTGGCCCAGGGCCAACGCATGGGCATTTTTGGTGAGCCGGGCGTGGGCAAGTCGTCGCTGCTCGCGAGCATCATCCGCAACAGCGAAGCCGATGTGATTGTGATCGGCCTGATCGGCGAGCGCGGTCGGGAAGTGCGCGAATTGCTCGACGTGCAACTCGACGCCCAGGCCCGCGCGCGGACGGTGGCGGTGGTGGCGACGTCTGATCGCCCGGCGGCCGAGCGCGTGCGTGCGGCGTTTGTCGCCACCACTCTGGCCGAGTACCACCGCGACCAGGGCCGCAATGTACTGCTGTTGATGGACAGCCTGACGCGCTTTGCCCGCGCCCAGCGTGAAATCGGCCTGGCGGTGGGCGAACCGCCTACCCGCCGCGGTTACCCGCCGTCGTTCTTCTCGGCCTTGCCGCGCCTGCTGGAGCGCGCCGGCCCCGGCCCCACCGGCAGCATCACCGCGCTGTACACCGTGCTCACCGAAGGCGACGCCGCCAGTGATCCGGTGGCCGAGGAAGCACGTTCGATCCTCGACGGGCATATCGCCCTCAGCGCCGAACTGGCCCAGCGCAACTATTTCCCGGCGGTGGATGTATTACGCAGCCGCAGCCGCTTGATGGAGCAGGTCGCGGGTGAAGAACACAAACGCCTGGCCATGCGCATTCGTGAACTGATGGCGCGCTACGGCGAAATCGAAATGCTCATCCGCGTGGGCGAGTACTCCGCCGGCAGCGACCCGCTGGCCGACGAAGCCATCAACCGCCACGCGGCCATCGAAGCATTCCTGCGCCAGAACGCCGACGAACCGAGCAGCCTGGACCAGACCTTGGTCCGCATGCGCCAGGTGCTGGCATGAGATCAATGAACAACAGTGAACTTCAGTCCCATACAAAACCCTGTGGGAGCTGGCTTGCCTGCGATAGCGGTCTATCAGTCACACAAGGGCAAGCTGACCCACCGCCATCGCAGGCAAGCCAGCTCCCACCTTTGATTTTCATGGATCTAAAGATTGTCACGCAGGCTTAAGGAAGGAGTGACCCCCAATGAAAACTGACCAACTACGCACCCTGCAAACCCTGCGGGTGCTGCGTGAACAACGCGCCGCCAGCCAACTGGCCGCCCAACAGCAACGCTGCGCGCAAACCCACGGCGTATTGAACGACGCCAAGGAACAACTGCGCCTGCACCGTGAGGCGATTGCCGAAGAGGCGCGGCAGGTGTATGCGTCCCTCACCGAAGGCTTGTCGGTGGCCAGTTGGCAGGCGGCCCAGGACCGTTTGCGCGGCCTGTCGGATGACCAGCAACTGCTGGAAAACGACGTGACCCACGTGTCCACCACCCTGCAAAGCCAGGAGCGCGAGCGCGACCTGTTTCGCCAGGAACGCCTGAACCGTCAGCGCCAGTCCGAAGCCTGGCAAAGCCTGCTGGACGGACGCGAAAGCGCTGAGCGCCGCGTCGGTGAGTTGCGCGACGAAGGCACCGGCACATGATCGCAGCCCTTGCCGACCCTCTGGCGCCGTGGCTGACGCACTACGACCCGGCGTTGCTGGATTTGCATAACCAACTGCACCGGCGCCGACGCGCCTGGCAGGGTCGCTGCGCCGGGCAAGACCTGCGCGTGAGTTGGGCCGCTGAGCCGCACAGCCTCAACGCCCCACGCGATGTGCTGCTGTTGCTCGGCCGCGCGCCGGTGCGCCTGCGTTTGTCGACGGCCGCACTGGAACAGGTGCTGGTGCCGTTGGCGCTGCAATTCGACGTGCAGCTGTTGCCCTCGCTGCCGCGTTCGTTGCTGCTGGAACTGGCAGTACTCGACCTGATCGAGAGCCTGGAACCGTTGCTTGGCCACCCGGTGCAGTTGCTCGAAGCCAAAGACGACCCGCGCACGTTTGCCGTGAGCCTGGCGCTTGAACTGACCTTCGGCAATCAACCCGCCATGGGCGCGCAGCTGGACCTGAGTGAAGGCGCCGCCGTGCTGGTGGCGCAGTTGCTCACGCAATACGGCCAGGTCGAGCCCGACCCTCTGCCCGCGCTGCGCCAGACCCTGGCGGTGCTGGCGGGGCAGCAGTGGCTGAGCCTCGGTGAGTTGCGCAGCCTGCGCCCCGGCGATGTGCTGATGCTGGAACACGACGCAGGCTTGCTGCTGGACCTGGACGGGCGCTTGCAGGCCCGCTGCCAATACCAGGGTGAAGCCTTGCGGTTGCAAGAAGAATTGAAAGCGCCCCTTTTGCACATGGAGAACACAATGACTGATGTGGATGCGGCTGCGGCCCTGGATGACTTGCCGCTCAAACTGGTGTGCCAGGTCGGCAGCCTGGAATTGAGCCTGGCGCAATTGCGGGAGCTGGGCGCAGGCAGTCTGTTGCAGCTCAACACCCAAAGCGTGGACAGCGTCGACCTGATGGTCAACGGGCGCCGCGTCGGGCAGGGCCAACTGGTGAAAATCGGTGACGGCCTGGGTGTGCGCCTGCTGAGTTTCGCCACCCCATGACCGGTTATCAGCCGAACCTGATCGAGATCATCCTGGTCGTTGCAACGATCGGGCTGATCCCGTTGGCGGTGGTCACCCTCACCGGGTTCATGAAGATTTCGGTGGTGCTGTTCCTGATCCGCAACGCCCTTGGCGTGCAGCAAACCCCGCCGAACCTGGTGCTGTATGGCATCGCGCTGATCCTGTCGGTGTACGTGACCACGCCGCTGATTGGCGACATGTACCGCCAGGTGGAGGGGCGCGACCTCAACATCGAGCATGTCGAGCAACTCAAGGACCTGGGCGATGCGCTACGCCCGCCGCTGCAGGCGCATTTGAAGCGCTTTGCGAATGAGTCCGAGCGCGGCTTTTTTGTGCAGGCCACCGAGACCATCTGGTCGCCGGAAGCCCGCGCCGACCTGCGTGACGATGACCTGGTGGTGCTGATCCCGGCGTTTGTCAGTTCGGAACTGACCCGCGCCTTCGAGATCGGCTTTCTGCTCTACATCCCGTTCCTGGTGGTGGACTTGCTGGTGTCCAACGTGCTGATGGCGATGGGCATGTCGATGGTGTCGCCGAACCTGATTTCGATCCCGCTGAAGATCTTTTTATTCGTGTCGCTGAGTGGCTGGTCGCGCTTGATGCACGGTTTGATTCTGAGTTACGGCTGAGGCACGACCCATGGGCCAGGACGTTTTCCTGTCATTGATGAAACAGGCACTGATGACCGTGCTGATGCTCTCGGCACCGGCGCTGGGCGTGGCGATTATCGTGGGCTTGAGCGTGGGGCTGTTCCAGGCGCTGACGCAGATCCAGGACCAGACCTTGCCCCAGGTGGTGAAGCTGGTGGCGGTGTTGTTGACCATCGTATTTCTCGGCCCGGTCCTCGCCGGGCAAGTCGCGGAGCTGGGCGGCCAGGTGCTGGACAATTTCCCCATGTGGACGCGCTGACCGCCCATGGATGCCAGCCTTACCGCGCAGTTTCTTGAAGTCGCCTACCCGGTGATCAGCGCCGCCTCGCTCGCCGCCTGCCGCGCGATGGGCGTGGTGGTGATCACCCCGGCGTTTAACCGCCTGGGCCTCACCGGCATGATTCGCGGCTGCGTGGCCGTGGCCATCTCAATCCCGATGTTCTTTCCGGTGTTCGACGCACTGACCCATATGCCCGAACACGGCAGCGTGTTTATCGCCGGGTTGCTGATCAAGGAGTTCCTGATCGGCATCCTGATCGGCCTGTTGTTCGGCATCCCGTTCTGGGCGGCGGAAGTGGCGGGGGAGTTGATCGACCTGCAACGCGGCTCGACCATGGCGCAATTGGTCGACCCGTTATCGTCCGGCGAGTCCAGCGTGATGGCGACCTTGCTCACGGTGATGCTGATCACGCTGTTCTTCATGTCTGGTGGTTTTATCTTGATGGTCGACGGCTATTACCACAGCTACCAGTTATGGCCGGTGACCTCCTTCACCCCGGTGTTCGCCAGCTCCGCGTTGCTCGCGGTGTTGTCGATCCTCGACCAGATCATGCGCGTCGGCGTGCTGATGGTTTCACCCTTGCTGATTTCGCTGTTGATCACCGACTTGATGCTCGCCTACCTGTCGCGGATGGCGCCCAACCTGCATATTTTCGACTTGTCGCTGCCGGTGAAAAACCTGTTTTTCAGTATCTTGATGGTCATCTATATCGGCTTCCTGATCCCGTTGATGCTCGACCAACTGGCGGAATTTCGCGGCACCGTCGAACTGCTCAAAACCCTGGCGGGCATGGAGTAGCCCGTGGCCGATACCAGCGAAGAGAAATCCCAGCCGGCCACGGACAAGAAACTCAAGGACGCGCGCCAGAAAGGCCAGGTCGCCAAGAGCCAGGACCTGGTGTCGGGCATGGTCATCTTGTTCTGCACATTGTGCATTTCCATCCTCGCACCACGGGCCAAGGCCCAGGTCACGGCGCTGATCGACCTCACCGCGCAAATCTACATCGAGCCGTTCGCTACAGTGTGGCCACGGGTACTCGACCATGCCGAGCAACTGGTGATCAGCATCACCTTGCCGGTGATGGCGGTGACCACCGGCGTGGTGATCCTGACCAATATCATCACCATGCGCGGCTTTGTGTTCTCGGTCGACCCGATCAAGCCGGAGTTCAAGCGCATCAACCCGGCGGAGGGCATGAAAAAGATCTTTGCCTTGCGCAACCTGGTGGAGTTCATCAAGGGCCTGATCAAGGTTCATGTGCTGGCGATTGCGTTTTACGTGATTGGCAAGCATGCGTTGCAGGCGCTGATGGAGTCGTCACGCTGTGGTGCGGAGTGCATGGAGTCGACGTTTTTCCTGGTGCTCAAGCCGCTGGTGTTTACCGTGTTGTGCGCCTTCATCCTGGTGGGCGCGGTGGACGTGATCATGCAGCGCTGGCTGTTCGGCCGCGACATGAAAATGACCCGCAGCGAAACCAAGCGCGAACGCAAGGACATCGACGGCGATCCGCTGATCAAGAGCGAACGGCGCCGCCAGCGCAATGAAATGCAGGCACTGGCGACCAAGCTGGGGTTGGGCCGGGCGTCGATGATGATCGGCACCACCGATGGCTGGGTGATTGGCGTGCGTTATGTGCGCGGTGAGACGCCAGTGCCGGTGATCGTGTGCCGGGCGTCGCCGGAGGAGGCGTTGTTGATGTTGCAGGAGGCTTACGATTTGGGTATTCCGCATGCGCCGGATAAAACCCTGGCCACTGAAATTGCCCGTAAGACCGTGCCCGGTGACCCCGTGCCGGACGCCTCATTCCAGGCCGTGGCGGATTGGCTGGTCGCCGCCCGCCTGATCTGACCCAACACAACTCCAAATGTGGGAGCGGGCTTGCTCGCGAAAGCGGTGAATCAGTCGCCAGATAAGTTGACTGATCTACCGCCTTCGCGAGCAAGCCCGCTCCCACATTGGTTCTGTATTGCTTCAGTAATCTCAGCCGTTATCTACATCGTGATACGGGCCACCATACCCATCGCCCACGCGCCAGATAATGTCGTGGTTGTCATTGGTCCATTCCGACGGTTTCAGTGAATACTTGTAGTCCTCGGAATTACGGTTATTCCCATCACCGATATAGTCCGGGTGATCACGCCGATGATCGCCGCCACGAATGCTCGAGCGCGCGTCCCATTCTTCCTTGCGGAAATCAAAGATGCTCTGGTCCTGCGGCGCATCGCGCTGGCCCCAGTCGGACAGGTAGGTCTGCAGCCACACATAGGCTTCATCGCCATTGGGCTTGAGCAGCCCATCCTGCTTGAAGTCCTGGATCTGGTCCCAGTTCTGCATCGAGATCTTGTGCAGCTTGTGCGACTGAATGGTGCTCAGGATCGCGCCGACAAACGACAGCGCGCCGGAGATCAGGAAGCCCACCGGCCCCAGGAACGGAATGATGCGCCCGGTCACGCCAAGGGTGGTGAGTACACCGCCGCCAGCTGCCACCAGGCTGCTGACGCCACCGGCCATCGACAGCGAACCGGAGGCGATTTTCACCGGGTCTTTTTCGCGCACGCCATCGCGCAGGGTGAAGGCGGCCTGGACCACGCTGATCACGCCGCCCGCCACGTCGGTGGCCATGCCGATCACCTTGATCGCGCTGCTGGCGAACTTGGCGCCAAAGCCGGCACCGGCCACGCCGCCACGGCTGGCGATGCCTTTTTCAATGCCTTCCTGCACCTTCTTCGCGCCTTCGTCGCTCCAGCCGCCGCTGTTGAGCACCTTGCCCACGTCCTTGCCGTCGTCCATGGCCTGGTCGACGAGGTCGAAGTACTTTTTCTGGATGGCTTCGGCGTCTTTGGGCAGGGCGTGGTAGCCCTCGCCAGGCTTGGCCCACAGGTCGGGCAGGGAGCGGTCGAAGCCCATCAGTTTGTAGGCGTTGGTGCCGCGCAGTTTGTCGTAGACCTTAAGGCCCAAGGTGGCGAAGTGCGAGCCGGTGCCGAGGAAGCCGAGGAAGTCGTTGGCGATGCCCAGGCGCTTCATCGGCGTGTCCGCCAGCTTGCCGCCCTGGCCCGCCAGTTGGTAGACGATACGGCCCATGCCGATGGCGCCGCCGACCGAGCCGAGTACGCCATTGTCTTTGAGGAAGGTCAGGTTCTTCACGAATGAGCTGCGGTTTTCTTCGCTGAGGCTCGGCATGATTTCCTTGCTCACCGCGTGCTCGATATCGCTGAAGCTGATCACGCCGTTCTTCTGCCAGGTGTCGCCCAACGAAATCATCGCCTTGCCGAAGTCGGCGGCGGCGCCTTTGTCCTTGAGCAACTGGTCGACGAACTTCGAGTACACCCCGAGCGCCTGGCGCGGCAGGCCGTCGGCGCCGCCCTTGAGCATCGACAGGATCGCCAGGGTGTTGTCGGTGGTGGCCAGGGCGGTGTTGTCGTCGCTGATCTTGCTCGGGTCGTCCATCAGCTTTTCAACGGAATCGGTGTAGCCGTCGATCTGCAGGTTTTGCAGGAAGTTGTCGGCCTTGGCCGGGTCCATGTCGGCCAGGGCGGTGTAGGCGGTCTGGATTTCCTGGGTGGCCAGTTCGGTCTTGCCGTCGTCCTGCAGGGCTTTTATGTATTTGGTGAAGTTCTCTGAGGAGGTGCTGTCCACCAGCTTCTGGCGGGTTTCATCGACCTTGGCCTGGCCGCCGTCGACCTTGCCCAGGGCCGCGTCGTGGTTGGCCTTGATGTCGGCCTGGATGGTCGAGTCACCGAGCAATTCGCTGATGGTCTTGTCGATAGACTGGGTGTCGAAAATATTGTCGCGCACATCGCGCGAGGTCACGTCGATTGGCGTGGTCGCAATGCCCTGGTTGCCGAAACCGTGTTCGGGAATGATCGACATGCCGTTGTCGGCCATGCTCTTGGCTTCCACGGCGCGCAGGAACTTGGCGCGCGGGTCGTCCTTGCCGATGCTGCCGTCCTTGACCCCGGCGCGGTAGCTGTCCACCAGGGTTTTCATCGACAGGTCCTGCACCGACAGCGGGTTGCCGCTGTCATCTTTTTCGGTGGTGGTGAGGCTGTCGACAGACACGTCCTTGAGCGGCGGCAGGCCGTTGTCGGCGCGTAATTTGTCGACATCGGTGGTCTGCTGCGCGATATCGGTGCGGTAGCTGGAAATCTGCTCGAACATCTGCGGGTTGCTGTCTTCGCTGACGACGATTTTTTCTTCGCTGCCACCGGGTTTGTGCTGGGTGAAGGCGATCAGGCCGGGGCCATAATCACCGACGCCGCCGACGCTCATGATGTCTTCGGTGGACGCCAGGTAAGCGTCCGGCCCGGCCAGGCTGTAGCCGTCGCCCTTGGCTTTCTCGATGCCGGCCAGGGTCTGGCCCTTGGTGGTATAGGCGGCGAAGGCTGCGGGGGTAATGTCCTTGGACACCACCAGCAGTTTGCCGTCGGCCCCGTTGACCACCAGGATGCCGTCCATGGGCGCGTCGACTTTACTGATGTCGCTGAGCTTGAGGCTGGCCTCATCCTTGCGCAGCAGTTCCTGGCCGGGCAGGGATTGGGCGTTCTTGATGTAGTCGAACGCCTGCGAGCCTTCGGCGGCGTGCACGGCGTGCAGGAAGTTGTAGAACGGCGTGCCGGCGTTGGGGCTGGGGTTGCTGAGGTCGGCGCCGGGCTGCGGCAGCGCGGCCTCGGACTGGCTGATCATGTATTTCTTGCCTTGGTGTTCGAACAGGATCACGCCGGACTTGGGGTCTTCGGACACGACTTTGAGTTGGCTGAAATCCAGGTCGCCGGGCAGGCTGGTGACTTCTTCGTAACCTTTGGCCTTGCCGTCGGCGAGGGCTTCCTTGGTCACGCCTGCGCTGTTGTAGCTGGCGAAGGCCTGGGGTGTGAGTGCTTCGGATATCACCAGGGTCTGGCCGTTTTCGAGGCTGACCTTGACCACGCCTTCTTTGGCTTCGCCCACCGATTTGATGTTGGCCAGGCGCACGCCGGGGTCGTCTTCGCGCAGCAGCTGTTGGTCGGGGTTGCTCAGGGCTTCACGGATTTCTTTGCCGGCGGGTGTGCCTTGGGTTTCGGCGAGTGTGTGCAGCAGGTCGTAGAGCGGTGTGCCTTCGTCCGGGCCGCCCTGGTTGACGGGGGCGACTGCGTGGCCGAAGTGCAGGCCTTTGAGGGTGTCGAAACCTTCCTGGACTTTTTCGGCGCTTTCGCGGGTGATCTTGAGCTTGCTGCCGTCTTGTTCGAAGTAGATGACGCCGGTGTCTTTGTCTTCGGACACGATGTGGAGTTTGTCGATGTCGAGTTTGGCGGGCAGGGCGGTGACTTCCTTGTAGTCGTCGGGTTTGATTTCGCTGGGGGGTTTCAGGCCTTCGCCGGGGGTTTTGGCGAGGATTTTGGGTTTGAAGGTTTTGTCGCCCGACCCGGCGGCTGCCAGGGTTTTGGCCTTGTTGAGCAGAGCGTCGAAGAGGCGCTCGGGGGCTTTGGTTTCGCCTGCGTGGGGGGCGGTGGCTGTGTCGGGTCGGTTGATCATTTTTCAGTCCATGTGAGGGGGCTCGCTAGGGCTGGATAGTAGGCGTTGGTGGGGTGTGAAAATGGGGTTTTGGGTGAGATCGCACAAGCTTTCACAGGTGTGAAATGGGGGGGTATGTGGTTTTGGGTGTGAGTGTATATCCGTTATTTAGGTAACGGCGGCTTATGGTTCCGCTCTTACAGCGGGTCACTTTTTGAGGGACCAAAAAGTAACCAAAAAGTCCTCGCCCCACC
>NZ_JACAPL010000024.1:0-105592 GCF_013385735.1 Pseudomonas sp. D2002 | reverse complement strand
ATCAGGCGGCTAACCGCGATTCAATCAACACAGGTAATCCCCTGTGGGAGCTGTCGAGCCTTGGCGAGGCTGCGAAAGCGGTGGGTCAGGCGACCACTATGCCAACAGTGCCGCCGCCTTCGCAGCCTCGCTAAAGCTCGACAGCTCCCACAGTTGATCTTCATTGCCCCTGAATCATCGGCGTGTTTCCCAATGATCAGGCGGCTAACCGCGATTTAATCAACACAGGTAATCCCCTGTGGGAGCTGTCGAGCCTTGGCGAGGCTGCGAAAGCGGTGGGTCAGGCAACCACTATGCCAACAGTGCCGCCGCCTTCGCAGCCTCGCTAAAGCTCGACAGCTCCCACAGTTGGTCTTCATTGCCCCTGAATCGTCGGCGTGTTTCCCACTGATCAAGCGGCTAACCGCGATTTAATCAACACAGGTAATCCCCTGTGGGAGCTGTCGAGCTTTAGCGAGGCTGCGAAGGGATCACCGCGCAGCACCTGCCAGACCGCAGCGCCTGCATCGCAGCCTCGCTGAGGCTCGACAGCTCCCACATCAACGCACCGGCGGCGCGTACTGGATGCCGCCGTTGCTCCACAACGCATTGAGCCCGCGCTTGATCTTCAGCACGCTGCCCTGGCCGATATTGCGCTCGAACACTTCGTCGTAGTTGCCCACCTGCTTGACGATTTGCACCACCCAATCCTTGCGCAGCTTCAGGTCTTTGCCGTAATCGCCATCGGCACCCAGCAGTCGTGCCACGTCGGGGTTCTTCGTGGACTTGGCCTGCTCTTCGACGTTCTGCGAAGTGATGCCCATTTCCTCGGCATTGAGCATGGCGAACAAGGTCCACTTGACGATGCTGAACCACTCATCGTCGCCCTTGCGCACCAGCGGCCCGAGCGGTTCTTTGGAGATCACTTCCGGCAACACCACGAACTCGTCCGGGTGGGCCATCTTGATTCGCTGGGCGTACAGGCCCGACTGGTCGGTGGTGAGCACGTCGCAGCGCCCGGCTTCGAGGCCCTTGGCGCTTTCATCGGCGGTGTCGAAGGTGATCGGCGTGTACTTCATGCCGTGGGTGCGAAAGTAATCGGAAACGTTGAGTTCGGTGGTGGTGCCTGCCTGGATGCAAATGGTCGCGCCATCGAGTTGCTTGGCGGCGGTCACGCCCAGTTTGTTATTCACCAGAAAGCCGATGCCGTCGTAATAGGTTACGCCGGTGAACACCAGGCCCATGCCCGAGTCACGGGAACTGGTCCAGGTGGTGTTACGCGAGATCAGGTCGATTTCGCCGGATTGCAGCGCGGTGAAACGCTCCTTGGCGGTCAACTGGCTGAACTTCACTTTTGAGGCATCGCCGAATACCGCCGCCGCAACGGCGTGGCACACGTCCACGTCAATGCCGGTCATCTTGCCCTGGCTGTCCGGTACACCAAAGCCCGGCAAACCATCGCTGACGCCGCACTGGATAAAGCCTTTTTTCTGGATCGCGTCCAAGGTCACGCCCGCCTGGGCACTGCCCGCCAGGCCCAGTGCCGCAGCGGCAGTGAGGGCGGCCAACGTGGTCTTGAGGTTGTTCATGCGAGGCACTCCCTGTCGAACTTTATTATTCGGCGCCGCACAGCCCGCGCCGGTTTATAGTGGTGCCGCGCAGTATCGACGGCTTTACACCCCTGCCACAAACGACCTTTAGGCAAAGGCTCCTTCCGATTTGGAATGAACTGCATGATCTCAAAACGCTTGACCCCTTCGATGACTGCCCTGCAGTGCTTCGAAGCCGCCGCCCGCCACCTGAGTTTCACCCGCGCCGCCGAAGAGCTGCACTTGACCCAGAGTGCGGTGAGCAAGCAGGTGGCGCAGCTCGAAGAAATGCTGTGCCACAACCTGTTCGAACGGGTGCGCCAGCGCTTGTACCTGTCGCCGGCGGGCTCGCTGTACCTGGCCGAAGTGCACAAGATCCTCACCCAGGTCGACATTTCCAGCCGCTACATTCTCTCCTATGGCGGCGAGACCGAAGTGTTGCGCATCGCCACCCAGCCGACATTCGGCGACCGCTGGCTGGTGCCCAAGCTCAAGGATTTTGCAGCCAGGCATCCGAACATCCACCTGGATGTGCGCAACGAACTCGAACCCTTCGACGTGTTGCAGGCCAAGGCCGATATCGCGTTTTTCTTCGGCCAGGGCTCGTGGCCGGGGGCGACGTGCATTGAGCTGTTTCGCGAAGCCGTGGTGCCGGTCTGTGCACCAGGCTTTGTCGCCGAAGGCAGCGATGCTTCGTCGCGCCACACCTTGCTGCAATGCACCTCGCGCCCGGAAGCCTGGCACGAATGGTTCCTCGAACAAGGCCTGCATTCGCAGAACAGCTACCACGGGCCGCGTTTCGACACGTTCTACATGTGCATTCGCGCGGCGCAATCGGGCTATGGCGTCGCGTTGGTGCCGCAGTATCTGGTGGCCGAAGAGCTGGCCAACGCCAGCTTGATGATTCCGTGGGATTACACAATGCCCAGCGCCGGCGCGCATTTTATCGCCCACGCCGAACATGCCGGCGAAGTCCCTAAAGTCAAAGCCTTCCTGAACTGGATGGTGGACTACGTAAAAGCACATCCCGACTTTTAATAATGACCCGGCGACTTTATTTCGTTTGCGGCAAGGCCGGGCGCGCGGCTTAGATAAAAACACGCCCGTCATTGCCGAGTCCGAGATTCATGAGCCGCGAAACCATCAGCCAGTCGATTTCCATCGTTCACCCCATCAGCCTCAGCCACGGCAAAAACGCCGAGGTCTGGGACACCACGGGCAAGCGCTACATCGATTTTGTCGGCGGCATCGGCGTGCTCAACCTCGGCCATTGCCACCCTGGCGTGGTCGAGGCGATTCAAACACAGGCAACCAAACTGACCCACTACGCGTTCAACGCCGTCCCGCACACGCCCTACCTCGAACTGATGGATCGTCTTACTGCGTTTATCCCGGTGGACTACCCGGTGAGCGGCATGCTCACCAACAGCGGCGCGGAGGCGGCGGAAAACGCCTTGAAGATCGTGCGCGGCGCCACTGGCCGCACGGCGGTGATCGCCTTTGACGGCGCCTTCCACGGCCGCACCCTGGCCACGCTCAACCTCAATGGCAAGGTGGCGCCCTACAAGCAAAAGGTCGGCGTACTGCCCGGCCCGGTGTATCACTTGCCTTATCCCAGCGCGGACAACGGCGTGACCTGCGCCGAAGCACTCAAGGCCATGGACCGCCTGTTCAGCGTGGAAATCGACGTTGAGGATGTGGCCTGTTTCATCATCGAACCGGTGCAGGGCGAAGGCGGTTTCCTCGCCCTGGACGTTGAATTCTCCCAAGCCCTGCGACGTTTCTGTGATGAGAAAAACATCCTGCTGATTGCCGATGAAATTCAGTCCGGCTTCGGGCGTACCGGCCAACGCTTCGCCTTTTCGCGCCTGGGCATCGAGCCGGACCTGATCCTGCTCGGCAAAAGCATCGCCGGTGGCGTGCCATTAGGCGCTGTGGTGGGGCGCAAAGCCTTACTCGACAACCTGCCCAAAGGCGGCCTCGGTGGCACGTATTCCGGCAACCCCATCGCTTGCGCAGCCGCATTGGCCACGTTGGATGCGATGACCGATGAACACTTGAAAACCTGGGGCTCACACCAGGCAGAAGCCATCGTCAGCCGTTATGAAACATGGCGTACGCAAGGTTTGCCCTATGTGGGCCGCCTGACGGGCGTCGGCGCCATGCGTGGCATAGAGCTGGCCAACGCCGATGGCACGCCCGCGTCCAAGCAACTGACCCAACTGCTGAGCCTGGCGCGGGACGCCGGCTTGCTGCTGATGCCCAGCGGCAAGTCGCGGCACATCATCCGCCTGCTGGCACCGCTGACGATCGAGCCTGCGGTGCTGGAGGAAGGCCTGGATATTCTCGAGGCCTGCCTCAAACAGCTGACTCAGTAGCGTGCGTCGGCGGGCTTGCCGCCGTTAGGCCAGTCTTTGACCTTGTCGGGGAAATCCGGACGCGGTTGACCGGAGAAGTACGCCGCCACGTCCACCGCTTCCTGGTCCGACAACCCGCCCTGCCCCAACGGGAATTTCTCGTGAAAGCCGATCGGCATATTGCGTTTGACGAACGCCGCCGCCGTGTAGGGCCGCGCCATGCCGGCGCCGATGTTGAACGACTGCTCGCCCCACAACGGCGGGTACACCTGCTCGCCATCGGCACGCGCCAGGCCTTGGCCGTTGTCGCCATGGCACACCGCGCATTGCTTGGCGTACACCTGTTTGCCGTTCTCAAGATCCGGTTTGATCGACGGGTCAATCTTGCCCACGCCACGCCCGGCGACTTTGTCTTCGGGGCGGGTGTTGTTTTTCATCCAGTCGAAGTACGCGACCATCGCCTGCATATCCGCCGATTGCGGTGGCAGGGGTTTGCCATTCATCGAGCGACGGAAGCAGCCGTTGATGCGTTCTTCCAACGTAACCACCTTGCCCGCGCGCGGCGCGTAGCTGGGGAAGAACGCCGACACGCCCACAAACGGCGAGCCGTCCGCCACGGTGCCGGCGTTGAGATGGCAACTGGTGCAATTGAGCGCGTTGCCGACGTTGTTCGGCAGCAGCGCTTTGGTTTGCAGGTGCAGGCGCATGCCGCGAATCACTTGGTCGGCATTCGGCGCAGCGAGTAAATCGGCCAGGCGTGGGGTTTCGAAAGCCGACGAATCAGTGGTGGCGGGGTTGAGTTGGTCACGCAGTTTTTTCACTTGGGCGGCGCTGATCGGCGTGCCCTCGTTGCCCCAGCGGGTGCGCACGAAGCTCAGGATCTCGGCGATTTCCGGGTCCGCCAAGCGGCTGAAACCCGGCATGGTGTAGACCCGTGGGTGGGTGGCGGTTTGTGCGGTTTCCCAGCCGGTCAGGGTGATGTGCAGCAGCGAGGTCGGGTTGTTGGCCGCGATGCTTGGGTTGCCGGCCAGCGGCGGGAACAAGCCTTTCACGCCGCCGCCGTCGCTGCGGTGGCAGTCGCTGCAAAACTGCATGTAACCCAGGCCGCCACGGCTGGTGAACAGGTCCGCCGGTGGCGCTGCGGGGCCGTGGGCGACCGACGGCATTGGCAGATCATCTTTGCCCGGCGGCAGGGATTTGAGGTAGCTGGCAATGGCCGTAAGGTCGTCGTCGCTGAAATGCTGAGTGCTGTGGTGAATCACGTCAGCCATATTGCCGGCCACCGTGGCAAAACGGTTCTGCCCGGTCTTGAGCAGTTGCACGGTGTCTTCCACCGTCCACAGGTTGCGCAGGCTCAAGGCACGCCAGTGTTCAACGGTTTCGCCGGCCAGGTAATGCTGACCGCTGCGGCCGTCATCACTCATGGCTTTTTCCTGGAAGGCAATGCCGCGTGGGGTGTGACAGGAGCCGCAATGGCCCAGGCCCTGGACCAGGTAGGCGCCACGGTTGAGCACCTCGTTACGGTCCGGGTCCGGCTGGAACGGCTGCTTGTCGAGAAAGGCAAAGTTCCACAGCGCCAGGCCCCAGCGTTGGTTGAACGGGAAGCCCATGTCCGCTTCGAGGTTGGCCTGCTGCACGGGCTCGACGCCCTGCATCAGGTAGGCGTAGAGGGCGCGCATGTCCTGCTCGCTCATTTTGGCGTAGGACGGGTACGGCATCGCCGGGTAAAGATTCATGCCTGTCGGCGTCACGCCTTCACGCATCACTTTATCGAACTGCTCAAAGGTATAGGCGCCGATACCCGTCTCACGGTCGGGGGTGATGTTGCTCGAATAGATCGTGCCCATCGGCGTGCTCAGCTCCAGCCCACCGGCCATCACCTTACCTTGCTTGGCCGTGTGGCAGGCGATGCAGTCGCCCAGTTGCGCAACGTATTGGCCGTGTTCGATTTCGGTGGGAGCGGCGTGCAGAGGTAGCGCCAGACAGAGCGTCGCCCCCAGCAAGGCCAGGCGTGGCAGGGAGAAGGCCATGGCATTAATCCTTTAATAACCTGGCATGGAGTGGTCCCCTCGGCGCAGGTAGGTCATCGTTTTTATGGGTTTATCAGGCCTGCGTGTTGTAACGGGTTTTGCGGTGTGGGGTGTTGATGTGGGTCAGGGTCGAATTGATGACAGCGCCATGGCGCCTGACCGTTGATAAGATGCACCTTGTGAATATGTACGTATTTCTGTACGTTTCAACCATCAACGAGGAGACCTTAATGGAAACTATCAACTACACCAACGCCCGCGCTCATCTGTCCGAAACGATGGACCGAGTCAACGAAGATCACATACCTCTGCTGCTGACACGGCAAAAAGGTGAGCCGGTGGTAATGATCTCGCTGTCAGAGTTCAATGCTCTGGAAGAGACGGCCTACCTGTTGCGCTCACCTAAAAATGCCGAACGCCTCATCAACTCAGTCAACAGCTTGCGAGCCGGCAAAGCCAAGCCCAGGCGGTTGATCGAAGAATGAAAATACTTTTTACCCCTGAAGGCTGGGACGACTATCTCTGGTTTCAACAAAACGATAAGGCAGGGCTTAAGCGTATAAACCTGCTAATCAAAGCCATCCAAAGAGATCCGTTCGAAGGCGTTGGCAAGCCTGAACCCCTAAAACATAACCTGAGTGGTTTTTGGTCTCGGCGAATCACTGCCGAACACCGCCTGGTTTATGGTATTGAGGATGACGAAGTGCAGATTTTGATGTGCCGCTATCACTACTGACAGGGCTAACATCGCCTAATCTGATCCTCTCCTGAAAGCACCCCACGCATTTCTGCAAGGAAGCACCCCATGCTCGATATCCTCCAAGGCACGCCCCTTTGGGTGTACGCCGTTTACCTGTGGATTTGTTATTACGGCATCAAGGCCTGCCTGGGCGGGCGGGAGAATCGTCGCTCGTTGATGATCCTGCCGGTGGTGTTGGTGGTGTGGTCGCTGATGTCGCTGGCGCCGTCGATACTGTCGAGCAGTGCCTGGGTCGGCGGCGCGCTGGTGGGCAGCCTGGTGGGCATGCTGCTGTTCAACGCCGACGGCGCGCAGCTCGCTGCCAATGGCGAAACGCTGGTGTTGCCGGGCACCTGGAAAACCTTACTCATCTCGCAGCTGTTCTTTGCCGTGAAGTATTACTTCGGCTATCAGCAGGCGGTGCATCCGCTGTTTTTGAGCACGCCAGAGATGCTGGTGGCGGTGGGCGCTGTGTCGGGGTTTACCGTTGGTCTGTTCTGCGGGCGGGCCGTGCGGTTGCAGCGGGCGTTGACGGCGTTGCGCCGTGATAAGGCCGTTGTGTTGCCTTGACCTGATCTGCGAGGCCACTGAAAATGCGCGACGCTTTTTTGTCCCGTTTACTGAAGTAGTGAAATTTCAATGTCCGATTCTTACACCGAACACTCCACCGAAGAATCCGTAACAGGCCTGCGATCCAAGGCTGAATACGAAAACGCCATCAATCTTTCACAGCATGTGCCGGCGGCCAAGATCATCAGCGAGATGGTGCTGGACGCGTTCCACACCTCCAAGGAAAGCGACCAGATCCGCGAGCTGCGCGTGGCCATCCGCCAGGCCCACGACGCCTTTGACGACGACAAGGCCTACGACCTGATGGGCCAGCTCAAGCAGCTCAAAGACGCCGAGGCCGCCGACAACATCGCCCTGGAAGACCTCAGCAGCAAATTCTCGATCAGCCGCATCTTGTCCAGCTTCAAGGACGACCCCGAGTTCCAGGAACTGGTCTACGGCCTGGCGCTCAAGGTGCTGAACCAGTCCCACCAGGCGATCAGCAACCCAAGCGCCGGCAAGAGCAAGGCCTCGCGGCCGAAGAAAGAAGCCGAAGTGTTTGTGATCAGCAAGGACGGCATCAGCGTTACGCTGCCGCTGCGCACGCCGCGTTCCAAGTTGAACGTCGACCGTGAGGCGTTGGAGTTCCTGGGCTTCACGTTTGTGGGTGAAGGCAGCGAGGCGGAACTGGAAAGTGAAACCTTCGTCGACAACAGTGGCGAAGAGCAGCCCGTCACGCGCAAAAGCATCGTGACCGCGCTGCAACAGCAAAGCGCCTTTGACGGCTACGCCATCGCCGCGCAGTAAGCGGCGGATGCAATAAGGCGCGCGCGCAATGCGTTGCGCCTTGTGCCGTTTACGCTTCCTTGTTCCATAACACCGCCGAACCTTTCATCACGCCCACCGCGACCGCGAACAGCAGCAAGACAAACCCTGCCAGCAACCACGGCGACGGCAAGGATGGCTGCGAGACCAACATAAACGCCAACGACGGCGCGACCATCACGCCGATATTCACGCCCGCCGCGTAATAACCCAGGTTGCGGTCCACGGTATGGCGGCTGGAAATGCTGCTGACGTAGTGGGTAATACCGGGGAACACGATCATCTCGCCCAGGCTCCACAGCACTGTGGCCAGCATCAACAGTGCCCCGACCTGACCAAACCCCATCAAGAAAAAACCGACGCCAGCCAGCAGGAAACCGGCGATCAGCGCGCGGCTGCTCGACAGGTGCGCCATGCGCAGGTTGATCGGCACTTCGAACACAATCACCAGCAACGCGTTGATGAAGAAGATGATGCCCACGTAATACGCCGGCAGTTCGGTGTAGTTGATGATGTACGCCGACAGAAAGGTCGGTGGCAATGCGTAGGCCACGTGAACCGGCAGTGCCGCCAGCAGAATCACCAGCAGCCGCGAGCGCTCATGGGGCGCGGCCTCCGGTAAGCCCTCGCCTTTTCCGGCCACCGGCGCGCCGTATGCCACGGGCTTTGAGCGCGCGATATACAGGCAGGCGGCGAAGGCCAGCAGGGACAACAGCGCATTGATGTAGAACACCGCATCGGGATGGCTCAGGAACACCAGGCTGCCCAGCAACGGCCCGATGGCCATGCCCACGTTGATCGCCAGGCGGTTGCAGGAAAACGCCACTTTGCGCGTCTCCAACGTGCTATGGGCCACGGTTTCGGAAAACGTCGCCGGCGTGAAGGCCTCGTAGCAAGCGCCCCACAGAAACGACAACACCAACAGCGCGAGCGGGTTATCCACCGAGGGGATGACCAGCAGCAGCAAGGCATTGAGCAGCAACGCGCCAAGGATCACGCGGTTGGCGGAAAAGCGTTTGATCACCGCGCCGATGATCAGGTCGGTGCACAGCGCACCCGCACCGTACACGCCCACTAGCACGCCTGCGGTGGCGGCCGATACGGCGTGCTGGTGAATCAGGTACGCCGCGTAGAAAGGAAACGCCAGGGTGCCCATGCGGAACACCAGCGTAATCACGAACAAGGCCTGCAGCCGGGCATTCAGGCCGCGCAATGCGCGATAGGTGCCCATCAGCAAGGCCCGCTGCAACAGATGTCGACCAAGGCTGCGTAACGTCTCATGCGGCTGTCCCTTCGCAATGGTGATGCCGGTTGATCCGGCGTCACACTCAAGGCTTGGGAACGTAATGCAGCACTGCCGGGCCAACAAGCTGCCCATAAGGACAGGTAAGGTCAGGACGGGTGGCGGATATAGCCCAGTTGCAGGGCCTTGCGGATCGCCGATTTACCGTTGGTCACGTCCAGCTTGGCAAAGATGTTCTTCATATGAAACTTGACCGTGTGCGACGTCATCGACGTCAACAGCGCCACTTCGTTGTAGGTCTTGCCCAGGCTGGCCCAGGTCAGCACTTCGGTTTCGCGCGGCGTCAGCAGCGTTTGTGGCTCAACGGCCGCGTGCTGTTCCAAGGCCTCGTCATACACCGACACCAGCAGCATCTGCAGCTCACTCTGGAAAGCCTGCACGGTTTCGCGAAACTGTTGTTCCTCGCCGAAGCTGCACAGGTTGAGGACCGAGTAGAACCCCCGATTGCCATGCACGATGAAACTCGCGCCCTCCCCCACCGGCTTGCACGGGCCCGGCACCGGCAGTGCTTCGTCGGCCGGGGCGAGCAGGTTTTCATCGCTCCAGAAAAACGGCTTGATGCGCTTACGGGTCAGGGCAACCAGCTCGCCACGCCGGTAGAAATCATCCGCGGTATCGGACGGTTCCAGGGCATCGGGGTAATTGGAAATAATCTGCGCTTCGTCCATCGGCGGCCCGCACTGGTAGACCTCGAAGTGCCCCAGGCCACGGCGGCTCAGCTCGGTATCGAGCAATTGCCGCACCTCTTCGGGTTCCAGGGGCGTGGGCGTGTCGGGGTGTCCATTGCGTCGCATGGGTATCGTCCTTGATCATTCAACACGGTCGAGAATGCGACATGCCTTGCGCGCCTGTCCAGGCCTTAAGCACTCGCCACCTGCGCCGCGAACACCTCGCGAAAGCGCTGCATCTCGTGCTTAT
Organism: Pseudomonas sp. D2002; assembly: GCF_013385735.1. NCBI lineage: Bacteria > Pseudomonadati > Pseudomonadota > Gammaproteobacteria > Pseudomonadales > Pseudomonadaceae > Pseudomonas > Pseudomonas sp. D2002. The sequence continues at coordinate 95,303 of NZ_JACAPL010000024.1, read as the reverse complement.
TGCCCACCGTCACGCGTACCCAGTGCGGCCAGTCCTTCCACACTCGCCCGATCAACACGCCGTGTGCGGTGAGCTTCTCGATCACCTGCGCGGCCGGTTGCTTCACATCGATCATAAAGCAGTTGCTCTGCGACGCGGTACAGGTGAACCCCCGGCCCTTGAGCCACGCCACGGTCTCATCGCGCAACTGGGCATTGAGCGCCTTGCGCTGTGGCAACAGCTTGATGTCTTCCAGACTCGCTCGGGCGCCCAGCAGCGTAGAAGCCGCCGGCACGTTGTCGCCGCCAAACACCGCCAGCCGTTCCAGCAACGCCGGGTTGCCGATCGCCAGGCCCAGGCGTGCACCGGCCATGCCGTAGATTTTCGAGAAGGTACGCAGCACCAGCAAATCGTCGTGGTCCTTGACCCAACTGACCACGCTTGGCGTGTCGGAAAAATCGATATAGGCCTCGTCCACCACCAGCACACAGCCTTGGGGTTTGTTCACCAGCGCCTGACGGATGGCCTCGGTCGGGGTGATGGTGCCGGTCGGGTTGTTGGGGTTGCACAGGTAGAGCATGCCCGCGTGGGGATCGGCGGCGAGCATCGCCGGTACGTCATGGGCGTGGCGGGCGTCGAGGCTTACTTCATGAACCTGAGTCTTGCAGGATTCGGCGGCCTGGCGCGGCACTTCGTAGGACGGCGTGGCCATGACCAGGCCGCGCGTGTCGCGGGTGAATGCCAGCACCGCGTAGCGCAGGGCGGCCATGGAACCGGCAAACACCGCGACGTTTTCTTCGGTGATGCCTTGCTGCTGGGCAAACAACGCGGCTAGCGCGTACATGTCCGGGTAGGGATAACGCCCCGACGTCGCGACACCGCGTTGCATGGCCTCACGCGCGGCGCTTGAAGGGCCGTAGGGGCTTTCGTTGTAGTTGAGCCGCACCTTGTCAGGCTTTGCCGGCGACGGGGCGGCGAGCGCCCAATCCAGATGCCCGAGCATGGGCAGGGCCGCACCGATGGCGAGAAGGGACCGACGACTTACGCTGACCATGGGGCTACTCCTTGTAGACGGGTGATCGATTCGCACAGTGCGTACAAGGAAGTATGACGAGGAAGGTGTCGGCTGATTTAACCGGGCTCCTGGGAATCAGGGCGCCGGGGAATCAGCTCTCCAGGTAGTCGGCAATGGGATAGCGCGCGCACAGGGCTTCAACCTCTGAACGCGTCTGCTCGCAAACTGCAGGCTCCAGGTGGTATTCCTGATCGCCCAGCGGTGTCACACCGCCCAGCACCCGGCAAACCATCTCGATCACCTGGCGGCAGCCTTCCCGATCCAGTCTGCGTTGCGCCATGGAGCCGGTGCCGATACACAACCCGCTGGTCACCAACGACGAGCGCGTCTCGCCCGGCACGCGATGCTTGTTCACGACGATGCCGCACTGCTCCAGCGCCGACTCGGCGATAGCTCCGGTCATGGCGCCTTGCAGGCGGATCAACAGCGTATGGTTTTCACTGCGCCCGCCGACCACGTCGTAGCCATTGGCCTGAAACGCGCAGGCCGCTTCATCGGCAAGTGTACGAACCCGGCCCATGCAGGCGTCGAATTGCGCCGATTTCGCGTAACCCAGCGCGGCGGCTTTTGCCGCGATCAGGTTGACGGCCGGAGCGCCCTGCATGCGCGGGAACACGGCCTGATCGAGTACGCGACTGAAGGTCGAACGCAAACCGAGCACTTTGGTGTTGGCGTCGCGGCCCGACAGAATCAGCCCGCCGCGAGGGCCGCCGAGTTGTTTGTGGGTGCAGGTGACGGTGACGTGGGCGGCGTTGATCGGGTTCGGATGACGCCCCGTCACCACCAGCCCGGCGATATGGGAAATGTCCGCCAACAGGATCGCGCCCGCCTCATCGGCAATCGCGCGAAACCGCTCGAAGTCCACCACCCGCGAGTAAGCCGACGCACCACAGATGATGATGCGTGGCCGATGTGCCAACGCCAGGCTGCGCACCTGCGCGTAATCGATCAGGCCATCGGCATCGGTGCCGTAGCGAATGGCCTTGTAGTAGGCGCCCGTGAACACCGCCGGGCTGCCAAGGGTGAGATCACCGCCGTGGTCATGGGCCATGCCGAGCAAGGTATCGCCAGGCTCCAGCAGCGCGCTGAGTACTTGGGCAATCGCGTTGGAGGCCGAGTGCGACTGCACGCTGGCGTAGTGAGCGTCGAACAGTTCGCGTGCGCGGCGAATGGCCAGGGCTTCGACCAGGTCGACGTTTTCGCAGCCGGCACGCTGACGTTTGCCGGGCATGCCTGCGGCGCTCACATTGACCAATGCCGAGGCACACGCCACCAGCGTTCGTGGGGTGACCGCGCAGGAAGAGGAAACCAGAGAAAGGGTGCGGTGCTGGCGCAAGACCTCGGCATCGAGGAGGCTCGCCAGCTCGAAATCTTCGGTGTGCAGATCGGCCAGGCCACGACGCAGCAAGTCGGCCTGGTCTTTGAGGTGTGCGGTGTTGACTGCCATCGGTGCGGGTCCCTTCCTGGGCGTTGCATGCCGGTCCATCCTGAACCGCGGGCTTTTATTAAACAGGAAATTAAACATGAAATTAAACATTTTCCAAATTTAATGTGCTTTTTTGCCCGACCGTAACCGAGCGTCGGCGCAGGAACAGCGCACCCGGGACTTTATTGTTAGGGCCCACGCATGCAACACTCCCGCCGCCGCGACGCCGCACGCGCCGCGCACAGGGACGGCATGACTAAAAGGAAGTGGTGAGCACGTGATACACAGACGGGAAAAAACCGAGCACTTGAAGAGCAACATCAAGTACTTGATCAAGAGCCGCGGCGAAACGCAGCTGTCGTTATGCAGTGCCGCCGGCCTGACCAGGACCACCATCTACAACATCCTGGAAGGCAAGGTCGTCAACGTCCAGCAGTCCACCATTCGCAAGATTTCGGATTTCTTCGGCGTCTCTTACGACGAAATTGAAACCATCGATTTTGAAGCCAAGGAAATCATCGAGAGCAGTGTTTCCCCCCAGGGCAACATGAACCCGGCGGCCGTGCCGATCCTCACTGAAAGCCTGGTGATCCAGAACCTGGACAAGCGCATTGGCGAACTGGCGACGCTGTACCCGCTGACCTACTACTTCGGCACCTCGCATAACCTGATCGCGGTGCGCCTGGAACGCGCGATCCCCGGCATCAATGAGCCGGGAGATCTGTTAATCGTGCAAAAAGGCTCGTCGAGCGACGGCAAAGAAAAGCTGGTGTACGACCGCGCCACCAAACGCATGCTGATCACCCTTGAAGCCTCTGCCCACTCGGACCGCCTGTGCGTGGTCGGCGATATCATCGAGGAGCGCTTCAATGACCACGTATGAAGCCGGCATCGAAAACAGCAAATACAAACTGCTGGGCTTTGAAAATGACAAGCGCCTGGCGGTGATCATGGTGATTGCCACGGGCAAGGTCATCAAGATGAAACTGAGCGAAGTACTCAACAGCGAAATAATGGACAACTTAAACAAAATGGAAGTTAAGAACATGTACAAGAAGTTTTATTCGCAGGGCGGGGCACTCACCGCCTACGATATAAACGACCGCAATGAAAGCTCCTGGATGATTTATATCATTCTGAACTTGCTGCTCTTCACGTTTTATATCTTCACCAGCATTGCCGCGACTAAGCCGCTTTACCTGGAATCGCTGGGCATCATCGTTACGCCGGGCACGTTTCTGTATCCGTTGACCTTTTTGATCGTGGATTTGCTTAACGAGCAATTCGGCCTGCGCCTGGCCAGAAGGGCCATTTTGTTTGCGTTTGCCAGCAACGCGATGATCATCATCTTGCTGTATGGCTCGACCTTTCTGCCGGGGCTGCCGGGCTGGAAGCTGGACGGGCCGTATAACGACGTGATCATTCAAGTGTCTTCGGTTCTGGTCGCCTCCTCCGTGTCGTTCCTGGTGTCGGAGAATATAAACTCGTACTTGCTGTGCAAGATCAAGGAACTGACCAATTCCAAATACTTGTACCTGCGCATTTTCTTCAGCACGTTCTTTGCGGTGATTATCGACAGCTTCCTGTTTTGCTTCATCGCCTTTTACGGCGCGATGCAGACCAGTGACATCCTGAGCATGATCTACGTGCAGATTGCGATCAAAGTGGGTTTTGCGTTCTTCAACATCGCACCGGCCTATGGGGCGCGTGCGTTGTTCAAGCGCTGGATTACCGGCAGCGCTGCCTGACGCTTAATCGGCTGTGCAATGCAAACTAAATGTGGGAGCGGGCTTGCTCGCGAATACGGAGTGTCAGTCAACTCATCTGTAACTGACACACCGCATTCGCGAGCAAGCCCGCTCCCACATTTTGATCGAGTACAGCTTGCTGGCCCTTAAACCCTAGCTCAGCTGCAACTTCTGCTTCAGGCTCTGCATCACATCGGCCTTGTTCTGCAAATACTCATTCAAACCGCGTGCACGCAGGTTGCACGCGTCGCAGTTGCCGCAGCCACTGCCGATAACGCCGTTGTAGCAGGTCAGCGTCTGGTGACGCACCAGCTCCAACTGGTTGTGGTAATCGGCCAAGGCCCAGGTTTCGGCCTTGTTCAGCCACATCAACGGCGTGTCCAGGCGCAGCTTGTATTCCATGCCCAGCTCGAGTGCCTTGTTCAACGCTTTGACGAACTCGTCACGGCAGTCGGGGTAGCCCGAGAAGTCGGTTTCGCACACGCCGGTGATGACGGTTTCGGCCTTCACCTGGTAGGCGTAGATCGACGCCAATGTGAGGAACAGGATATTGCGGCCCGGCACAAAGGTGCTTGGCAGGCTGCCACCAGAGCTGTCCACGGTCGGTACGGGAATGTTGTCGCGGGTCAGGCTGCTGATGGCCAGCTCGTTGAGCAAGGACACATCCATGACTTTGTGGACGGTGGCGCCCAGCTGCTTGGCGAGCTTCTGGGCCACTTCGATTTCCGCCACATGGCGCTGGCCATAGTCGAAGGTGATGCAGTGCACTTCGTCGTACAGCGGCAGTGCCTGGATCAGACAGGTCGTGGAGTCCTGCCCGCCACTGAACACCATCACGGCTTTTTTAGTCATTACGTTGCTTCCTGCAGTTTAAAAATGTGGGAATAGTTTAAAGGCCCAACCATAAAAAACCCCGCGCTTCTTTCGAAGGCGGGGTTTTTTAATGCTCGATGACTCAGTGTGCGTAGGTCAGCAACAGCTCTTTCGGCACTTGGAAATCCAGGGACATCATCACGCTGAGCGCGGTGATGGTGAAGATCGAGAACACGAACAGCTTGCGCGCCCAGACGGTGTCGTCCACCGCCTTGTAGCCGGTCCAGGCCATGTACAACCAGTACATGCCCATGGCCGCCGCGACGGCGAGGTAGCTCATGCCGGCGTAGCCACTGAAGGTCAACATCAAGGTCGCCACGAGGAAGGCCAGGATGTAGAGCAGGATGTGTTTCTTGGCTACCTGAATGCCACGTTTGACCGGCAGAACCGGAATCGAAGCAGCCAGGTAGTCATTGAAGCGGAAGATCGCGATGGCATACGAGTGCGGCATCTGCCACAGGCTGAACATCACCAGCAGCACCAGCGCGGCCATGTCGAAGCTATTGGTCACAGCCACATAACCAATCACCGGTGGCATCGCGCCCGACAGGCTGCCCACCAGCGTGCCGTGAACCGACTTGCGCTTGAGGTACAGGCTGTAGAGGCCGACGTAGATGACAAAACCGATCACGGCAAACAGCGCCGCCAGCGGGTTGGCCACCTTGTACAACAATGCCACGCCGGCAACACCCAGGACGGTCGCGAACAACAGTGCCAGTTTCAGGGAGATCAGGCCCTGGACCAGCACGCGGTTCTTGGTGCGTTCCATCTTGATATCGATGTCGCGGTCGATGCAGTTGTTGAACACACAACCGGAAGCTACCACCAGGGAAGTGCCGATCATTGCAGCCAGGAAAATGGCCAGATCGACATGTCCCTTGGAGGCCAGGAAAAAACCGCCTGCCACAGAAAGCACGTTACCGAAAATGATCCCCGGTTTGGTGATTTGGATAAAGTGCTTAAGCGACATCGGGTTTTACCTCACTTCGCCATCATGAACGTATGGATGCTGAACATGATCCAGATCGACAGACCAACCAGCAGCAGGATCACAAGGCCTGCGAACACAAATGCAATCACGTTATCGCGCTGCTCTTTGGAACGGTCCAGGTGCAGGAAGTACACCAGGTGAACCAGAACCTGAATCACCGCGAACGCCAGAACGATCATCAAAGTGATCGACTTCGGCAGGGTCGGGTACATCACCAGACCGAACGGGATGAGCGTCAGGATTACCGACAGGATGAAGCCGATGGCGTACGACTTAACGCTGCCGTGGCTCGCATCATGGCTGTCATGGTCATGGGAGTGTGCATTAGCCATTACAGAGTCCCCATCAGGTAAACAACGGTGAAGACGCAGATCCAGACCACGTCCAGGAAGTGCCAGAACAGGCTCAGGCAGCTCAGGCGAGTCTTGTTGGTGTTGGTCAGGCCGTGTTTATTGACCTGATACATCATCACCGCCATCCACAGCAGGCCGGCAGATACGTGCAGACCGTGGGTGCCTACCAGCGTGAAGAACGCGGACAGGAAGCCGGAACGGTGCGGGCCGTAGCCTTCGGAGATCAGCAGGTGGAACTCGTTGATCTCCATGCCGATGAAGCCCAGGCCGAACAGGAAGGTCAGTGCCAACCAGCTCAGTACGCCTTTCTTGCTGCCCTTGTAGAAGGCCAGCATGGCGAAGCCGTAGGTGATCGAACTGAACAACAGCAAGGCGGTTTCGCCGAGCACGTAAGGCAGTTCGAAGATGTCGTGGCCCGAAGGGCCACCCGCTACGTTGTTTACCAGTACCGCGTACACCGCGAAGATCGACGCAAACAAGATGCAGTCGGTCATCAGGTAGAGCCAGAAACCGAATACGGTCATTGGCCCCGAGTCGTGGTGATGGTCATCGTGCCCATGGTCATCGACATGGGCGTGTCCAGCATTGGTCACTAAGTTCGACATGGTTTAAGCCTGTTCCAACGAGGTTTCTACACGGTTGGCCGGGATTTTCTTCTCGGCTACCAGGCGAGCGTGTTGCTCGGCTTCGATGCGCTCGATCGTCTCGACCGGCACCATGTAGCCTTGATCATCACGGGCAGCGTGAATGATGAAGTAACCGATGGTGCCTACCAGGCCCACGATTGCCAGCCACCAGATGTGCCAGATCATCGCGAAACCGAACACGGTCAACAGCGCGCCCATCACCACGCCAGTGGCGGTGTTGTTCGGCATGTGGATCGGCTCGTAGTGCTTGGGTTGCTGGTACGCAGTACCGTCTTCCTTGGCTTCGGTGAACGCATCGATCGTGTTCGCAGTAGGGATCACAGCGAAGTTGTAGAACGGCGGAGGCGACGAAGTCGACCATTCCAGGGTGTGGCCATTCCATGGGTCGCCGGATTCGCAAGCGTTCTGCTTACGGTCACGGATACTCACGTACAGCTGGATCAGCTGGCAGGCGATACCGGCAGCGATCATCAACGCACCGAACATGGCGACGTACAGGTACGGCACCCACTCAGGGTTGGTGGTGGCGTTCAGACGACGGGTCATGCCCATGAAGCCCAATGCGTAGAGCGGCATGAACGCGACGAAGAAGCCCGAGATCCAGAACCAGAATGCAGCCTTGCCCCAACCTTCGTGCAGCTTGAAGCCGAACGCTTTCGGGAAGTAGAAGCTGAAACCAGCGATGTAACCGAATACAGCACCACCGATGATCACGTTGTGGAAGTGAGCGATCACGAACAGGCTGTTGTGCAGTACGAAGTCAGCACCCGGAATGGCCAGCAGTACGCCGGTCATGCCGCCGATAGCGAAGGTCACCATGAAGCCCAGGGTCCACAGAACCTGGCTGGTGATGCGCAGACGGCCGTGGTAGATGGTGAATAGCCAGTTGAATAGCTTCACCCCCGTCGGGATGGAAATCAGCATGGTCGCCAGGCCGAAGAAGGCGTTGACGCTGGCACCCGAACCCATGGTGAAGAAGTGGTGCAGCCACACCATGAAGCCCAGTACCGAGATTGCGCCCGATGCGTAAACCATCGAGTGGTGACCGAACAGGCGCTTGCCGGTAAAGGTCGAGATCACTTCAGAGAAGATACCGAACGCTGGCAGGATCAGGATGTACACCTCAGGGTGACCCCATGCCCAGAACAGGTTCACGTACATCATTGGATTGCCACCAAGTTCGTTGGTGAAAATGTGGAAATCCAGGTAACGGTCAAGCGACAGCAGCGCCATGGTAGCGGCCAGGATCGGGAACGAAGCCACGATCAGGACGTTGGCCCAGGTGCAGGTCCAGGTGAAGATCGGCATGTCCATCAGTTTCATGCCAGGGGCGCGCATTTTCAGGACGGTGGCCAGGAAGTTGACCCCCGTCAATGTCGTCCCGAGCCCTGATAACTGTAGCGCCCAGATGTAGTAATCCACACCCACGCCAGGGCTGTACTGAATGCCCGACAACGGCGGATACGCAACCCAGCCGGTCTTGGCGAATTCGCCGACGCCCAGGGACAGGTTGATCAGTACCACGCCGGAAACCAGCAGCCAGAAGCTCAAGGAGTTCAGGAACGGATAGGCAACGTCACGTGCACCGATCTGCAGCGGCAAGGCCAGGTTCATCAAGCCGGTGAAGAATGGCATCGCCATGAAGATGATCATGATCACACCGTGAGCGGTGAAGATCTGGTCATAGTGTTCAGGCGGCAGGTAGCCAGGCGAACCCTCGGTGGCCATGGCCAACTGGGTACGCATCATGATGGCGTCGGCAAAACCACGCAGCAGCATGACCATGGCAACGATGACGTACATGACACCGATTTTCTTGTGGTCGACAGACGTCAACCACTCGGTCCACAGGTAGGTCCACTTCTTGAAATACGTAATTGCAGCAAACAGTGCCAGACCACCCAGCGCGATCATGGCGATGGTCACCATTACGATCGGCTCGTGGAACGGGACCGCATCCCAACTTAATTTACCAAACATCGTTTACTCCTCTGCCCCAGCAGTTGAATGCGAGCCCGTGTCAGAACCTTCAACCACGGCCACTTCTTTCTTCTCGTGCTTGACCGGTTTGCCTGGCTTCATACCTTCGTACTTGTCGACGATTTTCTGAAACAGGTCCGGCGTGTACGTGGAGTACAGAGCGACTGGGTTGTTCTGGCTTGGTTTGGCAAGGGCGTCGTATTCAGCTTGATCAAGCTGTTTAGGTGCGGCCTTGACTTTGGCGACCCAGGCGTCGAAATCTTCCTGGCTCGTCGAGATCGCTTTGAATTTCATGCCGGTGAAGCCAGCGCCGCTGTAGTTGGCGGAGATGCCTTCCATTTCAGCTTTCTGGTTGGCGATCAGGTGCAGCTTGGTCTGCATGCCTGCCATCGCGTAGATCTGGCCGCCCAGAGCAGGGATGAAGAACGAGTTCATCACGGCGTCGGAGGTGATCTTGAAGTTCAGCGGAGTGTGCTCCGGGAACTGGATTTCGTTAACAGTGGCGATACCCAGGTCCGGGTAGATGAACAGCCACTTCCAGTCCAGCGCGACCACTTCGATGTTGATCGGCTTGACGTCGGATTCCAGCGGACGGTACGGGTCCAGAGCGTGGGTGGACTTGTAGGTCACATAACCCAGGGCAATGATGATGAGGATCGGCACCAGCCAGACTGCAACTTCGATCTTGGTGGAGTGCGACCACTTCGGCGCGTAGGTGGCGCTGGTGTTCGACGCGCGGTATTTCCAGGCGAAGGCGAAGGTCATAATGATCACGGGGACCACGACCAGCAGCATCAGCAGGGTGGCGGTGATGATCAGGTTTCGTTCATCCAGACCGACCTGTCCTTTTGGGTCGAGCAAGGTCCACTTGCAGCCTCCCAGCATTAACAGCATGCCAAGCAGCGGCAAAAAGCCTAGTAATCGGGGGTACCTGTTTTTACTCATCTCACGACCTCTAAAGCAGCTTGCGCAATGCAGTTGGGTTTTGATCGCCAACACTTCACCCTGCCAAGGGTTGGCATTTCTCTTCGATTGAATAAGAGCCTGCCCGGCACGCCATAAATGGACGTTTCACGGACCTGCGGTGAGTTCTTATTCGATTTCGTGGTTAAAGGCCTTGTTACAGACCAATTCCATTTGGTGCGGATAGTTGAAAGGCTTGCCGGAACCTGGGGTCGCACAGAGCCATCCATCTGCCCCTCGACCGCTCCAATGCTCAAATATTGAACAGCACCGGACATTCAGTGCGGGCGATTGTAGTTAGCTAGCGATGTATAAACCATGTCTTATAAAGAAATAATTTTTATCGATTCCAGCAACAATCCTTCACCAATCTTGCAAAGGTTCGGGATCTTATCGTGTTCGATTCTCAACAAAAACCACAAAAATTGCCGTGTTATTGCGTAAAGCCCCTCAGCCCTTACAGCTTGTAAGGGCATGCAAAACGGATCCAAGTCCCCATAAAACAAGGCATTCGGACATCACCGATTGGCTCGGACTGCGCGACATTCGTGGCATCGCTCAAACGACGAACTGACAGCACATCTTTGCGGTTTTATGCAAATTTAAGCGGTGGCTCGGTGCGTCAGAAACGTCCTGCGACAGTGTCCGTGTGACAACATGTCGCACGCTGTGCGCACCTGATCTTGTCCTTCGTCACGCCCCTTTCACAAATCCCTACATACAAAAACGCCCCGTCCTTCCTTGAATGAAGAACGGGGCGTTTCAGTGAGTCGGGTCAGGCCTTGCGTTGGCGATTCCGATAGATGCCCAGTGGCACCAGGATCACCGTCAGCACGAACGCCACCAGCGCCCATTGCGCCAGGGACAAGCCCAGGATCGGCGGATACGGCGTGCTGCAGAAGCCGTCCACCTGGAAGCCCAGCGGGAACACCTTGGCCAGTGGCAACTCATCGACGATCGGTTGCAGAACGTCGATGCCGCAGCTGACCTCGGGGAAGAACTGGGTGTACACGTGATGACCCGCCGCCGCCACGCCACCCAGGGCACTGATGACCACCAGCCCTTCAAACAGGGTGACCGCGCCTTTGGTGCGCATGGCGGCGCCGATGAAGGCGAAGACCGCGATCAACAGCAACGCATACCGTTGCAGGATGCACAGCGGGCACGGCGCCTCGCCCAACACCACTTGCATGTACAGCGCACCGCCGATCAGCGCCAGGCAGATGATGCCCAGCAACACCAGAAAGCGCCGCTCCCTGCCTAAACGCAATTCGTCACTCATCCCGTTTCCCTTTGCCTGATTATGGTTGTGCCTGATGGCCGCAAGTTTACACACAGGGAGTGGTTAAAACATTGGGGGGTTAACGGCGGATTAATCTGGAGGAATAGAGAAACAAATGTGGGAGCGGGCTTGCTCGCGAAGGCGGCGTGTCAGTCGACTTATAAGTGACTGATCCACCGCTTTCGCGAGCAAGCCCGCTCCCACATTTGGCCGGTGTTGTTGCCGGAAAAATTATTCCAGAGCCGAGGCGGGGCCGAAGAATTCGTAGCGCGCCTGGTTATCAGGGACGCCCAAAGCCTTCAGGTGGCGTTTGATGGCGGCCATGAAGCCTTTAGGGCCGAGGAAGTAGGCGTCCAGGTCGCGCTGTTCGGGCAACCAGGCGGCCAGTTGCTCCTGGCTCAGCATCCCAACCTTGTCCGCCGCCGGGCTCACGCCATCGTCTTCGGCGTAGCAGTAGAAGCGCTTGAGCTGCGGGTGCTTGGCCGCCAGGGTGTCCACCCAGTCACGGAACGCATGCACGCCGCCGTTACGCGCGCAGTGGATAAAGTGCACCGGGCGCTCGGTGGCCAGGGCTGCTTCGAGCATCGGCAAAGTCGGTGTGATGCCCACCCCGCCGCTGATCAGCACCAGCGGTTTGTCGCTGGCCGCCAGGGTGAACTCGCCGGAGGGCGGGAACAGATCAAGGGTGGCGCCGACGTGCATCTGGTCATGCAGGTAGTTGGACACTCGCCCACCCGCCTCGCGCTTGACGCTGATGCGGTACACACCCGCGTCACTCAAGGCGGACAGGGAATAGTTGCGGCGCACCTCCTCGCCCTCCAGCACCAGCTTCATGCCGATGTACTGGCCAGGCGCGGCGGCCAGGATCGGGCCGTTATCCACCGGGGCGAAGTAGAACGAGATGATTTCGTCGCTTTCCTCTACCCGCTTCACCAGCAGGAACGGCCGCGCACCGCGCCAGCCGCCTGGGGCCTGGGCCTTTTCGTCGTAGATCGCGGCTTCGGCGCCGATCAGGATCTCGGCCAACTGGCCGTAGGCGGCGCCCCATGCACTCATCACCTCAGGCGTGGCGATCTCGCTGCCCAGTACTTCAGAGATGGCACGCAACAGGCACGCGCCCACAATCGGGTAGTGCTCCGGCAGGATCTGCAACGCCACGTGCTTGTTGATGATCTTGGCCACCAGGTCGCCCAACTGGTCGAGCTGGTCGATATGCCGCGCGTACATCAGCACGCCGTTGGCCAGGGCGCGGGGTTGGTCGCCGCTGGCTTGGTGGGCCTGGTTGAACAGCGGGCGAACCTCGGGGTACTCGCTGAGCATCATGCGGTAGAAATGCGTGATCAGGGCTTCACCGCCGCTTTCCAGCAGGGGCACAGTGGATTTGACGATGGCACGGTCTTGGGCACTAAGCATGGCAGACTCCTGAGTCTTTTTACTGATTGCCCTTCTCTACTCAGTATTCGTGCCAACTTATAAATCGTTGTTTTTCAATGGCTTGAGTGGCATCTAGTCAATATGACTTCCTACGCGATATAGTCATTAGGACTACAAGGAGTCAATATGACTGCACAATCCCTGCTCACCACCCTGCTGCCGCTGGTCGCCGACCTGTCCCGCGAGCTGCCCGAAGGCGAGCGCTACCGGCGCCTGCTGCAAGCGATGCGCGCCCTGCTGCCGTGCGACGCCGCCGCGTTGTTGCGCCTGGACGGCGAATGGCTGGTGCCACTGGCGGTGGATGGCTTGAGCGCCGACACCCTTGGCCGGCGCTTCAAGGTCAGCGAGCACCCGCGCTTCGGCGTGCTGCTGAGCAGCCCGGGCCCAACCCGTTTTGACAGCGACAGCGAACTGCCCGACCCCTACGACGGCCTGGTTGATGGCCTGCATGGGCACCTGGAAGTGCATGACTGCATGGGCTGCCCGCTGTTTATCGACGACAAACCCTGGGGCCTGCTGACCCTCGACGCCCTCGACACCGAGCGTTTCGAGCGCGTCGAACTGGATGCCCTGCAAGCCTTCGCCAGCTTGGCTGCGGCCACGGTCAACGTCGCTGAACGCATCGAGCGCCTGGCGTTGCGCGCCGAAGATGAACATCAGCGCGCCGAGATCTACCGCCAGGCCAGCGGCCAGCAGCACAAGGAAATGATCGGCCAGAGCAAGGCGCACAAGCACTTGGTCGAGGAAATCAAACTGGTGGGCGGCAGTGACCTGACCGTGTTGATCACTGGCGAAACCGGCGTGGGCAAAGAGCTGGTGGCCCAGGCCATCCACGCGGCATCGGCCCGCGCGGACAAGCCCTTGATCAGCCTCAACTGCGCCGCCTTGCCGGAAACCCTGGTGGAGAGCGAGCTGTTCGGGCATGTGCGCGGGGCCTTTACCGGCGCGTTGAACGAGCGCCGCGGCAAGTTCGAGCTGGCCAATGGTGGCACCTTGTTTCTGGACGAAGTGGGCGAGTTGTCGCTAACCGTGCAGGCCAAACTGCTGCGCGTGCTGCAAAGCGGCCAGTTACAGCGCCTGGGTTCGGACAAGGAACACCAAGTGGACGTGCGCCTGATCGCCGCGACCAACCGCGACCTGGCCGAAGAAGTGCGCAATGGCCGCTACCGCGCCGACTTCTATCACCGCCTGAGCGTGTACCCGCTGCAAGTGCCGGCGCTGCGTGAGCGCGGTCGCGATGTACTGCTGCTGGCCGGGTTTTTCCTCGAACAGAACCGTTCGCGCATGGGCCTGGGCAGCCTGCGCCTGACCAGCGATGCCCAGGCGGCGCTGCTCGCCTACAACTGGCCGGGCAATGTGCGCGAGCTGGAACATTTGGTCGGACGCAGCGCGCTAAAAGCACTGGGAAACTGTCGCGAACGTCCGAGGATTTTGAGCCTGAGCGCCCAGGACCTGGACCTGCCCGACGTCAGTGCGTCGCCGGTGATCGAAGCCCAGGCCGAAACAGCCGCCGTCGCCACCGGCGACCTGCGCCAGGCCACCGAACACTATCAACGCCAAATCATCAGCGCCTGCCTGGAGCGCCACCAGCACAACTGGGCCAGCGCCGCCCGCGAACTCGGCCTCGACCGCGCCAACCTGGGCCGAATGGCCAAACGCCTCGGAATGAAATAAGAAGGTCACCACATTTTTAAACCTGCTTGGCCTTTAAGACCGGGTTCACAAGCTGAGAGGGCCTAGCCTTGCGAAACACCAACACATTCCCCAACATCACCAACACCAACCCCATCAACGCCGGCGCCGTCCACTGATACCCCTCGGCAAACGCCGACACATTCAGCGCCACCACCGGAAACAGCACCGTGCAATACGCCGCGCGCTCCGGCCCCATACGCCCCACCAGCGTAAGGTACGCGGTAAACCCAATCACCGACCCCGGAATCACCAAGTACCACAGCGCCCCGACATACCGCGCGCTCCAATCCATGTCGAAGGGAATTCCACGCACCGCGCAATAAGTCGCCAGCATCACCGAGCCATACGCCATGCCCCAGGCATTGGTGGTCAAGGGCTTGAGCCCCGCCTTCTGCTGCAAACTGGAGAGCATGTTGCCGGCCGAAAAACACATCGTCCCCAACAGCGCCAAGCCCAGGCCCAGCAAAGTCTGCGGGCTGGCGGTATGCCCGACCAACTCAGGCCAGAACAAAAAGCCCAACCCCAGCAGCCCCAGCGCGCCGCCCATCAACACGTTACGCGCCACCCGCTGGCCAAAAAACACCCGCGCATTGAGGGCGTTCCACAGCGTGGCCGTGGAAAACACCACCGCCACCAAACCGCTGGGGATCCACTGGCTGGCCGTCAGAAAGCACATGAAGTTGACGCAAAACAGGCACAAGCCCTGGGCCAGGCAGATCAGGTGCCCGCGCCGGTTCATCACCTGCAACTTGCGGCTGAGCAGCAACAGCGCAAACAGCACCAACGCCGCCAGGCCAAAGCGATAGACGATCGACACAGGAATGGCCACGACGCCCAATTGCCATTTAAGCGCGATCCAGGTGGTGCCCCAGATGAGCACGGTGAGTAAATACAGGAAAAGGTTCATGGCGGGCTCCGGTGATTGAGCCACAGTGTCGCCCGCCGCCCCGGGAGCGCTCTTGCATATTCTTGCGCTTTTGTCGGGTGCCGGGATCACAGCAACGGCGACGCGGAGTAGGATGCAAGGCGTCGGAGAGAACAACCATGCCAGAGCTGGAATCGCTGCAAGTCTTTCAAGCCCTAAACCGCTCGCCCAACGCTCGCCTTGAAGCCTGCGCCGAGCTGGGTGACGGCTTGTCCGCCGCTTTGTGGAGCAACCATCACGACGCCCAGGATTACCAGGCGCCCACCCACCACACGTTGTCCTGCTACATCGGCGGCGGCACCGGCACGTTTCGCCGCGACCAGCCCGGCACCAAGGGCGGCCCCGATAAACTGTGCATCCTGCCGGCCGAGCACCAGTCGGCGTGGGTGATCAACGGCGAGATTCGCCTGGCCCACGTGTATTTCAGCCCGGAGCAATTCGCCCTCGGCTGCGTCACCTTGCTCGACCGCGAACCGCGCGAACTGCAATTGCGCGAAAGCACCTTTCTTGAAGACGCCAGCCAGGCCCGGCGCTTTCACCAGCTGATCGCCCTCAACTGGCACGAGCCCGCCGAGCGCCTGCTGACCAGCAGCCTGGCGCATGAAATGCTCAGCCACACCTTGCTCAGCCAAGTCGGCGCACGCGACGGGCTGCGTTTGAAAGGCGGGCTGGCCGCGCATCAGCGACGGCTGTTGGTCGACTACATCGACCACCACCTGGAAGACCCGATCAGCCTGGGGCAACTGGCCGGAATATGCGCGTTGTCCGAATACCATTTCGCGCGGATGTTCCGCCAAAGCTTCGGCCTGCCGCCCCACCAATACCTGCTGGCACGCCGCCTGGCGCGCGCACAAACCTTGCTGCGCAGCGGCGCCCTGCCCCTGGCTGAAATCGCCTGGCTATGTGGCTTCTCCAGCGCCAGCCACTTCAGCCAACGCTTCCGCCAAGCCACGGGCGCAACCCCCAGCGAATACCGCCAAGCCTTCTGCACCTAGCGCAAAACCTCAATTCAACAGAGATCAAATGTGGGAGCGGGCTTGCTCGCGAAAGCAGTAGTCCAGTCAACACATACTGTGACTGACCCACCGCTTTCGCGAGCAAGCCCGCTCCCACAGGTTTTTGCCCTTAAAGGGGTTTTGTGGCTACCCCATCAACCCCAACATCTTGGCCTTCGCCACCGCCTGCGTGCGCCGCTCCACACCCAGCTTGCTGTGTATACGCCGCGCATGAGTCTTAACCGTGTGCAAAGAAATAAACAGCCGATCCGCGATTTCCAAATTTGAATTACCCAAGGCGATCAACTGCAACACTTCCAACTCCCGCTGGCTCAACGGGTTCTCCGCCACCCCGGTGGACGACGTTTGCGCCTCCAGGCCCAACTCACTCAACAACCCCGGCGAGCGCAAACGCAGCTCACGAATCGCCTGCTGCACCTGGCAACGCCCCGCCAGCTCCAAACCAGCTTGCAGCGCGCTGCGGGCCAACGCCGGATCCCCCAGTTGCCAGGCGACCTCGCCCAGCACCAACTGCAATTCAGTTTCCAGGCAGAGCATGCCGCGTTGCCGGGTGGTATCCAGCAAGGCCTTCAGCCGCTCAATAGGTTGCTCGGCACAGCCCAGCTTGACCTCGGCCAGCACCAGCAAATACTCCAGGCGCGGGATGAGTTCCAATGTGGCCGGCGGTGCTTGCTTGGCACAAGGCCCGCGAAAGTGACGCAGCACCCGACGCACCGCTTCCAGGGTCAATTCGGCGCGGCCCTGCTGCAACCAGAAGTGCCCACTGACCAACAGCAGCACCGCGCGATACACCGTGTCCGGCACATGACGTTGCTGCATCAACCGCTCGGCCTCGCGCAGTTGAATAAAGGCCTGGGCGTAATCGCCACGATTCGCCGCCAGCAGCGCCAGGCCGAGAAACCCATACAACACGCGCTTGTCCTGGCTGTGCAGGCACATCGTCAAACCGGCCTCGAAGCACTCGGCGGCCAGGCTGTCCTGCCCCTGGCGCAACGCCAGGTGCCCACGCCGCAACGCGATCCGCCCCGCCAAAGGCCCGGCCTTGAGTCGCTGGCGAACCAGCATCGCCTGCACATTTTCCAGCAGGCTTTGCGCCCGATACGGCGCGCCGCGTTGCTCCAGCAATTGCGCGTGATCCAGCTCCAGCAACGCCTCAAGCACTAACGAGCCATGGGCGCGGGCCAGGCACAGGGCTTCGCGGTTCAAGGCTTGGCCCACGTCCAGTTCACCGCGCAGCAAGGCTTGCTGAGTCAGACCCGACAGGCACATCAGGCGCGAGGTCCAGGCGCTGTCGGGCAAGGCTTGCAGCGCCTCCAGGAAATGCTCGCGGGAACGCTCGGCATCGCCGCTCAAATGCAACAGCCAGCCCCATTGCGCCTGCCAGCGCGCCAGCAGATAACGCTGTTGCGCCGCCGTCGGTTGCGGCGCGAACCGGGCCAGTTGGTCGATACACACGGCCGCCTGGTCGAAGCGCCCGGCAAACAGCAATGCCGCCGTGACCAAGCCGACCAGTTGCGCCGAACCGAGCATCAACTCATCGCCATGCTGCTCATGCAGACGCAACAGCAGCACCGCGTTCTGCTGGCGGAACAGGTCTTCGAAACTGAAGTGTTGCAGCAGACTCACCGCCACTTCATAGGCTTCGGCCAGCAGCGCCTGTTCGAAGGCGGCCTGCCAATCCTCTTGTGTGGTGAACCATTGGCAGGCGCGTCGGTGCCAGCCGCGCTTGGCCGGCCAAGGCTCATCGCGGATCAACTGCGCCAAGGGCGGGAATACCTGCAGCCAATCGGTGGTGTCTTCCCACGGCTGGATAAACGCACCGAGCGCTTGCAAATCGCGCAGGTACTGATCGCCGTCGCCAGCACCGAACAGGTGCTCACACAGGCTCGGATTGAACCGCGGCAAATGCGCCAATACGCGCCAGGCCTCGGCCAGTTCGGCGGGCAAGGTGCTGAAGAGTTCGTGTTGCAGGTAGTCGAGCAGTGTCTTGTCCGGGTGACCGTCGCCCAGCAAAGCGATGCGCACGCCCGCGCACCAGCCGCCGCTGAATTGCATCACGCTGTCGACGCTTTGCACGGGGCCGAGCAACTGCTGGATTTCCGCAGGGCTGAACATCAACTCGCTGCACGCCAATAACTCATCGTCGAGCAGCAGGCGCGGCCAGTTGCACAGCGGGCGCCGCCGCGTGCCCAGCCACCAGGTCAGCGTCGGGCTGGCGGCGGTGAGCAAACGGTCGAGCAAGGCGTCCAGTTCGGGGGCGGGCAGGCGACAGAAATCATCAAGGAATATCCACGCCGTGGTTTGCCAGCGGCTGAGGTCGAGCAGCAAGGTGGCTTCGTCGATAAACGCCAGGCCAAGGTTTTGCGCCAGCCGGGCGCAGAACGCATCGGCGCTGAGTACGACGCCATTGAGCGCCAGCCAATACACTTGGCACCCCACCGGCGCCTGCAACGCACACTCGGCGAGCAACGCGCTCTTGCCGCTGCCGCCCGGCGCGCAGAGCAACTTCACCCTGACCTGCGCCGCGAGCAAAGGCTCGGCCAAGCGTGGGCGCAACAGGTGGTGGGCGGACAGCCGTGGCATGAATCCAGGACGGTCCAGGCAGCGTGTCATGGCGGTCATTGCTGCATCCTGCTTTTTATTGTTATGCAACCTGGCGCCTACCCTAGTCCTGTGGTCGGCGGTTGTTGAAGAAGTATTCAGCGGGGTGATTTATAGCCATGCACAAAACCAAATGTGGGAGCGGCGGTGCGACGATTCGACTTGCTCGCGAAGGCGGTGTATCAGTCTAATCATTCGGTGACTGACACTCCGCCTTCGCGAGCAAGCCCGCTCCCACATTTTGATCCCGGTTGGATTGAGGGTCAGCGCACGCCCTCAGACCTCAACGCCGCCGGGGTGTAATCCGCCGCCTTGGCCGCAAAGCCGAACACGAAACTGTGTTTCTCCTCATTCTTCATCCCCAGCGCGATGTAGCGCCCGGCGATGATGTCGTAAAGCGTTTCCACGGTGTAGGCCGGCACTTGGTGGTCGTAGTAGAACTGCGCATGGCCTTCGGCGACACGCCACAGTTGGCCACGGCCGTCGTAGTGATCCACCAGCGCGACTTGCCAGCTGTCTTCGTCGATGTACATGTGGCGCTTGGCGTAGATGTGCCGCTCGCTCGGCTTGACGGTGCCGACCACTTCCCACACCCGGTGCAGCTCATAACGGGTCAGGTCCTGGTTGATATGCCCGGCCTTGATGATGTCGTCGTACTTGAGGGTCGGCGAATCGAGCTTGTAGCTGTTGTAGGGGATGTACATCTCTTTTTTGCCCACCAGCTTCCAGTCGTAGCGGTCGGGGGCACCGGAGAACATGTCGAAGTTGTCGGTGGTGCGCAGGCCGTCGGAGGCGGTGCCCGGGCCGTCGTAAGACACTTGCGGGGCGCGGCGCACACGGCGCTGGCCGGCGTTGTAGATCCAGGCCAGGCGCGGCTCCTTCACCTGGTCGAGGGTTTCGTGCACCAGCAGCACGTTGCCCGCCAGGCGTGCCGGGGCGGTCACCGATTGCTTGAAGAAGCTCAGCACGTTGGCCGCCTTGGCCTGGTCGATATCCGGGATGGCTTGGGGCACCGCCACTTCTTCTTCGAAGCGGATCGGCGTGTAGCTGCCATTCGTTTGCGGAGTGGCCTGGGTGATGATGCGCTTGAGGTTGCCGCCGTGGTAACGGGTGATGTGGTTCCACAGCACCTCAACGCCATTCTTCGGAATCGGGAAGGCGTAGTAGCGGTTGCCGGTGAAGTTTTCCAGGCCATTGCCGTCGTTGATCGCGTGCACGTTCAACGCGCTGCGCTTGATCGACTCGTAGATGTCCGGCGGCAGGTTAACCGTGCGGTGGGTCGGGTACACCGGGATCTTGTAGGTCTCGGGGTAGCGCTTGAACATCGCCACCTGGCCGTCGGAGAGTTTGTCTTTGTACTTGTCGACCGTGGCGGCGGTGATCACGAACAGCGGTTTTTCGTTAGCAAACGGGTCGGCCAGAAAGCCCTTGCTGTCCACCGCACCGGCGTTTTTGGGGATGCCGCCGGTCCAGGCCGGGATCGAGCCGTCGGCGTTGCCGGCTTTTTCGGCGCCGACCGGCGTAAGGCTGGTGCCGAGCTTGGCGGCTTCTTCAGGCGACACCGCCGCCATCACGTGGGTGGCCAGCAGACTCAGGGCCATCACTGCAAATATCTTACGCATAGGTTGTTGTCCTTCCTTAAACCCGATCAGAAGTTCACGCCGAAGCTGAGGGCGATAAAGTCGCGGTCGGTGAGGGTGTTGTAGTCGCCGCCGAAAAAGTCGGTGTAGCTAAGGCTGGCGGTGTAGGTGTTGCGGTAGTCCGCATCCACGCCGACGCTGATCGCCTTGGCGCCTTCGTTGAAAATCCCGTTGGGCCCGTAACCGCTGACGTCATGGGACCAGGACAAGTTGGGCTTGAGGTTCACCCCGGCAAACACGTTGTTGTAGTCGAGGATGGCGCGGGCGCGATAACCCCAGGAGTTGGCGGTGACAAAGCCATCGGTATCGCCTTGGAAACCATAGGCGCCGTACACCGAGTCACGGCCGTAGCGCAGTTTGGTTTTGGCCTCCAGCCCGCCGACGTGCACGAACGCCGCCTCACCCACCAAGGTCAGGCGTTCGGCGCCCAGCACCTGGTCGAAGAACTGGGTCATGGTGCTCTGGATCTGGGTGATTTCCTTGCGGCGATAACCGGCGTTATCCGAGCCGAACGAGCTGCGGATCGGCGAGGCGGTTTGGCCGGCGATCGGGTTGACCAGCGCCAGGGTCAGGTCGGTGGTGTTGAGTTGCACCGGCGCATTCGGGCGATAGCTGATTTCGCCGGTCCAGGCGGTGCCGGTGGGCAAAGTGGTGGAAAAACTGGCGCCGTACAGGCGAATGTCTTCCGGGTAATCGAGGTAATACTGGCCACGCCCGAGCATGGTGCTCTGGGCCAGGCCCGAGCCGCTGCCAGGTGCGATGGCATTGGCGGTGGCCGCAATTCGGCCGATGGTCGCCAGGTTGGTGTTGGCGGTCAGCGTGCCCACGGTCGGCGTGCGGCTGTGGTAGTTCATGAAGTACAGGCCGTACTCGGTGTCATCGCCGAGCCAGCGCAAGGCCGCACCGAACTGGCCGCCATCGCGGGCTTCGCGGTCCTTGGCGCGCTGCACCACCACGCCTTCGCGTGTGACTTGAAAGCCCTGGCCGAACGCTGCGGCCACCGGTTGCAACGGCGCAATCGCCGGGCTGCCGACGGTGTAGTTGCTGTTGCAGCCGTGGGCTACCACGTCGTTACCAAAGAAGGTGCCGCAGTTATCCACCACGGTGTTTTCCCAGTTCAGTTGGTAGAAACCTTCAACCGAAAGCTGATTGGTGAGGCTCTGGGAGGCAAACAGCATGTTCACCGGAATCAGGCCTTCCTTGATCTCCGCACCTGGACGGCGGAAGGCCGACACGTCGATGGGGTTGATGCTGTTGATCGAGTTGCCGATGAACGTACTCTCGCCCCAACTCACCACTTGCTTGCCGACGCGCACGTTGCCGGGCAGATCGCCAATCGAATAGTTGTGATAGACGAAAGCGTCGAGCAGTTCATAGCCGGAAGAGCGCGCGCCTTCGTCGCGATGGTGGTTGCTGATCTGTTTGAACTCGCGGTCTTCGTCCTGCAGTTCGAAGTCGTACCAGTATTTGCCGCGCACGAATACGCCGCTGTCGCCGTATTTGAGCTCCAGGTCGTGGATGCCCTTGAAGATCTTGGAGAAGGTCTCGCCCTTCTTGAAATTCAGCCGCCCGTCATCACCGGTAGACGCCTGCCCCGTGCCGCCATTGGGCACGCCCACCAGCTTTTTGTCGGCATCGCGCATGCCCCAACTGGCGCCCACCGACAGCGAGGAATCGAATTGCCCTTCGATCTCGCCAATGTTGAACGAAACAGCCTGTGCCTGGGCGCAGCAGCCCAGTGCAACCGCCGCAGCCAGCGCCTGTGGCGTGAAGATGGCGCGCATTGTTGTTTTTGTCATGCGTCTTCCCCGGTGAGTGACAGAAGGCCCCACCCTACTGCCGCTCGTCAGGAGCGATAAGCGCACCAAAGGGGTATTCGCAGTGTCGCTCGAAAGGATTAACAGGCGCTCTGGCCGGGGTTTGCGCACGGCTATGGATTGGATAGATGACGGGTTATCAAAAAGATAGATAGGCCGATGATCGTTCCCACGCTCCGCGTGGGAATGCCTCCAGGGACGCTCTGCGTCCCTCTGAAGCCCATCACCGCCTGCATTTCCATGCGGAGCGCAGGAACGATCGTTACTGATTTTGCAACAGTCCTTGTCCTGAACCGCTATTACTCATTTTGTTACAGACGACTATTCTAAGCGGGCTTTCAGGGCAAACAGCCCGCTTGTGTAAAAGCAGGAAAAGTCTGATTCCAATAGATTGACCCGTTGAATCAATCTATTACCGCTGTTCACTGACGTTGATTTGTCGCTCCTTGATCCAACGTCTTACTTCGGCCGCTGCCTTTGCAGCGGCCTTTTTTATGCCCGCAATAAAACGGGGCGCTATCAGCGCCCCGTCAGATTCAATCGTGTTCAAGCAACGATCAGAGGCTGAACTTCTGCAAGTTGGCCATCATCTCCTTCAATGCCTCGATATTGTCCTTGGGGTGAGCCGCGCCTTCAAAGTCGCAAATCTGCGCCCAGTGCGCCGCCACATCATCCGGTGAGAACCCGGCTTCGGGGTCAAACCCCACACCCAGGCTGCGCTCCCAACGGGTCTTGCCGATCCAGCCGCCGCCCACTTCAAATAACCCCGCCGTTTCCTGGCATGCCTCGCTGCCCAGGTACACCACCAACGGGCTGACCAGCTCCGGTTTGAGGCGCTCGAACACTTGCGGCGGAATCAGGCCTTCGGTCATACGCGTGCCGCCGGTAGGGGCGATGGCGTTGACCAGGATGTTGTTCTTGCGCCCTTCCAGTGCCAGGGTGCGGGTCAAGCCATACAAACCCAGCTTGGCCATGCCGTAGTTGGATTGGCCGAAGTTGCCGTAGATGCCTGAGGTGGACGCGGTAAAGATCACCCGGCCATAACCCTGCTCGCGCAAATGCGGCCAGGCGGCGCGAGTGACTTTGTAGGCGCCTTCGACATGCACCCGGTAAACCAGGTCCCAGTCGCTGTCGTCCATTTTGTGGAAGGTCTTGTCGCGCAGAATGCCGGCGTTGTTCACCACCACATCGATGCGACCAAACACGTCGAGCGCGTGCTGCACGATTTTGTCACCGTCGGTGACAGAGTCATGGTTGGCTTCGGCAATGCCGCCCGCCTCGCGGATCTCGGCGACCACGCGGTCGGCAGCCGACGCATTGGCGCCTTCGCCCTGGGTAGAACCGCCGAGGTCATTGACCAGCACTTTGGCACCGTGCCTGGCGAACAGCAGCGCATGCGCCCGACCCAACCCACCGCCGGCACCGGTGACGATCACGACCTTATCCTGGAACTGCACTGACTCACTCATACCGAACTCCGCTGGCCACAATGGGAATGGCTTGAGTGTCAGGCACACAGCCTCTGGTCACAATAAAGTCGGCCGAGGCTGAATGGTGCGCGATAAGGCAGCGGGATGATCCACCACCTTCTCAGTGGCGAGCCCGCTAGCCACAACAGACCCGCTTGCCACAGGAAGCCCCTTGTGCAGCTCAGGAATAGGCCACGCGCGGCGCCGGCTGGCCGATGCGCTCGCGAAACGCCAGGTAATGCTTGAGCACCAGCACCGGCGCTTCAATCTGCGGGTAATGGCCGATATTGGCCAGCAACACCGTGTCAGCATGCGGCACCAATTGGTGATAACGCTCCACCATGTGCGCGCCGGAGATCGGGTCGACTTCGCCATCGATCACACACAACGGCACTTCGCCACGCTGCATCGCGTCCACCCAGCGCTCCCGCAATCGACGGCGCTGGGGAATGTAGGCGATCAGTTTGTGCAGGATGCGCGTACCGTCATTGCAATTGATCAGGCTCCAGAAATCATCCAGCGCGCTTTCACTGGGCCGCGTAGTCGGGCCGAAAATCTGGCTGAAACTGTTCGACAAGGCATTGCGCCCAAACGCGCGGCCGATCATCCAGCCGAGCGGGCTGAGCAGTAGCTTCTGCACCAGCGCCGGGCGATGGGTTTCCGGAAATAGCCCGCCATTGAGGAACACGCAGCTGGCCATCTGAAACCGGCCTTCGTAATGGCGGGCGAGCAGTTCCTGGGCGACGCTGTCGCCGTAGTCGTGGGCCAACACGTGCACCGGCTGCTCCACGCGCAGGTAGTCGAGCAACGCCTGTTGCAGATCGGCTTGTTCCAGCAGGCAATAATCGTGGTCCACCGGCTTGGCCGATTCGCCGAACCCCAGCATGTCGCACGCGATCACCAGGTTGCGCTGGGCCAGCGGCTGCCACAGGTAGTGCCAGTCCCAGCTGGCGGTGGGGAAACCATGAATCAACAGCAGCGGTTCGCCCTGCCCGGCCACCCAGTAACGGATCTTACGGCCACGGAAGATGAATTCCTGGCTACGTTTGCGCCAGGCTCTGAGCGGGATTTCGGCGAGTGGCATCAGCTTTTATACCCGGGATCTTGCAGGTCCAATTTACGCAGCAGCGCCGGCCAGGCCAGCGCGCCCCCCATACCTTGGGCACTCTTTGTGACAGCCGCCACCATGGCCTTGGCGCCCGCAAGAATCTGCGGCTCGATGCTAATCAATTCGGCCGCGCCGTTTTGCGCCAGCACCTGGATATCGCAGGCACGCTGGAAGGTGAACATCATCAGGAACGTGTCGGCGATGGTGCCGCCGCAGGTCAGCAGGCCATGGTTGTGCAGCATCAGGAAATTTTTTTCGCCCAGGTCTGCCTGCAGGCGCGCTTTTTCTTCAGGGTTAAGCGCCACGCCTTCGTAGGCGTGATAGGCCAGGCTGGCAAGCACGAACAACGATTGCTGGCTGATCGGCAACACGCCCTGCTTCTGGGCGGAGACGGCCACACCCGACGGTGTGTGGGTGTGTATCACGCACGCCACATCGTGGCGCACTGCATGGATGGCACTGTGAATCGTGTAGCCCGCAGGGTTGATCTCGTAGGGGCTGTCCATCAACTTGTTGCCGGCCTGATCAACCTTGACCAGGCTTGAGGCGGTGATTTCGTGGAACATCAGCCCGTAGGGGTTGATCAGAAAATCATCGGTGCCCGGCACCTTGGCGGAAATATGCGTGAAGATCAGGTCATCCCAGCCATGCAGTGCCACCAGGCGATAGCAGGCCGCCAGCTCGACACGGGTTTGCCATTCGGCAGCGCTGACCTGGTCTTTGACATTCTGTGGCGATAGAACGGGGGCTAGGCTCACGGTAACGACCTCCTTGGCACATTTTCTTATTATTTTTTGAGTGAGGGGCCAGTCTAGTCAGACGACGTAGCGGAAGGAGTTGCCTTCGCAGCCAGCTTGATGACTGAGCGAGTCACCCAAGAGAATAGTCCATGCGGCGTCAGAGAAGCGCCGCCAATAAAGGCACGGCGAACAGGTTGAGCAAACCCGTCAGCACCATCACCAGCCCCGCCACCGAGCCTTCTTCGCCGCCCACTTCCCGCGCGCGGCTGACGCCCGCGCCATGGGCGCCCACACCAAACAATGCACCACGCGCCAAGGGCGTACGCAGCGGCAACCATTTAAGCAGCACGCCGCCGAGCATGGCGCCGAACACGCCGGTGAACATCACAAACACGGCGGTGAGTTCCGGTACGCCACCAAGGTCAGAGGACACCGGCATGGCAAACGGCGTGGTGATCGAACGCGGCAACAACGACATCGTCACCGAACTGTTCAACGCCAGCGCCTTGGCCAACCCGAACGAGGTGCCGATAGAGGCCGCGCTGCCCGCGACCATCCCCAGCAGCAACGCCGACCAATGCCGCGCCAACAGGCGGCGCTGCTGCCAGATCGGCACGGCAAACGCCACGGTCACCGGCCCCAGCACCAGCATCAGCCAATGGGTGTCGGTGGCGTATTCGGCGTAGGCGGTTTTCATCGGCACGGCCACCGCCAGCAACAGCGCGGGCACCAGGATCAACGGCGATAGCAGGTAGCGGCCGGTGCGACGATAAATCCAGCGACTGAAGATGTAGGCGCCCAGGGTCAGGGCGAGCCAGAACACTGGCATCAGTTCAAGCTTCACGGCGCATGCTCCAGCGGCAGACCATCTCGACGGTGAACGCCGTCACCAGCATCACCGACAGCGTGCTGAAGCCGATCACCAGCAGGATGCGCCAGCCGTCATTGCGCACCAGGCCGCCGTAATCGAGCAGGCTCATCAGCGCCGGGATAAAGAACAGCAGCATTTCTGCCATCAATACACCGGCGCCCAATTGCAGGGTCGCCGGCTTGACCAGGCCACTGGCGAAGGTCGCCAGCAACAGGCCCAGGCCGACCACGCCGCCGGGAATCGGCCACCCAAACCACACCGACAGTTGAGTGCCGAGCAGGTAGATAGCCAGCAGTACGACCAACTCCGTCAGCAGACGGCCAAGGTGTTTGAAGGTGAAACGTTTCATGAGCTTTGGGTCCTCGCAGGCGACCCATTTTAAAGAGACCGCCCCCATCCCCACAGCGAATTGTTAGACTGCCAACTATTCCAATCTGGAATCGAAGCGATGGAATTCAAACAGCTGCGCAGTTTTGTCGAAGTGATTCACCGCGGCGGCTTTACCCAGGCCGGTAAAACCTTGCACATCAGCCAATCGGCCGTCAGCAAGCAGGTGGCGCAGCTGGAGCAAAGCCTGGGCACACCGCTGCTGGAACGCACGGGCTCGCACATTCGCCTGACGGCCGCTGGCGAGGTGGTCTTGCAGCGCGCCGAGGCCATGTTGCGCCTGCAGACCGAGTTGCTCAGCGAGCTGGATGATATGCAGCAACTGGCCCGCGGCGAACTGCGCCTGGGTCTGCCGCTGTTGGCAGGCGATACACTGTTTGCCGGGCTGTTTGCCGAGTACCGCAAGCGTTATCCCAAGGTCACCATTCAACTGCTCGAAGGCGGCAGCCGGACGATCGAGCAGGCGATTCTCAGTGGGGAGTTGGACGTGGGCGGCACCTTGATGCCCAGTGATCCGGCCTTCGCCTGGCAACCGTTTTGCGATGAGCCACTGGACGCCTTGCTGCCGATGGATCATCCATTGGCCGAAAACGCCCATGTGCGCCTGGAGGAATTGGCGGACACACCGTTCCTGATGTACCAGCGCAGTTTTGTCCTCAACGACCGGTTGATGCAGGCCTGTCAGCAATTGGGCTTTACGCCGAAGGAAATTGGCCGCAGCGGCCAGGCGGATTTTCTGGTCGCCCTGGTCGCCGCCGGCCAAGGCGTGGTGCTGTTGCCCAGCGTGGTCGCCCGTGGGCTGGTGCGACCGGGCGTGGTACGCCTCACACTCAAGGCGCCCGACTACCTGCGCTGGGACATTGCCTTTATCTGGCGTGAAGGCGCCTATCTGTCCAAGGCCGCCCAGGCCTGGCTGGCGTTGCTGCGTGAGTTTCCGGTCAACCGCGCAGTGCAGTGACCAGCTCGGCCAGCCACGGCTCGGCGTCGGCTTCCGGGGTGACGCTTTCACTGGCGTCCAGGCGCAGCATCGGCAGCACTTCGTGTACGCCCAATTCGGCGAACAGCTCGCGCATTTGCTCGCCACCGCCACAGAAAGTGTCGCCGTAGCTGGCGTCGCCCAGGCCGATCACGGCACCGGGCAGGCCGCGCCAGGCGGCGGGCAGTTGGTCGCGGATGGTCGAGTACAGGGGTTGCAGGTTGTCGGGCAGTTCGCCCATGCCGGTGGTGGAGGTCACCGCCAGAAAGGCCTCGGGGGCGAAGGCCTGCACGTCGGCCAGGGTCGCGCGAGGGTTGTGCCAGGCTTCAAAACCGGCCGCATTGAGGAGGCCGGCGGCGTGACGGGCAACTTCTTCAGCCGTGCCGTAGACCGAGCCGGAAAGGATGGCGACTTTCATCAATCTGATCCTGTGGTTGAGCGAAAGCGTGGGATATTAGCAGCTGACGCAAATTTTTCAGCGCACACCGTGCAACATTCAACGCTCGCCCTCACTCCAAATTTTAATACCCGGCCATGGACCGCTCGATAATGATCAACGCCAAGCTGATGCAGATGGTCATCAATGCCTCCAACGACGGCATCGTCGTCGCCGAACGAGAAGGCAAAGACAAACCGCTGATCTACGTCAACCCTGCCTTCGAACGGCAGACCGGCTACACCCTCGACGAAATCCTCTATCAGGACTGCCGCTTCCTGCAGGCAGGCGACCGTGACCAGCCGGCACTGATAGCGATTCGTGAGGCGCTCGACAGTGGCGCCTCGTGCCGGGAAATCCTGCGCAACTATCGCAAGGACGGCACGCTGTTCTGGAACGAACTGTCGCTTTCGGCGGTTTATAACGAGGCCGACAAGCAGACGTATTATGTTGGCGTGCAAAAAGATGTCACCGTCCAGGTCAAAGCGCAGCAGCGTGTCACCCAGCTGGAAGCCCAAGTGGCGCAACTTAAAGCGCAATTGGCGGCGCTCAAAACGACGAGCGGAAATAACTAAGTGTAAAAAATGCGGCCTTTAGAGCGATAATGGCTTTTTAATGTCTCATCGTTGAGCTACATCAATGCACCGCGACGCTCTATTGACGCAGGACGAACTGGATTTTATCCAGGACATGCAGCACAACCCGCAGCTCAACCTGCGGGATGCGTGGTCGAGCCTGACCGTCAATGGCGGTGCGCAGATTCGCGATTTGCTCACGCGGCTGGCCGCTCACGACCACGTCACCATCCAGGCGCAGTTCGACAATCAGCAACTGACCTTTCCGCTGCATCTGGTGGAAGACGAGTTTCATGCTGTGCATTTGCGCTTGGGCGTGCCAAGCATTTTTGAAGACGGCCCGATGATTCGGCCCTGGCGGCTGGCGCTTGAAACGCCAGTGGCGTTGGAGAACGTGAGGGGCAACCCGGGCGCTCTTTGGGTGCATGAAGTGTCATTCAAGGGCGTGCTGGTGGAAATTCGCGGCCGGGTCAAACCGCCGAAAACCTTTTCCCTGTGGTTCAGCCCGTCCGGTTACGAGCGCATTGCGCTGCGCGGCTCGCTGGAGCGGGAAACCGCCCGCGGCTTGTTCGCTTACCGCCTGAGCCAGAGTGATGCCGATGAAATCGAGCGCCTGCGCCAGTTCATTCTGCACCAGCACCGTCTGGTTCACCCGCACGTACACGCCTGATTTCAGGTATCCAACTGCCCACCGAGAAACTGCTGCAAACGCCGCTGCATCAGACGCCCTTCACTGCCCAGGCAGCCGATGGAAGACCCCGCCAGTTCATCCTGGGCCATGTCCGACGCGGCACCGGCAAGGAACAGCGGGCAATCCAGGGTCAACGCCAGGCGGCTCAGGCGCCCTTGCAGGTCCTGAGTTTGTGAGTGGTTGGAGAACACGATCAGCGCCTGGGGCCGGGTCTTTTCACAGACCAGGGTCAACTCATCCAATGGCTGGCCCATCTCCAGCACCCTCACGGCCAAGTCATCCCGACTGATCAACAGCGCCGCCACCAGCAATTCCAATTGACGGCATTCACCGGGCATTGCAGCCAGCACGACCCGCAGCACCGGTGCGGCGCAGGCGTGCTGCAGACGTTGCGTGGCGTGCCCGCGCAGAAACGCATCGAAGAACAACCACTCGCTGGCCTGGCCGAAACGGCCCTGATGGCGATGCAGCTCATTCCAGAGCGGCATGAGGATGTCTTGAAATGCCACACTGAGCGGGTACATCGAAAAAATCTGGCCGTACACATGTTCAAGCGTTCGATCATCGAAAGCGCTGACGGCCAGCTTCAACCGCGCTTGCTATTGCGGCCATTGCGCGTCCTCGCCGGTGTCTCGTTCAGCGCGCACGGCTGCTGCCTGCTGATCGTCACGAGCGAGAATCTTGCCGACCTTGCTGACGGCCACACCCCGTCCGATCCAATCGAGAATACGCTCGATTGTTTCAATATCGGCTTTGGAGTAGAGGCGGTGCCCGCTTTCGGTGCGCGTGGGCTGAATCAGCCCATAACGACGTTCCCAGGCGCGCAAGGTGACCGGGTTGACACCTGTCAATCTCGAGACTTCACGGATCGGCAACAGCTCATCGGAATCAGCGAGGTTGAGGTGGGTGATTTCACGAGTAGGAGCAGTAATCTCAGACATCAGCGGCCGGAAACATCCGTGTGGATTTGGATCCCATTTAACGCTTTTAGACTTGTCCTTTTCAAGGCCTGCTCTGTCAGACCAATGTCACTGGCGTATTTTTACAAAACAGGAATAATCCTTGCCTGTTTTTTCTACGTCGCTGCACCACCCCGCAGCCTCGTTCGTGTGCCACCTACCCGGTTCGGCGCACCCGTACATTTGGAGATACACAATGTCTACCTCTCCCGTCACCCTGATGGTTGCGCGCCGCGTGGCCAAAGGGCGCTATGAAGACCTGATGGCCTGGCTGCGCGAAGGCGAGCAACTGGCCACTGACTTTCCCGGTTACCTGGGTTCCGGCGTGCTTGCACCGCCACCCAATGACGATGAATTCCAGATCATCTTCCGCTTCGCCGACGAAAAAACCCTGCATGCCTGGGAGTTCTCTGCCTCGCGCAGCGCCTGGCTAAGCCGGGGCAGCGAGCTGTTTGCAGACCCGTCCGAGCATCGCGTGAGCGGTATCGATGGCTGGTTCGGCGCTGTGGGTGCACGGCCGCCGCGCTGGAAACAGGCCGTGGCAATCTGGTTGGCGTTTTTCCCGGTGTCGCTGCTGTTCAACTTCGTCCTTGGGCCGCTGCTCAGCGAGCTGGCCCTGGCCCCGCGCGTGCTGGTCAGCACCATGGCGCTCACGCCCTTGATGGTTTACTGGTTCATCCCGCTGTCGACGCACCTGCTGGCGAGCTGGCTGCACCCCGCCCCGCCACCGCGCAAGGTCACCGAAGCCGCCGCTTGAGTACAGGGGCGCCCGGTCGCTGGTATAGTTTCAACCTGCCAGCGACTTGAGCCTCCCATGACTGCAACAGACGCCCCGATCCTGATCACCGGTGCCGGCCAGCGTGTCGGCCTGCACTGCGCCGAGCGCCTGTTGGACGAGGGCCATTCGGTGATTTTCAGCTACCGCAGCGAACGCCCGGGCGTTGACAGACTGCGTGATCGTGGCGCGATCGGCGTGTTTGCCGACTTCTCCAGCGAGGCCGGGATTCTGGCCTTCATCGCCGAGCTGAAAACCCACACCGACAGCCTGCGTGCGATCATCCACAATGCCTCGGCATGGGTCGCAGAAACACCCGGCGACGAAAGCCGCGCGTTTACCGACATGTTCAGCGTGCACATGCTTGCGCCGTACCTGATCAACCTGCATTGTTCACCTTTGCTGCAACGCTCGACACCTGCCGATATCGTGCATATCAGCGACGACGTGGTGCGCAAGGGCAGCCGCCAGCACATTGCCTATTGCGCCACCAAAGCCGGGCTCGACAGCCTCACGCTGTCGTTTGCCGCGCAGTTCGCGCCGCTGATCAAGGTCAACGGTATTGCGCCGGCCATGGTGATGTTCAACGAGGGCGACGACGCGGCTTATCGCGCCAAGGTCCTGGCCAAGTCCGCACTGGGCATCGAGCCCGGGCCCGAGGTGATCTATCAGAGCGTGCGTTACCTGCTGGACAACCCTTATGTCACCGGAACCACCCTGACCGTCAACGGCGGGCGGCATATCAAGTAAGCCGTTTGTGAGGATGTTGTATGACCTTGTCCCTGCCCCAACACTACCGCGAGATCCTCAAAGGCCTGGGCGAAGACCCTGAACGCGAAGGCTTGCTCGACACCCCCAAGCGCGCCGCCAAGGCCATGCAGTACCTGTGTCACGGCTACGAGCAGAACCTGGACGAAATCGTCAACGGCGCGCTGTTCGCCTCCGACAACGACGAGATGGTGATCCTCAAGGACATCGAGCTGTATTCGCTGTGCGAGCACCACCTGCTGCCGTTTATCGGCAAGGCCCATGTGGCCTATATTCCGACCGGCAAGGTGCTGGGCCTGTCGAAGCTGGCGCGCATTGTGGACATGTATGCGCGGCGCCTGCAGATTCAGGAAAATCTCACACGGCAAATCGCCGATGCTATCCAGCAAGTCACCCAGGCCGCCGGCGTGGCGGTGGTGATCGAAGCCAAGCACATGTGCATGATGATGCGCGGTGTGGAAAAACAGAATTCAACCATGAACACCTCGGTGATGCTCGGCGCCTTCCGCGAGTCGAACACCACGCGCATGGAGTTCCTGCAACTGATTGGACGGAGCAAGTAGCAATGCCACAACTTCAACCAGGCATGGCGCGCATCCGGGTCAAGGACCTGTGCCTGCGCACCTTTATTGGCATCAACGAGGACGAGATCCTCAACAAGCAGGACGTGCTGATCAACCTGACCATCCTGTATGCCGCTCAGGAAGCGGTGCGCGATAACGACATCGACCACGCGCTGAACTACCGCACCATCACCAAGGCCATCATCGCCCACGTCGAAGGCAACCGCTTCGCCCTGCTGGAGCGCCTGACCCAGGAACTGCTGGACCTGGTGATGAGCAACGAGTCGGTGCTGTACGCCGAAGTCGAAGTGGACAAGCCCCATGCGCTGCGCTTTGCCGAGTCGGTTTCCATTACCCTGGCGGCCAGCCGCTAACCCTGAATCTGCGTGAGCCCTATGAACGATCAACAACGCCTCGAACTTGAAGCCGCCGCCTTCCGCCGGCTGGTGGCCCACCTGGACAGCCGCAAGGATGTGCAGAACATCGACCTGATGAACCTCTCGGGCTTCTGCCGTAACTGCTTGTCGAAGTGGTACAAGGCCGAGGCCGACGAGCGCCACATCGAGCTGAGCCTCGATGACGCCCGTGAAGTGGTGTACGGCATGCCGTACGCCGAGTGGAAAGCCCAATACCAGAAAGAAGCCAGCGCCGACCAACAGGCGGCGTTTGCCAAAGGAAAAACCCATGACTGACCTGAACACCCTGCGCACCAGCCTCAACAGCGGCGAACACGTGTTTGCCGACACCCTGGCCTTTGTTGCTGCCGGTTACGACTACCAGCCGCAAGCCTTTACCAATGGCAGCGTGGAGAACGCCGCCGGGCAGAACGAAGGTTCGTGCAAGACCCTGGGCCTCGCGCTGCTGGAAGGTCTGAGCGACCAGGAAGCGCTGCTGGCGTTTGGTGAGCATTATCGTTCGGTGGTGGCGACGCCTGAGGGCAGTGACCATGGCAATATTCGGGCGTTGATTGCGCAGGGTTTGGCTGGGGTGAAGTTTGCCGCGCAGCCACTGACCCGCAAATCCTGAGTCAAACACAAATCAAAAATGTGGGAGCGGGCTTGCTCGCGAATGCGGTGTATCAGTCACCAGATGTATTGACTGACACTCTGCATTCGCGAGCAAGCCCGCTCCCACATTTGAGCTGCGGTGCGGCATAAATCGCCGGCATAAAAAAACCGGCCTCAGCCGGTTTTTTCATTTCAACGGGTTTAGAACGAAGCGTCCTTCAAACCGTCGAGGTAACGCTCGGCATCCAGGGCCGCCATGCAACCGGCGCCGGCCGAGGTGATGGCCTGGCGGTAGACGTGGTCTGCGACGTCACCGGCGGCAAAGATGCCTTCGATGTTGGTCGCGGTAGCGTTGCCTTCACGGCCGCCTTGCACCACCAGGTAGCCGTCTTTGGCTTCCAGCACGCCTTCGAACAGCGAGGTGTTCGGGGTGTGGCCGATGGCGATGAACACGCCGTCGACTTTCAGCTCGTCGAAGCTGCCGTCGTTGTTTTTCAGGCGAGCACCGGTCACGCCCATGTTGTCGCCCAGGACTTCGTCGAGGGTGGCGTTGAGCTTGAGGATGATCTTGCCTTCAGCGACACGGGCGTGCAGCTTGTCGATCAGGATCTTCTCGGCGCGGAAGGTCTCGCGGCGGTGAACCAGGGTCACGGTGCTGGCGATGTTGGCCAGGTACAGCGCTTCTTCCACGGCAGTGTTGCCGCCACCGACCACGGCGACCGGCTTGTTGCGATAGAAGAAACCGTCGCAGGTCGCGCAGGCGGAAACGCCCTTGCCCATAAACGCTTCTTCCGACGGCAGGCCCAGGTAACGGGCGCTGGCGCCGGTGGCGATGATCAGTGCGTCACAGGTGTAGACGCCGCTGTCGCCGGTCAGGCTGTAAGGCTTTTTCGAGAAGTCGACTTTGTTGATGTGGTCAAAGACGATCTCGGTTTCAAAGCGCTCGGCGTGTTCTTTCATACGCTCCATCAGCACCGGGCCGGTCAGGCCGTGGACATCGCCCGGCCAGTTGTCGACTTCAGTGGTGGTGGTCAACTGACCGCCCGCCTGCATGCCGGTGATCAGCAGCGGCTTTAGGTTGGCCCGCGCAGCGTAGACGGCAGCGCTGTAACCGGCAGGGCCGGAACCGAGAATAATCACTCGCGAATGACGGGTATCAGACATGACTCACTCCTATCGACCGCCCGGACAACACAGGACGGCTGGAATAAAAAAGGACCGCGAAGCACTTGGGGAAGTGCTTGAACTCGCAGGCCCTGAAAAATAATGGGTGCAGCGTATCGAGGGGGGCAAGATTAAGGAAATACGGAATAACAATCCAGCTCATAGGTGGTCTCTATGCAGTCCACCCGATTAATCGACGCCATTGTTACCATAGATGTCGCCGCTTCCGCACTGAATGCAAAGTCGGTAAGGTCGGCGCGTTCGCCCTTTTTGCTCGGAGTTCTCCATGCCCGCCCCTGCTCTTTCCGGCCCGCAATACCTGCGTGAAGGCCTCAAGCTGGTGCTCAGCCCAGGCCTGCGCTTGTTTGTGCTGTTGCCACTGGCAATCAACCTGGTGCTGTTCGTCGGTTTGATCTACTTCGCCGGCCATCAGTTCAGCCTGTGGGTCGACACCTTGATGCCAACGCTGCCGGGCTGGCTGAGTTTTCTCAGCTACATCCTGTGGCCACTGTTCGTGGTGCTGGTGGTGCTGATGGTGTTTTTCACCTTCACCATGCTGGCGAATATCATCGCGGCGCCGTTCAACGGCTTTCTCGCGGAAAAAGTCGAAGTGGTGGTGCGTGGCACCGACGACTTCCCGCCGTTCAGCTGGGGTGAATTGGTGGCGATGGTGCCGCGCACACTGGCGCGAGAAATGCGCAAGCTGGGCTACTTCCTGCCCCGCGCCATTGGCCTGTTTATCCTGTCGTTCATTCCGGTGGTCAACCTGATCGCCGCGCCGCTATGGCTGCTGTTCGGCGTGTGGATGATGGCGATCCAGTACATCGACTACCCGGCCGACAACCACAAGCTGGGCTGGAACGAAATGCTCGCCTGGCTGCGCCAGAAGCGCTGGCAGAGCATGAGCTTCGGTGGGATTGTTTACCTGGTGTTGCTGGTGCCGGTGGTCAACCTGCTGATGATGCCCGCAGCGGTGGCCGGGGCTACGTTGTTCTGGGTGCGCGAACAAGGCGCCGAGGCCATGGCGACGCAGAAACTGACCAAGTCATAAATCCATCATGCCGATGACACAATGACGACATGGCCCACGGTGACACTGTGGGTCATGACGACAGCCTCGCTTCACATCACTTTGATTACCGAAACCTTCCCGCCAGAGATCAACGGGGTGGCCAATACCCTTGGCCGTCTGTGTGAGGGTTTGCGCGCGCGCGGCCATCAGGTCGAGTTGGTGCGCCCACGCCAGGGCAGCGATCAAAGCCGCCCCAGCGACGACGCCTTATTACTGTGCCGTGGCTGGCCGCTGCCGGGCTACCCAGGCCTGCAATGGGGCCAGTCGTCGATGCACAAGTTGCTGCGGCGCTGGACCCGCCAGCGCCCCGACGTGCTGTACATCGCCACCGAAGGGCCGCTGGGCCTGTCGGCGTTGCGTGCGGCGCGGCGCCTGGGGATCAGCGTGGTCAGTGGCTTCCACACCAACTTCCAGCAGTACTCGAACCAATACGGTCTGAGCCTGCTCAGCCGCATGGTCACGCACTACCTGCGCTGGTTTCATAACCGTTCGACATTGACGTTGGTCCCCAGCACCAGCCAACGCCTGGAGTTGGAACGTCGGCAATTCGAGCGCTTGGGGATGCTGGCGCGTGGGGTCGACAGCCAGTTGTTTCACCCTGCCAAACGCGACAACGCACTGCGTGAAAGCTGGGCGCTGAACAGTGAGCAAATCGCCGTGCTGCATGTCGGCCGACTGGCGCAGGAGAAGAACCTGGGGCTGCTCAAGCGCTGTTTCGAGACCTTGCAAGACACCTATCCACTGCGCCAGATGAAACTGATCATCGTCGGCGACGGCCCACAACGGTCGACGCTGGAAAAGGAACTGCCCGAGGCGATTTTCTGCGGCACCTTGCGCGGCGAAGAACTGGCCCGGCATTACGCGTCTGGCGACGTGTTCCTGTTCCCCAGCCTGACCGAAACCTTCGGCAATGTGGTACTGGAAGCCATGGCTTCGGGATTGGGGGTGGTGGCTTACGACCAGGCGGCCGCGACCCAGCACATTCGCCATGGTTACAACGGCGTGCTGGCGATGCCGGGCGATGAAGAGGCGTTTTGCGACGCTGCCAATTGGCTGCTGGAAGATGCAGAAAGTTTGCGCCGTATGCGCCTCAATGCCCGCCAACACGCGAGCCGCCAGGGCTGGCCGGCGATTATCGAGCAGTTTGAACGGCAGTTACGCGGGGTGTGCAAGGACGGCCACCCAGTGCCCGCCCTTTCGCCCCTTACACCAGGGTCGTCAACGCCTCACGACTGAACGGCAGGATGTCGCCCTCGCGACCTTCGCGCACCTTCAGCGCCCAATCCGGGTCCACCAGCAGCGCACGGCCTACGGCAACCAGGTCGAACTCGTCGTTGTTCAGGCGCTCCAGCAGTTTTTCCAGGCTGGCCGGTTGTGCGACTTTGTCAGTGTTGACCATAAATTGCAGGAACTCGCCGTCCAGGCCGACGCTGCCGACGGTGATGGTCGGCTTGCCGGTGAGCTGGCGGGTCCAGCCGGCCAGGTTGAGGTCGGAGCCTTCGAACTCCGGCTCCCAGAAACGGCGAGTGGAGCAGTGGAAAATATCCACGCCAGCGTCGGACAACGGCTTGAGGAATTCGCCCAAGGCTTCCGGGGTTTGCACCAGGCGTGCGGTGTAGTCCTGCTGCTTCCACTGCGAGAAACGCAGGATGATCGGGAAGTCCGGGCCTACGGCGGCGCGAGTGGCCTGGATCAGCTCGATGGCAAACCGCGAACGGTTGGCCAGGCTGCCACCGTATTCATCGGTGCGCTGGTTGGTGCCTTCCCAGAAGAACTGGTCGACCAGGTAACCGTGGGCGCCGTGGATTTCCACGCCGTCCATGCCGATGCTCTGGGCATCCTTGGCGGCTTGGGCGAAGGCGTTGATTACATCCTTGATGTCTTGGGTGGTCATGCCGTGCACGACCACCTTGCCATCCTTGAGTTTCTCCATCGGGCCGTAGGCCGGAACGCTGGCGTCAGGCTCAGTGCCGATACGGCGCACGCTGCCCACGTGCCACAGTTGCGGGACGATCTTGCCGCCCTCTGCGTGCACGGCGTCGACCACTTTCTTCCAGCCGGCCAGCGCGGCCTCACCGTAAAAATGCGGGACGTTCGGGTAGCCATTGGAGGCTTGATGGCCAACCACGGTGCCTTCGGTGATGATCAGGCCCACGCCAGCAGCGGCGCGTCGACGGTAGTACTCGATGACTTTGGAATTGGGTACGCCACCCGGCGAGAACGAACGAGTCATCGGCGCCATGACCACGCGGGTCGAAAGCTGCAGTGCGCCGAGCTGGAAGGGTTTGAACAAGGCTTGGACAGGCATGGGAGCACTCCACATCAGAGGGATTTATGATGTGGATAATATTGTCAGTGCGAAGTCCTGGGTAGCACTATTGATCTGGGTGATTAAGGGGTAGTAGTCGCGAGGGACTTGGGACTGCTGCGCAGCCCAGCGCAAGCAAGCTCCCTCGCCACAGGGGGCCAATTCAGCTCAGGGCTTTTTCAATGGCCTGGATAATCGTCGGATCATCCGGCGCGGTACGTGGTGAGAATCGCGCCAGCACGCGGCCATCTTTGCCGAGCAGGAATTTCTCGAAATTCCAGGTGATATCCCCCGGAAATTCCGCGCCCTCGCCCGCCAGCAAACGATACAACTGATGACGATCGTGGCCGTTAACGTCGAGCTTGCTGCCCAACGGAAACGTTACGCCGTAGTTCAGGCTGCAGAATTGCTGGATTTCTTCTTCGGTGCCCGGCTCCTGACCCGCAAACTGGTTGCACGGCAGCCCCAGCACGGTAAAACCCTGGCCCTTGTATTGCTGGTAGAGGTTTTCCAACGCCGCGTATTGCGGGGTCAAGCCACATTTGGAGGCCACGTT
Source organism: Pseudomonas sp. D2002 (assembly GCF_013385735.1). Taxonomy (NCBI): domain Bacteria; kingdom Pseudomonadati; phylum Pseudomonadota; class Gammaproteobacteria; order Pseudomonadales; family Pseudomonadaceae; genus Pseudomonas; species Pseudomonas sp. D2002. The sequence goes on along the minus strand of NZ_JACAPL010000024.1, from coordinate 56,433 downwards.
GACCACCAGCACCACTTGCCCCTTGAAGGGCGCCAGCGGCAGCTCTTGTCCGTCCAAAGCTTTGAGTTTCAGGTCGTGGAAAGCACTCATGACGAACTCCAGATATCCCATGTTCTTCGCATTGCGACCGTTCGAGATTACAGACCGCAAGCCTGCAATCATAGACGCCGATTACAAAACTCGCCTGCAGACTACTGAGCGGTCGGCCAAGGCAAAATCGGAATCGCGGTAACCGCGTTTTGCGGGCTGCCTTCGATCAAGCGGTCGCTGTAGACCAGGTAAACCAGGGTATTGCGCTTCTTGTCGAGAAAACGCACCACCTGCATGGTCTTGAACACCAGCGAGGTGCGCTCCTTGAACACTTCGTCGCCGTCCTTGAGCTCGCCTTTGAAATGGATCGGGCCGACCTGACGGCAGGCAATCGAGGCCTCGGCGCGATCTTCGGCCAGGCCCAGCCCGCCTTTCACGCCGCCCGTCTTGGCGCGTGACAGGTAGCAGGTCACGCCGTCGACTTTGGGGTCATCAAACGCCTCGACCACGATTCGGTCGTTGGGGCCGACAAATTTGAACACCGTCGACACCTGGCCAATCTCTTCGGCCGAGGCCAGCAGTGGCAGGGCCAGCAACAGGCCGAGTAAACCTTTTATGACGCGCATCGTGTATTCCTTTGTTTAGACCAGGATCAGGTTATCGCGGTGAACCAGTTCCGGTTCAGCCATGTAACCTAATAGTCCGACAATCGCGTCAGACGATTGTCCAATGATTTTCTGTGCTTCAAGCGCGCTGTAGTTGGCCAGGCCACGGGCGATCTCACGACCGTCGGGCGCCACACACACCACCATCTCACCACGGCGGAAGCTGCCCTGCACCAACTTGACGCCGACCGGCAGCAAGCTCTTGTTGCCTTGGGACAACGCCGACACGGCGCCATCGTCCAGCACCAATGTGCCGCGGGTTTGCAGATGCCCGGCCAGCCACTGCTTGCGCGCCGCGAGCATGCCGCGTTCCGGCGACAGCAGCGTACCGATGCGCTCGCCGGCCTTAAGGCGATCCAGCACACGCTCCAGGCGCCCGCCGACGATGATGGTGTGCGCGCCGGAACGCGCAGCCAGGCGCGCGGCGCGCAGCTTGGTCTGCATGCCGCCACGCCCCAGGGCGCCGCCAACGCTGCCGGCCACGGCATCCAGCGCCGGGTCATCGGCGCGCGCTTCGTAGATCAGCTGGGCGTCGGGGTTGTTGCGTGGGTCGGCGTCGAACATGCCGTCGCGGTCGGTCAGAATCACCAGCAGGTCGGCTTCCACCAGGTTGGCCACCAGCGCGGCCAGGGTGTCGTTGTCGCCGAAGCGGATTTCGTCGGTGACCACCGTGTCATTCTCGTTGATCACCGGGATAACCTTGAGCTCGACCAACGCGCGCAAGGTGCTGCGGGCGTTGAGGTAGCGCTTGCGGTCGGACAGGTCGTCGTGGGTCAGCAGGATCTGCGCCGTATGGCGGCCGTGCTCGGCAAAGCTGGATTCCCAGGCTTGCACCAGGCCCATCTGGCCGATGGCGGCGGCGGCTTGCAGTTCGTGCATCGCGCTGGGTCGCGCGGTCCAGCCGAGGCGGCTCATCCCGGCGGCAACTGCCCCGGACGACACCAGCACCAACTCGACACCGGCCTCATGCAAGGCCACCATCTGCTCGACCCACACGCTCATGGCTGCGCGATCCAGACCTTTGCCGTCCGCCGTCAGCAGCGCACTGCCGATCTTCACGACCCAGCGCTGCGCACCTGTCACTTTGCTCCGCATCATCTTCAACCTTAGATTGAGGGCAGCGCGACCCAGCGCCGCCCATAACGTTATTAGTGACTACGTATATCCAGATACCAAAACGCCGCTCCAGAGAGCGGCGTTTAAGTTTATCGCAACCGATCAGTCGCGCACGTAAATGATTTCCGGACCGTCTTCATCATCCACGTCTTCTTCGTCCCAATCATCGTCGCCGATGTCATGGACAGACTTCACGCCGCTGCGACGCAGGGCACGCTGGTCGTCCAGGGCTTGCAGCTGGGCGCGGGCTTCGTCTTCGATCTGCTGATCGAGTTCGGCCAGTTCTGCCTTGAATACCGGGTCAGCCGCCAGGCGGTCGGCGCGGTCTTCGAGGTAGCGCATGATGTCGCGGGTCAGGCGCTCGGTGCCTTCTTTGGCGATGGCCGAGATCACGTAGACCGGACCTTCCCACTCCAGGCGGTCGACGATTTCCTTGACGCGTTCTTCGTGCTCTTCTTCGAGGATCTGGTCGCACTTGTTCAGCACCAACCAGCGATCACGCTCGGCCAGGGCCGGGCTGAACTTGGTCAGCTCGCTGACGATCACTTCGGCAGCGTCCGCTGCACTGGTGTCATCCAGCGGCGCCATGTCGACGAGGTGCAGCAGCAGACGGGTACGCGACAAGTGCTTGAGGAAGCGAATCCCCAGGCCTGCACCGTCGGAAGCACCTTCGATCAAGCCGGGAATGTCGGCGATCACGAAGCTTTTCCAGCGGTCGACGCTGACCACGCCCAGGTTTGGCACCAAGGTAGTGAACGGGTAGTCGGCGACTTTCGGCTTGGCGGCCGAGACCGAACGGATGAAGGTACTTTTGCCGGCGTTAGGCAGGCCCAACAGGCCGACGTCAGCGAGTACTTTCATTTCCAGCTTGAGGTCACGCTGCTCGCCCGGCTTGCCCGGCGTAGTCTGGCGTGGTGCACGGTTGGTACTGGACTTGAATCGGGTGTTACCCAGACCGTGCCAGCCGCCCTGCACAACCATCAGCTTCTGGCCGGCCTTGGTCAGGTCGCCAATCACTTCCTGGGTAGCGGAATCGATGATCGTGGTGCCGACCGGTACGCGCAGTACCAGGTCTTCGCCTTTTTTACCGGTGCAGTCGGTGCTGCCGCCGTTGGAGCCACGCTCGGCATCGAAGTGCCGGGTGTAACGGTAGTCGACCAGGGTGTTGAGGTTTTCGTCGGCCATCATGTAGATGGAGCCGCCGTCACCGCCGTCACCGCCGTTGGGGCCACCGTTTTCGATGAATTTTTCGCGACGGAAACTCATGCAACCGTTACCGCCGTCGCCTGCTTTTACTCGGATGGAAACTTCATCAACGAACTTCATAACAAAACGCCTCTCGTCGCATGGACGAGCTTAAGAAACCAAGACATAAGACTCTTGCAAAAATGAGCGCAGCGACCTCAAACAACAACCGCCTATCCAGCGCTTGAGCTCATTACAAACAGCTTTGCAAGAGACTCACTCCACAAACGAAAAAGCCCCGTCGCGAGACAGGGCTTTTCCAGCGATCGCGCAATTAAGCGGCGACAACGCTCACGTAACGGCGGTTGAACGCGCCTTTTACTTCAAACTTGATCACGCCTTCGATTTTAGCGAAGAGGGTGTGATCTTTACCCATGCCAACACCGTAACCGGCGTGGAATTGGGTGCCGCGCTGACGCACGATGATGTTGCCCGGAATGATTTTCTGGCCGCCATACATCTTCACGCCAAGGCGTTTGGCTTCTGAGTCGCGACCGTTACGGGTACTACCACCAGCTTTTTTGTGTGCCATGAGTCAATTCTCCTAGTGAGGAATTAGGCTGAAATTAAGCCTGAATACCGGTGATTTTGATCTCGGTGTACCACTGGCGGTGGCCCATACGCTTCATGTGGTGCTTACGACGACGGAACTTGATGATGCGGACTTTATCGTGACGACCTTGGGAGATCACTTCAGCCACAACGGTAGCGCCAGCAACAACTGGAGCGCCGATGTTCACGTCATCGCCATTGGCGACCAACAGAACGCGATCAAAGGTAACGGATTCGCCAGTAGCGACTTCCAGTTTTTCGATCTTCAGGTATTCACCTGGGGCGACCTTGTATTGCTTGCCACCAGTAACAATTACTGCGTACGACATGGTATTTCTCCGATAATCCTGCTCACCCAGCGCTTTATAAGAAGAGGTATTGGCTGGCATGGCTGCATGGGATGGACGTCCCGAATGCAATTGCGTAAGGCAGGTGCTGCCCAGGAAGTTCAGGGTGCGCGATTGTACGCAAGGTAAATGGGTGATGCAAGTGGCCGTCTATCGCGCCTTGACAGTGCCGGGCCTGAGTCCTAGCATGCCGCGCAACCCTTCTGGAGCGACTGTCGCTGATGCAACCCCAAGCTTTCTACCGCGCGGTCGCGGACGATTTTAGCGCCGTCGACGGCATCATCAAGCAGCAGCTGACGTCTAAAGTGCCGCTGGTCTCCAAAATTGGCGACTACATTACGTCGGCGGGCGGCAAACGCCTGCGTCCTTTATTAGTGTTGCTGTGTGGCAAAGCCCTGGGCCGCGAAGGCGATGACCTGCGCCTGCTGGCCGCCACTATCGAATTTTTGCACACCGCCACCTTGCTGCATGACGACGTGGTCGACATGTCCGGCATGCGCCGTGGTCGCGAGACGGCCAATGCGATGTGGGGCAACGCCCCCAGCGTACTGGTGGGCGATTTCCTGTACTCGCGCTCGTTCGAAATGATGGTCGAGCTGGGCTCGATGCCGGTGATGAAGATTCTTTCACAAGCCACGCGCATCATCGCCGAGGGCGAAGTGTTGCAGCTGTCGAAGGTCCGCGACGCCAGCACCACCGAAGAAACCTACATGGAAGTGATTCGCGGCAAAACCGCGATGCTCTTCGAGGCCTCGACCCACAGTGCCGCTGCCCTGTGTGGCGCGACAGTCGACCAGTCCGAAGCCCTGCGCACCTTTGGCGATCACCTGGGTGTGGCGTTCCAACTGGTCGACGACCTGCTCGACTATAAGGGCGACGCCGAGACACTGGGCAAGAACGTCGGCGACGACCTGGCCGAAGGCAAGCCAACGCTGCCGCTGATCTACACCATGCGCGAAGGCACGCCGGAACAGGCTGCCCTGGTGCGCAAGGCGATCCAGAAAGGCGGGATTGAAGACCTGGAAGCCATCCGTGCAGCCGTGGAAGCCTCCGGCTCCCTGGAATACACCGCGCAACTGGCGCGTGACTATGTGGCCCGCGCCATCAAGTGCCTGGACGCCTTGCCTGCCAGCGAATACCGCGATGCGCTGGTTGAGTTGAGTGAGTTTGCGGTCGCGCGTACTCACTAAAGACGATTGGCGGAGTGGGCTTGTGTGGGAGCGGGCTTGCTCGCGAATACGGAGTGTCAGTCACTGAACAGGTTTCTGATACACCGCCTTCGCGAGCAAGCCCGCTCCCACATTTAGATCCCATTACCAACCCACTACCCCGCTCGCGCTCCAATTCCCTATATAATGTGCGACTTTTAGCCATCCTGACTTTCAAGGAGCTTTAGTGAGCACGTTGCCACCCTGCCCGAAATGCAATTCCGAATACACCTACGAAGACGGCGCCCAGCTGATCTGCCCGGAATGCGCCCATGAGTGGTCCGCCAATGGCGAGGCCGAAGCAGCCGGCGATGAAACCGTGAAGAAAGACTCTGTAGGCAACGTCCTGCAAGACGGCGACACCATCACGGTCATCAAAGACCTCAAGGTCAAAGGCACGTCCCTGGTGGTCAAGGTCGGCACCAAGGTCAAGAACATCCGCCTGTGCGACGGCGACCACGATATCGATTGCAAGATCGACGGTATCGGCCCGATGAAACTCAAGTCCGAGTTCGTCCGTAAAGTCTGATTCCGCTGCATCCATCCCGCGCCCGCCGCGGGATGGCGTTCCGCCCTCCCCGTTGATCGAACGCAATATCCACACAGAAAAACCTGGAAACCGCCAATAGGCACTTGCTATTCTACGAATAAGAATTATTCTCATTGAAACTTATCAAGGAGAACGACCATGACTTATTTGATAGATGCCTGGCTGGACCGGCCACACCCTTACCTGCGAATCCTGCATCGGGAAACCGGGGAAGTCTGTGCGGTGCTGGAAGAAGAAGCGTTGAATGAACTGCAGGACCAGGGCGACCTGGACGTCAACGGCCTGAGTTCGAGTGAGCCTGGCGTGCTGAAGGAAGTAGTGCGCAACCTGTTTTTGTTCTGCTATGCCCGAGCGTTGCGCCCGGCCACGGAGTTGAATGGCAAGTTCCATCCATGAACCATCAAGCAAAATCCACGGATGTGGGCTTTATGTGGGAGCGGGCTTGCTCGCGAAAGCGGTGTGTCAGTCACTGAATGTGTTTCTGAACCACCGCATTCGCGAGCAAGCCCGCTCCCACACAAGCCCGACACCCATAGAACTCAGCAGGTCTTACAGAACGTCAAGCAGCTCGACGTCGAACACCAGAACGCTGTGCGGCGGGATGCTGCCAACGCCTTGAGCGCCGTAAGCCAGTTCGCTCGGCACGTACAGACGCCATTTGCTGCCGGCATTCATCAGTTGCAGGGCTTCGGTCCAGCCGGCGATCACGCCGCCAACCGGGAATTCTGCAGGCTGGCCGCGCTCGTAGGAGCTGTCGAACACAGTGCCGTCGATCAGGGTGCCGTGGTAGTGGGTACGCACTTGGTCTTCGCGGGTCGGCTTGGCGCCATCACCGGCAGTCAGCACTTCAAATTGCAGGCCGGAAGCCAGGGTGGTGATGCCGTCACGCTTGGCGTTTTCAGCCAGGAACGCCAGGCCAGCGCCAGCAGCCGCTTCAGCCTTGGCAGCCGCTTCGGCTTGCATGATTTCGCGGATAACTTTGAAGCTGGCCGCCATTTGCTCTTGGTCAACGCAGCTTGGTTTGCCTGCGAACGCGTCGGTCAGGCCGGCCAGGATCGCATCAATGCTCACGCCCGGTGGCGGGTTGTCGCGCAGTTGGTCGCCCAACTGACGGCCGATACCGTAGCTGACGCGGGTTTCGTCGGTGGACAGATTAACTTCGGACATGAAGAGGCTCCGCTGTAGGACAACACGATTTCCCGTGTCATCCAAAACTAAAAGGGCCAGCAGACTAGCACACAAGGCCTGCCCATGATGAGCCCCTGCCCTACGCCATAAGCCACACGGCGATCGCGACCCTTCGTCGCACCCGGATTAAAAATATTTCAGAATCACCTGACGCCGCCGATACAGCCCTACACACTTTGGCTGGCTCAAACAAAAAAACACCGTCCAGCAGACACACATCATTCTTGCGGAGCATTCGATGAATAGCTGGTTCGGCAACATAAGCGTCAACCTTAAACTCGGCCTGGGCTTCGGCCTGGTGCTGGTCCTCACCTCGATCCTGGCACTGACCGGCTGGACCAGCCTGGGCGGCTTGATCGACCGCAGCAACTGGATGAGCGACATCACCCAGCTCAACGCCTCGCTGACCAAGCTGCGCATCGTGCGCCTGCAATACATGCTGGCTAACGGCGATGAAGCGGTGGCACAGAACGTCCAGACCAATCTCGACGCCTTCGCCGCCCAGCAACAGAAGCTGCTGGACAGCTTCAAGAGCCCGGAAAACCTCAAGCTGCTCAACGAGCAGAAAGCCGTCATCACCGCGTATCAGCAGTCCTTGAACAAAATGCGTGAGGCCTACCGCAACGGTAACGCCGCGCGCCAGGTCATGGGCGACAAGGCCGACATCGCCAACGCCCAGATCGACGCGCTGGAAACCACTGTGCAGCAGATGCCTGACAGTCCGGAGCGCTTCACCCAGTACCAGGCCGTCACTCACGCCAAGGAAGACTTCCAGTTGAGCCGCTACGAAGTGCGCGGCTACACCAACAGTCCCAGCGCAGAGACCGAAGCCCGCGCCGCTGCACAAGTTGAAAAAGCCATCAGCGGTTTGAAAGGCCTCAGCGCCGCATTCGGCGCCAGCCAACAAAGCGCATTGACCTCACTGGAAACCGCGCTGGGTGCCTATCGCAGCGCCGTGCAAAGCTACAAGGCGGCCAACGCCAACATCGTCAGCGCCCGTGCGGAAATGACCACCCAAGGCGCCGATATCGTCACCATCAGCGACAAACTGTACGACATCCAACTGGATCGCCGTGACGCCGAAAGCGCCCAGGCCCGCAGCCTGCAACTGATCAGCACCTTGCTGGCCCTGCTGGTCGGCGTCATCGCGGCACTGGTCATTACCCGCCAGATCACTCGCCCGATCCAGGAAACCCTGGCCGTGGTGGAGCGCATCGCTTCCGGCGACCTGAGCCACAACATCCAGGTCACCCGTCGTGATGAGTTGGGCGTGTTGCAACAAGGCATCCAGCGCATGGGCACCACCCTGCGTGAATTGATCAGCGGTATTCGCGACGGCGTAACCCAAATCGCCAGCGCCGCCGAAGAGCTGTCGGCGGTTACCGAACAGACCAGCGCCGGCGTGAACAGCCAGAAGATCGAGACTGATCAAGTCGCCACGGCGATGCACGAAATGACTGCCACCGTGCAGGAAGTCGCACGCAACGCCGAGCAGGCCTCGCTGGCCGCTGCCGATGCCGATGGCCAAGCCCGTGCGGGTGACAAAGTGGTGGCCGAGGCCATCGCCCAGATCGAACGCCTGGCGGCTGAAGTGGCACGTTCCACCGACGCCATGACGCACCTGCAACAAGAGAGCAACAAGATCGGCAGCGTGATGGATGTGATCAAGGCGGTGGCCGAACAAACCAACCTGCTGGCACTCAACGCCGCGATTGAAGCCGCGCGCGCCGGTGAAGCTGGTCGTGGCTTTGCCGTGGTCGCCGACGAAGTCCGTGGCCTGGCCCAACGCACCCAGAAATCCACCGAAGAAATCGAAGGCCTGGTCGCCGGTCTGCAGAACGGCACCCAGCAAGTCGCCACCGTGATGAACAACAGCCGCAGCCTCACCGACAGCAGCGTCGAGCTGACGCGCAAGGCCGGTGTGTCGCTGGAAAATATCACCCGTACGGTGTCGAACATCCAGTCGATGAACCAGCAGATTGCGGCCGCGGCCGAACAGCAGAGTGCCGTGGCTGAAGAGATCAGCCGCAGCATCGTGAACGTGCGTGATGTGTCCGAGCAGACCGCCACGGCGAGTGACGAGACAGCCAAGTCGAGCGTGGAACTGGCGCGTTTGGGCAGCCAGTTGCAGCAGATGGTCAGCCACTTCCGGGTTTAAAAACCAAAAAGCCGCCTCGGCCTAAACCGAGGCGGCTCCACTTCTCAGACCTTACAGGTCATCGAAGCTGTCCCGCAGGAATGTCCACACGTGATAAACACGCAGGGCATTCACTACGAGGTTCCACGTACGTCGTGCAAACTTAGACATACTCGGCCCTCCCTGAGTTGGGCCTTACCTCCAGCACACTTACCGGAACACGTGGGCCTTGGGATGCACATCACTGCTTCCTTTGAGGCGGCCGGGCTTTGGTTCCTCCCGCATGAATCCGGCACGGATTACTAGCCCGTGGCGTTCGGTCCATTATTCCGCGCGCATACCCAGCCACCTACAAAACGACGGACTTGGAACGGGGCTGATACTAACCAACATCCCGGCGAAAGGTGTAACGAGCGACGATAAAACCTACTGCAAGGTCCGCAAATTCATTGCCAAACTTTACCGCTCATTTTGGATAGAAAATGAAGAGTACCGACCGTCGTCATGTCTTGCCTGATGCAATAACCGGCAGTAGTATCCGTGTGGCACATCACTGCTTCCAATGAGGTCGCAACCCCAGCCACTCACTGGGTTTGCAATAAAAAACCGCCCTACTAAGGCGGTTTTTTATTGCCTGCGATTTGCCCATCAGCCCTCGCCTTCCTCGACAAATACCAACCGATTCCCGAAGGGATCGCCGATGCTCATCTCCCGCGAGCCCCAAGGCGTTTCCTCAACCCCAGGCTTGGCATACCGATAATCTTTGGCCAGCAACTCCTGCTGATACGCGTCCACGCCCTGCGCCTGAATGCGCACCGCCGACCCGGGCGAAGCATCGCCGTGATGCTCGGACAAATGCAGCACGCACTCGCCCAGCGACACTTGCAAATACAACGGAAAATTCGCCTCGAAACGATGCTGCCAGTCGACCTTGAACCCGAGGAAGTCGACGTAAAATTCCAACGCCTTGGCTTCGTCGAAGATGCGTAAAATCGGGGTGACTTTTCCTAAGTACATGACCACAGCTCCGTGTATGAGAGCACCCACTATAGAGACGCAAACCCACCACGCAAATCCCCATTGCGCGCCAGGAACCGGCCCGGCCGCTGACCATTGGCCTGTCCGTCGCTGTAACTCAACACCCCGTTGACCCACACCCCATCAATGCCTTCGGCCGCGCGTTGTGGCTCTTTGAAGTCCGCCACATCGCGCACGCGCAACGGGTCGAACAACACCAGGTCAGCCCAGTGCCCTTCACGGATTTCCCCACGCTCCGCCAGGCCGAAGCGCGCTGCCGACAGCCCTGTCATCTTGTGCACCGCCGTGTGCAGCGGGAACAACCCCACGTCCCGGCTGAAATGCCCCAGCACCCGTGGAAACGCACCCCACAAACGCGGGTGTGGAAAAGGGTCTTCAGGCAAGCCATCCGACCCGACCATCGACAGCGGATGCGCGAGGATGCGTCGTACATCCGCCTCGTCCATCCCGTAGTACACCGCCCCGGCCGGTTGCAGGCGACGTGCTGCGTCCAGCAGCGAAACGTCCCACTCGGCGGCGATGTCCTGCAAGTCGCGCCCACCGACTTCCGGGTGTGGCGTCGACCAGGTGATGGTGATGCGAAACGCGTCGGTGACTTGCTTGAGGTCCAGCGTCGAAGAGCTGGCGGCGTAGGGGTAACAATCACAGCCCACCGGGTGAGTTTTCGCCGCCAGTTCCAGCGATGCCAACAGCTGCGGACTACGCCCCCAATTACCCGCGCCGGCGCATTTGAGGTGGGAAATAATCACCGGTGCCTTGGCATGGCGGCCAATCAGAAAGGCCTCGTCCATCGCCTCCAGCACCGGCTCGAATTCGCTGCGCAAATGCGTGGTGTACACCGCGCCGAAGGCCGTCAGTTCTTCACTGAGTTGCAGCACTTCATCGGTCTCGGCATTAAACGCGCTGGCATAGGCCAGGCCTGTGGACAAACCAAGGGCGCCGGCTTCCAGGCTCTGTTGCAACTGCACACGCATAGCGGCGATTTCAGGTGGCGTGGCGGTGCGGTGCAGGTCGTCCATATGGTTGCTGCGCAGCGCCGTATGGCCAATCAACGCCGCAACGTTGACGGCCGGATGGGCGCTTTCCACGGCCGCACGGTAATCGGCGAAGCGCGGATAAGCGAACGCCTCACGCGAACCGAGCAGGTTCATCGGGTCTGGCGGATCACTGCGCAGACTCACCGGCGAGGCACTGATGCCACAGTTGCCGACAATCACCGTGGTTACGCCCTGGCTGAGCTTGGGCAGCATCTGCGGATGGCGAATCACCACGGTGTCATCGTGGGTGTGCACGTCGATAAACCCTGGCGACAACACGCGGCCACTGGCGTCGATCTCGTGCTCGGCGGTTGCGCTCGCAAGGTCGCCGATCGTCTCGATACGCCCGCCGCGCAGCCCTACATCGGCGACATAGCCTGGCGTATTGCTGCCATCAATGATCAGCGCTTGGCGAATCAGCGTGTCGTACTTCATTTCAATCTCCAAGCGGCAGGCTGTCAGGGCCGCCGCGATAATCGTCCAGGGCCAGCTTGATCCGGCGCAGGCGTTCCTGGTTGTCGTCCGGCATGGCCAGCGCCAACTCGGTGGCGAGCAGGTCGATGGCCAACAGCATTCCGTAGCGCGCCGCGGTGGGCTTGTAGATAAAACTGGTTTCGGCCGGTTGCAGCGGCAGCAGCACGTCCGCCAACTCGGCCAGCGGTGAGCCGGCCAGGGTGATGGCGACGATGGGCGCATCGTAGTTGCGCGCCAGCGTCACCACGTCCAGCAACTCGGGCGTGAGGCCGGAGAGCGAGCACACGATCAGCGCATGTTCCGGCCCCAAGGTCGCCGCCGTGACACGCATCATCACCGGGTCGCGGCAAGCGGCAATCGGGTAACCCAGACGCACCAGGCGTACTTGCAACTCTTCACTGCACAGGCTCGACGGGCCGCCCATGCCGAATGCATGGATCATCCGCGCCTTGCCCAACAGGCTGACGGCGTCGACAAAACTCGCCTGATTAAAACCTGACAGATGCTGACGCAACGTCGCTTCGATATCGCCGAGAATCTGCCGATGAAACGCCGACTGTTCCGGCAACCCCGCCGGGTCGAGGAAACGGCTGCCAACCCCGCTGGCCTGGGCCAATTGCAGGCGCAAATCACGCAAGTCACGGCACCCCACACTGCGGGCAAAACGCGACAAGGTCGCCGTGCTCACCTCGGCCCGTTGTGACAACTCTTCCAGGCTGGCCGATGCGGCAAAGCCCACGTCATCAAGCATCAGCTTGGCGATACGGCCCTCGCCGGCACTGAAGGAATCCTGGCGGGCGCGGATCTGGTAGAGGATGTCCATCGGGGCTCCGGGTTACGAAAGAAGGCTCATAGAACCAGAGACAGGCCGTAAGTCAGACCGAACGCGACTACCGAAATCAACGTCTCCAGCACGGTCCAGGTCTTGAAAGTCTGGATCACCGTCATATTGAAGTATTCCTTGATCAGCCAGAAGCCGCCGTCGTTGACGTGGGAAAAAATCACCGAACCCGCGCCAGTGGCCAATACCAATAATTCAGGGTGTGGATAACCCAAGCCCATGGCCACGGGTGCAACCACACCGGAAGCCGTGGTCATGGCCACGGTGGCCGAACCGGTGGCGACGCGCATCAGCGCGGCAAACAACCAGCCCATCACCAGCGGCGACAAATGGAAGGCATGCGCCAGGCCGAGAATTTCATTGGTCACGCCCGCGTCCACCAGGATGCGGTTCAAGCCGCCGCCCGCGCCCACCAGCAAGGTGATACTCGCGGTCGGTGCCAGGCATTCATTGGTGAACTTGAGGATCGCTTCACGGTTGAAACCCTGGGCCAGACCCAGCGTCCAGAAGCTCACCAAGGTGGCCACCAACAGCGCGATCACCGAGTTGCCGATAAACAGCAGGAACTGGTTAAAGCCGGTGCCGGGGGTGGAAATCACATTGGCCCAGCCGCCGATCATCATCAACACCACCGGCAACAGGATCGTGCCCATGGTCAGGGTAAAGCTCGGCAAACGGGTGCGTGGTTCGCGCTCGATAAACTGGCGCTCCAGCGGGTTCTCCGCCGGCAAGTGAATACGCGGCACGATGAACTTGGCGTACAACGGGCCAGCAATAATTGCCGTGGGAATACCGATCAGAATCGCATACAGCACGGTCTGCCCGACCGACGCGTTGTACGCCAGCACCGCCATCATCGCCGCCGGGTGCGGCGGCACCAGCGCATGCACCACCGACAAGCCAGCGACCATCGGCAAGCCGACCATCAGTATCGACACCCCAACGCGCCGCGCCACGGTAAAGGCGATCGGCACCAGCAGCACAAAACCGACCTCGAAAAACAGCGGCAGCCCCACCAGAAAAGCGATGCACACCATTGCCCAATGCGCATTGCGTTCGCCAAAACGGTTGATCAGCGTACGCGCCACCTGCTCGGCGCCGCCGGACTCGGCCATCATCTTGCCGAGCATGGTGCCCAGCGCCACCACCAGAGCAATGTGCCCCAGGGTTTTACCGACGCCCGCCTCGTAGGAACCCATGATTGTGTCTGCCGGCATGCCGGCCATCAGCGCCAGGCCGATGGACACCAAGGTGATGACAATAAACGGGTTGAGTCGGTAACGTGCGATCAGCACGATCAATGCAATGATAGCGATGGCAGCGTATGCCAACAGCCCCAAGCCCAGTGGTGCGGCCATGCGGTACTCCTTGGAAAGGGTCACGTCGAATTGGTTGTGAAACTCATAAATCATTACCCGGTGTAATTTTCAATTTTTATGAAAGTAATTTTCGCCCACGGATAAGCGCTGTCGCTTGGGGATATGCCCAACGCCAGCGCATGAAAATCCGGGGGGTGTTCTTACATGAAGTTTTTGCCGCGCAGAAACTCAGCCGCCAAGGCCGAGTCTCAGACTGCGGCCTCCACTACGATCAGGAATTCCCACCATGAATCGCAAAACCCTGCTTGTTCCTTTCGCCGCCGGCGCCATGCTGTTGGCCCTGTGCGGCAGCGCCTCGGCCGCCGAGAACGCCGCATTGAAAAAATGCATGGACAGCGCCAATACCACCGTCGACATGGTCAATTGCAACGCCAAGGAAGCCAAGGTTCAGGACGAGCGCCTGAACAAAGCCTACAAAACCGCCCTGGCCGCCCAGGAAGGCGACCGCAAGGAGAAACTGCAGGACGTGCAGCGCCTGTGGATTAAATACCGCGACGCCAATTGCGGCTTCGCCGGCTCCGCCACCGGCGGCACCATCGACCAGGTCAACGGCTCCGGCTGCCTGCTGGACATGACCCAGACCCGCGCCCAGGAACTTGAAGACCTGGTCGGGCCGTAATCATTTACTCCTGATGCACGCGGGCACGCTTGAGCAGCTTCTTGCAGCGCTCCGACAAATGCAGCACCCGCAAATGCTTGCCGGCCTTGGTATAACGCTCGCGCAAGGTCATCAACGCAGCAATCGCTGAGTAGTCGACGAAGCTCAGGTGACGGCAATCGAGCGTCACCTCGGCCGGGTCGTTGGCCGGGTCGAACTGGTTCAAGAAGGGCGTCGTCGAGGCAAAGAACAAGGTGCCGTGCAAGCGATAGAGCTTGCTGCCGTCGGCTTCCAGATGCTCATCGGCATACAACTCACGCGCCTGTTGCCAGGCGAAGTTCAGCGCCGCAATCACGATGCCGCAGAGCACGGCGGTGGCCAGGTCGGTGAAGACGGTGATCACCGTCACCGCCAGGATCACCAACACATCGTTGAACGGCACCTTGTTGATCACCCGCAGCGACGCCCAGGCGAAGGTTTGCTGGGACACCACGAACATCACGCCCACCAGCGCCGCCAGCGGAATACGCTCGATCAGCGGCGACAGAAACAGAATGAACAACAGGATCATCACCCCGGCAAACACCCCGGAGAAACGCCCGCGCCCGCCGGAACTGAGGTTGATCACGGTTTGCCCGATCATCGCGCAACCGCCCATGCCACCGAACAGGCCGCTGACCATATTCGCCGCACCCAGGGCCACGCTTTCGCGGTCGGGGTAGCCACGGGTTTCGGTGATTTCGTCGGTGAGGTTCAGGGTCAGCAGGGTTTCCAGCAGGCCGACCATCGCCATCAGGAACGCGTAGGGCGCGATGATGCCGAGGGTTTCCAGGGTCCAGGGGATTTGCGGCAAGGCAAAGGTCGGCAAGCCACCGGCGATGTGCGCCATGTCGCCGAGCGTGCGGGTCGGCAGGCCGAGCAGGTAGACCGCCAGGCCGACGCCGAGGATCGCGACCAAGGCAGGCGGCACGGCGCGGGTCAGGCGCGGCAGCAGGTAGACAATCGCCATGGTCACGGCGACCAGGCCGGTCATCACATACAACGGCGTGCCGCTGAGCCAGTGGTCACCGCTTTTGAAATGCTCCAGTTGCGCCAGCGCGATGATGATCGCCAGGCCGTTGACGAAGCCGAGCATCACCGAATGCGGCACCATGCGCACCAACTTGCCCAGGCGCAGCAGGCCGAACGCGACCATGATCAGCCCGCCCAACAGCACCGTCGCCAGCAAGTACTCAACACCGTGCTGCACCACCAGCGCGACGATCACCACCGCCATCGAACCGGCCGCCCCCGAGACCATGCCGGGCCGGCCGCCGAACAGCGCAGTGAGGGTGCAAATGATGAAGGCGCCGTAGAGCCCCATCAGCGGGTTGAGGTGGGCGACCAGGGCAAAGGCGATGCATTCGGGCAGCAGCGCAAACGACGTGGTGAGGCCGGCCAGGGCATCGGCGCGCAGACGGGTGAGGTTCATGAAGTACCAGGGTAATGCGGGGGATAAGGCGGGGAATGGTACGGAATTGGGCGAGGTGGGGCCAGCGCTGGGTAAACCAAATAGACCGAGTCGCCCCTTTCGCGAGCAAGCCCGCTCCCACATTTGACCGAGTTCCAACATTGGAATGCAGTCAAATGTGGGAGCGGGCTTGCTCGCGAAGGCCGCGCCGCGGTGCTAAGTGAACATCACACCATCTCGTTGCGAATCCACTCAACCACAGAAGTACGCTTCGGCGCCCAGCCCAGCAACTCACGCGCATGCTTGCCACGTACCCGGCTGTTGGAGCCCAAACCATAGTTGGCCATTTCATAGCCCCACTCGGCTTCAGCATCCGCCAACGGCCAATCCTGTGGCTTGCCCAGCTTCAACGCGTCGGCAATAGCCGTGGTCATGTCGACAAACGCCGCTTCGCCGCTTTCCACAAAGTAGAAGGTGCCTGGCACATTCTTCTCAAGCGCCAGCAGGTACAGCGCCACCACGTCTTCAATATGCACGTTGGACCAGATGTTCTGCCCGGTGCCCACATGGCGCACCACACCACTTTTGCGTGCCTGCTTGAGCAAGCGCGGCAATTGCACGCTGTCACGCTTCACGCCCAGGCTGTGACCGTAAATGAGGGTGTTGCAGATCACCGCCGAGTTCACGCCATCTTTCGCCGCGGCCAGGATCAGGTTGTCGATGGCCACGCGGGCTGCCTTGTCGACGGTTGGCTGCGGCAGGCTGTCTTCAAAGTAGATGACATCGCTGGATTTACCGCCCGACGCGTCGCCGACGATGCTCGAACCGCTGGTGTGCAGGAACGGTTTATTGGAGCCCTTCAACGCAGCCAGCAAGGTCTCAACCGCAGCCCGATGGTCGCTGCTGGCGGCGTTGATTACCGCATCCGCCTTTTGCGCCTGCTCGGTCAGCACGGCCGAATCGTCAAGTGTGCCCATCACCGGGGTGATACCGAGGGCGGTCATTTCAGCGGCTTGTTCGGCGCTGCGCACCAGTCCGGTAACGCGGTGGCCAGCCTTGACCAGGCCGGTGGCGATGGAACCGCCGATAAACCCGGCTGCGCCGGTTACGAATACGTTCATGGAGTGTGCTCCTGACTGGGTAAGTGATGGGTCCATTGTTACGGACCCGCCCCGGTCGAATAAGACCCGATTGCCCAATTCAATCTTGCGCGCACGTCACGAATCAGCAGGCATACCGCGCCAGCTTGGTCTGAATGAAGTCCAGGAAGCACTGGATGCGCAACGCCAACTGCGAGTTGCGGTAGAACACCGCGTGGATCGGCTGGCGATAGCCACTGTTGAACGCCTCCAGCACCGGCACCAGGCGCCCGGCGTTGATGTCCTCGACCGTCATGAAGTTCGACAGGCAACAAATACCCTGCCCTTCCAGCGCCAACTGACGCAGGGTCTCGCCACTGGAAGCGGCGACACTCGGCTGGATCAGCCAACGGTCGCCCTCCACATGGCGTAGCGGCCAGTGGTTGAGGGTCTCGGTCTGGGTAAAGCCCAGCAAGGTATGGTCCGCCAACTCGGCCACCGTGGTCGGCGTGCCGAATTGCTTGAGGTAGTCGGGGCTGGCAAGGATATGCAGCGGCGTACAACCCAGCGACCGCGCGTGCAGCGTGGAATCGGCCAGGGCACCGATGCGGATGGCAATGTCGGTGCTCTGCTCCAGCAGGTCGATGATCAGGTCATCGCTGTTGAGCTCCAGCTGAATTTCCGGGTAGAGGCTGCGAAACTCGGCGATGTACGGCACGATCCCGTGCAGCATGAAGGGCACGGCGGCGTTGATGCGCAGGCGCCCGGCCGGGTTTTTCTGGCGCGACGACAGACGCTCTTCCAGCTCATCCATCTGCGCCAGGATCACCTTGGCCTGCTCGAAGAAATACTTGCCCTCTTCGGTCAGGTCCATGCGCCGGGTGGTGCGGTTGATCAGCGTGGTGTCGAGCTTGGCTTCCAGGCGCGACAAGGTGCGGCTGACCGCCGACGGCGTCTGCCCGACCTGCTCCGCTGCGGCGGAAATCGAGCCGCACTCAATCACGCTGACGAAGATCTGTAACTCATCGGATCGGGCTTTCACGGGCTGTCCTTCTTGATCGGTGAGTAGCAGCTTACACCGTGAAGTTGAACACCTGCGCCAGATGCTGCTCGTAGCGCGCCACGTCTGCCTCGATGGCCGGGCGTTTCATTACGTCTACGCACAGGAAGGTCGGCAGGCCGGTCATGCCGAGGAACTCGTTGGCCTTGTGGAACGGAAAGTACACCGCATCGACGCCCTTGGCTTCGAAGAAATCCGTCGGGTCGTCGAAGGCTTGCTGCGGCGCGTTCCAGGTCAGCGACAGCATGTACTGCTTGCCCTGGATCAGGCCGCCGCTGCCATATTTCTGCGACGCGTCGGAACGGGTGCGGCCGTCGCTGGCATACAGGCTGCCGTGGCCTTCGGTGAAGACTTCGTCGATGTACTTCTTGACGATCCACGGTGCGCCCATCCACCAGCCAGGCATCTGATAGATGATCACATCGGCCCAGAGGAATTTAGCCACTTCTTCGGCCACGTCGTAGCCTGCGTCGATGTGGGTGACTTTGACGTCGATACCGCCACGGTCCAGCACGGCCACGGCGGCGTCATGCAAGGTGGTGTTGTAGCGGCCGTCGGAATGGGCGAATTGTTTGCCGCCGTTAAGCAGAAGTACTTTTTTCATGGGAGGGAATCCAAAGGGTTAGCAATGTCTGCCGGCAGGCTATCGACATTGCGCCCTTGGAATAAGCAGCGGTGCGGCAAAATACATTTGATAAAAACGCACGAATAACGCCGTACTCTTGATTTAACCGCTGATCAAAAGGTGGCCGCCCAGCAGCGCCATGCCGATAAAAAAGACCCGTTTGAACAGCACCGCACTGATGCGCTGACGCAGTGCCTGGCCCAGCCACATGCCCAACAGCGCAGGCACCAACGCCAACAAAGAGGCATTGATTTCACCGCCGCCGAGGGTGCCACGCCACGCCAGACCGGCCGCCAGCGCCAGCGTGGAAACGCTGAACGACAGCCCCAACGCCTGCACCAACTGATCACGGTTCAAGCCCAAGGCTTGCAGATACGGCACGGCGGGAATCACAAACACACCGGTGGCCGAGGTGATAATGCCGGTGATCAGCCCACACAGCGGCCCCAGCCAGCGCTCGGTGTGAGGCTGCACCTTGAACGTGGGCAGGAACAACCCGCTCAACGCATACACCAGCAACGCGCCACCCAACGCGCGCACCACCCAATGGCCGCCGTCCATGCCCAGCCACAACGTGCCGAGCCCGGTGCCGAGGAAAATCAGCAACAGCATCGGCCACAGGCGCTTGAGCAGCGCGCTCAACTGGCCGCCAAATGCCAGTTGCCAGAGGTTGGTCACCGTTGAAGGAATGATGAGCAATGCCGCAGCCTGCGCCGGGAGCATAGCCAGGCCGAGCATGCCCATGGCCACGGTGGGCAGGCCCAGGCCGATCACGCCCTTGACGGTGCCGGCCAGCAGGAAGGTGCCGATGACCAACAGGGTCAGGGCCGGGCCGAGGTTTTGGTAGAACGCCAGGAAGGTAGTCATGGGGCGATTGTGCGACGTTAAGGCGGTTATGAAAATTCGCCATATACTGAGGCAGCCTCTTGTTTTGCGTGAGGCTGAGATCGCTATCGCAGGCAAGCCAGCTCCCACCTTTGAACTGTGTTCACACATCCAACTGTGGGAGCTGGCTTGCCTGCGATGAGGCCAGTCCAATCACCGGGATTTTTCAGCCATGCACTTTGACCTGATCGACCTGCGCCTGTACCTGCACATCCTCGACACCGGCAACATCACCGCAGGCGCGGCGCGCAGCCATTTGTCCCTCGCCGCCGCCAGCGCGCGCATCCGCGCCATGGAGGCTTCATTGGGTATCGAGTTCCTTGAACGCGGCCGCCGTGGCGTCACACCCACGCCAGCGGGAAAGGCCCTGGCCCGCCACGCGCGCCTGCTGCTGCAACAGGCCGAGCACCTGCAACAAGACCTGGCCGAGTGCGCCAATGGCGTCAAAGGCCAGGTGCGCCTGCTGTGCAACACCACCGCCCTGAGCGAATACCTGCCGGAACTGCTCGCGGATTTTTTGCGCGAACACCCCAACCTCGATATCGACCTGCAGGAACTGCCCAGCCTGCGCATCACCCAGGCCTTGCGCCAGGGCACCGCAGACCTCGGGATTATTTCCGACGCAGTCGACACCCATGGCCTGCAAACCCTGGCGTTTCGCGATGACCCGCTGGTGCTGATCATGCCGCTCGACCATCCGCTGACGACGGCGAGTTTCATCGACAGCCTGCAATACGACTACGTCGGCTTGGCCGCCAACAGCGCACTCGCGGTGTACCTGGAGGAACAGGCGCTGCACGCGGGCTTTCGCCTGCAAACACGCATCCGCGCCGACGGGTTTGATGGGCTGATTCGCATGGTCGCAGGCGGCGCCGGCCTGGGCATCGTGCCCCAGGCCGCATTGGAACGCTGGCCCTCTGAGCAGCGCTTCAAAGCCCAGCCTCTGCAAGAAGACTGGGCCTGCCGCAAACTGCTGCTGTGCGCGCGCGCCTTCGAGCAATTACCCGGTTACGCCAAGGCCTTGTTTGACGCCTTGGCCCTGCCCTTGCGGAAAAACCCGTAATACACCGCCGACAGAATCAGCAGGAACGGCACGCCGAACACCAGCGTCATCTTGAACGCCTCGGTGAAATACGTGGTGATCATCACCGCCCCCATCAGCACCAGGCCCAACAGCGTGCTGTAGGGAAACAGACGCAGCTGGAACGACAGCTTCGCGCCGCCGTGGCGCTTGCGGTGGCGGCGGAAAAACAGGTGCGTGAGGAAGATCATGAACCAGGTGAAGATCGCGCCAAACATCGAGATCGCCATCATCAGCGTGAACGAGCTTTCCGGGTACACCACGTTCAGCAAGGTCGCCAACGCAATGCCCGAACTGGACAGCAGCAACGCGTTGAGCGGAATCCCGTTCTTGCTCAAGGCGCCCATGGACTTGGGCGCAAAACCTGCGCGCGAGAGGCTGAACATCATGCGTGTGGTGATGTACAGCTGGCTGTTCATCGCCGACAACGCGGCGATCAGAATCACGAAGTTCATCACCCCGGTGGCGCCGGGAATGCCGATGGTCTGCATCACCGTGACAAACGGGCTCTGGGTCTGACCGGCCTGGTTCCAGGGCACGATGGCCAGCATCAGCGCCAGGGTCAGCAGGTAAAACACCACCAAGCGCACGATGGTCGCGCGAAAGGCCTTCTTCACCGCCTGCTCCGGGTCGGCGGCTTCACCGGCGGCCACCGCGATCATCTCCACGCTCAAGTAGCTGAAGATCGACACAATCACTGCGATCCACATGCCGCTCAAGCCATGTGGGAAAAAACCGCCGTGGGCAGTGTAATTCTGCACGCCGTAATCCGGGTTACCAGAGCCGAACACCACGTACACGGCGAGGATGATGAAGCCGACGATGGCGCTGATCTTGATGGTCGAGAACCAGTATTCGAAGTTGCCGAAGGTCTTCACGCTGATTGCATTAAGCAGGATCAGCACACTGGAAAACGACACGATCCACACCCATTCCGGCACGTTGGCGAACCAGTACTTCATGTACATCGCCACCGCCGTGACCTCGGCGCCCACCGCCAGCACAATCGCTGCCCAGTAGGCATAGCGCACCAGGAACCCGGCCAGCGGGCTGATGTAGAACTCGGCGTAAGCGCCGAACGAGCCCGAAGTGGAATGCGCCACCGTCATCTCCGCCAGGCAGCCCATCAACAGCAAGGTGATCAGCGCGCCGATGGCGTAGCTCACCAATACACTTGGCCCGGCATAACCGATGGCATAGGCGCTGCCCATGAACAGCCCGGTGCCGATGGCGCCACCGATGGCGATCATGCTCATCTGGCCGGAAGTCAACTGGCGCCTGAGGCCCAGTTCGCGGTGGGTGATCTCTGCAAAGCCGTTGTCGGGTGTGGTCACGTGGTGTGCCCCTTTATTATTGTGATTGCACAGTTTGGATATTGACGCCGATCCCCTGTGGGAGCGGGCTTGCTCGCGAAGGCGGAGTGTCAGTTACCGCATGTGGTGGCTGACACACCGCATTCGCGAGCAAGCCCGCTCCCACATTTTTAATCCGCGCTGAATCAGGTGACGCTGTTGCGCACTTTGAATTGCGGCTGGTCCCAGGTTTTCTGGTCGAGGATTTCACCGAGGATTTCCACGGCATCCCATACCTCAGTGAAGCTCGTATACAACGGCGTAAAACCAAACCGCATGATGCGCGGCTCGCGGTAATCACCGATCACGCCACGGGCGATCAGCGCCTGGATCACCGCGTAGCCTTCAGGGTGTTCGAAGCTCACATGGCTGCCGCGTTTTGCGTGCTCACGTGGCGTGATCAGCGTCAGGCCGTGGGCGGCGCAGCGAGCTTCGACCAAGGCGATAAACAAATCAGTCAACGCCAGGGATTTAGCGCGCAGGCTGGCCATGTCGGTCTGGGCAAAGATCTCCAGGCCGCATTCGACCATGGCCAACGAAGTGATCGGCTGAGTGCCGCACAGGTAGCGCGCGATGCCGGCGCTTGGCGCGTATTGAGCTTCCATGGCGAACTGCCGGGTATGCCCGAACCAGCCCGACAGCGGCTGGCGCACCACGTCCACCAACGCAGGGTTCACCCACACAAACGCCTGGGAGCCTGGCCCGCCATTGAGGTATTTGTAGGTGCAGCCGATCGCGTAATCAGCCTCGGCCTTGTGCAGGTCGACAGGCACCGCGCCCGCCGAATGCGCCAGGTCCCAGATGCTCAAGGCGCCGCATTCGTGGCTCAACGCGGTAAGCGCCTGCATGTCGTACATGTAGCCGGTCTTGTAGTTGACGTGGGTGAGCATCACCACCGCCACGTCCTCGCCGACAGCCTGCGGCAGCTCGTCGGGGCTGTTGACCAGTCGTAATGAATAGCCCTGTTGCAGCAATTCGGCCAGGCCTTCGGCGATGTACAGGTCGGTGGGGAAGTTGCTCGCCTCGCTGACGATCACCTTGCGATTCGGCTGGCGTTGGCGCTGCACACTCAGCGCGGCGCTGAGCACCTTGAACAGGTTGATCGAGGTGGTATCGGTGATCGCCACTTCACCGTCGCGCGCACCGATCAGCGGTGCCAGACGGTTGCCCAGGCGTAGAGACAAATCCGCCCAACCGGCGCTGTTCCAGCTGCGAATCAAGCCATTGCCCCACTCTTCGGCGATCACCTGTTGCGCTCGCGCCAACGCTGCGAGCGGGCGCGCGCCGAGGGAGTTGCCGTCGAGGTAGATCACGCCCTCGGGCAAGGCGAACTGGTGGCGCAGTGGCGCCAGCGGGTCCTGGGCATCGAGGGCTTGGCAGTGGGTTCGGGTGGTCATGGGCGGTCCTGGTTTTTATAAGTGAAGATGGGCCAAATAATGAGCGAAGATTTACAGAATTTTCGTGCAAAGTTGTAGGCAACAAGCTAATTAAGCTGTAGGAAATTCGAATTTAACCCCAAAACACGCGGATTTATTCTAACCATGATTCTCGACGCCACCGACCTGCGCCTCCTGCATTTTTTGCAACAGGATGGCCGTATCAGCAACCAGGAACTGGCGGAAAAAGTCGCCCTGTCGCCTTCCGCCTGCCTGCGCCGTTTACGCCTGCTGGAGAGCGAGGGAATCATCAGCGGCTACCGCGCCGTGTTGAATGCCGAGCAGTTGGGGATCGAGCTGGAAGCCATCGTGCACCTGTCCTTGCGCCAGGATGTGGAGGATTGGCACGAGACGTTTATCAAGAAGGTGCAAGGCTGGCCGGAGGTGGCCAGTGCGTATGTGATTACCGGCGCCAGCAATTATGTGCTGCGGGTGCAGGCGCGGAATTTGAAACACTTTTCCGACTTTATCGTGAACCACCTGAACCGCACGGCGGGGGTGATGGATATTCGCTCGGAGATTGTGTTGCAGAAGATCAAGGATCGGGATGAGGTGTTGGACCTGGTGGTGCGCAAATAACCCGACGATCGTTCCCACGCTCTGCGTGGGAATGCCGCCCTGGACGCTCCGCGTCCGCTTTAAAAGGGCGTGACGCGGAGCGTCACAGGATGCATTCCCACGCAGAGCGTGGGAACGATCAGCAGAGCGCGGGAACGATCAGTTCGGGTTTAGTCTTCGAGGGCGCGCACGCGTTGCATGCGTTTTTGCTCTACCGGCGCGTCAGCCAGCTGCAACTCAAAGTCAAAATCAATCTGCGCAAACCGCCCTTCCACGCCAAACTCCCGCGCCAGTTGCTGATCGTCACTGAAGCGAATCTCGGCAATCAACTCATCCCGCGTCGCATAGGCAAAATCATCGTGCAGGTACGGGTCATCCGACAGGTTGATCTGCGTGGTCAAATGCCGATGCCCCGGCGCCGAGATGAAGAAGTGAATATGCGCCGGCCGCTGCCCGTGGCGCCCCAGTTGGTCGAGCAGTTGCTGCGTCGGTCCACTCGGCGGGCAGCCGTAGCCGGACGGCACAATGCTGCGAAAACGGTAGTTGCCCTGGGCATCGGTCTCGATGCGTCGGCGCAGGTTGAACTCCGATTGCGCCGGGTCAAACCACGAATAGGTGCCAGCGGTATTGGCCTGCCACACATCGACAATCGCGCCCGCCAACGGCTTGCCATCGGTGTCGCGCACTTGCCCGCGCATAAACAGCGGCACCGCGTCGTCCTTGCCATCATCCAACCGTGCTTCGTACTTGCTCAGCGGCGCGCCGGCCACGTACAGCGGGCCTTCGATGGTGCGTGGCGTGCCACCGGACTTGCCGGCCTCCTCATCGGCGGCATCCATCAGCAAATCGAGGTAATGCTCCAGGCCCAACCCGGCAGCGAGCAGCCCCGCTTCCTGATTTTTACCCAGCTCGTTGAGGTAATTGACCGCCTTCCAGAACTCTTCCGGAGTCACTTCCAGGTCTTCGATGATGTTTACCGTATCGCGCAAAATTCGGTAGATCAGCGCCTTGGCGCGCGGGTTGC
This sequence comes from Pseudomonas sp. D2002, assembly GCF_013385735.1. NCBI lineage: Bacteria > Pseudomonadati > Pseudomonadota > Gammaproteobacteria > Pseudomonadales > Pseudomonadaceae > Pseudomonas > Pseudomonas sp. D2002. The sequence continues at coordinate 31,478 of NZ_JACAPL010000024.1, read as the reverse complement.
CGCCGTCGTTGTGGTGGCCGCTGGCTTCTTCGAGAAACGCTTGGGCATGGGCAGTCTGGGACAGTCGGATGGACATGGTGCAATCCTCATCTTGTAATTATTGGGGGCAAAACAGGCTCAGCGGTCGTCTTCATGGATCGACGAAGGGTGCCGGCACAGCGCATTCACTTCGATGGCCATATAAGGGAAAAGCGGCAGTTGCATCAGCAGGTCGTGCAGGTCTTGCACGCTGTCGACGTCGAACACGCTGTAGTTGGCGTAGTGCCCGGCGATGCGCCACAGGTGGCGCCATTTGCCCTCTTGTTGCAGCCGCTGCGCCAGGGCTTTTTCCTCAGCCTTGAGGCCGGCCGCGCGCTCGGGGTTCATGTCCAGGGGCAGGTTCACGGTCATTTTTACGTGGAACAACATGGCAGGCGCCTCTTAGTGTTTGTCACGACGGAAGAACGCCAAACGCTCTTCATCAATGCTCAGGCCCAGGCCTGGCGCTGTGGAGACATGCAGCTGGAAATCGCGGTACACCGGCGGCTCAGTGAGAATGTCTTCGGTGAGCAGCAGCGGGCCGAACAGTTCGGTGTCCCAGGCCAGCTTGTTCAAGGTCAGGAAGGCATGCGCCGAGGCCAGGGTGCCGATGCCGCCTTCGAGCATGGTGCCGCCGTACAAGCCGATACCGGCCGCTTCGGCAATCGCAGCCGTACGCAGCACCGCCCGCGGGCCGCCGTTCTTGGCGATCTTGAGGGCAAACACCGAGGCCGCGCCTTCGCGGGCCAGGTTGAAGGCGTCTTCCACGCATTCGATGGACTCATCGGCCATGATCGGCGCCGGGCTCGACAGATTCAGCCGCGCCATGCCGCTGCGGTTGTTGCGCGAGATGGGTTGTTCGATCAAGTCGATGCCGTTATCGCCGAGCACCTTGCACGCGCGCAGGGCCACCGCTTCGTCCCAGGCCTGGTTGACGTCGACGCGCACACTGGCGCGCTCGCCCACCGCCTGTTTGATCGCGATCACGTGGGCCAGGTCGCGGCTGACCTCACCGGCGCCGATCTTCAATTTGAAGATACGGTGGCGGCGCAGGTCGAGCATCTTCTCGGCCTCGGCGATGTCCTGTTCGGTGTTGCCGCTGGCCAATGTCCAAGCCACCGGCAAGGCATCACGCACGCGCCCGCCGAGCAGTTCGCTGACCGGCAGGTTGAGGCGTTTACCCAATGCATCGAGCAAGGCGCTCTCGATGCCGGACTTGGCAAAGGTGTTGCCACGAATGCTGCGCTCCAGGCACAACATGGCCGCGTTGATATTGCTCGCGTCCTGGCCAATCAACAGCGGCGCAAAGTGCCGGTCGATGTTGACCTTGATGCTGTCGGGGCTTTCATTGCCGTAGCTCAGGCCGCCGATGGTGGTGGCTTCGCCAATGCCTTCGATGCCGTCGGCGCAACGCAGGCGGATGATCACCAGCGTCTGGTTTTGCATGGTGTGCATCGCCAGCTTGTGCGGGCGAATGGTGGGAAGGTCGACGATGATCGTTTCAATCGACTCGATGGCGCAAATCGGCATGGCTATACCCATTGGGTTCTTTATAGATTTGCGCCGATTCTGTGCCGTATTTTTCCTGGCTTCCAATATAGAATGGGTCTCGCACAATACCTTCAAGGTATGAAAGGAGCCGCCATGGAACTGCGTCATCTGCGCTATTTCCAGGTGCTGGGTGAAACGCTGAACTTCACCCGCGCCGCCGAACGCCTGCACATCGCCCAGCCGCCGTTGAGCCGGCAGATCCAGCAATTGGAAGATGAATTGGGCGTGATTCTGCTGGAGCGCGGCCGACCGCTGCGGCTGACCGAGGCCGGGCGGTTTTTCTATGAGCACGCCAATGTGCTGCTCGAGCAACTGGGCAAAGTCTGCGACAACACGCGGCGCATCGGCCAGGGCGAAAAGACCTGGCTGGGCATCGGTTTTGCGCCGTCGACCTTGTACGGCGTGTTGCCGGAGTTGATTCGGCGGCTGCGCAACCATGAGGCGCTGGAGCTGGAGTTGGGCTTGTCGGAGATGACCACCTTGCAGCAGGTCGAAGCGCTCAAGGCCGGGCGGATTGACGTGGGTTTCGGGCGGATTCGCATCGACGACCCGGCCATCGTCCAGCGCGTGCTGGTGGAGGATCGGCTGGTGGCGGTGCTGCCCGCCGGGCACCCGCTGCTGGAAGCGCCCGCCACCCTCGCCCAGCTGGCCGCCGAGCCGTTTGTGCTGTACCCCGGCAACCCGCGCCCCAGTTATGCCGACCATGTGATCGCGCTGTTCGACGCCCACGGCTTGAGCCTCAAGGTGGCGCAGTGGACCAACGAATTGCAGACCGCCATCGGCCTGGTCGGCGCGGGCATGGGCGTGACGCTGGTGCCGGCCTCGGTGCAGGTGCTGCATCGGGCGGATATTGGTTACACGCCGATCGTGGAAAGCACTGCGACCTCGCCGATTATTCTGAGCCGGCGGGTGAATGATCAGTCGCCGGGGCTGAGTCATTGTTTGCAACTGGTAGAAGAACTGATCTGAGATCTCCCAAACACCCTAGATCCAATGGATCTTCATCAGGTTTAGAGGCTGCGCAGGCGCTTGCGTTGCAGGGTTTGGCTGGGGGACTCATCAAAGAGCTTGCGGTACTCCGCCGAGAACCGCCCCAAATGGGTAAAGCCCCAACCCAGGGCAATCTCGGAAATGGTCCGAGTAGAACCCTGCTCAAGAATTTCCTGACGCACCGCCCCCAACCGGTACTTCTTCAAATACGCCATGGGCGACAGCGCAAAGTACTTGCGAAACGCATCAAACAGCTTGAACCGCGACACGCCCGCAGCCGTCTCCAGGTCCTCCAAATGCACCGCTTCACGGGCGTTGTAGTGGATGTACTGCCGCGCACGAATCAAATAATGCGGCAGCTTCACGCCCAGCACGTCGCGCAATTCTTCTGAATAGTTATTCGGCTGGGCGAGGATCAACCCTTTGATCAGCGAGCTTTCCAGGTCACGGGTAAACGCTGCCTGCTCATACAGCTCGCTGCTGCGCTCGAGCTCGGCGATAAAGTAGCGCGCCATGCGCCACCAGGATGCCGACGCGCCGTCCACCGCGTCCATCACCGATTCAAAACGCAACGGCGCCTCAATCGGCCGTTGCAGCAACGCCTCCAGCGACTCACTCATCGCCGCGCGCGTGATCACCACCTGCAACTTGCGGCAGTCACCGGATATCGCCAGCACTTGGTGCTCGTTGGGCGACAGGATCACGCCTTGGTCGCGGTTGGAACTCAAGCGCTCGCCGTTCTTGCTCAACTCCTGCTCGCCCACCAACGGCAGGCTCAGGCTGTAGCTGCTGAAGTGCTCGGCGTCTTCGATGCCGATGGTCACGTCGGTGCCGTATTCGATCACGCCCAGGGTGGTGGCGCGGGACTTGAACACGTTGGCGCTGTGGTGAAAGCGCAGGCGCTCGGGTGTCGAGGTCGCCAGGCGGTGCGGCCCACAAATGCCGGACATCCAGCTGCAGGCGCCTTCGAGGTCGAAGCGTTGAATATGGATTTCGCGTGTATGGCTACTCATCAGGGTGCACCCACGGCGGTTAGGCGGTTGCGCGCTCTGGCGGCGCGTCGTTAACAATCGACAGCAAGTTCTACGCCACGCCCGCGTGAATGCAACGGGGTGGATAGCAACGGTCGACTATGTGGATAAGCCGCCGGTTTTTGCGGCTTTCCCTTGGTATGACAGTAGCGCATCGCGTCACCTGGCTGCACCGAACTGGGTATTTGCTGCCCAACCATGCCCCCCAACTATGCGGCCCATCTCTGCCCATTAAGCGGATAGCCCGCACCCTGCCCCGCTGCCTCTAATGGACCACCGATCAGCCTCTATCAAAAAGGTGCCTCCCATGAGTGGTGCAAAAAGCGTCGAGCAGTGGAAAACATTCATCGAAAGCTGCCTGGACTTTCGCCCGGCCGATGAAGTGTTCCGCATCGCCCGCGACATGTTCACCGAGCCGGAACTGTTCGACCTGGAGATGGAACTGATCTTCGAAAAGAACTGGATCTACGCCTGCCACGAAAGCGAGCTGGCCCATAACCACGACTTCGTGACGATGCGCGCCGGGCGCCAGCCGATGATCATCACCCGCGATGGCGAGGGCCAACTGAATGCGCTGATCAACGCCTGCCAGCATCGCGGCACCACGCTGACGCGCGTCGGCAAGGGCAACCAATCGACCTTTACGTGCCCGTTTCATGCCTGGTGCTACAAGAGCGATGGCCGGCTGGTGAAGGTCAAGGCGCCGGGCGAGTACCCGGAAGGCTTCGACAAAGCCACGCGCGGCCTGAAAAAGGCGCGCATCGAAAGCTACAAGGGGTTTGTGTTTATCAGCCTGGACGTGAACGGCACCGACAGCCTGGAAGACTTCCTCGGCGACGCCAAAGTGTTCTTCGACATGATGGTCGCGCAGTCCGCCACGGGTGAGCTGGAAGTGCTGCCGGGTAAATCGGCCTACACCTACGACGGCAACTGGAAGCTGCAAAACGAGAACGGCCTGGACGGTTATCACGTCAGCACCGTGCACTACAACTACGTGGCCACGGTGCAGCATCGCCAGCAGGTGAACACCGAAAACGGCAGCGGCGCAGGCACCACGCTGGACTACAGCAAGCTCGGCGCGGGCGACGCGAACACCGATGATGGCTGGTTCGCCTTCAACAATGGCCACAGCGTGTTGTTCAGCGACATGCCCAACCCGAGCGTGCGCTCGGGCTACGCCACCATCATGCCGCGCCTGGTGGAAGAACATGGCCAGCAAAAGGCCGAGTGGATGATGCACCGCCTGCGCAACCTGAACATTTACCCAAGCCTATTCTTCCTCGACCAGATCAGCTCGCAGCTGCGGATTATTCGCCCGGTGGCGTGGAACAAGACCGAGATCATCAGCCAGTGCCTGGGCGTGAAGAACGAGTCGGATGCCGACCGTGAAAACCGCATCCGCCAGTTTGAGGACTTCTTTAACGTGTCCGGCATGGGCACACCCGATGACCTGGTGGAGTTTCGCGAAGCCCAGCGCGGTTTCCAGGGCCGCCTGGAACGCTGGAGCGATATCTCGCGCGGCAGCCACCGCTGGGAAACCGGGCCCACGCCGAACAGCGAAGCCATCGGCATCCAACCGGCGATGACCGGCACCGAATTCACCCACGAAGGCCTGTACGTCAACCAGCACCGCAACTGGCAGCAGTTCCTCCTCAAGGGCCTGGACCAACAAGCGCTGAAACTGCGGGAGGTGAAGTGATGAATGCGCAATTGCAGTACCGGATCGAACAGTTTTTCTACCGTAAATCCGAGCTGTGCGATGCCCAGGATTGGGACGCCTATGTGCAGCTGTTCGACCCGCAGAGTGAATTCCACTTGCCGCAATGGGACTCGGAACACGTCTACACCCGCGACCCCAAGCGCGAGATGTCGCTGATCTATTACGCCAACCGTTCGGGGCTGGAAGACCGCGTGTTCCGTTTGCGTACGGGTAAGGCCGCGTCGGCCACGCCAATGCCGCGCACATTGCACTTGATCAATAACGTGCGTGTGGCCGAGCAGGCGGGCGGGTTACTGGAAGTGAAGTTGAACTGGCACACGCTGTTTTATCGGCTGGCCACGTCGGAGCAGTTTTATGGGCATGCCACCTACAGCCTCAAACCCCATGGCGACAGTTGGTTGATCACGCGCAAACACGCCTTGCTGCTCAACGACACCATCAACTCGGTGCTGGATTTTTATCACCTCTAAACCGGCACATCACCCCTGTGGCGAGGGAGCTTGCTCCCGCTGGAGTGCGCAGCGCTCCCAAGATTTTGGGGCCGCTGCGCAGCCCAGCGGGAGCAAGCTCCCTCTCCACACATGATGTGCGTGGAGCTCAATCAATGAATCACAAAGTGGCCTTCAGTTTTGCCGACGGCAAGACCCTGTTTTTTCCGGTGGGCGCCAATGAAATCCTGTTGGACGCGGCCCTGCGCAACGGCATAAAAATCCCTTTGGATTGCCGCGAAGGCGTGTGCGGCACCTGCCAGGGCCGGTGCGAGTCCGGCGATTACACCCAGGATTATGTCGACGAAGAAGCCCTCTCCAGCCTCGATCTGCAACAGCGCAAGATGCTCAGCTGCCAGACGCGGGTGAAGTCCGACGCGGCGTTTTACTTCGACTTTGATTCGAGCCTGTGCAACGCGCCCGGGCCGGTGCAAGTGCGCGGTACGGTGAGCGAAGTGCAGCAAATTTCAAGCAGCACGGCGATTTTGCAGGTGCAGCTGGAGGCACCGCTGGATTTTCTGCCCGGCCAATACGCTCGCCTGTCGGTTCCCGGCACCGACAGTTGGCGCGCGTATTCCTTCGCTAATCGCCCCGGCAATCAACTGCAGTTTCTGGTGCGTCTGCTGCCCGACGGCGTCATGAGCAACTACCTGCGCGAGCGCTGCCAGGTCGGTGATGAAGTGCTGATGGAGGCGCCGTTGGGCGCGTTTTACCTGCGCCATGTCACCCAACCGCTGGTGCTGGTGGCCGGTGGCACCGGGTTGTCGGCGTTGCTGGGCATGCTCGATGAACTAGCGGCCAACGGCTGCGACCAACCTGTGCACTTGTATTACGGTGTGCGTGGTGCCGAGGACTTATGCGAAGCGGCGCGCATCCACGCCTACGCTGCAAAAATTCCGAATTTTCGCTACACCGAAGTGCTGAGCGACGCCTCACCGGCGTGGGCCGGCAAGCGCGGCTACCTCACCGAGCATTTCGACCTGGCCGAATTGCGGGATAGATCGGCGGATATGTACGTGTGCGGCCCGCCGCCAATGGTCGAATCGATCCAACAATGGCTGTCGGATCAGGCACTTGATGGCGTTCAGCTGTATTACGAAAAGTTTACGCAGAGTAATATCTGACCCCTCAGCAGTTCTGAGGGGCGGGTGCGGCGTGCAATCACCCTCAAGAAAAACAAGTAGAAGGGAATGTTAATGGCGGATGACATGGTTAACCCGGTTGGCCTCAAGCGTGGCCTGAAGAACCGGCATATTCAGCTGATCGCCTTGGGAGGGGCGATTGGCACGGGGTTGTTCCTCGGCTCGGCCGGGGTGCTCAAGTCGGCGGGGCCGTCGATGATCCTGGGTTACGCGATTGCCGGTTTTATTGCGTTCCTGATCATGCGCCAGCTCGGCGAGATGATCGTCGAAGAGCCGGTGGCCGGCTCCTTCAGCCACTTCGCACATAAATACTGGGGCGGCTACGCAGGCTTCCTGGCGGGCTGGAACTACTGGGTACTTTACGTGCTGGTGGGCATGGCCGAACTGACGGCCGTGGGCAAATACATCCAGTTCTGGTGGCCGGAGATTCCAACCTGGGTCAGCGCGCTGGTGTTCTTCGTCGCGGTGAACCTGATCAACACGCTGAACGTGAAGTTCTTCGGTGAAGCCGAGTTCTGGTTCGCGATCATCAAAGTGGTGGCGATTGTCGGCATGATCGTGCTCGGCTGCTACCTGCTGTTCAGCGGCACCGGCGGCCCGCAAGCCTCGGTGAGCAACCTGTGGAGCCACGGCGGGTTCTTCCCGAATGGCGGCATGGGGCTGTTGATGTCGATGGCGTTCATCATGTTCTCGTTCGGCGGCCTGGAGCTGGTGGGCATCACCGCCGCCGAGGCCAGCGAGCCGCGCAAAGTGATCCCCAAAGCCATCAACCAGGTGGTTTACCGGATCCTGATTTTCTACGTCGGCGCGCTCACCGTGCTGCTGTCGCTGTACCCGTGGGACCAGCTGCTGCAAACCCTCGGCGCGTCAGGCGATGCCTACAGCGGCAGCCCGTTTGTGCAGATTTTCTCGCTGATCGGTAACGACACCGCCGCACACATCCTCAACTTCGTGGTGCTGACCGCGGCGCTGTCGGTGTACAACAGCGGCGTGTACTGCAACAGCCGCATGCTGTTCGGCCTGGCCGAGCAAGGCGACGCGCCGAAAGCGCTGATGAAACTCAACAAACAAGGCGTGCCGCTGCGCGCCCTGGCGATTTCGGCACTGGTGACGATGCTCTGCGTGGTGGTCAACTACGTCGCGCCGAAGAGTGCGCTGGAATTGCTGTTTGCGCTGGTGGTTGCCTCGCTGATGATCAACTGGGCGCTGATCAGCATCACTCATATCAAGTTCCGCAAAGCCATGGGCGAGCAAGGCGTGACGCCATCGTTCAAGACCTTCTGGTTCCCGTTCAGCAACTACCTGTGCCTGGCGTTCATGGTGATGATTGTGAGCGTGATGCTGGCGATTGAGGGTATTCGTGAGTCGGTGTATGCGATGCCGGTTTGGGTGGGGATTATCTATGTGGCGTATCGGTTGCGGGTTAGAAACGCGAAAGTAGCCGTAGCGCAGTAACCCCTGTGGGAGCGGGCTTGCTCGCGAAGGCGGTGGATCAGCCAGCACATGTATTGACTGACACACCGCTTTCGCGAGCAAGCCCGCTCCCACAGTTTTGAATGCATTCCAGATGTAGAAAGCCCCGGCGTTCCGGGGCTTTTTTATTTATAGCGTGGAACGCACTCGCCACAGCTCGGGAAACAGCACCGTGTCGAGCATCTTGCGCAAATACCCCACGCCTTCTGTGCCGCCCGTGCCCGGCTGGAAGCCGATAATGCGCTCCACCGTCGTCACATGCCGGAAGCGCCACTGGCGGAACGAATCCTCCAAGTCGATAAACTTCTCGGCCAACTGATACAAATCCCAATACCGACTCGGGTCGCGATACACCTCACGCCACGCCGCTTCCACCGATTCATCGTGAACCGTGGCCGCCGTCGGGTCGCGCTCGGCACGTTTAGGGTCAATCGCCAGGCCCGCCTTGGCCATCAGGTTGACCGCCTCGTCATACAGCGACGGCGTGGCAATCGCCACTTTCAGCTCGTTCAACAACTCCGGCCGATGCGCGTGAGGACGCAACAGCGCCGCGCTTTTATTGCCGAGGATAAATTCGATCTCGCGGTACTGGAACGACTGGAACCCCGACGACTGCCCCAGGAACGGGCGAATCGCCTTGTACTCCGACGGTGTCATCGTCGCCAGCACCGCCCAGGCGTGCACCAGTTGATCGAAGATCCGCGACACCCGCGCCAGCATCTTGAACGCCGGCGGCAGCTCGCCCAGGCGCACGTGTTCACGGGCGGCCTTGAGTTCGTGGAGCATCAGTTTCATCCACAGCTCGGAAGTCTGGTGCTGGATGATGAAGAGCATTTCGTTGTGGTCCGGCGACAGCGGGTGCTGAGCGCTGAGGACTTTGCCCAGATCCAGGTAGTCGCCGTAGCTCATCGACTCGGAAAAATTCAGCTCGGCGTTATGCCATTCTTCCGGCGGTTGATAGTCAGCAGAGAAAGGACATTGGCTCATCGCGTGGGCTCCTTGAGCGGGCGGAGAATGGCGCGGACCGGGCTCGCGTCCAGATTGGCAAAACGCAGCGGCAGCGCGATCAATTCATAGTCGCCCTCCGGCACGTCATCGAGCACGATGCCTTCGAGAATCGCCATGCCATGGCGGGCCACGGCGTTGTGGGAGTCCATGGTCTTGGACTGTTGCGGGTCCAGGGACGGCGTGTCGATACCAATCAGGCGCACGCCCAGGCTGGCGAGCAGCTCGATGGTTTGCGGGGCGATGGCGGTGAAATTCGAATCCCACTCGGTCAGCGGCGCTTGTGGATAAGTGCGCAGCAGCACGCGCTCGGGCAAGTTATCCACACGCCCGTCCAACTGATGCGGCTGCACCAGCGCGCCACTGCCCAGGCAATGCAGTACACGGCACGGGCCCATGTACACGTCCAGCGACACCTCGCCAATCGGCGCGCCGTCAGCGCTGTAATGCAACGGCGCGTCCACATGGGCGCCGGTGTGCGGCGAAAAGGTCACGCGCCCTACATTCACCGGGCACTCCGGGCCGAACTGCCACACGCGCTCTTCCTGGAACGGCGTATCGCCCGGCCAGGTCGGGGTGGCCGTGCTCAAGGGCGGGCTGATATCCCACCACGTTTTTATTGGGTTCATTTCGAGGCTCTCGGTCGTTACTGGGGTGAATGATACGAGGGCCAGCCGTGCATTTTCTTGCTTATTCCAGCGCCAAGCGGGAATTCTTTCGCAGTTACTGCGAGGAAAGGTCGGGTTCACGCCAGGAAGTTTCATCTGATGAAAGTGGCTCAAACACTGGAGATCCAATGTGGGAGCGGGCTTGCTCGCGAAGGCGGCGGGTCAGTCTAAGTATTTAGCGACTGGCACTCTGCATTCGCGAGCAAGCCCGCTCCCACATGGACTGCAGGGTGCCAGAGGAATCGCATTCGCCTGCGCTTCTGGGCATCCCGATGTCGAGTTCAGACCACTGACACAACGCCCCAGGCCTTAGGGTTGCTCTTTCCATTCCCTGCCTCGGAGCCATCATGTCCAAGCCCATCACCGTACTGCGCGACACCCACCCACTGCCGGTCCTGGATGCCTGCAAATGGGAAAAACTCGAAGGCGACCCGCACACCGTCAACCTCAACGCCTACACCAGCGAAGACGGCAGCAAAATCATGGGCACCTGGATCTGCACGCCGGGCAAGTGGTACGTGGAATACGTGAAGTGGGAATACTGCCATTTCCAGGAAGGCTACTGCGTGATCACGCCCGAAGGGATGGCGCCGATTCACCTGCGGGCTGGGGATATCTTTGTGGTGGAGCCAGGGATGAAGGGGACGTGGGAAGTGGTTGAGACTGTGCGTAAGTATTTTGTGTTTGCGTGAGGCGCAAAAACCCGAGAGCCCGCCAACGGCAGGCTCTCGGAAAACGCCCTATTCGGGCTTGCGATAGCTGTTGATGATCGCCGAGAAGTCTTTGCCGCCTTCCCCGCGCTGGCTCATCGATTGATACAACTGCTGGGCCACGGCGCCCAAAATCACCGGTTGCTTGGCTTGGCGCGCGGCTTCGGTGGCCAGGCCGAGGTCTTTGAGCATCAGGTCGGCGCCAAAACCACCGGTGTAACCCCGCGACGACGGTGCGGTTTCGATCACGCCCGGCCAGGGGTTGTAGGTGTCGGAACTCCAGCAACGCCCGGTGGAGCTGTTGATGATGCCGGCCAGCACTTGGGTGTCGATGCCCAGTGCATCGCCCAGGGCCATGGCCTCGCTGACACCGACCATACTGATCCCCAGCAACAGGTTGTTGCAGATTTTGGCGATTTGCCCGGTGCCTACGTCGCCGCAATGCACGATGTTACGACCCATCTGCGCCAGCACCGGTTGCAGGGTGGCGAACAGCTCCGGGGTGGCGCCGACCATGAAGGTCAGGGTCCCCGCCTGGGCGCCGCCGGTGCCACCGGAGACGGGCGCATCGGCCATCACCACGCCTTGCTTGGCCGCCGCTGCGGCGACATCACGCGCAGTTTGCGGGTCGATGGTGCTGCAATCCACAGCCGGTATGCCTTTGCCGATGCCGGCCAAAACCCCGTCCTCATTCAGCCACACGCTGCGCACATGGGCCGCGGCCGGCAGCATGGTAATCACCAGCTCAGCGCCTTGGGCGGCGTCACGCGGCGAGTCGCTGATGCTGCCGCCCAATTCGGCGAGTTCCTTGAGCACGGTCTGGTTCAGGTCGAACAGGTTCAGCGCGTGCCCGGCCTTGATCAGGTTGCGGGCCATGGGCGCGCCCATGTTGCCCAAGCCGATAAATGCAATCTTCATGGTCGTCTCCCGGAATCAGCGCAGGTTGATGGTGGTGTTGACGCCATCGTTGACCGTGTCGTCGTCGAACCAGCGGCTCGTAACGGTTTTGGTCTGGGTGTAGAACTGCACCACTTGCTTGCCGTACGGGCCCAGGTCGCCGAGCTTGGAACCCCGCGAGCCGGTGAAGCTGAAGAACGGCACTGGCACCGGGATCGGGATGTTGATGCCGACCTGGCCTACATCGATTTCGCTCTGGAACTTACGCGCCGCCGCACCGCTTTGGGTGAATAGGCCAGTGCCGTTGCCGAATGGGTTGGCGTTGACCAGCGCGATGGCCTCATCGAGGGTCGCGACTTCGAGCACCACCAACACCGGGCCGAAGATTTCCTGGGTGTAGATTTGCATGTCCGTGGTCACGCCCGAGAACAGGGTCGGGCCGACGAAGTTGCCTTGCTCGAAGCCCGGCACCTTGATGTCGCGGCCGTCCAGTTCCAGCTTGGCGCCTTCTTTCACGCCGCTTTCGATCAGCTCCAGAATGCGTGCTTTGGCGCGCTTGGAAATCACCGGGCCGACATCCGTGCCGGCTTCGCTGCCGGCATTCACTTTGAGTTTTTGCGCCAGCGCCTTGAGGTCCGGCAGCCATTGTTTGGCCGCGCCCACCAGCACCACCACCGAGGTGGCCATGCAACGCTGGCCCGCTGCGCCAAAACCGGCACCGACCAAGGCATTCAGCGTGTGTTCGCGGTTGGCGTCCGGCAGCACCACGGCGTGGTTCTTGGCGCCCATCATCGACTGCACGCGCTTGCCGTGCTTACCGGCCAGGTCGTACACGTGAGTGCCGACGGCGGTCGAGCCGACGAACGACACCGCCTTGATATCTTTATGGGTGCACAGCGCATCTACCACATCCTTGCCGCCGTGCACCACGTTGAGCACGCCCGCCGGTACACCGGCTTCCAGCGCCAGCTCAACCAGCAACATCGTCGACAGCGGGTCCTGCTCGGACGGCTTGAGCACGAAGGTGTTACCGCAGGCAATCGCCATCGGGAACATCCACAGCGGAATCATTGCCGGGAAGTTGAACGGGGTAATACCGGCGCATACGCCGATGGGTTGGCGCAGGGTGTAGGTGTCGACGCCACCGGCGACGTTCTCAGCGAATTCGCCCATCTGCAAGGTGCCGATGGAGCAGGCGTGCTCGACCACTTCCAGACCACGGAAAATATCGCCTTCGGCATCGGCAATGGTCTTGCCCTGCTCGGCGCTGAGGACCACGGCGATGCGCTTGGAATGTTCGCGGATCAGGGCTTGCAGCTTGAGCATGATGCGCATGCGCGCGCCGATCGGCGTCAGCTTCCAGGTCTGGAAGGCTTGGTGGGCAGCGTCGATGGCGGCGTTGACCTCATCGGCGGTCGCAAACGGGACTTTGGCCAGCACCTGCTGGGTGGCCGGGTTGACGATGTCTTGCCAGTGGGTGGTCTTGGACTCGACCCATTCACCGTTGATCAGCAACTTGACCTGTTGCACGGAAATATCGGCAGAAGCGTTCATGTGGTCTCCAAATCTTGTAGTTATGCAGAGACAAGGCGCGTGAATCGCCTTGGAAATGAGGCGTTCGGACTGTTTTTCGAGTATAGATGTGCAAACTTCTAATAAGAACGCACATAAAAGCCGGTCCAATATGCAAAAAAACATCACGTCACTGGGCTCCCTGAACTGGGATGACCTGAAGTTTTTCCTAGAAGTGGCGCGCACCCGCAAGGCCAGCGTGGCCGCCAAGCGCCTGGCGGTGGACTACACCACCGTGTCGCGGCGCATCAGTTCACTGGAAGTGTCGCTCGGCACGCTGCTGTTCGAAAAATCCCGGACCAGTGGTTTTGTGCTCACCACCGAAGGCCAGCGTTTGCTGGGCTATGCGGAGTCCATCGAAAGCACGCTGCACATGGCCTGCGAGCAGGTGTCCGGCTCTGGCGTGGCCTTGTCCGGCCATGTGCGCATGGGCTGCACCGAAGGCTTCGGCAGTTTTTTCGTCACGCCCCAGCTCAGCCATTTTGTCGATACGTACCCGGCAATCTCGGTGGATATCCTGCCCCTGCCCCACTTCATCAGCCTGTCCAAGCGCGAAGCCGACATCGTCATCGCCCTGGAACGCCCGGAACACGGGCCCTATGTGTGCTGCAAACTGTGCGACTACAAGCTGCAGCTGTACGCGACCCAGGACTACCTCGACCAGCACCCACCGATCCAGCGGCCGGCGGATTTGGCTGAGCACCCGTTTATCAGTTACGTGGATGATTTGGCGTTCAGTTCGGAGCTGCTGTACCTGGCGAATGTAGTGCCCGGCGCCAGCGCCAGTTTGCGCAGCACCAGCGTGATTGCGCAGTACGTCGCGGCGCAGCAGGGCCGGTCGATGGCGATATTACCGTGCTTTTTAGCGGCGCAGGATTCGCGGTTGTTGCCGGTGCTGGGGGAGCAGATCTCGATCACGCGCCAGTTTTGGATGTATTGCCGGGAGGATTTGAGGAAGTTGAAGCGGATTACGTTGTTGTGGGATTACATCAGGGAAGTGACGGAGCAGAATCAGGGGTTGTTGATGGGGGAGACGCGGGAGATGAGGTTCGCGGATTAAAGGGCCATCAACGACGATTCGCTTTAATTTGCAGGACGTTTCCTAGAGACTCTCTACCCCATTGCGCCTTACCGTTTGGGTCACTAGCCTCCCTGGGTCGCTGCATATCAGCGATCGGGTTTAGCGATCCGGGTTTCAGGCGTGACATTGCCCCAATAGCACTCGCTGGCGTTCGCCAGCTTTTAGCGTTTTATGGCGGCTGTGTGCGGGAGACTTTCGAGTCTACCCGGGATGCGCTCTGGCCCGGATCGCTAACCTGCACACAGCTGCCACCCTCTTCATGTTTAGCGATGTGATGTGGCAGCTCTACTTGCAGAGAGCATTCGTCATGAGCAAAGTCATACCTGATCCACCGCTTTCCTCCATCACCACCCTCGGCGTCGTCACCTTCGGCGACTACGGCGAAAACCAAAAACCCCTGTTCCGCGTCAATTCCGGCATGCCCGTCGAGCAAGCCCTGGAGCACGCCTCCACCCTGCTGTTCTACTCCAAAAAACTCGCCATGGAAGCCGCCATGGATGTGCGCGGCGAGCAATACGCATGGGCCGCGCATTACCTGTGTGAGATGGGCAAGGCCGTGGTGGATGACCTGACGCAGGCGATGACGCCAACGAGCTAAACGCCAGATCGTTCCCACGCTCTGCGTGGGAATGCCGCCATGGACGCTCTGCGTCTGCTTTTGAAGTCGTGACGCGGAGCGTCACAGGATGCATTCCCACGCGGAGCGTACGATCGGAGAAGTTCGCACTTTTGCCACTTTAGATCGCGCCAACCCCGGCTATTTGCGGGTGCCGAACCCGAACTTCCCGCAGAAACTCGCCCGCGCTGATCTTGAGCCAATCAATCAAGCGAGCGATATCCGGTTCCGTCTCTCGTCCGTTTCGGCAAATGATGTAGTAAGCCGCTGGCGACATCATCACAGGGCTATTTAACGCAACCAACGCGCCGTCTTCCAATTGGTCATACACCAACGCAGTCCTACCCAGCGCAATCCCTCCGCCCTTCACCGCCAGGCTGATCGCCAGGCTCGAATCCGGAAATCTAGGCCCATGGTGATACGGCGGCGCAGTAAGTCCCTGAAACGCAAACCAGCTTTCCCATCCCGGGCACACCTGATCGTCCACCCGATGAATCAACGGATACCGGGCGACATCGTCCAGCGCAATATCACCCTTCAACCGCAGAAACTCCGGGGAACAAACCGGGAACACCGCGTCGCGCATCAGCAGTTCGACATGATGATCCGGGTAGTCGCCATACCCCATCACCACCGCAACATCGTATTGATGAGCCTCCAGGCTGGCGCCGCTCATATCGGCGCTGGTCAACACTAGATCAAGGTTGAAAGAGGCCTCAGTGTGCGAGCCATGCATTCTGGGGATCAGCCACGTTGAACAGAGAGAAGACGTGCATGAGAGGTACAACGGTTGGGATTTACCGGGATTGAGCGAATGCAGCACCCCGTCCAGCGCCTTGAAAAACCCGTCGGTAACCGGCAACAACGCCTGCCCTGCTGCCGTCAGCTTGACGCCGCGCGAGTGTCGCTCAAACAACTGCACGCCCCACCACTCTTCCAGGCCTGCAATTTGATGACTGATGGCACTGGCGGTGAGGTTGAGCTCAGAGGCTGCACGCGCAAAACTACCGGTTTGCGCTGCGCTGACGAACGCTTGAAGCATCGGTGTAGGAGGCGGACGCTGGGCCATCAGGTGCTCACTTTGATCAAGATGATCCCGCAAACAATGACGAATGCCGACAGCATCCGTCGCCAACCGAACCGTTCATGAAAGAACAGCGCAGCAATAATAGCGCCGATAATAACACTGGTTTCTCGCAGCGCTGAGACCTTGGCGACTGCGTCCAGCGACAACGCAAACAACACCAATCCGTACGACGCCAGGTAAAACACACCGCCTAATAGGCCGACTCGCCAATGCCCCTGTATTGCTTGAACCAAGGCTGAGCGCTCTTTGGAGAACGCCAGCACCGGGATCGGAATACTCTGGAACACCGTCAGGTAGATGATGTACTGCAACACCGTCTCGCTGGCTCTTACACCTTTGGCATCCACCACCGTGTAAGACGCAATAAACACACCGGCGCACACCGCCATGAAGATCGGCTTGAACATCTGCGCCGTCATCCTGCGCACAAAGGTCAGGCTGATAATCCCCACACAAATCAGCAACACACCCGCCAGCGTCTGGAGTGACAACTGTTCATGCAGCAAAAAATAAGAAAACAGCGCGACCAATACGGGCGGCACCCCACGCATCACGGGGTAAACCTGGCCGAAGTCACCCGTTTCGTACGCTTTGATCAGAAATAGCCGATAGACCGTATTGAGCACCACAGAGACGAGGATATAACCCCCGACCTCCAGGCTCGGCACGCTGACAAACGGCAACGCCAACAGGCATATCACCAACGCGGCGCCATCAACCATGGCCAAGGTCATGAAGCGACTGCTACCGGCGCGGACTACAGCATTCCACGTGGCGTGCATAAAGGCAGAGATCAAGACCAGCGTGATCGCGATATTGGAGTTGTCCATGGGGCTCGGCTTTTGGCGGATATGTGAGGACGTACGTTATGAGCATCGGTGCATCATTGTTTGCGTAACCACATCCGTAGCATGTAGCGATTCAGATCGCTCAAAGGCTCGGTATTATTAATCTCGGAGCGTGGAGCATTCATATCAATGAAGTGCGTGCGGGTATGTAGAAACTTGTTATCGGCCGAAATAAGCACCTGCCCTGGCTCCAGCAGTACTCGATGCTGAACCGATGACTGATCGAGAACGGTGTCTAGAAAGTCCAGCGCTTGGGATTGAGCCAATGTTAACGGCACTCCCGCCTTAAGGTGGGCTGATTCAATGTAGACTCGAAAATATCTGATCAGTGGAATACCTTCATTGGAAAAACTCAGAATGGGTGCTTTAAACAACTGCTCCTCATCTGACATGCCGCGATTCTCAAAAAAGAAGTCACATTTGAGCTCTTCCAATATTTCCGGGAATGCCATCAGCTCCGCATACACCGCACTTGCATCAATGAGAATGCTTTCACCGCCTAAAAGCGCTTTCTGTCCGCAAGCCAAGATCAAGTAATCGATAGGCAGTGGGTCGCTCACCCCATCATTGTGTACGTAGGCGCCTTGACGGGTTTGATGGTACCTCGCACCTTCTTCAATGCTCTTACCGCCTCGGTCATAAACCTCAATCACCTTGTGACCGAGATGGTTCTGCACCATTGGCACACCGAGTAAAGAACCGAATGTCCACACCAGTGATTTGAAGCTGGCAAGCTTTTCGACCTTAAAGCCATCGAGGATCAAGACATGGCTCTCGTGATCAATCATGTTTCGTATTCTATGTAGTTCCTCGCTGAGATCGGGCAATAGCAGTGGATTGATGTACGCTGGCTTCGCGTCGAATCGACTGTTCTGGATTTCAGATTCGATAATCTTTGTTGCACTTAACAGTTCATCAAAAGCACTTTTTGAAAGCCTGATCTTAGAAACTTCTTGGCGGAAATTACTGACATTTATGTTCATCGCAATCCTTTACGGTGCTTAGTTAGAGCGACTATTTAACTAAGCCCGCCGCTTACCAAAAAGCGAAACCTCATCAGCTTAGCCATCAAAATCCGTCATGGCAGACCGTTCCTAAGGGGTAAAAAAACTGGATGCTCATTACTGGGGTTTTGCCATGGTGCATCAGCCCCGGCGAAGCCCTGGAACAGCCTCCACCCTGCTTTTTATTCCAAGAGACTCGCCATGGAAGCCGCCATGGATGTGCGCGGCGAGCAATACGCATGGGCCGCGCATTACCTGTGTGAGATGGGCAAGGCCGTGGTGGATGACTTGACGCAAGCGATGACGCCAACGAGCTAAACGCCAGATCGTTCCCACGCTCTGCGTGGGAATGCCGCCATGGACGCTCTGCGTCTGCTTTTGAAGTGGTGACGCGGAGCGTCACAGGATGCATTCCCACGCGGAGCGTGGGAACGATCGGATCAGGGGTTGTTGATGGGGGAGACGCGGGAGATGAGGTTCGCGGATTAAAGGGCCATCAACGACGATTCGCTTTAATTTGCAGGACGTTTCCTAGAGACTCTCTACCCCATTGCGCCTTACCGTTTGGGTCACTAGCCTCCCTGGGTCGCTGCATATCAGCGATCGGGTTTAGCGACTCGGATTAGTTGGGGATGTGATGCCAAAGTATTGCCAGGCGTTTTACCTGTCTTTACCGTTTTATGGCGGCTGTACGCGGGAGACCTTCGGGTCTGCCGGGTTCCCAAATTTACCGGTTCGCTAACCCGTGTACAGCTGCCACCCCTTCATGTTTAGCGACATGCCGTGGTGACCCCTACTGCAAATTTGGGAAACATCATGTCAAAAATCGTCCCCGATCCACCGCTTTCCTCCATCACCACCCTCGGCGTCGTCACCTTCGGCGATTACGGCGAAAACCAAAAAAACCTGTTCCGCGTCAATTCCGGCATGCCCATCGAGCAAGCCCTGGAACACGCCTCCACCCTGCTTTTTTACTCCAAGAAACTCGCGATGGAAGCCGCCATGGATGTGCGCGGCGAGCAATACGCATGGGCCGCGCATTACCTGTGTGAGATGGGCAAGGCCGTGGTGGATGACTTGACGCAGGCGATGACGCCGAGCAGTTAAGCGAAACACTGTCTCCATGTGGGAGCGGGCTTGCTCGCGAATGCGGTAGGTCAGCCAATAAATTATTGGCTGAACGACCGCTATCGCGGGCAAGCCCGGCTCCCACATTTGAATTATGGCGGGTGCGAAATTTTGGTCAGGCCAAATAAGTGTGGGAGCTGGCTTGCCTGCGATAGCGGTGGGTCAGTCAGCTTAGCCGTTGCTGATACACCGCATTCGCGAGCAAGCCCGCTCCCACATTTTTTGAACTGTGGCGGGTGCGAAATTTGGTCAGGCGCAAATAAGTGTGGGAGCTGGCTTGCCTACGATGGTGGTGGGTCAGTCAGCTTAGCCGTTGCTGATACACCGCATTCGCGAGCAAGCCCGCTCCCACATTTTTTGAACTGTGGCGGGTGCGAAATTTTGGTCAGGCGCATATAAGTGTGGGAGCTGGCTTGCCTGCGATGTGGTGGGTCAGTCGGCTTAGCCGTTGCTGATACACCGCATTCGCGAGCAAGCCCGCTCCCACATTTTTTGAACTGTGGCGGGTGCGAATTTTTGGTCAGGCGCAAATAAGTGTGGGAGCTGGCTTGCCTGCGATAGCGGTGGGTCAGTCAGCACATCTGCTGCTGATATACCGCTATCGCAGGCAAGCCAGCTCCCACATTTGGGAATGCCGCCCTGGACGCTCTGCGTCAGCTCTCAGCGTTAGTCCGCGATCACCACAATCGACACGCGCCGATTCTCGGTGCGCCCGGCCACTGTGGTGTTCGGCGCCACCGGCTCGCTGCTGCCCAGGCCGCGCAGTTGGATGTTTTCTTCTTTCATGCCCACACCGGTCAGCACGTTGCCTACGCTTTTGGCGCGACGCAGGGACAGTTGCTGGTTGTAGCTCTCTTTGCCCGAGGCGTCGGTGTGGCCGTCGACGCGCACGCGGTCGATGCCGGCGCCGACCAGGGCTTTGCCGATGCGTTCGACGATGTCGGTGCTGGCTTTGTTGAGGCTTTCAACGTCGCTGCCGAACAGCACTTTGCCTGACAGGCCGAAGGCCCAGCCTTCGTCGGTCAGTTCGAAGCCTTGCTGCTTGAGGACCGCGACTTGGGCCGGGGTCAGGCCTTTGGGTGGGGCCGTCTGGCAGCCGCCGAGGGCCAAAAAGGCCACCAATAGAGTGATAAACATAAAACGCGCGGTCGAGAACAAGGGATCAACTCCTGTGGTTAACATTTGCGGCGGTGGGCTCCGATTCCGCCGTTTGCTGGCCGCCCTGGGACAAACGTTTGGCCTGGTACATCGCCGCGTCGGCGGCATTGAGCAAGGTGCCGGGGGTGGCGCCATGATCGGGATAAACGGCAATGCCGATACTGAGGGAGGTCAACACCTGGGTGTTGCCGGGCAGTGGGATCGGCTTGTCCATGCTGGCGATAATCTTGTCGGCGATGCGCTGGGCGTCGTCGAGTTTGTGCAACGGCGCCAACAGCACTGCGAACTCATCACCGCCCAGGCGCGCCACCAAGTCATCTTCACGCAATTGCGCGCGCACGCGCTCGGCGACGGCGACCAGCACGGCATCCCCGGCGGCGTGGCCAAAGTTGTCGTTGATGTCTTTGAAGCGGTCGCTGTCGAGGAACAGCACGGCCACGCGCTCGTTGACCTTGGCGGCACTGCGCAAGGCACGGATCAGCCGGCCTTCGAAAAATGCGCGGTTGGGCAGGCCGGTCAAACTGTCGTGGCTGGCTTGGTGGGCGAGGGTCTCGTTTTCACTTTGCAGGTGGCTTTGCCAGGCTTCCATCTCACCCAGCAGGGCATTGAAGTCACTGCCGAGGCTGTCGAGTTCGGCGATCTGCGCCGGAGGCACGCGCCGGTCAAAGTCGCGCTCGCTACGGGCGGCGTGGGCCACGGCGGCGAGGCTTTGCAGCGGTCGAGTGATGCCCAGCAACAAACGCCGCGCCAAATACAAAGCCACCCAGGCACTGAGGGCGGTACAAATCACAATGCCGGCCAGGCCGCTGAGCAGGAAGCGCAGCAGGCTACCGCCATGGCCGACCACGTGAATGCTGCCCACAGTCTGCCCTTGATGCACTATCGGCTGGCTGATCGGCTGTTCAAGCAAGGCATGCGCCAGCGCCAGTTCGACCTTGGAGAGCATCCCGGTTTCTGGCCGCACCCATTGCGCCAGCAACTTGCCATTGGCGTCGAACACTTCGGCCTGGGCCACCTCTTCGGTGGAGGCGATCAGGCTGAGGGCTTCGGTAGCGGCCGCGCTGTCGTTAAACACCACCGCCGCTTCCACGGTGTAGTTGATGGAGCGCGCGATCAGGTGCAGGTTGTGCTCGGCATACACGCGCAGCGCCAGCACGCCGAGCAGGGTCAGCGACACGCTGGCCAGGGTCACGGCGACCAACGCCAAAATCAAATGCCCACGGCCGATGACCGAACGCAGAGTCGGCCGCGCTTTCACGGCTTTCATGACGCGGGCGCTCGACGGCGGGACAGCTGCAACACGCTGGGGTGAATACGCACGCCACTGCGGGCAACCGAGTCCAGGTTGACCTCGAACGACACTTGCTCATCGCCCACGCGCAGGCAAAACAGGCTGCCCACGGTGCATTGGTCGCCACCTTCGCTGATGCTCAACACCGGGTGGCCGATCAGCGAAGTAAACAGCCGAGCGCGTTCGTCTGCGCTGAGTTTGCCGATGTACACGGCGTCGCAGGCACTGACAATGTCGGGATGGTCGGCCAACAGGCGCTGCACCACTACCGGACGGCCGGTCGCCTGGGTGGTGCCTTTGACCAGGTCGTCGGTGTATTGGGTCGGCCCGACGATGCACAAACGCAGTTGCGTAGGCTCCACCGGCCAACGTGCGTAACTGAGGATGCCGAGTACGACTTGGGTCACCGCTTGGGCGCGTTGGTCAGCCGGGCTGGGCGCCTGGGCAAATGCTCGTGGGGCGAGCAGGCACACGAGCGCCACCAGTAACATGCGTCTCCAGCTCAAACTGCGCTCTGTGGGCGAGACAGCCACGTTCATGCAGCGATTCTCTTCAGGTATTTTCGAGGTGATGCCGCAACGATAGCACAGCGGCGGAAAGCCCCACGAAGCCGGTGCTTCGCGGAGTCCGCTATTTTTTCAGAAAATTCAGACGACTGAATCAGAAATATTTCATGACCTATCAGTCAGTTTTTTCATCCTGGGCGTCCAGCTCCAGCATCAACCCGCTCAAGCGCTTGACCTTGCGTCGCACGGCTTCTTCGAACACGCCGCCACGCGGCTCAATCAGGCTGAACCAACGCTTGGCGCGGGTGATGCCGGTGTAGATCAGTTCTTTGGTCAGCACCGGGTTAAGTGCATCCGGCAGGATCAGCGCGGTGTGGGTGAATTCCGAGCCCTGGGATTTGTGCACGGTCATGGCGTACACGGTTTCCACATCGTTCAGACGGCTAGGCAATACAAAACGCACGCCGCCTTGGCCATCGTTGCGTGGGAAAGCTACGCGCAGCACGTGGGGGCCGCCGTCTGTTTCGGGTAGTTTGAGGGCGATGCCGATGTCACCGTTCATCAAACCGAGGCCGTAATCGTTGCGGGTCATCAGCACCGGGCGGCCTTCGTACCATTGGTCATCGCCTTCGATCAGCCGCACTTTGCGCAAGGCGGCGGTGATGCGCAGGTTCAAGCCTTCCACGCCCCAAGGGCCTTTGCGCACCGCGCAGAGCAGTTGGAAGGCATCGAACGCTTGCAGCAGTTGTTGCGCCCAGTGGGTCCAGGCCAGGTCTTCACGGGGTGTATGGAGGGCTGGGCGCGCGCTTTGCAGCAGGTTGAGGTAGTAGCGATAACCCTGGGCTTCGTCGCCCTGCCCGTCCAGCACCAGGCGCTCGAAGGCGTGGTCGTGCTCGCCCTTGAGGCTGAGGCAGAACAGGTCATCGTGGCTGCGCGCGGCGAGCAGTTTGCGCGCCTCTTCGGCGTTTTGCTGGTTGACCCAGCGCGCCAATTGGCCGATGCCGCTGCCTTCGCCAAACCGTCGCGAGTAGCGCAGCATCACCACTTGCTGGGCCAGGGGATGGCTGCCGTCGAGGTCTTCTTGCAGGCCGCTGGCGCTGAGGTCTTCACCGCTGACCGCTTGCAGCCATTGGCGCGTGGCGGGGCTGTACCAACCGGCTTCGGCGTCGCGGCACAAGTCGCCGAGGACGGCGCCGGCTTCCACCGAGGCGAGTTGGTCCTTGTCGCCCAGCAACACCAAGCGTGCGTGGGGCGGCAAGGCGTCCAGCAGGTTGGCCATCATTTCCAGGTCGATCATCGAGGCTTCGTCCACCACCAGCACATCCAGGGGCAATGGGTTGCCGATGTGATGGCGGAAGTGCCGCGTGCCCGGGCGGCTGCCCAACAAGCGGTGAACGGTGGTGACCTCTGTGGGGATTTTTTCCCGCACGTTGTCGGGCACGGTCAACGACTGCACTTGCTGGCTGATGGATTCGGTAAGGCGTGCGGCGGCTTTACCGGTGGGCGCCGCCAGGCGGATACGCAACGGGCTGCCGGCCTCCACGGCGGGCGCCTGCAACAGCGCGAGCAGGCGCACGACGGTGGTGGTCTTGCCGGTGCCGGGGCCGCCGGTGACGATGCTGAAGGCACCGCGCGTGGCCAGGGCGCAGGCGAGTTTTTGCCAGTCGATCACGCCGTCGGGCGGTGGCTGGTTGAACAGACTATTCAGGCGTTGCGGCAGGTCGGCGCCGACAGTCTCCTGAGTCGCCAGACGTAAGCGCAGAGCAGTGTCGATGCGTCGTTCATAGGTCCAGTAGCGGCGCAAGTACAGGCGTTTGCCGGACAGAACCAATGGGCGGCTTTGGGCGGCGTCGCTGCCATCGACGGCCAGCGCGACCAAGTCACTGGCCGCCAGCGCATGGCACCAATGGGCGCCGTCGAGGCCGTCGAGCAATTGCGACGGCAGCAGCATCGCGCCGGTTTGCAGGTCGCCTTCGGGTGGCAATGACAGGGCGAAATCCGGCGCCTTGAGGGTTTCGAACAGGTCGAGGCAGACGTGGCCATGGCCCAGTTGGTGGCTGGTTAACGCCGCGGCGAGCAACACCAGCGGGTCGGCCTGCGGGTCGAGCTCGTGGAGGAAGCCGACAAAGGCCTTGTCCAACGCGCGCAGCCAGCCACGATCAACCCAGCGTTCGAGCAGTTGCACCAGGTCGGCGGCGCGGCTGAGCGGCTCTAACGCCTCAAGTGGTAACGGCGACAGGCTCATAGCAGCACTCCTTGTTCCCAGGCGGGCTCAACCTTGGGCGGTATGGGTTTGCCCTGGAACAACAGGTCCAAGCCTTCGATCAGCTCCCGTGGTGGCCGGGTGAAATACGCGCCTTTGCTCACCGATTGAGTGCCGCGCAGGAAAACGTAGAGCGCGCCGCCGACGTGGCGGTCGTAATCGTAATCCGGCAGGCGTGCCTTCAACTGGCGGTGCAGGGCCAGCAGGTAAAGTACGTATTGCAGGTCGTACCGATGCTCTAGGATCGATTGTTCCATGGCATCCGAGGTGTAGGCCGAATCGTCGGGGCCGAGCCAATTTGATTTGTAGTCGGCCACGTAGTAGCGGCCGTCGTGTTCGAAGGTCAGGTCGATAAAGCCTTTGAACATGCCATTGAGCAACACCGGTTCGGCGGCGACACGGGACACACCGTTGTGGGTGTACTGGCACACCAGCTTGTCGAGGGCGAGCACGTCGACTTTGTGGCTGGCGAACCAGAATTCCATTTCGATCTGGTACTGCTGCAGGCTGCTCAGGGTGACCTGATCGTTATCCACTGGCAGCGGCGTTTGCAGCAGGTGGCCGAGCCAACCGCTCAGGGTAACGATCCAGCCTTCCCAGTTGCGCCGGTTACAGCGCGCGCCCACGGCTTTTTCGATGGCCTCGGGGTTGACGTTAAAGCCCTCCTCGCCCGCCCATTCCAACAGGCCATGGAGGAAGGTGCCGGGGTTAGGGCCACGTGGGAAACGGTGAATATCGCCGCCGGACGCTGCCACCTCGCGCGGTGCGTCAGGGTCAAGACGTTCGTCGTCGAACAGCTTCTGGGCCTGCGGGCTTTCCGGCGCTTCAAGACTTGCGGCGCTCATGCTCTCGCCGATGCGCAATGCGCTGTAGGAGGCGATCCACCAGTTTTCGGCGGCCTTGCGCTTGGGCAGCAACGGCGCGAGCAAGGTGGCTTCGTTGCGGGGCGGGTGGAACTGGATGTCTTGCGCGTCGGGCACCTGGCCGTAATGGATGGCGGCGCAGCCCTCTTGCAAATCCAGCAGCCAGCGCGCCAGGCCTGCAGATTCGCCCAGCGATGCACCCGCGCCAAGCAAATAGCCCAGGGCTGACAGGTGCAACACGGAGCAGCTGTTGTTGCCGCGCTTGAGGTCGGCAACGCCGAGCCAGCAGGCGTGTTTGGCGCGCGTGAGGGCGACGTAGAACAAGCGCAGGTCTTCGGCCAGGCGTTCATCGTCAGCTTGGGCAATCAACTCGGCGGTGGGCCGCAGGCTGACTTGGGATTTGCCCTGTTCGTCGTGGTAATGCAGCGGCAAACGGCTGCCGTCCACCGGTTTGGCTGAGCAGATGAAAGGCAGGAAGACCAGGTCGTATTCGAGGCCTTTGGATTTGTGGATGGTCACGACTTTGACCAACTGCTCATCGCTTTCCAGACGCAGGATCTGTTCTTCACCGGCCTGCCCCGACAGCGCGAGGTGTTCAGCCAGATGCCGAATCAGCGCTTGCTCGCCGTCCAGCTCCGACGCGGCCTGTTGCAACAATTCGCTGAGGTGCAGCAGGTTGGTCAGCACACGTTCGCCGTCACTGCGCGCGATCAGGGTTTGCGGCAGTTTGAAGTCATGCAGCAAGCGCCGCAGCATTGGCAGCACGCCTTGGGTGCGCCAGATCGCGCGGTAGCCACGGAACTGCATCACGCGGGTTTCCCACGCCAGTTCGTCTTGATTCAGACGCTCCAGTTCCGCCAATGACAGGTTCAAGGTGACGCAGGCCAGGGCGGCGCGCAGTGGGCGCTCGACGTCCGGCTCGGCGCAGGCCTTGAGCCAGGCCAACAGGTCGTGGGCTTCCTGGGCGGCGAAGACCGAGTCTTTGTCCGACAGGTACACGCTGCGCACACCACGGGCGGCCAACTCAGCGCGCACGGCTTGGGCTTCCTTGCCGTCGCGCACCAGGATGGCGATGTCTGACGGCAGCACACCTTTTAAGTTGTGATCTTTTACGAAGCCGGCCGTACCTTGCTGTCCGCCATTGAGCAACTCGACGATTTGCGTGGCGCAGGCGGCGGCGAGTTGCTGGCGATACACCGCATTGGAAATCGGCTGGTCGGTGGGTAAGTGCCAGAGGTTCATTGCCGGCAGTGTTTGACCGTCGACCTGCAATTGCTCTTTGCGACCTTGAGACAGCACCGAGTGGAACGGCACCGGGTTGTCGCCATTCGGCTCGCGGAACAGGAAGGCGCCACGGCCGGTTTCTGCGCGTTGGAACACGTGGTTGACCGCCTCGACCATCGCGTGGCTGGAGCGGAAGTTGGTGCCCAAGGTGTGGTGGCGGCCGGTGGTGGACTGACGGGCGCGCAGGTAGGTGTAGATGTCGGCGCCGCGAAAGGCGTAGATCGCCTGCTT
This sequence comes from Pseudomonas sp. D2002, assembly GCF_013385735.1. Lineage (NCBI taxonomy): Bacteria > Pseudomonadati > Pseudomonadota > Gammaproteobacteria > Pseudomonadales > Pseudomonadaceae > Pseudomonas > Pseudomonas sp. D2002. Next base: position 4,853 of record NZ_JACAPL010000024.1, on the reverse strand, counting down.
GGGGTCGCCGATCAGGAACAGGCCGCTGTCGAGGTGGTTTTCTTCGATGCGGTAGATGCTGTCGAAGATGCTGTATTGCACCGGGTCGGTGTCCTGGAATTCGTCGATCAACGCCACCGGGAACTGCTCGCGAATCACACTGGAAAGGCGCTCGCCGCCTTCGGCTTGGAGGGCGGCGTTGAGGCGGATCAGCATGTCGTCGAAGCCCATTTCGGCGCGACGGCGTTTTTCTTCTTCGAAACGTTTACCCACCCAACCGGCGGCGTGTTGCAACACGGCGGCGTCGGGAGTGGGCAAGGCGTCGAGGCTGGCCTTGAGGCTGGCCATGGCGTCGATGCCAGGGTGGCTCGGCGGCTCGTTCTTCCAGGCTTCGGCCATGCCGTCGGGCGTCAGGCGCGTGAAGCCGGTGCCGATGTCGAGTTGTTCGAGGGTTTCGTCAGCGGCCCAGGCGCTGATCTTTTCGAACCAGGGTTCGAAGTACCGCGCTTGCATCTTGCGGCCGTCGACGGCTTTGGCAGCCACGGCTTGCAGGCAGATATCGCGCAGTTCGGCGGCCCATTGTTGCCAGGGCGCCTTGAGGGTGACCAAGGCTTCGCGGCGCTCTTGCAGGCAGGCATTGATCAGCTCGGCCGGCTCGCGCGTTTCGTCGGTCGGCCGTTCGCTGCCGAACAATGCACGCACACGTGGCATCAGCGCGGCGGGGCCGCTCCAGTTTTTGCGCACCCAGTTGAGCGCGTCATCGTGCATCGGGTAGCAAAACAGCCGCCAGTAGTCGCGCAGCACTTCGCCGAGCAGGTCGCTGTGGTCGGTTTCCAGGGTTTGGGTGAACAGGCTGCCGCTGTCGAATGCGTGCTCGCGCAGCATGCGCTGACACCAACTGTGGATGGTCGAAACGGCGGCTTCGTCCATCCATTGCGCGGCGATATCCAAACGATTGGCACAGGCCGGCCACTGCTCGGGGAGGTATTCGTCGCGCAGGTGGGCGATCAGGGCATCCGGTTGTTCGATTTCATCGCGGAAAAAGCGCGCGGCTTCGGCCAGACGGATGCGGATGCGCTCACGCAGCTCTTTGGTGGCGGCGTCGGTGAAGGTCACCACCAGGATTTGCGGCGGCAGCAATTCGCGGGCAAAGCCGGAGTCATCACCGCCGTGGCCGAGCACCAGGCGCAGGTACAGGGCAGAGATGGTGAAGGTTTTACCCGTGCCGGCGCTGGCTTCGATCAGTTGGCTGCCTTTGAGCGGGAAGGCCAGGGCTAAAGGTTTACTGATCATGCGCTGGCCTCCTCACTGCTGAGCGATCGCCACGGCGCGTTGAGCAATGGGCGGTACAGGGTTTCAGCCCAGCCTTCGAATTCTTCGCTGGCGATAAGCGTGGCGTAGTCGGGAAATTGCCGAGTGAGCGCCGGGGTTTCGCGACGTTCGCCATCGGTGGTCAGGCCGTCGCCTTCATAGGCTTTGCTGGCGGCGGCCTGGGCCTTGGCGGGGTCGGTTTGGCCGAGCCAGGCGAAGGCGGTTTTGACCGCCACCGGAAGTGGTTTTCGCATGCCGGTGTGCCAGGCCAGCAGCAGGTTGCCGAGGATTTCCTGGGCCGCGGATTTTTCCAGGGGCGCCAGGAGCAAGGTGTCGTCACTGGCGACCAACCCGGTGCTGAGTGGCAGGCCGCAGGCGCAGGCCACCACGTGATTGACCCAAGGGCGAATCAGGCGGTGCCACTTGCGGGTTTTGATCGAGCCGATGCTGTTGGGGATGGTGGTCACGCTGAGCAACCCGCCATCACTGCGCCGATGCAGGCCACTGATCCAGCCTTCCAGCTGAATGCCTTGATGCTCAAAACTGATCGGTTCGGCGGCTGTGTGTGGCGTGGGCCAGAGCGCCAGTAATTGGTGGTAGCGCTGCAACAGATCCGGTAATGGCTCGATCAGTTCGTTACGCAGGCACTCGCCGAAACCGACCATGGGCAGCAAGCCACTGCCTTGCAGGCGCAGGGCTTGGGCGTTGAGGGCCTGATCCACTTGGTCGGGCTGGGTCAATGCGGCGTTCAGCAGGCTGTCGCTGAGGCTGTAGCGTTGCAGCGCGTCGAGGACGAAGGGCTCTTCATCGGCCAGCGGGACTTCGGCGGCCTCGAAGAACACTTTTAGACGTTGGCTGAAGAAGTGTCTGACCGGGTTGCGCAGGAAGTCCTGCAACTGGCCAAGACTCAGGGGTTCTTCCTGGTGGTGCTCCGTCAGTTCGACCTCTTGTACTTCGGTATCGCGTGGTTCGTGGAGCAACTGCCATTCGCGGGCGTAACTGAACAGCGGGTCGCCCTCATGGAAATAGCGCGCGCTGAAGGGTTGGAGCGGGTGTTCCTGGGTCATCGCTTCCAGCAGTTCATGTGTGTCTGCGTTATGCCAGCCGCTGGCGATATGGTCGCGCAGTTGGCCTATCAGCACCGAGGCCGGGCGGTCGCTGTTGTCGCGGATACTGCGGCCTACCCAACTGATGTAGAGCTGGTCGCGGGCGGACAGCAGGGCTTCGAGCAGCAGGTAGCGGTCGTCTTCGCGGCGTGAACGGTCGCCGGGGCGGTAGTCGCTGCCCATCAGGTCGAAGTCCAGCGGTGGTTGCGCGCGCGGGTAGTCGCCGTCGTTCATGCCGAGCAGGCAAACCAGTTTGAACGGGATGGCGCGCATGGGCATCAGGGTGCAGAAATTGACAGCTCCGGCGAGGAAGCGCTGGGACAGTCGCCCCTGGTCCAGGCCAGCCAGCCAGGCTTCGCGGACTACGGTGAGGGGTAACTCATCTTGTAGGCCGACGGACTCACAGGTTTCCAGCCAGTCCTCTCTGAGTTGTTCGAGTTGGCCTAGGAGATAGTCGTCATGTTCACTGCTGGGCAGGAAGAACAGTTGCATCAGGCGTTGCAGGCGTTCGCCCCACTCCTGGGGTGCTGCCGGTTGGGACAGGGCCTGGTGGGCATCGTTTAACGCATCGAGCAAGGAGACCAGCGGGCCGATCAACGCCGCATCGAGGCCACCGATTTCATCGTAGGGCTCTATGCCGTCGCAGGCGATTCCGGTGCCGACGGCGTAACCCAGCAGCATGCGCCGCAGGCCAAATCGCCAGCTGTTTTGTTCCAGCTCGTTCGGCAGACCAAGCCCTGCACGCTGTTCGGCATTGAGGCCCCAACGGATGCCGGCGCCTTCGATCCAGCGGTGCAGTGTGGGAAGGTCGCGTTCTTTGATGGCGAAGCGCTCGCGCAAGGCGGGAACGTCGAGCAGGTCGAGGATTTCGCTGACGGGGAAGCGGCTGTCCGGGAGTTTGAGCAGGTGTTCGACGGCGATCAGTAGTGGGTCACGGCCGCGTTGGCCTTGGTCGGTGAGGGTGAACGGGATGAAACGTGGATCACCTTTTTCCAGCTGGCCAAAGACGGCGCGGATGTGCGGCGCGTAGCTGTCGACGTCAGGGACCATGACGATGATGTCGCGCGGGCGCAATGAGGGATCGGCGCTGAAGCGTTGGAGCAATTGATCGTGGAGAATTTCTACTTCGCGCTGGGCGCTGTGGGCGATGTGAAAACGGATGGAGCGGTCGTTATTGAGGTCGACGCCCGGCCACAGCTCGCGTGTTTCGTTGAGTGGGCGAAGCTCGAGGATGTCGTCCTGGAGCTGGTTGAGCAGCGTGGTCGGTTCGCTTTCGCTGAACAGGTCGATGCGACCGTCGCGGAATGCGGCCCGGTAGCTGTTGGGGTCGTCGTAACTGTCCAGCAGGCTGATGTAGTCGCGGCCTTGTTTGCCCCAGGCGGCGAGCAGCGGGTGCGCATGCTGGTGCAGGGTTTGCGGGTCGATGGTGACCGGCATACCCGCTTTACGCGCTTGGCGTTTGTACTCGTTACGCAGCAGGTCTTTATCGGCGACGATGTCGGACCAGTGATGGCGGCAAGGGTTGTGCACGCATAGCAAGACTTGGCTGAAACGTGCCAGACCGGCGAGTGCTTCCAACGCTTGTGCGGGCAAAGAGGAAATGCCGAAAACAATCACTCGTGACGGAAGGCCTTGGGGGGCTTTTTCAAGGGTGTTGATGCGCTCGATGAACCGCTGGTGAACGCCCGCGCGGCTTTCGGCCATGCCCTCTTCACCTACATCCAATAGCAGTGCGCGCCATAGTTCGGCCTGCCAGCAGTTCGCGGGGTTCAGTGGCTTGGACTCGCCTCGGCCGTTGCGCAGTTGGTGGCGGCCAGCAGCCCAGTCTTCCAGCCAGTCGGCGCGGTAGACCTGGTATTGGTCGAACAGGTCGGCCAGGCGTTCAGCCAGTTGATAGCGTTTGCGCAGGTCGGTGTCGTGGGTGAGGAAGCGCTGCAGGGGTTCGAAGTGTGGTTGGTCGATAAGCTCTGGGAGCAGGCGCATTAGACGCCAGGTCAGTGGGGCTTTATCGAGCAGGGACTTGGGCGGGATTTCGTCACGGCCCAGCACCATGCGATAGAGCTGCCACATGAAGCTGCCAGGGAGTTGCACATCAATTGCCGCCGCGATGCCGCAACCACCCATATCGTCTTCTTCCGGGTCTTCGGCCAAAGCCAGCTTGAGCCATTGGGCGATACCGTTGCTTTGTACCAGTGCGATCTCGTTTTCCAAGGGAGCGAGCGGATAGCGGCGCATCCAGCTGACTACCAGGCTGCGCAGTTCATCCAGGCGGTTGCCGTGAACCACCATGAATCCAGCGCTGAGGGACGTCGCATCCGGCATAACGGCTTCCTTGGGAAAAGCAAAATCGAGGGAGCGACTTTAGCATTGAAGGCGACTGCAAGCTGCAAGCGAGGCTGTCAGGAGTGTAAGAGGCGGTCACAGAGTTTTTTTCGGTCGCCCAAAACAAAACCCCTG
>NZ_JACAPL010000023.1:0-244465 GCF_013385735.1 Pseudomonas sp. D2002 | reverse complement strand
GGCGACGTTCTGGCCGCGGGCGAACAGCTCAACCGAGTTGCTGCTCATGCGCCCATGTTGCTCGGCGTTGTAGCGGTCGCGGCTGATCACGCCCTGGTCGTAACCGAGGCTGGTGCCGTACTCGGCAAACACCGGCTGCAGCCAGGCCCAGGTCACCGGGCGGCTCCAGCGCAAATCGTTGCGCCAGTAGCCGCCGCTGTCGCCGGAGAGCATCTGGTCTTTGTAGCCGCGAATCGACGACTGCCCGCCGAGGCTCATGCGCTGCGGGCTGAATAGCACGTCTTCGCTGTGCTGGCCGGTCATCAAGCTGCTGAAACTCAGCGACTCGCCCCACAACTTGAACGGGTACAAGTAGCTGACCGTGGCGGTGTATTTGCGGTAACGCGCATCGGCCTGGCCGGGCTTGGGGTCGTGATTGGCCTGGGCGTCGAACGCGCCGATGCCGTCTTGCATGCCCAGGTCGATGTTGAGGAATGAGCTGCCAATGCGGCGGCCGTGGTTGATGCCGAACTGGGCTTCACTGAGGCGGTTGCTGCTCAGCGCCAGCTTGCTGTCTTCGATGAAGTTGTTGGTGCGCAGGTAGGCCACGCCGGTACTCAAGGAGGTTTTGCTCAGCGCATCGCGATGGATGACGCGCTCCAGGCGCAGTTGGTGGTTCTGGCTGTCGCCGGTCTGCTTGAACTTGAAATTATTCGCTTGGGCCTGGGAGCGGTACTCACTTTCACTGTAGGTGTAGGTGAGGTTCCACCAGCCAAACGGCAGGCTGTAATTGAGCATCGAATTGCGTGAAGTTTTCTGGTGATCGCTGAGCGCATCGTGGCCGCCGCGCAGCGACAGTTGGTCGGCCAAACCCAGCGGGTTATCCCAATCCAGGCTCGCGCCCCACTGCTGCTCGCCGGTGCTGCGCTGGCCGCCGTTGTGCCGCGACAGCCCGACGCGCCAAGGTTTCTGCGGGGTGTTTTTGACCAGCACATCACTGCCGCCGACGGCCTTGCCCGGCGCCAACTCCATCTGCGCCTGGTTCGAGGGCAGTCGGTTGAGCTGGTCGACCATCTGCTCGATTTCGCGCAGGTTAAGCAACTCGCCCGATTTGCCGGGAAAGCTCATCGCCAACTGGCGGTCGGTGATGCCGCTGCCCTCGGCGCCTTTCAGGTTTTCGAGTTTGCCTTCGACCACTTGGATCTTGAGGTTGCCGCTGGAGAGGTCTTGCTGCGGCAGATAAGCGCGGCTGGTCACCAGGCCTTTGGCGAGGTAACGGTCGGTGATCACCTTGAGCACCGCGTTGAGTTGCGGCACGCCCAGGCATTCGCCGATGTAGGGTTTGATCAGTTCGGCGCGCTCGCCTGCGGAAAGGCTGTCGGCGCCGGCAAGGTCGATGGTCTTGATCGGGAAGCAACGGGTGTCGACGGGGGTGGTCGGCGTTGCGGCGTCGGCGGATTTACCCGGCAGCTCCTTGAGGTCTTCAAGGCGCTTTTGCTGCTCTTCGAGCAGGCGGTCCTGGCGGTCACGGATCAGGTCGGTGATGCCGGGGGTGTTCTGCGGGGGCGCTGCGTGCGCGAGCCCGGCAGTCAATAAACAAACAATAGCGGACAACGGGCCAAGCCCGGTCCGGCGTTCCAAGCGCCACATTTCTAGATCCCTCTATATGGCCCTGAGCCACTAATTGGCGGCGATGATAGGGTGGCGAAATGATGGCGTCAATTAAATGTATAAGGTTTGTGTCAGCTTTGATGCAATTGACACAGGCCGTTATGGATGAGTGTTCGACGGGCTTTGGATTTTCCTAACCTCTGCCTTCAAAAAGCATAATTTCGCGGTTTCCACTGCGTGATCACACTGAGGCTGTCGATGCTTGCGCGTCGCCCCAACCGACCCAGGTCGTTCACTTTTAGGAAACGCACATGTCAGTGGAAACCATCAACACCCTGGTAGTGGGCGCAGGCCAGGCCGGCGTCGCCATGAGCGAGCACCTTTCCCTGATGGGCGTGCCGCACGTGGTGCTGGAGCGCAGCCGCATCGCCGAACGCTGGCGCTCGGAGCGCTGGGACTCGCTGGTCGCCAACGGCCCGGCCTGGCACGACCGCTTTCCCGGGTTGAAATTCGAGGGCATTTCCCCCGAAGCCTTCCCGCCGAAAGAGCGCATGGCCGACTACTTCGAAGCCTACGTCGAGAAGTTGCAGGCCCCCGTGCGCACCGGCGTTGAAGTCCAACAAGTGGAGCGCCACGTAGGCCGCCCCGGCTTCAAAGTCACCACCTCAGCCGGCATTATCGAAGCCGCTAACGTGGTGGCCGCCACCGGCCCGTTTCAACGCCCTTCGATTCCCAGCATCGTCCCGGCCACCGCGCAGGTGCACCAACTGCACTCCTGCGCCTACAAAAACCCTGCGCAACTGCCCGAAGGTGCCGTGCTGGTAGTCGGCGCCGGTGCCTCCGGCTCGCAAATCGCCGAAGAACTGCAAAAGGCCGGCAAAACCGTGTACCTCTCCGTGGGCGAACATTACCGCCCGCCCCGCGCCTACCGCAGCCGTGACTACTGCTGGTGGCTCGGCGCCCTGGGCTTGTGGGACGAAGTCAAAATACAGCCGAAGAAAAAGCACGTGGCCTTTGCCGTCAGTGGCTATGAAGGCGGTAAGACCGTGGACTTCCGCCGCCTGGCCCACCAAGGCATTCACCTGGTCGGCGTCACGCGCGATTGGAACGACGGCGTGATGACCTTCGAACCCGGCCTGGCCGACAACGTAGCCGAAGGCGACCGCGCCTACTTTGATGTGTTGCGCGACGCCGACGCGTACATCGAGGCCAATGGTTTGCCGTTCCCACTGGAGCCCGACGCCTGGGAACTGCTGCCCGACCCGGAATGCCTGGTTAACCCGACCCTCAGCCTGGACCTGGCCGAGGCTGGTGTGACCACTATCCTTTGGGCGACGGGTTTCAAGTTTGATTTCAGCTGGTTGAAAGTCGATGCGTTTGACGAAAAAGGCGAGCCGTTCCACAAGCGCGGCATCTCGGCGCAGAGCGGGATCTACTTCCTCGGCCTGCCGAATCTGGTGAACCGCGCGTCGTCGTTTATCTACGGGGTTTGGCACGATGCGAAGTACGTGGCGGATCATATTGTTTTGCAGAATGAGTACATGTCCTACACCAAACCCTGAAACAGCAAAGTCCTAGGCGACAGCGCCTTGCTCCGTTGCCTACGCTTGCGTCAGAATCCGCCGGCTTGTGCGCTTGAGTGGGCGTCTCTAAGGTTGCTCGGTCGCTGAATATTCAGTGATCGGGTTTAGTAGCCCGGGGTTATTCCAGTCAGTGCATAAGCTTCATCTGTTGGACGATCCAGTCCGTGCTTGATGGTGGCTGTGTGCAGGGCGTCCTCGGGCGCGCCGGCTTTCTTGGAATTCCCCGGTCTACTAACCTGCGCACAGCTGCCACCCCTTTGTTTAGTAGCTCAGAGGTGGCGGCCCTAAAGTAGGAATCCAAGCATGTTCAAAGTCACACCCAACCCTCCGAACGAGCCGGACCTGAAACTTAACCAGGCTGCGCATCGCGCGATTGATCGCTATCTCAATCCAGAAACTGACCCACCCGCACCACCAGGCTTGTTCAGCGTCGCCGCCGACGCCAGCAACGAAACACTGATCACCAACAGCTACGAAACCTTCTCTGCGGTGAGCGCCCTGCTGCTTGACCTGTCGGAAGACCTGACCGGAAAACAGCGCGATGTGGCGCTGGCGATTCACCAGTTGAGTGAGTTGGGGGTCTTGTTGATGGATAGGCTGATGGAGCGGGAGGCCAAGCTGCCAGCGGTATTACCCGTTTAAAAAACGGGCGGCAGGCCACCGCTAAAACCGTGGCCTGCCGCCCATTTGCCTAACTCACCCGAATACACGGCAACCGATACCTCACCTCCACCAGCTGCGCGCCGCCCCGCTCAAGCGTGCGTTCACTGCCCGCATCCTCAACGCAGCCTGCCCGGCGATAAAATCGGATCGCGCGTTCATTACGGGCCAAGACCCACAGCGTCAGCTGTTTAAACCCTTGCTCAGCCAAATACTGTAAGCCCGCGTTCCACAACCCCAGCCCGACGCCCGTGTGCCAGTGCTCGGCGACAACGTAGATGGCCATGACCTCACCCACGTTTTCCGCTGGGGCATCTTCATCACGGCTGGCACCGACGGACACCCAACCGACCACCTGCTGGTTCACCTGCGCCACCCACACGTTAGATTCGCCCGATTCAATCGAGGCCATCCAAAATGACTCGCGCCTGGCCAGCGTCGAACTCAACGCACCCAAGTAGTCGGCGGGCATCAGGTCGCGATAGGCGTCCTGCCAGCTTCTGATGTGCACCTGGGCAATCGCCCTGGCGTCTGCGGGTGAGGCCTGACGAATCATCGAAGCGTTCCTTGTTCGGATATCAAGTGGTTAACGTAAACCGGCCTCGATTACGATTTTGCGATGCACCGCTTCTTGTGCCATTCATTCGCACGCGTCCTGCGCCTACAATGGCGACTTTTCTGACAACAAGGATGTAGGAAGTCATGATAAAACGCCGATTTTCCCTGGCCCTCAGCCTGCTATGGCGCACGTACGTTGTGTTTTTCCTCTACTCCATCGCCTTCATGCTGGTGATCGGGCTGCCGTTCGGCCGGTTGGTGCTAGCCAACAGAAACGTCATTTTGTACACGCCAGCCGTCGCACTGTTGGTGTTTGCGCTGCTGCTCGCGATCCTGGAGATGGGGTGGCGCATCAATTTGCTGCGCGCCATATTCGGTGCTCGGTTGAAGCGCTCGCCCGCGCAATGGCGAACTTCCGTGCTGCACCTGTCTGCGTTGATGGCAGCCTTGGCCGCCGTCAACGCACTGATTGCTTTTTCAGGGTCGGCGGATGCCTGGATGTACTACAGAACCTACCCCGGCCCGCTGCTGTTTTTCGTAGGCGTCTTCGCTATCGGCTGGACCCAAGCGACCTCGGACGTGGAAGAAACGGGGGCTGCGCGGGTAGAACATTGATTGGCGATAGGCTTTTTGCGTGATGGCCAAAGCAAAATAGGGGGGCAGATCACATCCGAAACAAGGATGCCCTGCCCGCTACTTTCCTACAGTGAGGCCTAAGCCCTTTATGAATCTGGACCGTGCAAAGCAGTTGATTCATGGACAGATCAATCGAGACGACCCGATTGGAAGTCTCATCCATGTGCTGGAAGCGGCTATTGAGCTAGTTTCCCTTCCCGACAATGACTTCTGCTGGTCCAGCTGGGAAGACGAGGATCAGGCAAAGGTCGAGTTGCTGGGGTTGGTCAGCGTGCTCAGATCGGGTGGTTTGCCCAAAAAGTTGGACGTCTCTGTTCTATTCGCAGTAACCGGACCACTCCAGGAACTCAGTCTCAGCAGTGGTTGGGCGGACACTTTTCTTAAAGTGGCGGACAAATATGACGAAGTTGAAGCGTTATTGTGGTGAAGAAAAATAGACGCCAAAGCACAGCGGAAAAATCAGCAGCTACGTCTACCGCCCTCAACTAACTGGCTCAAACCGCCGCCGCTTCACGAACAACCCCACCCCCAGCGCAACCGCAAAGATCGACAGCAGCCCCAGGTCAAACCCGAACACGTGGGCCTGGCTCGCAGCAATGCAACCTACGGCGCCACCCGCGACCAACAACACCCCCAGCCACTTGCGCAGCGGGTATGACCTAAGAAACCGATCCAACAGAAAGAACAGCACCAGGGCGATGACCAGCTGGGTAATTTCGGACATGTGCGTCTCCCGTCAGGTCTTGATGATCAGTGTTGAAGCCGTGCGTTGCGGGCCGATGCCGCCGCTGACCTGCGCCTCGATGCTGACCAGTATGTCGCCCGCATGATAGGTGGGCAGGATGGAATTGGCATACATGCGCACACCGGCGCCGACGGGAGCGCCCACGTAAGGGGACGCTACATAGGAGGTCGCGGAAGCGAAAGCCGTGGCGGCCAGGTTAGCGACCTGGGTGCGCTGGGCATTGAGGACATCGCCCTGCTGCCGGGTCAGTGGTTTGGAGATGCCGATCATCATCGTGCACGGCCGGCCCTTGGCCAACATCTTGTCGTACACCTCGACGACCTTGCTGTTGACCTCATAGTGGGCGCTTTTCGCCTCGCCAAAATGCAGCTCACGCAGGCGGCCGCGTTCGCTGTCGGTAAGGGTGATCTGCGATACGTTGAAAACGATCCCGTGATTGCCTATGTATTGGAAAGTCCCTTCGAACTTCATCGCACGCATCCTTTCGAGCCAAAGACGGCGATTCTCTAGAAGGAATGCATAGGATTCAAATCTTTTCATCCTGCCGGGGAGGTAGGTTGACCGCCGTAAGGTGCTGACGGACATAATAATTGTCGAACTCACTGCTTTCGACGAGCTGGAAACCATGGCGGATATAAAACCGATTCGAGGCGCTTTGTTTGAGAGCCCCCACTTTGATCGGCAGTGCAGCCGCGTCGGCCTCCTTGAAGATATGAGTGAGCACCGCAGCGCCGATACCTGCCCCTTGCGCACTCGGCCTCACGTATAAGTGATCGAGTACAAGTTCATTGGGGTGGCGCTTGACCACGACAAAGCCAACCCTGTCTCCAGCGACTTCAATATAGCGGGTGCTGTGGGCTTCAAAACCGCTGACAAACCGCTCGCGCGCGCGCACCGGATCAAATCGACCGACACGCTCCAAACTGTCGCGCATCGCCTCGATTCGAATGGCAACCAGATCGTCCACGTCGCTGGGTTGAGCGAGGACTAACCTGACCGGGGCGTTTTGATTGGGCGTGATGGGCATACTTTGCGCTCTACGTAGGCTCCGGCTGGGTGACAGGGGTTAAACCACGTTTGTACGGTTTCCCGGAACGTGGTCTACCTTATGTTTTCTCTGACGCTGCTCACCCTCAAGCGCGCTTGGGCAACTTCCAGTTCGGCCGGATGAAGTGGCAGGTATAGCCATTGGGGATGCGCTCCAGATAATCCTGATGCTCCGGTTCTGCTTCCCAAAACGGTCCTGCCGGCTCGATTTCAGTGACCACACGGCCTGGCCACAACTTCGAGGCATCCACGTCTGCAGCGGTGTCTTCGGCCACGTCGCGTTGCTCTTCGCTCAGGTAATAAATCGCCGAGCGGTAGCTTGGCCCAATGTCATTGCCCTGGCGGTTAGGCGTGCTGGGGTCGTGGATCTGGAAAAAGAATTCGAGGATCTGCCGGTAGGTAATCACCGCAGGATCAAACACGATTTCAATCGCCTCAGCATGGTTACCGTGGTTGCGGTAGGTGGCATTCGGCACGTCGCCGCCGGTGTAGCCGACGCGCGTGCGCAGCACGCCGGGGTAGCGCCGCAACAGGTCCTGCATGCCCCAGAAGCAGCCGCCGGCGAGGATCGCGGTTTCGGTTTGGTTGGTCATGGTCTGCCCTTGTGCTGAATGAGTACCGGGATAGTTATGGGGCTGTGTTGGCCAATAGCAAGGTTATTGGCCTGACCGGCTGCGAGCTACTCTAAAGCCAAGAGCTTTCTAACCTCGGCGATGATCAAATCGATATTGAATGGCTTGGCCAATACCGCATCAAACAAATCTGATCGCTGCATACCAATATGTGCCTGAGCACCGCTCATCAAGATAATCGGCAAATGTTTGGCGCAAGGGAGGGCTCGCACAGCGGTAGCGAATTCCAGGCCGTCCATGACCGGCATCATAAAGTCGGTAATGATCAACGCTGGCTGTTCTCTATTGAGAACTTCGAGTCCTTTTCGACCATTGCTGGCTGTCACCACCATGAACCCCTCATCCTCCAGCGCGAAGCAGAGAATATCAGCGATCAAATACTCGTCGTCGACGACCAGGATGGTGGTCATGTTAATTCAACCTAATCAAACGCTTAAGAAATTGAACCGCGCGATGAATCAGTGGTGGCTGAGGGTTCATGTCTTGAAGCCTTTTTCAGGAAAACATCATGTTCACGAATGACGACCTCAAATCGAGAGGGATCGTAGGAGCTGTCTCTTACTTTAAGAATGGATAGCGTCCTGCTTAGTTCAGAGTGATTCTCAGAGAACCGCATCAGCATCAGGTTATCGACGATGCTGGACAGGTCAGAGTTGGGTGCACTGACCTCGGAGCCAAACAGATCGCGCATTTCCCAGGACGCAAATACCGTAACGCCCCTGGATCGCAGCTCGTTCATCAGCGCACTGAAGAAGTCAGTAATTCGCGCCGGATTTGTCGAGACGCGTGTCATACCGCTAAGACTGTCGATGAACAGGCGCTTAATGCCCTTTTCTTCAACGATACTCAGCAGTCGTGCGCCCAGACCATCGAGCAGGCCTTCAGTCGTCGGCTGCCAGGCAATGCTCAGGGCGCCGCTGTCTTCCATGGCTTTGATATCGATACCCAGTGACTGGCCCTTGAGCCGCAACCGTTGTGGACTCTCGTAAAAGCCAAAATGCAGTCCCGGTGCATCCACCGTCGACTCGGCCAGAAATTTGAGACCCAGAGTGGTTTTACCAATCCCGGAGGGGCCAATAACCAGAGACACACTGGAACTGTAAAGGCCCCCGCCCAATATGCCGTCCAGTGAGTCAATGCCACTGGCAATGCGCGTCATGTCGGCGCTGTCTGGAGAGGACGGGTGGCTGTAAAGACTTTCGAGTCGAGGGTAAACCACCAATCCGTTGTCGTTGATCTCACACTCATGCAGGCCCGTCATTGCCCCACTGCCGCGGGTTTTACGCAGTTGAATACGACGCACCGAGCGAGTGCCATACAGCTCCTCACCCATTTCAATCACGCCATCTACCATCGTGTGTTCGGGGCTGCCGTCATCGAGTCGGGAACTGGTGAGAAACAGGACGGTGCAGCCCGCGAAAGCAGCGTGCCCTTGCAGCTCTGAAATGAATTTCTTGGTGTCGATGTGCGAATCGGCTTTTGAACGCGCATTGAGCAAGCCGTCTACCACCATCACCGTCGCTTTCTGGCGGCTTATCTCGCGCCGAAGCAGCTTGACTACCTCACCCAGACCGTCGTTCTCCAGGGTGTCAAAAGCACTGACAAATTGAATGTCGGCGCCGACTTTGGAAGCGTCGAAAAAGCTCAGAGTAGAAAGAAACTGAAAAAGACGGTCATGCGACTCGGCCAGGAGTGTGGCGACCAGAACCCGGCCTCCATTGTTCGCATGATGGAACCCAAGTTGGTTGGCGAGGATCGTTTTTCCAGACCCCGGGCGTCCTTGGATGATGTATGAGGCGCCTGCGACCAGCCCTCCCTTGAGCAGAGCGTCGAGCCCTTCGATTCCACTTTCGAGGCGTTTTAGCTTTTCCACGATGCGACCCTGATCTGAAAAAACAGGCTGTTTAAGCCGATTGAGGCGGAATGCTAACGCCATTTTCGCTTTGGGGCCATTCTCGCCTGAAGCATGGCTGTCTAATAGAGTTAGATGCGCCACTCCAGCCGCCTTTAACTGGGTTCATCCCTCTAAAGTCGGGGGGAAATCAACCTTGCTAGCAGATGACCGTCTAAACTTGCAGTGATTCAATTGCAGTTACCAATCTTGAGCGTTGGCTTACGATATGGAGGGTGGAAACCTTGGTGGGAGCTGGTTCTTGAGAGCAGGGAATATGTTCGTTGTTCTTAGACAGTGGGCGACCGCTGACAGACAGCCCATCCACCCCAAAGGCAAGCGCAACGGAGGTGAAGGCGGTAAGGCTCAGCAACATCAGGCGTCGAACCCTGCCATCAATCAGCACGCCAGTGATCCATAGCCCAACCTGGGCCGCCACGCCGAACGCAAAGAGCCCCTGCTCGTCCTGATCGGCCATCCAGACGGAGGCCAGAAACGCGGCGATGTAGGTATAGAGCGTGTAGTGCGCCAGAATCCAGAGCATGACCACCGTCAGCACAGGCCGCATACCTGGGCGTTGGCCGGGCAGGGCATCGCCTACAAGACCATTTGGGACGCGGCAGCCGATATCCGTGCCGGAAGGCTGAAAGTCCTGTTACCGAAGTTTTGTGTGCGTGAGGCTGGTGTTTACGCGGTGCTGCACGGCAATCGCTACCGGGTTACCCGGGTGCGGGTGTTGCTGGATTTTCTGACTGAGCATTTTGGTCGCGCCACCGAAGAGCTGTTGCTCGACCTTGAGGTGCCGCGTGTGGGGAGGTTGTGAGCCTAGTCATGCCCATTCTGTTTAAATATTTGCTCATCTGACATCCATTCGGAATTCCGTCGCTCCTTCACGACACTTATCCATGATAATAGTGTTATTTTGATATCATTTATTCTGCCTGAGCGTTTGCACCTAGGCGCTAAGCAGCGGATATATCTCTCGAAAGGAATCTGGCATGACCACAGAAAAAAACGAAGACAGCTCCTCATTAATGAAAATGGTGGAAGCTATCGCCATTAGCCCGCAGGACGCCCGTGACCTCGTTAACCAATATGAAAGCCAGGCACGGGGCTCGGCGCCGTCCGCCACGGAAGAAAAGATTCAAGACGCAGTTATCGAAAAAATCATTAGTCGCTATTCAAAGCTGGCTGCGACGTCTGGTGCAGCCACTGCTATTCCGGGTGTTATTCCTGGTATAGGCACTGTGGTGAGCGCTGTTGGGGGAGGACTCGCGGATATCTCTGTGTGCATGAAGCTACAAATCGATATGACCATGTGCCTGGCGGTAGCCATCAACGGCAAGATGTCCAATGAAGATGCCAAGCACATGTCGTACATCATCGCGTTATGCGGTTCTTTAGAGCAGATGGGGTCTTCCAGCGCAACCAAAATCGCTAGCAAGGCTGGCGTGCGCATGGTGTATCAATATTTGAAGGGGCCGACGCTTCAGATTATCAAGGAGTTGTTCGCGAAAATCGGCATCTCGTTCACTCAGAAAGCCGCAGCGAAAGTGATTCCGTTCGGAATTGGGGTGATCATCGGCGGAACGGCAAATTACGCACTGACTACCTACGTAGGGAAAACCGCTCGTGACACTTTCAGACTGAGCCTGAAAGAAGAGACGATCACGGAGTAACAACCAGCGTTATCTGGGCAGTGAAAGCGGCCCACTGAGTTAGTAAGGTTTCTCGGTTGGCCGCTCCTAGCCGATAACGTTTGGAACTTGGTAGCGCCTCCATCGAATTTCCCGCCTCTACGCAAGCGCGACAAGGACGTTAAATGCACTACGACAAGGACGACCCTAAGGGCTATTACGCAGTTTTGGGTCTAACACCAATCGTCAGCGCCGAGCAGATCAAAACGGCATACCGCAGACGCGCCATGGAGTTGCACCCCGACCGCAACCCGGGCAACAACACGACTCAGCAATTTCAGTTTTTGAATGAGGCATACGCAGTACTTTCGGACCCTGCTTCCAAAGCCGTCTACGACACTCAGACCAGTTACAGCAGCGCCGCAGAACCCGAGCCCACCAAAGTACCAGATCCCATCGTGTGCTCTGTCTGTGCCAAGGTATCAGCCCAGCCACGGGTAGTGGCGTTCCGCTCCGTGAAGAGCTTCCTCTTACTCACGATTCGCAAACCCACTGTTGGCGTGTACTGCAGCCCATGCGCACAAAAGCAATCTCTCAAGGCATCAGCAACTACTTGGCTGCTCGGGTGGTGGGGATTTCCATGGGGGCCTCTGTATACGGTCCAGGCATTGGTTACGAACATGTTTGGCGGATCACATCCACCGCTGGAAAACGCCAGAATGCTGGGTTACCAAGCATATTATTTCTACTCAACCGGTCGTCCAGACCTGGCGCAGTCAATCGCCCAAAACGCGATGACGTACTGCAAGAAGATCCCTAAGACGGCTGGCCGCAATGAGGCAGGGATCAACGAAAGAGATAGCCTGACCAGCAACCTTGAGGCCTTCTTAGATGAACTGGGCGGCGACAAAGACAATCGTTTGAAGAGTAGTTGGGGTTTTATTCACCGCCGATTCTTCATCCATCTCGGCGCTATCGCCATAGTGGCTGGGATGGTCACTATCACGGTAATGAATTCGTCCGGGACACATTATTCCGCTCCGCGCGGTCCGATGCCTTATTCCGCTCAGGCCGTTCCACCGGTAACAGCTGCTAACGGCCCAGGTACCAACACAACTCAACGTCCTGTAAGCGCCACCAATCAGCGCGAGGCGGCTGCGAAGAAGCCGGCCTACGTGCGGCCAAAAACCGCGCCCAATGGTCGAGCATGGCCTCGTACTGCCGGTTACCTGATGGATGAGCCACAAACGCACAAAGCCGGCCATTCAGAAGTAACCATCGATAATGGGCAAAACAACTCGGACGTGTTTCTGAAACTCGTATCCCTACAAGGTGCGGTAGCCAGACCGGCAAGGCAGATTTACATTCCTGCGCGAAGCCGCTTCACCATCAAAAATCTCACCTCTGGTGCTTATGACGTTCGGTATCGCGACCTGACCTCGGGTGGCCTTTCGCGCTCCGAATCAATAACACTCACTGAAACCACCACGAGCCGGAACATCCAATACAGCGTAGTCACGCTCACCCTCTACAAAGTTGCTAACGGCAACACTGCGACTTACGGGCTTTCAGAGGACGAGTTCTAAACAAGTCTGGAATTGGTAGAAGACTTCGCTTGGCTACCGGGTTCCCCGTGTGCGGGTGTTGCTGGATTTTCTGACTGAGCATCTTGGTCGCGCCACCGATGAGCTGTTGCCCCACCTTGAGCGTGTGTTCATCTACCAACAGATCCCAGTAGCGCTGGTCTTGACCATCAAGCTTCTCTTTCCAGCAACCTCCCAGCCCTTGCTCAAGAACCCGGGCCACGCCCTCGAAAAGCGTCCAGTCGGCTTCTTCTGATACTTCAATCCTCACCCTGCGTCACCTCACCACCAGAAGTCCCCCGATTCTGGTGGCTCCTGCGAATGGTCGCAATGGGTCGGGGGGTGCCCGACTTCATTGTCTAGGAGGTCCATGCTTGTCCTTCCAAACATGTGGAGGACACATCATGCCCAGTACAACGTTCCAATCGAAAAGACCCTGGAATAAGGGAGAACTGATGGGGCAGAAAGCCCCGCTTCGCCTCAGAAACATTTGGACAATTCGCGTCAGACTCCAAATAGCTGGCAACACCCGAGATGAGGCGCTATTCGATTTGGCCATCGACAGCAAATTGCGCGTATGCGATCTGACCAAACTGCGGGTTAGCGACGTCTCTCACGGGCAACATGTCGCGCCCCGAGTTATGGTGATGCAGCAAAAGACCAAACGGCCGGTGCAATTTGAAATAATGGAGCGGACCCGGAAAGCACTGGAGTCTTGGATACAGTTGGCGCATCTTCGTGGCGAAGACTTTTTGTTTCCCAGTCGTATTTGAGACTCCGCGCACCTATTCACTCGGCAGTACGCCCGTATCGTCAAGGCATGGGTTGGGTCGATAGGTCTCGATCCCGTTTTGTACGGTACTCATACGCTGCGCCGAACCAAAGCGACACTTATCTACAGACGAACCAAGAATCTGAGGGCTGTGCAGCTGCTCCTCAGCCATACCAAGCTGGAAAGCACGGTACGCTACCTAGGTATTGAGGTGGACGATGCTTTGGAGATTTCGGAGCAGACCGAAATTTGAGCACTTAGCGGCGGAAACAGGCCGTCGCTATCCGACCCAAAGCGGACGGCGACCTCGTAAATAAATCTGCCCCCTTTTCTCTCTGTAAAGGTGATTAATCCCTCGTCACGAGCAGCAGTAGCCGACTAAAACAGACTATGGACACGCGGCTACCGACTTTGTAATCTCGGCCGCGTATAAAAGAGGTATCTGGGTGAGTCAGATGAACAAAATGGAGCAAGAGGTCGTTTATCTTACGGCCGTAGTAGAACTGATTGGATCAATGGTCAATAAGGCTATGCTCAGTGTCCTCGGAGAGGGGGAGCACAAAAACGTTTGGTTCGAGTCGTCTACTCATAGGCAGTTTTTTTCAATAGCTTTGGTCGATTTTTTATCCGCTACTGACAAAGATGCCCCGGTGCCGAAAACCTCTTATTTGAACGCATTACGTACCATTGCCAACGAACCGTGCTTTGAAAAAACCGGATCTGTATCGCTGCTGAAACACGCTGTGGATAGCTTTTCAAACTGGCTTAATACAGAGATTGAGGTCGATGCTTGGCTTCCGTCTATTGATCAGCAGGTGGTTCTGCGAATATCTCGAAGCTTGATACTGAAAATCGGCGGCAATCTATCCAAACATAATTTCCTGCGATCTATAGGAGTTGCCAAAGATCTACAGCGCCTTTTGTCGAGCGCCGGAGTAGAGGTGGAACTACACCAAGCAATTCTCCTTCAGCCGGAAATATACGACGTCTTTCATATTGATGTCGCCACTTATCATGCAAGCACAATTGCCGAGTTTCTGAATGAGCTTTGGTGGGGTATCCAGACCTATCTGATACCTGAGTTTAACCGCAGCATAGTTTATGACTACGATGGCACGGAGAGATACACATATCAGTATCCATCGGGGCTAGCGCACCCCTTTGGTAAAAGCTGCTATTGGAATCTCATGAATCAGATACGTACAGGACCGTACTTTAAGCGTTTCACAATCACCCGTCACCTAAAAGAGAATTACTGACTCCCGAGTCG
Organism: Pseudomonas sp. D2002; assembly: GCF_013385735.1. NCBI lineage: Bacteria > Pseudomonadati > Pseudomonadota > Gammaproteobacteria > Pseudomonadales > Pseudomonadaceae > Pseudomonas > Pseudomonas sp. D2002. Next base: position 229,861 of record NZ_JACAPL010000023.1, on the reverse strand, counting down.
GCCTACTCCTGCTTTGGATTGATTTCGACCATTCGTTACAGGTCAGGCGCCCGAGTAGACACCTGGAGCCCCCCCTAACCAATCCGTCCGTAGCACGTGTATGATTAACTCTCTGAGCATGCTTTAGGTTTATGATACATGAACCCCTGTAGATACGAGGAGCAATGATGTTCATAAACGACGATGATAATTCGTTCAGGACTTATTTGAAGGCGGGAACTGAGAACCTTGAGAAAACTCTTGCAGGACAATCGCCTTTTCTTAACATGATGGATAATCTAGACTTATTTATACGGAACCATGTCATTAAACTTGGCGTCATACCTGATGATTTTATAGTTCACTCCCTTCGCGTTAATGCCCGGTTCATGTTGATGATCGCGTTCAGAATAGGTTTGACTGGTCATGCGGCTGGCGTGTATCCCACTCTTCGAACTGCACTGGAAACCGCTTGTTATGCGCTTATCATGAGCAAGGACAAACTCCTTGTTGATAAATGGGTTGGCCGTAACGATTCGCCCGAGGGAATGAAAGCATGCAAGTCAGCCTTCCAGTCACCTATCAAAAAAGCTCAAAAAATAATGAATGCTCAGCGTTCAAATTACGGCGACGTGATGTACCAATTGTATGATTGGACAATTGATTTTGGTGCTCACCCAAACCCTAAAACCGTAACTCTTCATGCCCGCCTATCAGATGATGAGGGCTCCGGAGTGACACGCTATGAAAATATCGCGCTTTACGGAGATGGCAGTTTTGAATTCGAAAGGACGCTTTTCGCTTGTATTGAGATGGGATTAGTCACCATCATCGCTCTTTTAATGTCCTACGAAAATACAAGTCCTGAATCGATTCAAGGTTTAAATGCCCTGAACGAAGAAAAGGATCGTTTGGAGGCATTGATACGTAAGAATCACGAAGTTCAGTCTGCACGAAAAAACGGCTAGAGATACTCCAACCAAATCTGGACAGAACATGCAACTGAATCGCCTCAGGTTTCGTAGGTCATTTGAATGACCGATATTGGCCGGTAGCCGTCACCCTGCATGCCTACAAAGCCAGGTGTCGCCGACAACAAAAGACTGTCCGCACGATAGTCACATCCGCCCCGTGGAACTTCCCCAAAAAATAATGTCAATTTGATTGCTCGCCACAGCGACAAAATCGTCTTGGATCTGTCAGCGTCAGGCTGTGTCCTGACACCCCATGGAGAGAGTAATGAGAGCCATTATTGCGCTGTTATTGATGTTGAGTACCTACGCTCATGCGGGTTGCGGCAACATCACTGATAGCGATCAACGCGCTTATTGCAACGCCACGACTAACGGCCAAAGCTGCGGCAATATCAGTGACGGCGACCTTCGGGCCAGTTGCTATGCGCAAATGAACGGTCAAAGCTGCGGCAACATCAGCGACAACGATCAACGCGCTTATTGCAACGCCAAAATCAACGGCCAAAGCTGCGGCAATATCCAGGGCAGTACCCTTCGGGCCACGTGCCTGGCGGAAATGAACGGCCAAAGCTGCGGCAACATCAGTGACAACGATCAACGCGCTTACTGTAATGCCAAAATCAACGGTCAAAGCTGCGGCAACATTCAAGACAGCAATTTGCGTAATGAGTGTGATGCCCTGAAGCGTTGATCTACACAGTACGCGGGCCCCGCCGCTCATACGCCAGCACCTGCGTCGTACAGTGCGCTGGCTCCGCTTAAATGCTTACCAACGTCACCCTGCCAGGCTCCAATCGGCCGCTGGCAACCCGCGCGGATCACCAGAAAGCGCTTTAATCATTTGCCGCACACGGCCGATAGAGACCGTGTAAACGCCCACGTGCGCGGTCAGAAGGATAGAACGGTTGAAATCGAATACGTTGCTTGCGATCGCTTTGGTTTGCCTGACAGGCTGCACTTCACAGGATCCAGCTCTCGTAGGGAAATGGAAAGGTCAACGTGATCCGGCGAGCAAATGCCAGTTCCTCGCCTGGACCACCGAACTGAGGCCCAACGGGAATTTCAGAACGGATTTTTACAGCGATGCTGAAAGGACGCACCGGATACATAGAAGAATGGGCTATTGGACGGGAAGAAAGGAGATGATTTTATTCGATGCTGTAGGGAGCAAGAAATACAACGCATACCACTACAAGGTCATTGATGCCGACACGGTGCAATATACCTATTTGACCGAAATTAAAGAGCCAAGTTGTGACGGGCGTTATGCCTATACCGATCATCGTGTTCATGAATAAGCCGTGAGCCTCTAGTGAGCGGCGACGTTGGAGATCTACATGGAAACCATCGCCCGCGCATTGGTCCTTGCCTGCAAACATATTGACGACCGGCATCACGCCGGAAACGATGATGACGTGGCGGCGCTTGAGACAATTGCAGCTGAACGATAGGTCATGAACCACAGCACTTGGCCAAAAGGATTCACTGACCTGGCAATACACAACCCCAGTCGTGGAGCATAAGGTCTCGCGTGGCCTGCAAATACCTCGAATTGTCGCCGATGATCCTGCCATAAGGCGTGGGGTCCAGCGCATGAAGAGGGTAAAAACCCTACAACCACAGCCCATCTTTCTCGGAACCCGCCATGCCACGCTTCCTCTCTTTTCTACTCTTGCTTCTACCCAGCCTGGCCCACGCCCTCCCTGCCCTGAAAGACACCACGCTCTACACCGCCACCGCCCACGACTGCCAAGACGTCAACCTAGCCACTTGGCAGCACCCCACCCGCACGCTGCTGGAGAAAAACAACTTCCAGCTCGAACGCATCCAACTCTGCAACGGCGGCCATTACCCGATTTTCCAGGTGCAAGCGCCCTACGATCCACGCGGTCAGACCAAGGATTTTTTCTTGCCGCTGTATGAGCACATGCGCAAGGCCAACGGTAAATGGCCTTACGCGCTGGTCGACAGCAGCGATGCGGTGGTGGTGTATGTCAGTTACCCGAAAGACGACGAGATTTCACTGGATTACGAGGGTTTCGAAGCGCCGTAGCCGTGCAGTTCAACGGTTGCATACGCCCCGGCAGAGGGATGCATTGCCAGGGCATTTCAGGTAATCATGCGCCACCAAAATCAAGGACGATAAAAACAATGAAAACCGCTTTGCGCGCCCTGTTCCTGCTCTGCCTGTCCACGCCCGCCTTCGCTGCCGAAAGCCCGGTCGGTTTCAAGACCGCCACGCTGCCCGATTCCAAAAACAACCGCCCGCTGGAACTGGTGGTCTGGTACCCCGCCACCACCACTGCCCAACCCACGCTGATTGCCGACAACGCGGTGTTCATCGGCGCCCTCGCCGTGCCCGACGCGCCACCGGCTGGCGGCGCGCACCCTTTGGTGGTGCTGTCCCACGGTTACGGTGGCAATTGGGGCAAACAGGTATGGCTGGCGAGTGCCTTGGCGCACAAGGGTTATATCGTGGCGGCGGTCAACCACCCTGGCACCACCACCAAAGACCGCAGCCCGCAAGCCGCCGCACAGTTATGGCAGCGCCCGGCCGACCTGAGCCGTGCTATCGACGCGGTGCTGGCTCAGCCGAAGCAATTTGGCGCGGTCGCGAACCACCAGATTGCGGCGGTGGGCCACTCCCTTGGCGGCTGGACCGTGATGGAAATCGCCGGTGCGCGCTTCGACCCCGACCTGTTCAGCCGCGACTGTGCCGAACACCCTAAATTGGGCGGTTGCATCGGCTACCACGAGATGAACCCCGCCGCTACGCCCGCCGGCAAGGCGCAGCTGGCCGCGGATTTGAGCGACAAGCGCGTCACCGCCATTGTGTCACTGGACCTGGGCCTGTCACGCGGGCTGACCAACGCCAGCCTGGCCGCACTGCCGGTTCCGGCACTGGTGATCGCCGGGGGCGTGCCAACCGAAGATATGTCGCCTGAGCTGGAGTCCGCCGACATGGTCAAGCGCATGCCTAAAACCTCTACGCAGTACGTGGAGATCAGCGACGCCACGCACTTCAGCTTTATGTCGATCTGCAAGCCGGGTGGCATGGCGTTGATTGAAGAGAGCTCGCCGGGCGATGGCATGATTTGCCGGGATGGCGAAGGCGCGCGGCCACGGGCGGTGATTCAGCAGCAGGTGGTGGGGCTGATTACTGGGTTTCTGGCACGGCCCATTCACCCTTAACCAAGACGTGTGGACAGGCAATGAATAGCCCAATCAATCTGCTCTTCGTGTGCAGCCGCAACCAGTGGCGTAGCCCTACCGCAGAGGCCATCTGGCGCCGTCGCCCCGGCTTCAATGCGCGCTCGGCGGGCACCAGCCCGAATGCGCGCAAAACCATCGGCGCCGCGGATATTCGATGGGCAGATGTCATCTTCGTCATGGAGCGTAAACACCTGCATCGCCTGCAGGCAGACTACGCGCGGTTGCTTGAACACAAGCCGCTTTACTGCCTGGATATTCCGGATGACTTTCGCTACATGGACCCCGAACTGATGGAGCTGCTTGAAGACACCGTCGCGTCTTATCTCAATACCTAGGCGTGATGCACTGACCCAACCTATGCAACAGCCGTGGCCCGGTCGCCTCGCAGCGCCGGGCCATGTGAAGCGTGATCAGAACGGTTTGGTCGGCAGGTACTTGCCATCCAGGGTGATCACCGCGCGGGAGCCGCCGTCCGGGTCCTCAACCTTCTTGACGTCCAGCTTGAAGTTGATCGCGCTGATGATGCCGTCGCCGAACTTCTCGTGAACCAGCGCCTTGAGCGTGGTGCCGTAGACCTGGATCATTTCGTAGAAGCGGTAGATGGTCGGGTCGGTCGGGATGCCGTTGCCGATGCTGCCGCGCACCGGGATGCTTTGCAGCAGGAGCACGGCGTCCTCGTCGAGGCCCAGGGTGTCGGCAACGACTTGGGCGGCGTCGGCCGGCAGGGGGTGTTGGCCGAGCAAGGCGGCGGTGACGAAGGCTTCGTGCAGGCCGGTGCCTTCGGCGATCTGGGCGAACGACAGGTCTTTGCGGGCCTTGGCCAGGAGGATGACGTCGGTCAAGGCAAGGCGAGTGTTCTGGCTGATTTGTGACTGAATCATGGGGTTATCTCCGTGGGTAAAAACACTGGTTAAAAGCGCTAACAATCAATGGTGGGAGCCGGGTCGCCGCAACGCTGCGATGCAGGCCCCTCGGTATTTCAGTTCAACTGGGGCGATGCTTTCGCAGACAAGTCGGCCAGCGGCACGAATTGACCGGTGCGGCTATCGAAGGCCTGGATGCAGCCACTTTCGATGTCATAGACCCAGCCATGCAGGGTCACGCGCTTCTCTTCGAGGGCCAGGCGTACCGACGGGTGCGTCTGGAGGTTGGCCAATTGCGCGATCACGTTTTCGCGAACCATGGAGGCGACTTTGGCCTGCTGGTCGACATGCTGGCGCGCCTCGTTGACCACCCGGCCGGAGTCGGCGTAGCGCAACCAGCTGGCCACCGCGGGCATGTGGTCCAGGCATTTGCAGGTGGCGATGGCGGTCATGGCGCCGCAATCGGAATGCCCGCAGATCACGATGTCGCTGACCTTCAAGGCTGCTACGGCATATTCCACCGAGGCCGACACCCCGCCCGGCTCAGGGCCGTAGGACGGCACGATATTGCCGGCATTGCGGATGACGAACAGGTCGCCCGGCTCACGCTGCGTGACCAGCTCCGGCACCAGCCGGCTGTCGGAGCAGGAGATGAACAGCGCCCTTGGGCTCTGCTGGTTGGCCAGGTCTTTGAACAAGCCGGCGCGCTCCGGGAAGGCGTTGCGCTGAAACTTCAGGAAACCGTCGATGATGTCTTGCATGGGTAACTCCTTTGAATCGCGATGCGATGGAGCAAAGGTTACGGAGCCCGTGCAATAAGGTAAAAGTCTCATATATGATCCAGAACATTAGATTATCTTATGGGTACAAACATGCTGGCACGACATATCCAGTACTTCCTGGCCGTTGCAGAACACCAGGGCTTTACCAAAGCGGCGGCAGCCCTGCATGTCTCGCAGCCGGCGCTGTCGCAGCAAGTGCGGCAGCTGGAAGAGAGCCTCGGTGCACAGTTGTTTGATCGATCCGGGCGCCAGACGCGCCTGACCGATGCCGGTGAGGTGTATCTGCGCTATGCGCTGCGGGCGGCGCAGGAGCTGCAGGAAGGCAAGCGCGCGATTCATGATGTGGGCGACCTCAGCCGGGGCACGCTGCGGATTGCCGTCACACCGACCTTCACCACCTACCTGGTGGGGCCGCTGGTGGAAGCCTTTTATGGCCGCTATCCGAACATCACGCTGAACGTGCGGGAGGTCGCCCAGGAACACATGGAAAACCAACTGCTAGCGGACGAGTTGGATGTGGGGATCGCATTCGATGAGGTGCACGCGCAAGACATCGACGCCTCGCCCCTGCTGGTGGAAACCCTCGCGCTGGTGGTCGGCCAACAGCATCCGCTGGCGGGAGAGCAGGCGATTGGGTTGGAGGCACTGAATGCAGAATCGCTGATTCTGCTCAGTAAAGAGTTCGCCACCCGTGAACAGATCGACCGCTACTGCAACAAACACGGCATCCGCCCACGCGTAGCGATGGAGGCCAATGTGATTGGCGCACTGCTTGAGGTGGTGCGCCGCACCACGCTGTCGACGCTGCTGCCCGCCGCGATTGCGCGGGCGCATCCGCAATTGGTCGCAATTGAGCTGGGGCCGCAGCAGTTGCAGCGCACGGCGGTGTTGATGCAACGCAAAGGGGCTTATCAGTCTGCGGCGGCGCGGGCGTTTTTGGCACTGGCCAAGGAAGTAGCCGACGGTCTGGCCTTACAGGCAAAATAGGGCTTTTATCGTTGCAAGGAACGCATGAGTGTCCACCCTTACACTGAAGTCACGCGCAACTCGTCGGCTAACCCCCACGCTGTTTTTATTCACCGGTTTGGCGCTGCTCTGCGGCTGCCACGCGTTGACCCCGGAGCAGCGCATGGATGCCTGGATCGACAGCGGCGGCAAGTCGTCTCCAACGTTCCTCAGTGCAGAAGAAATCAAGCAGCTGGAGGCCAGGCGCTACATCAGCACGTTGAGTACTACGTTGGCTGATAGAACCTTTCGGGCGAATGGCGAAGGCACCCAAGGTAGCGTGAAGTTGCGCATGAAGCTCAATCGCCAAGGCGACGTGTTGCTCTGCGAGGTACTACCGACTGACGGCGATACTCACACGGACTTCGCCAGGATCGTATCGGACATGTGCTGGAGCGGTGTCTGGGATGCGATACCGGAAGGTCTGCAAAAACCGGCTGATGGCAGCCTCGAGATTGTCGCACCGTTAACCACTGTGGGCGCCGCGCCGTTAACGCCGGAGTACCACCTGAGGCTTCAACGGTCTGCGTCGGCAAGTCGATTCTTCTGGGACAACGTGGTCGCCAAACACGCGCCAAATGCGTTCGGCACAGCGCGCTTCGATGTCGCCGCCGACGCACAGGGCAAGGTTTTACGCTGCGATGTGACGCTGGAGAGAAACCCTTTTCGTCCTGAGTATTTTCACCCGGACCCTGAGTTGCAAAAAGCGCTCGCCACCCAGTGCGCACAACTCGATCTGCGACAAATGCCTGGCTTTCGCGTAGGCGAAGACGGCTTGGCCAAGCGCGCGGTTTTTGTCGACTACCTGCCGTGGAAACACCATGTGGGGCAATACCAGAGCAGCGCTGCTACCGATAAGGCTCCGTCACGCTAGTCCAACGCCACTTGCCAGCGGCCCAAACAATTTACGTGGCGGCGCTGATGGCCGCCGGCGGGTGATGGCGCGGCGGGCAACGCGGGTGAAGGTCAAGGCAAGTGAATTAACCGTGTCTTGACGCTTCACACAATGACGAAAAAAAGAAACACGAGATTCAGCACGATACCCAGCGTGACCGAACCAAACCCTACCAACACGGCGAATGACGTTCGCGATGCAATAAAGACGGCGAGCAATGCGCCGATAAGCGCGCCAGGGAAGCTGAAGAGATACCAAAGCCACGCCATGGCTTCGGACGCCCAGAGGTGGAAAAGGTACAAGTACAGCGCCATGGCGATTGCCATGCCACCCAGCGTTTCACGGGATGCCTTGAGCAGCAGCGCCACCGCCAGTACCGCCGCTTGAGGTAGCCAGTAAGCCGCGAAATTTTCCCAAAAAAACTCACCTTTTCCGGTAATCCACACAGCAACTGCCAGGCCCAGCCCGACACCCAGGGTTGCGAGCCAGCGGTAAGAGGGTCGCGGTACGCTTGTGTCTGTTGATCGCATTCTATAAGTCCATTTAAAAAAGCTGAGCATGTGCCCTACTCTGCCCGATGAACCTGAAGATTCATCGCGCGATAAGGCGCCAGCAATGCTTCGGGCACATCCCCCGGCACCACCAACCCCGCAATCTCGGACAGTGGCACGACGATGTAGGGCGATGCCGTCGCGAGTTTCTCCGAGGACGCCAGCACCAGCGTTTCCGCAGACACCTGGCACAACGCGCGCTTGATCACCGCCTCTTCGTAATCCCCGGTCGACAGCCCGGCAGTCGGGTGCACACTGCAAACGCCCATAAAGTACAGGTCGGCACGAATGCGCCCGATGGCCTCCAGCGTGGCTGCGCCGGTGCCGACCATCGAGTGCCGGAAGAGCCGACCGCCGAGCATGATCACATCAATGTTCAGGTGCTCACTGAGCGCCACCGCGATTGACGGGCTGTGAGTAATCACGGTGGCCTGGAGTGTCAGCGGCAAGTGCCGCGCGACCTGCATCGAGGTGGTGCCGCCGTCGAGTATGACCACGTGCCCAGGCTGCACCAACTGCGCCGCGGCTCTGCCGATGGCGGCTTTTTGTGTGGGCAGGATCGCCTGCCGCACGCCCATGTCGCCCATCGCCGGGGACGCCGGCAAGGCGCCGCCGTGGACCCGCATCAGCAGGCCGGCCTTGGCCATCTCGCGCAAATCACGCCGGATGGTGTCCTCGGACACGCCGAGTTCCTGGCTGATGGGCTTGGCCAGGAGCTGACCGTCGCGACGAAGACGCTCGGTTAAAAACTGCTTGCGCTGCTGGGTTAACATCATCGATCCTCTGCATGAACCTGCACGATTATGCACGATATTTAACACATAACTATCAAGGACCGTGGCCCATGCACAACCGCACCGTTCGAATCGTCAAACAACAGACCCTGTCGGATAACTGGTATCTGCTGAAAAAGGTCGACTTCGAGCTGCAACGCCGGGACGGCAGCTGGCAGCCGCAAACGCGTGAGGTCTATGACCGAGGCGATGGTGCCACGATCGGGCTCTACAACCGGGCGAAACGCACGGTCATCCTGACCCGGCAATTTCGCATCCCGGCCTACGTCAACGGGCACGATGGTTACTTGATTGAAACGGCGGCCGGGCTGCTGGATAACGCCGGGGCCGAGGAGCGGATTCGCCTGGAGGCCGAAGAGGAAACCGGTTACCGGGTCCAATCGGTGCGCAAGGTGTACGAAGCGTTCATGAGCCCCGGCTCGGTGACTGAGCTCCTGCATTTTTTTGTCGGTGAATACCACCCGGAGGACCGCATCAGCGACGGCGGCGGCCTGGCCCACGAAGGCGAAGACATCGAAGTGCTGGAGATGCCCTTTGAGCAGGCCCTGGCAATGATCGACGACGGTCGCATCATGGACGGCAAGACCATCATCCTGCTGCAATACCTCAAGAACCTGCTGCCGCCCTCGCCCTCCATGATGATTCTGGTGGCCGGCCCCTACCGCTCCGGCACCGGTGATGACCCCGCCGCCCTGGCCGCGAACGTGCAGGCCATGCAAGCAAGTGCCGCCGCCCTGTTGCACGCCGGGCACTTTCCGCTGGTAGCCGAATGGGTGGCGTTACCGCTGCTGCAACTGGCCGGCTCGCGCGGGATTGGTGACGAGGTGTACCAGGCGCATTTTCATGAATACGCCAAAACCCTGCTCAAGCGGTGCGACGGCGTACTGCGCATCGGCGGCCCTTCCGAGGGTGCGGACTTGATGGTGGAGATGGCTCAGCAGCAAGGGCTGGCGGTGTTTCATGGGCTGGAAGAGGTGCCCGCGGCTGAATCCGTCATGGGGTCGTGAGTTTCCGTATGACCGAGACCAGACGCCATGACTCAAGCTGATATCATGCACGCACTTACCCGCTGAGTAGCACACCATGAATCGCCAGAAAAAACTGCAGCAGCTCTTTAAGGCCAAAGCGAAAAAGGCCAGCGCCAAATTGGCACCCAAGAGCAAAGACAAATACATCAGCAAAGCCGACCGCGCCAAACTTGAGGCCGAGGCTGAACAGGCGTCAACCACCGCCACCGACACGCCCAGCTGAAGGCGTCCCCGCTTCATATTTGCCCCAGACACGCCGCAGGTGCCGCGCCGAACCAAAGCCGGCGCGCTCGGCGACGGTTTCAATGTCCAGGCTCGATTCCACCAGTAATTCACGCGCCACGGTTAAACGCAGGGTGTGCAGATAATCCAGCGGGCTGATGCCGACGTGTTCGTGAAACAGTCGCGCCAGGTGGCGGCTGCTGGTGTAAGCCAGGCCAGCCATGCGCGTGACGGTCCAGGCCTCGCACGGCGCAGCAGTCAGGGCGTCCTGCACCCGGTGCACGGCCGGATGCACGTGGTTGCGACCGGCCAGCCACGGCGAGAGCTGCGGATCAGCGCCGCTGCGGCGCAGGTACACCACCATGTCGCGCGCGACGGCGCAGGCCAGACGTGGCCCGCCCAGCTCGGCGACCAGGTGCAGCATCAGGTCGATGCCTGCGGTCACACCGGCGCTGCAACTGACCGGGCCGTCGGTGACGTACAGGCGGTTTTCCAGCACGCGGGCCTTGGGCGCCAGCGCCTGCAATGTGGCGCACAGCGCGTGATGCGTGGTGCATTGGCGCCCGTCGAGCAGCCCGGCCCGAGCGGCACTCAGCGCACCGGCGCATACACACACCAAACGCTCGCCCGAAGGTGCGAACACGGTTTGCAGCCATTGGGTCAGCGTGTTGCTGGCTGACTCAAATGCCTGGCGATCAGCCTTGGTGACCTTCGACGTGGAGCCAACCAACACGACCAGCGTGCCGGGAGCCAAGGCTTGCGGCAGCGGCGCCAACCCCGCCAGGGGCAAGCCGATGGACGTTTGCAGGGACGCTACCGGGCTGACGTACTGCAAATCGAAGTCGATGGCCGTCGAGTCATCGACCTGGGCGGCGAGGCGCAGCACTTCGGCCGGGCCCGCCAGGTCGAGCATCAGCACATTGGGCAACAGTACGAACAGCACCGGTACACTCACAAATTCAATCCTCCAATGCCTGGGCGACCGTGACGATGCGCGCAAAGCGTTCTTCCAGCACCAATTCGGTACGTTCGCGAATCTCGGCGGCGGTATAGACCCGCCCACTGCGCGCGTGGGTCATGGCGAAGGTCAACGTCGCCTCGCTGACGAAATCCACGCGCAGGCCGCTGTCCGACGCCTGCCGCGTGGTGGTTTCACAGCACTGCTCGGTGCGAATGCCGCTGATGATCACCTGTGTCACGCCCATCTCCGTAAGCCGCGCAGCCAGGGGCGTGCCGGCGAAAGCGCTGTGGAAACGCTTATGAATGACCAGGTCGGGGTTGATCGACAATTCGCTCAACGCCCTGACATTGCCCGAGGCCAGGGAAAAATGCCCCTGGTCTTCCACATGGAAGACTTGTATCACCGGGATGCCGTGTTGAACACAGCCATCGATGAGCGCTTGCTGTTTTTCCAGGTAAGCCGGCAGGTCAGTTTCGGACCAGTAGCTTGAATGGCGAAATGAATGCTGGGCGTCCATAACGATCAGGGCTTTGCGACTCATGATGTGTCCTCAGGGCTGGCGATTGATGCAATCCATGGTAGGCACGTCCGCGAGCGAGCAACAGGCGCGTGCCGGACCACTTCAGGACGGATTCGGACATGCTCAGCGGCGCAGTTCGCCCTGGGAGGTTTCGCGCAAGGTGGTCAACGCAATCAACGCACACACCGCCGCGCCAGCCATGAAAAAGCCTGGAACCAGCAGGTTGCCCGTAGAGCCGATCAGCGACGTGACGATGTACGGCGTGATCCCACCGCCCAGGATGGCGCCCAGGTTGATGCTGATCGCCATGCCGGTGTAGCGAACCCGAGTGGGAAACTGTTCCGCATACGTCGGGTAGCCGACCGACTGGATCACCGGCATGGGCAGCGTCGCGACAAAAAACGCCATGACCGCGATGAACAGGCTGCTGTTGTTCATCAGCACCATCATCGGGATCACCAGCACCGCATACCCGACAAAGCCGATGGCCAGGGCTTTCTTGCGCCCGATGCGGTCAGACAGCCCACCCCAGAACGGCATGAGCGCGGCCATGCACAGGCTGACGCCGGCGATCACCCAGTAGATCCTGGATTTTTCGAAATGCAGGTAGGTGGTCAGGTAGATGTTCATGAACACCAGGCCGATGTAGTACCCGGCATTCTGCGCAAAGGCGAACACCACCACGCGCAGCACCGCCGGCAGGTTTTGCGTGAGCACCTCTTTGACCGGTGCCGTGGGCGGTTTTTCCACCGCGAGAAAGGCTTTGAACTCAGGCGTTTCCTCGACGTTATGGCGCATGATGCACGAGAAGATCACCAGCGGGATGGCGAGGAAAAATGGAATACGCCACGCCCAGGCTTGCAGCTGCTGCGCGTCGACCAGCCCGGTGGTAATGCCGCAGATAATCGCCGCCATCGACCCGCCAATTGCCACGCCGACCGGGGTGAAAGCACCGTAGAAACCGCGCCGGCCTTTGGGCGAAGACTCGGCCAGGAAGGCGGCCGCGCCGATCACCTCACCGCCGGCGAAAAAGCCCTGGGCCAGTCGAATCAGCACCAGCAGAATCGGCGCGACAATCCCCACTTGGGCCGACGTCGGTAGCAGGCCGATCATCGCCGTCGCGCTGCCCATGCCGATCACCGTGCTCAGCAACACCTTGCGCCGCCCGATACGGTCGGCCAGCCGCCCCAGCAGAATACCGCCCAAGGGCCGAATCAAAAACGCACTGCCAAACACCGCCAGCGTGGCCAGTAGCGCGGCAGCGGCGTTATCACTGGGGAAGAATAACGGCGCGATAATCGTCGCCATAAAACCGTACACGCCGAACTCGTAATACTCCACCGCCGTGCCGGTAGCGGCGGCGATGGCGGCACGTTTGGCGATCCTGGTGGCACTGCTTTGCGCGGTTTGATTGCGCTCACCAACAGCGCTCGTGGGGGCTGTCGTTGGGGCTGTCGTTGGAGACGTTGTTCGGACTGTAGTAGCGATCATTCGAGACATAAACACCTTCCACTCTGACCAAGGGTCATTTGAGTTATTGAGGTGGATTGCTCCACCCAGAAGTAAACCCGTCGCAAACCGAGGGGTTTTAATGCTCGACAGTAGGAATCTTGAAAGTGGGACTCATCATGCAGCGCTCCTGTTTTTATTATTCGGTAGCGACGGGTGGGGTTAGTGGGCGGCCTCCAATCGTTTCAGCGTGCGCGCACGCGTCACGAGCAGTTGCTGCGCGGTGGGTAAATCAATCAGGGCAAAGCGCACTGCATCGCCTGGCATCAGTTGCGCCAGTTTGGGCAAATCCACACTCGCGACTTGCGCGATGCGCGGGTAGCCACCGGTGGTTTGGCGGTCGGCCATCAGCACGATCGGCTGGCCGCCTGCGGGAACTTGCACGGTGCCGAAGGCCACGCTTTGCGACAGCAATTGCCTGGGCTGGGTGAGGTCCAGGCCGGGGCCTTCCAATCGGTAGCCCATACGGTCCGACGCGGCGGTCATCGCATAGGGTTCGCAGAGAAAGGCATGCCGCGCCGATTCCGAAAACTGCGCCCACTCACGGCCATGCAGCACGCGGATCGAGACGGGGCTGGTCTGCTTGCCGACCAGCAAACCCGAGGGAATATTCAAGCGCGGCGGGTTGGCAAAAGATGAGCAAATGGGCAGCACATCACCCGCCTGCAACGCGCGCCCGCACAACCCGCCAAAGCCTCCCCGGCTGTAAGTGCTGTGGCTGTTCATCACCGGTTGCAGCAGGTAGCCGCCACTCACGGCGAGATAAGCCCGCGCGCCGTATTCACGCTTTTCGAAGCGCAGTACCGCGCCCGGTTTTACCCGCACGGCTTGCCCCGGTTTCAGCGCGGCACCGTCCAGGCTGGCGCCCAGGTCGGCGCCGGCCAGTGCGATCAGCGCCTGTGCCTGAAAACACAGCACCGGGCCTTGAACGGTCATTTCCAGGGTCGCGGCGCTCGTCGGGTTGCCCACCAACAGGTTGGCCAGCGCATGCGCGTCCTGGTCCATGGCGCCGTTGACCGGCACGCCCCAATGCTGGAAACCCACGCGCCCGCTGTCCTGGAACGAGGAAAACAACCCGGGCCGGATCACGTGGATGCTCATCGCGTTGCTCCGGCCAGTTGCTCAAATTCACGCGCCGTGATCGGCACAAATCGCACCTGATCGCCGCCGCTCAACAGGCACGGCGGCTGGTTGGCCGGGGTAAACATTGGCAACGGCGTACGACCGATGATGTTCCAGCCGCCCGGCAAGTCGGCGGGGTAGATCACGCTCTGGCAGTTGGCCAAACCCACGCTGCCTTGCTTGACCAGCGTACGCGGCACGGCCCGGCGCGCCAGTTTCAGCGCGGGCGGGTGCATGCCGATATACGGGTGGCCCGGCGCGAAACCGACCATCAGCACATCCACCCATTGCCCACTGTGCGCAGCGATTACCTCGCCAGGGCTCATATTGCAGGCACTGGCGATGTCGAGCAGATCGGGGGCGTAATCGCCCTCGTAGCACACGGGGATTTCCAGCCGTTTCGGGGTCACACGCGGCACGTTCTGCTGCTGTGTCAGCGCGTTGTCCAGCACGTGGGCAACGGCGTCGTAAGGCGATAATTCGGGGTACAACGTAGCGAACACGTCCGGGGAATAATGCACGCCCACCGACACCATCGCCGGGATCACATCGGTAACGCCGCTGAGCAGCCCGCGCGTCAACAGGTCATGCAGGGTTGCGCTGAACGCCACGGCGCGGCGGTTGGCGTGCGCACTGAACACGGTCGCAAACACCACCACGATGCAGCTGTCGCCACACGGCTCGAACTGCCAGCACTGTTCGGCACGCACGGGCCGAAACTCACAGTCAACGTCAGACATCACGGCACTTCTCTCAGGCGGCAGGCATGCAGCTACACGTCTTATTAACGCCGTCGCTCGGCTGGCGACGGTCGCACGGGGGCACTTACTTGGCGAACAGCAGGCTCATGTCTTTGAACGCCTTGAACTCCAGCGCGTTGCCGCACGGGTCAAACAGAAACATGGTGGCTTGCTCGCCGACCTGGCCCTGGAAGCGAATGTAGGGTTCGATCACAAACTGTGTTCCACGCGCGCGCAGGCGCTCGGCCAAGGCTTCCCACTGTTCCCACTGCAAAATGATGCCGAAATGCGGGACCGGTACGTCGTGACCATCGACCGGGTTGGAGTGCACCGATTCCTGGGATTCCGTCTTGGGGTGTTCGTGAATAACCAACTGGTGGCCGTAAAAGTCGAAGTCGACCCATTGGGCGCTGGAGCGACCTTCGGAGAGGCCAAACACGTCGCCATAGAAGTGGCGAGCGGCGGCGAGGTCGTAGACGGGAATAGCTAAATGGAAAGGTGAAAGGCTCACGGTGGTTACCTGCGGGTTCTGTTATTCAGAACCCGATTCTTCACCAGAAAGACCGCGCAATAAAGCGCATATCTTTCGCCCTGAGCCTCAATTTTTTCGATGCTCGCGCCCTACTTCGGCGCACCCAGCACTTCTATGACGCACGCCCTGAATAACTCGAAGAGTGGCAGTTGGCGCTGGGTGTACTTGGTCAGCAAGACGATTTCGCGATAGAACGTGAGTGCGTCCAATCGCAAAACCCGCACGTCGCTGCCGTGTTCCAGCCACAAACCGGCCAAAGGCACCAGGGACACGCCGAGGCCGCTGCGGACCATCTTGACGATGGCGTCCAGCTCGTCGAGTTCCAGGGCCTGTTGCGTCTGGACTTTCTGCTCCTTGAGAAACTGCGTGACCTGGCGCCCGCCGAACGAGCCACGGTCGTAACGCACAAAGGGCTGCTCGCGCAGGATCTGCAACGGGTCGTCGCCCGGTACGTCCTTGGCGGTAATCAGCACAAAGGGTTCGCGGGCGATGACCTCGATGTTCAGGTCTTTGGGCAGGTTGAACGGCGGGTGGATCATGATCGCCAGGTCCAGCTCACCGGCATCGACCTGGCTGAGCAGGTTCAGCGAAACTCCCGGCACCAGGTTGACCTCGATGAACGGCGCGCGCTGTTTAAGCGCCACCAGCGCCTTGGGCAAAAGGCCGGTTTGCACACTGCCGATGGCGCCGATGCGCAAGGAGCCGTGGAAGTTATTGGCCCTGTCCGGGGTGCCCATGCGCGAGAAGATATCGAGGATTTCCTCCGCCAGCGGCACCGCGCGCTGCCCTGCCGAGTTGAGCGTGGCGGAGCGGCCGGTACGGTCAAACAGCTTCACCCCGAGCGCGTCCTCAAGGTGCTTGATTTGCGCGCTCACCGCCGATTGCGTCAGCCCCACCTGCTGGCCGGCGGCGGCAAAGGTGCCGCGCCGCGCCGCGCTGACAAACGTCCGCAACTCTCTGATCATGCCGCCTACCTCATGGGTTGATTCAGCAACCGCTCAATGCCACCTGCGGCCGCTCGCCTGCAAAGAACCATGGACGCAACCGCACGCCCACGCTGTTACCGATAAACGCCGCCACCAACCACACCCAGCCATGCAGGCTGCCGGAGGCGATACCGCTGAAGTACGCGCCGATATTGCACCCGTACGCCAGCCGCGAGCCGTAACCCAGCAACAAGCCACCGATCACCGCCGCCACCAGCGAGCGCGCCGGGATGTTCAAGCTGGGCGCGAAACGCCCGGCCAGGCCTGCCGCCAACAGCGCGCCGAGGACGATGCCGATGTCCATGACGCTGGTGATGTCTTCCCACACCGGCGCAGCCAGGGCCTTGGCATTGCCCGGCATTTGCCAGAACGCCCAGCTGGCCACGTCCACACCCACACCGCTGGCGACCTTGGCGCCCCACAACGCGAACGCCGAGGTAATGCCCCATGGCCGCCCGGCCAGCGCCAGGGTGGCATAGTTGAGCAACGCCAGGCCAATCGCGCCCCACACCAACGGCCATGGCCCGCGCAGGAAACGGCGCAGGCCGATGTGCTCGCTGGTCACGCCCGCTTCGAGCTGGCCATGACGGCCCTTCTCCAATCGCACTGTGACTGCTGCAATGATCGCGAACACGGCCAGGCTCAAGAGCAACGCCGGCACGACGCCAAAGCTTTTGACGATGGACACCGCCGGGAACGCCGGCAGCGCAAACCACCAGTCGACATGCTGGGTGGCGATCAATGAACCGCAAATGAAGAAGAACAGCGTCACCAACATCCGCGCATTGCCGCCGCCCACGGTGAACAACGTGCCCGAGGCACAACCACCGCCCAACTGCATGCCAATGCCAAAAATAAACGCACCGAACACCACCGAAACACCGGCCGGAGCCACCAGCCCGACCACCGGCTGACCAAACAATGTGCCCGCGCCCAGCGCCGGGAAAAACAGCACGACCGCCACCGCCAGCATGACCATCTGTGCACGCAAGCCGGCGCCACGCCGATCATTGATGAACACGCGCCAGGCTGAGGTGAAGCCGAAAGCGGCGTGATACAGGGTCAAGCCCAACGCCGCGCCGACCGCCAGCAACAGCACCTGGCGCGAGCCGACGCTGTTTTGCAGGAACACGGCGCCCGCCACCAGGATGATAAACGCCAACAGCGGCGCGATGGGTTTACGCGCGGGGGCCAGGGAGAGAGAGGTGCTCATGGGGGATCTCGGGTTGTTTGAGTTTGAAGGTTTGCAATGGGGGGCGAGTATAAACCGAGGGGGTTGTTGTGGTGAGCGGGCTTGTTGTGGTGAGCGGGCTCGCCACAACCACAACAAGTACCCTTTCATGAAGAAAAATTTATACAGCCAAACTGTAGAGTTTTCCTGCACGGGTGCTACGGTTAAGGCATGACCGACTCTTCTCCTGACACCGCCAGCCTGGCCGCCGAACTGCGCATCTCCCTCGGCAAGCTGATCCGCCGCCTGCGCGAGCAAACCCACCGCGACGATTTCACCACCGCGCAGAAGTCCGTGCTGCTGCGCCTGGACCGCGATGGCCCGACCACCGTGTCCGCCCTCGCCCGCGCTGAAAGCGTGCGCCCGCAATCGATGCGCATCACCGTGGCCGGGCTTGAGCTGATGCAGGCCGTCAGCGGCAAGCCGGACCCTACGGATGGCCGGCAAACGCTGATCGAACTGACGCCCACCTTGCGAAAACACCTGACTCAAAGCCGCGCCGCCAAAGACGATTGGCTGCTGCGTGCGCTGCAAGAACAACTCTCGCCCCAGGAACAAGTCGAACTCGCCGCTGCGGTGAAACTGCTGGAGCGCCTCGCCGATTTTTGAATCACCTGATTGAGGAAATAGCATGGCTGTCACCTCGCTGGATGCAACAACCGCCCTGATCATCGTGGACCTGCACCACGGCATTATCGGTTACCCCTTCATTCATCCGATTGGCGCGGTGATCGAGCGCCGGGGGAACTGAAACAGCCATGAGTTTCCTCGGCACGTTCCGCTCGTTGCGCAGCCCTAACTACCGCATCTGGGCCGCCGGCGCGCTGGTGTCCAATGTCGGCACCTGGATGCAACGCACCGCCCAGGATTGGCTGGTGCTCACCCAACTGACCCCGCACAACGCCGCCGCCGTGGGTATCGTCATGGCGCTGCAGTTCGGGCCGCAGCTGTTGTTGCTGCCGTGGACCGGCTTTGCCGCCGACCACTACGACCAGCGCAAGCTGCTGATCGTCACCCAGGCAGTGATGGGCCTGCTCGCGTTGACGCTGGGGGTGTTCACCATCACCGGCTTCGTGGAGCTGTGGCATGTGTACGTGTTCGCGTTTTTGTCCGGCTGCGCCTCGGCATTCGATGCGCCGGTGCGGCAGATTTTCGTCGCGGAGCTCGTGGGCGAGAAGGACTTGTCCAACGCCATCGCACTGAACTCGACCTCGTTCAACATGGCGCGCATGATCGGCCCGGCCGTGGCCGGTGTGACCATCGCCTCGGTTGGCACCGGCTGGGCCTTCCTGCTTAATGGCTCGAGTTTTTTCGCGGTGCTGGCGTCGTTGTTTTTTCTGCGCGTGGCGGGCAAAAACCCGAAGGTGCGCGCCCTGCGCACCAAAGGCAGCCTCACCGAGGGCATGCGTTACGTGTGGGCGCGGCCGGACTTGAAGGCGATCCTGTTGATGCTGTTTCTGATCGGCACCTTCGGCATGAACTTCCCGATTTTTATCTCGACCATGGCCGTCACCGTGTTCCATGCCGATGCGCGCGGCTATGGCCTGCTCACCTCGACCCTGGCCATCGGCACCATCGCCGGCGCATTGATTGCGGCGGGCAGCGAGCGGCCGCAGTTCAAGTCATTGCTGACGGGTGCGGCGGTGTTTGGCTTCGGCTGCGGGCTGGCGGCATTGGCGCCGAACTATTGGACGTTCGCCATTGCGCTGGTGATCATCGGCGTGGGCGCCATGACCTTCAGCAACACCACCAACAGCCTGATGCAACTCACCACCGAGCCCGCGATGCGCGGCCGGGTGATCGCCCTGCGCGTCGCCGTCGCCCTGGGCGGCACGCCGATTGGCGCGCCCATCGTCGGCTGGGTGGCCGACCACCTGGGCCCACGCTGGGCACTGGTGGTCGGCGCGGTGTCGGGCGTCCTGGCGGTGGGCGTGGCGCTTTACACGATCAAGCGTCAGTTGGATCGGCCCAAGTAACTCATACCGCCACCTTGTATAGGGGGGTGGGGTATGTGATGATCCGCCCCAACATAGGTAGGGGGGGTATATCGTGGGCCACATTGCCGCAAACAAAGACAGCCTGATCAAGCGGGTAAAACGCATCGCCGGGCAGATCCAGGCGGTTGAAAGAGCGCTGGAGTCGGACCTCGACTGCGCCAAGACGCTGCACCTGGTGGCCGCCGCACGCGGCGCCATCAACGGGCTGATGGAAGAAATCATCGAAGACCACGCCAGGGCGCACGTGGCCGATCCGGCCCTCAGCGAGGAAGCGCGCGCGCAAGGCGTTGAAGAACTGCTTGAAGCCATTCGGCGGTATTCCAAATGAACGCCCTCCAGAACGCTCACACACACGAACACATGTTCCTCGGTTCGGCCCATGATGAAAACGCCAAACGCACCCTCTGGGTGGTGATGCTAACCGTCGTGATGATGGTCGCAGAAATTGCCACCGGCGCGTTGACCGGTTCCATGGCGCTGCTGGCTGACGGTTTTCACATGGCCACCCATGCGGCCGCACTGGGTATCGCCGCCGCGGCTTACGCCTATGCCAAGCACAACGCGAGCAGCGCCCGCTTCAGCTTCGGCACCGGTAAAGTCGGCGACCTGGGTGGGTTCGCCTCAGCGCTTATCCTGGCGCTGGTGTCGCTGGGCATCGGTGTCGAGTCAGTGATGCGTTTGCTTGCACCTGCCGAGGTGCAGTTTGGTACGGCCACGCTGATTGCGGTCGTGGGGCTGGCGGTGAATATCATCAGCGCGCTGCTGCTGGGACACGGTCACAGCCATGGGCATGATCACGATCACGATCATCATGGCCATGGCCACGACAACAACATGCGCTCAGCCTACGTGCATGTGCTCGCCGATGCGCTGACCTCCGTTCTGGCCATTGCTGCATTGCTGGCGGGGCGCTATCTGGGCTGGGTGTGGCTGGACCCCGCGATGGGCATCGTCGGCGCCGTGGTGATTGCGCGGTGGTCTTGGAGCTTGATGCGCACAACGGCCGGCGTGCTGCTGGACCAAACCGACGAACACGTCGCCGCGCAAATCCGAGAGCTCGTCGAGCAACCCGGCGATGCGACGATTACCGACCTGCACGTGTGGCGAGTCGGCCCTGACGCGCATGCGGCCATCGTCAGCGTGGTGGGCCACTCGACCACGGACGCCGAGAGCATTCGCGAACGCCTCAAACCCGTCCATGAAGTAAGCCACCTCACCGTTGAATTCCGCACGGCCCAGCTGCTCGCGCCCTTGATCATAACCCGGTGACACCTTGGCTAAAGACATTGAAAACCCCTGCATCTCCACCTGCCAACTCAGCGGCGATCTATGCGTGAGCTGTGGGCGGACCAAGGACGACATCCGCAAATGGAAACGCATGAAACGCCCAGAGAAAATGGCCGCCGTCCAGCGTGCGACGTTGCGGCTTAAGGCGTTGAGAAAGCATAAGTAAGGCTGGCGCGGCAGGCCAGCCTTGGGGATGTCACATCAGGTGCGCCCCACCGACCCCGTGACCGGCAAGTTGCCCAGCAGCTTGAGCCCGGTGCTCTTCACAAAGGTGTCGTAGTCCATCGGCTTCTGGATGCGCGTTTCAGCGTTGGGCAACACGTAGGCCCAAGCGCGTTTCGAAGAGGCGTCGTAGACCAGCTTGAACAGGCGCGTCGGCACCCACACCTTATTGTCGCCGACGGTGCCGTAACCGGCGTCAAACAAAGGGCCGGTGAACACGAACACATTGCCGCCGGCACGCACGGCGAACTTGCGCACATCGGCCTCGACCTTGCTCCAGATCTTGCGGTTGTTGGTGGGGTCTTGCGGCACCATGTTCGACAGCGCGAAGGACTGCGCCATGGCATTGGCGCTCGGCGCATCGGCAGCCGGCGACTGGTGGCCACGGTCCACGGCCGGGTGCTGGCTGCGGTAGTCGCTCAACTCGGCGCGGGCGCCTTTGGGAATGCGCGGGTCCGGGTAGAACTGGTTGGTACGCTCCTCGCCTTTGGCGTCTTTCAACTGCGCGGCATTCAGGCGCTCGACCACCACCAGCGGGGTCTTGCTGGTTTGCGAGTAGAGCACCGCGAAATTATCCGAACACAGCGCCAGGGGTTTCATCGTGGCGGGCACGGTGGCGGTGTTGATCGGTGTAGCACCGGGGAACAGATCGGCGCAGCTGTCGAATGAGGGTTGCTGCTGTTTGCTGGAATAAAGATCGAGGGCCGCGCGCTGGCTGATCGTGCCTGAGCGCGAGGTGTGTTCCGGGGCGGGTGGCTTGATCAGGTCCAGCAGGCCACGCGCCTGTGCCCCTGGGGTGAACAAAAATAACGCCGACAAACTGACTGCAATAATGCGTAAGTGCATGTTTCATATCTTAAAGTGAGGGGCCTTATAGACCCTCACATTGCACTTTAGTGCGACCCCAACCCGATCGAATTCCAGGCCGCTTCAGCCAGCAGTTCGCGATACTCCCAAGGGCTTTTTTTAACCTTCGCCGACAGCCAGGCCCGTGAGTAGCTTTCGGCCGCGCCGATGATCAACGAGGGGATCAGTTCGGCGGGCAGATGGCTGAAATGTCCCTTGCGTTCCGGCGCGCTCATCCAGTCTTTCAACAACTGGTTGCGCTGGCGGTTGCGCGCAATCAGCTCATCCTTGAACGGGCCGTTGGACACGGCGAAGCGGCTTTGAAACACAAATCGCGCCCACTCCGGCTGTTCGTGCACCCATTCGACGTAGCTGTGCACCAGCCCCACCACGCCAGCGTGCGCCGTGTGCGCGTCCTGCAAATAACGGTCGCGCAGGGTGGCCTGGTCTTCGAGGGCGGCGAAAAACAGCGCGGCGACCAACCCCTCTTTATTGCCGAAGTGATGGTAGATGGCACCGACGCTGGTGTCGCAACGCGCACGAATGGTTTCGATATTGGTTGCCTCGATGCCAACCTCGTTAAAGCACGCCAGCGCCGCCCGCAGGATGCTGCGCTTGAGGTCGCTGCGCCTGCCGGGAAAGGTACGCTCGATAAGGTCGATGGGGTGCATGCACACAGACGCCAAATAAAAACAGTTTATAGGTTCATCCACCGCCAGAGAAAGCGCCGGTTGACAGGCATGGAATTTACAGAATATTGTTCCGTTACAGAATTTTATTCTGCAAATCACCTTGAGGATATCCCATGAGCCAACTGCTCGGCCTGTTCAATAGCGCTGGCCCCGCCGCCTTCACACAAATGGCCTGCCAAATGGCGCCGTACTTCAGCAGCATCGCGCCTGAGTTCGCAGAGTTGAGCCCGAACCGTGCGGTGGTGAATGTGCCGTTTCGCAAGGAGATCACCAACCACCTGGCCTCCGTGCACGCCATCGCGTTGTGCAACGCCGCCGAGCTGGCCGGCGGCACGATGACCGACGTGTCGATTCCCGCCGGTGCGCGCTGGATTCCAAAAGGCATGACCGTGGAATACCTGGCCAAGGCGAAGTCGAACATCCAAGCAGTAGCCGATGGCAGCGGGATTGATTGGCAGACCGCCGGCGATAAAATCGTGCCGGTGGAGATCTTCGATGAAGGCGGCGTCAAGGTGTTCACCGCCCATATCACCATGAATGTGAAGTTCGCTTAGGCCTCGGCCTGGCTCAATGCCCCGCCACCGCAGGCCCATCGGCTGACCGCCGTCCCGGTTTGAAGCCATGGGCATGCGCCGACCACGCGATCACCAGCGCCACCAGCAGCAATACCAGCATCGCCCAGGGAAATGACGCGACGCCCCAGCGATCCAGCAGCACACCGCCGACCACGCCGCTGCCGGCAATCGCGCTGTTCCAGGCCACCACGTTCAGCGACAGCGCCACGTCCGCGCCGTCACCGGCAGCATCGGCCAACGCGGTCTGCAGCAGGGTCGCGGCACCGCCAAAGCTCAGCCCCCAGACGGCCACGCCGAGGTAAATCACCTGCGGCATATCGCCCGCAAAACCAAACACCACACTCACCGCCGCAAACGTCGCCAGGCTCACCAGCACCGTGCGCCGCAACAGCGGCTCGACCAACCTGGCCGTCAACCAAATCCCCGCCAGCGCGGCAACCCCGAACACCAGCAGCACCACATCCACACGACTGCCCAGGCCGGCCGGCAGCAAAAACGGCGCGATGTAGGTGTACAGAATGTTGTGCGCCAGCATCCAGCTGATCACCACCGCCAGCACCGGCCGCACGCCGGGCGTGGTCAGCACTTTACCCAGCGACACGCGCTGATGCGCAGCCTGTGGCGGGTAGTCCGGGACTTTCACCAGCACCCATACGATCAGCACCAGCGTCAGCGCCGACATGATCCCAAACGTGGTGCGCCAACCCACCAGGCCGCCCAGCCAGGTGCCGAGGGGTACGCCCAACGACAACGCAATCGGCGTACCGACCATCGCCAAGGCCAGTGCCCTGCCCTGTTGATGCGGCGCGACCATGCGCCGGGCATAGCCGGCCAGCAGGCTCCACGCCAACCCCGCCGCAACCCCGGCAAAGAACCGCGCCACCAGGGTGACGCCGTAGTGCGACGACAGCGCCGTGATGGAGTTGAACAGCAGAAAACCGACGACGGTCAGCAACAGCACATTGCGCCGACGCCAGCCACGCGTCGCGATGGTCATGGGGATCACCGCCAGCACCGAGCCGAGCGCGTAGGCGGTGACCATCTGCCCGGCCATCGACGGCGAAATCGCCAGGCCGGCGCTGATCAACGGCAAGAGGCCGGCGGGCAGGGTTTCGGTGACGATGCAGATGAAACCGGTCATGGCCAGGGCGAGCAAAGCGCCGATGGGCAGGCGGTCGGATGACGCGGATAAGCTGAGAGAGGGTGTCACGGGAGACTCCTTGAAACGATTTAAATACTGATCGATACAAATGTTGCGTGCAGCGCACGTGCATTGTCAACAACTTATGTATCGACTAGTATTTATCTCGTTCTGCACAGGAGATTGCACATGGCACAAATGGGCCGCCCGCGTAATTTTGATCGCGACCACGCCGTGGAACAGGCGCTGCACCTGTTCTGGCAGCACGGCTACGACGCCACCTCCCTCGCCCAGCTCAAGGCAGGCCTGGGTGGCGGCATCTCCGCGCCGAGTTTTTATGCCGCATTCGGCTCCAAAGAAGCGCTGTTCGATGAGTGCGTGCGACGCTACTTGGCGACCTACGCCCAGGTCACCGAATGCCTGTGGGACGAAACCCTGCTACCGCGCAAGGCCCTCGAAACTGCGCTGCGCCAGTCGGCGCGCATGCAGTGTGACGACGGACACCCCAAGGGCTGCATGGTCGCGCTCGGCGTGATGAGCGCACCGAGCCCGGAGAATGCGCGAGTGACGCAGGCGTTGACGCATTCGCGCGCGCGAACGCGGGCGGGAATAGTGGCGTGTGTTGAACGCGGCATGCGTGCCGGGCACCTGCCGAGCACGTTGCATGCGCCGTCAATGGCGGCGGTGTTTGATAGTTTTCTGCAGGGCGTTTCGATATTGGCGCGCGATGATGTGCCGTATCAGGTGATCGACGCGGCGATCAGTCAACTCCTGCTGACGTGGGACATTGCCGCCTCTACGACGCCGCCCACGCGTGCCGACACGCCATTAAAAAATCCACAAACGCCCGCACCCGATGCGGCACGTAACGCCCATGGGGATACAACAACGTAAAGGGTCGCGAGCGCCCGCCAAACGGTTTCAACACTTCCACCAGCGTGCCGTCAGCCAGTTCCTGCTCGACGATGAACTTGTAGGTCTGAAACAGCCCTGCGCCATGTTTGGCCAAGGTCACGCCGCCCAGCACGTCATGGGAAATGCTGTACCCTGCCTGCCCCGCAAACTCCTGTTCCTGGCCTTGCACCTGGAACAGCCAGGGAATACGCCGGCCATTGCTGGGCAGTTCAAACTGAATGCATTCGTGCGACGGCAAGTCCTGCAAGGTCTGCGGCGTGCCGGCGCGTTGCAGGTAGGCCGGGGCGGCGACGACCACCAATTCGGCGTCCTCCAGCAACCGCGCTATCAACGACGAGTCGGGTTGGGCACGCACGCGAATCGCCAGGTCGTAGCCTTCGGCGACGAAGTCGATATTGCGGTTGCTGATGTGGATGTCCACGCTCACTTGCGGGTACAGCGCGCGAAATGTGGGTAGCAGCGGCAACAAGCGGTGATGTGCATAGGTGGTCGGGACGCTGATACGCAATTGGCCGGACGGCACCGACTGCGCGCCCATCACTTCCTGCTGCGCCTCCACCAATTGGGTCAGGGCCTGGCGGCACTGTTGGAAAAACGTGCGGCCGCTGTCGGTCAGGCGGATGCTGCGGGTGGTGCGCACAAACAGGCGCGAGCCCAGGCGATCTTCCAGGCGCGAAATGCTGCGGCTCACGGCGGCCGGGGTTACGCCGGCCACCTGCGCGGCGCCGGTAAAGCTACTGGCCTCGGCGGCGAGGCAGAACAGCTCGATGCTGCCCAACTGCAAATCTTCGAAATGGCGCTTCATGATTGATTACACCAGGTATCGATAAATGGAGAATATGCTCTATTTACCAATACCTGGCGTACAAATACAGCGCTTTGAGCCGCACAATAATCTTGTGGCGAGCCTGCTTGCCATAACAGGTTGGGTTACCGCTAGAGCAACAACCTGGAAAAATCGCAGCACGCCTGCGCCATCTGCGCCACGTCCTGGTTCAGGCCGAACTGGCGGTCCACCCGGTGCAACGCCACGTAGCGCACGCTTGGCAGTTCCGGTTGCGTCACCAGCGCACGCAATGTGCCTTGCTCGATCAGGTGCGACAGGCAGACCTTGGGCAGATAACTCACGCCGATCCCCGACAACGCCAACCCGACCTGCACCAACAGGTTGTGGCTGGTGAGCGTGCGCGGCATCTGCACGTTGTGCGCGGCCAGCCAGCGCTCGTAGATCAAGCCGGTGCCCGACTGCGCGCCCTGGGTCAGTACGGTGTAGCTGGCCAGCGTCTCCAGGCTGATCGGGTCGGCGTCCGGGACCAGCCCGGGCGAGCACATCCAGGCGTTTTCCACGCTCTGCAACGGCGTGCTGTGAAAGCGCGGGTCGCTGTAGACCTCCGGCACGATCACCAGGTCGAGCTGGTCGCTTTCCAGTTTGCGGAACAGCTCACTGCTGAGCTCCACCGACGGTTCGATCTGCACTTTGGGGTAGGCATGGCGCAGTGCGTCGACCAGGGCCGGCAGCCAGGTGAGCGCCGTCAACTCGGTGACACCCAGGCGAAAGCGCCGCACCAGCACTTCGCGGGCGCTGACGCGTTCGAGCAATTGGTCGCGGCTCTTGAGCAGGTCGCGGGCGTAGTCGAGCAGTTCGCCGCCCTTTTCGGTCAGCCGCGCATTGCGTTTGCTGCGGTCGAAAATCTCCACATCGAAGGTGTCTTCCAGCTCCTGGATGCGCTTGGAGATGGCCGACTGCGACATGTTCAGCTTGTTCGCCGCCGCTTCGAAGCTGCCCAACTCAGCGATCCAGTACAGCGCGTCGATTTGCTTGAAGGTAATCATGGCGGCTAATTCATGAGAAAAAGCGATGCTATCACATCATAAAATATCGCTAAAACTGTCCGTTCATCACTCCTAAGATCCGGTCATAGCCCGTCGCTATCCAACGATTCTGGAGATTTGCCATGTCCTTGCCCGGTTCCCGCATCCTTCCCAACGCGCCGATGGCTTCGGCCGAGCTGGTCGAAGCGTTTGCCCACGTGGTCACGCCGCATATCAGCGACAACCTCGGCCGCCACATCGGCGCCCGTGGGCTGACGCGCTATAACCGCACCGGCAAGCTGGTCGGCACGGCGATCACGGTCAAGACGCGGCCCGGCGACAACCTGCTGATCTACAAGGCCATGAGCCTGCTGCAACCCGGCCACGTGCTGGTGGTGGACGGCCAGGGCGACACCAATAACGCGGTGATCGGCGAGCTGGTCAAGCTCTACGCGCAGCAACGCGGCTGCGTCGGCTTTGTGATCGACGGCGCGATTCGTGATGTCGCCAGCTTTGAAGACACCCCATGCTACGCCCGCGCCGTGGTGCACACCGGCCCGTACAAAACCGGCCCAGGTGAGGTGAATGTGCCGGTGTCCATCGGCGGCATGCTGATCAACCCGGGCGACTTGCTGGTGGGCGATGAAGACGGCCTGGTGGCCTTCTCCCAGGCTGACGCCGCCGAGGTGCTGCGCCGCGCCGGGCAACATGCCGAGCACGAAGAAGCGGTCAAGGCCGAGATCGCCACGGGCGCCGTGCGCCAGAGCTGGATCGACAAGGTGCTGGCCAACGCTGGCTTGGCGGGCTGAACATGAGCACTGCATTTCTTTCCGAGCGCGTGCTCGGCATCCAGCCGTCACCGAGCATCGCCGCCAATGCGCTGGTCACCGAGTTGCGCGCCCAGGGCCGCGACATCGTCAACTTCACCGTCGGCGAGCCGGACTTCGACACCCCGGCGCATATTCTCCAGGCCGCCAGCCTGGCGATGCACAACGGCGACACCCATTACACCGCCACCACCGGCACCCTCGCGCTGCGCCAGGCGATCTGCCTGAAGCTGCAACGTGACAACGACCTGGCGTACGGCCTGGACGAGGTGGTGGCCGGCTGCGGCGGCAAGCACATCATCTATCACGCATTGGCCGCCACGCTGAATCGCGGCGACGAGGTCATCGTGCACACGCCGTATTGGGTGTCTTACCCGGATATCGCGCGACTGAATGACGCCACGCCGGTGATCATCCCCGGCGACGAAACCCTGGGCTTCAAGTTGGCTCCCGAGGCCCTCGAACAGGCGATTACCCCACGCACCAAATGGGTGATCCTCAACAGCCCGAACAACCCCAGCGGCGCGGTGTACAGCGAAGCCGAACTGCTCGCGCTGGCCGAGGTTCTGCGCCGCCATCCCCATGTGCTGATCATGGCGGATGAGATCTACGAGCACTTCGTTTATGGCGATGCCCACCACGTGCCGCTGACGCGCCTGGCGCCGGATCTGAAACCTCGCACATTGATCGTCAACGGCGCCTCCAAGGGCTACGCGATGACTGGCTGGCGCCTGGGTTTTGGGGCGGGGCCGGCGTGGTTGATCGCCGCCATCGCCAAGTTGCTGTCGCAAACCACCACCTGCCCCAGCTCCTTGAGCCAGGCCGCTGCCGTGGCGGCCTTTGCCGGTGAGCAGGCGCCCATTGCCGACATGCGCGCGGAGTACGTGCAGCGTCGCGCACTGATGCTGGATCGTTTGGCCGGCATTCCGGGCTTGAGCGTGACCCCACCCGACGGCGCGTTCTATGTGTTCGCCAACGTCAGCGCGCTGATGGGCAAACTCACCGCGCACGGTGAAACGCTGCAAAGCGACACCCAACTGGTGGACTACCTGCTGCGCGACTACGGGCTGGCCACGGTCAGCGGCGCGGCGTACGGCATGTCGCCGTATGTGCGCCTGTCTTTCGCCAGCGCGCCGGACGTGATCGAAGAAGGCTGTCGTCGCCTGAAAGACGCCTGCCACGACCTGCGCTGACACCCTTCGCTGTACCCGGCGGCCAACGGATGGCCGCTGTTTTGACTGCCTAGAACAACAACTTAAAATCATTGATTACAAATGAGGCATTCCTATGCATACGCCCCGCATCGCGCTGGTCTGGCAAATCATGATCGGCTTGCTCGCCGGTATCGCCCTGGGTGCCCTGTTGCACCGCTTTCCCGAATCCCGGCCGTGGCTGGTGGACAACCTGCTGCAACCGGCCGGCGATATCTTTATCAAACTGATGAAAATGATCGTGGTGCCCATCGTGTTCGCCTGCATGGTGGTGGGCATTGCCGGGCACGGTGACGGTAAAACCCTGGGGCGTATCGGACTGAAATCCCTGAGCTATTTTTTCTGCATTACAACCCTGGCGATCATTGTCGGGCTGATCATGGGCAACCTGTTCAAACCCGGCGCCGGCACTGAACTGGCCAGCCTGCAGGCGGCGAACATTACATTGCCGACCAGCAACGGTGGCGGCCATAGCCTGGGGCAGATCATCGTCGGCATCATCCCCGACAACGTGATCAGCGCCATGGCCCAGGGCAGCCTGTTGTCAGTGTTGTTTTTCGCGGTGATGTTCGGCCTCGGCGTGTCGCGATTGCCCGCCGAACGCAAAGACCCGGTAATCGCCCTGTTGCGCGGTGTGTCGGAGGCGATGTTCAAGGTCACTTCGATGATCATGGCCTACTCGCCCATCGGCGTGTTCGGGATGATCGCGGTCACCGTCGCCAACTTCGGTTTCGGCTCGCTGATGCCGCTGGCCAAGCTGATCATGGTCAGTTACCTGTCCATCGCGTTCTTTGTGCTGGTGGTGCTCAACCTGGTCGCGCGGTTATGCGGGATCAACTTGTTCGCGTTGATGCGCCATATCAAGGATGAACTGGTGCTGGCCTTCTCCACCGCCAGCTCGGCGGCGGTGATGCCGCAACTGATGAAGAAGCTGGAAACCTACGGCGTGCCGCCGTCGCTGGTGAGCTTTGTGGTGCCGGTGGGCTACTCGTTCAACCTCGACGGGGCTTCATTGTTCCTTGGTATCGGAACGCTGTTCGTGGCGCAATTGTATGGCATCGACCTGAGCCTGGCGGATCAGGCGTTGCTGGTGGTGACCATGGTGCTTACCTCCAAAGGCGCGGCCGGTGTGCCGGGGTTTATGTTTGTGATTCTGTCGGCAACATTGGCCAGCGCCGGGTTGCCGTTGGAGGGCATTGCGTTTATTGCCGGGGTTTATCGCTTGATGGAAATGCCGACGACGGCGCTGAATGTATTGGGTAATGCGTTGGCGCCGTTGGTGATTGCGAAGTGGGAGCGGCGTGTGGCAGACACTGCGTCACAGAGCGATACACAGACGCTTTCCACACGACTTTAAGCAACAAAAATAGCCAGGCTCACTGCCACTTCTATATAGTAACGCTTCGCATTTAGCGGTTTACCAGAGGAGCGCGCGCCCTCGCCCAGACGGCGCGCGTCATCGTTTAGAAGGATCTTTATGCAAAGCGTTACGCTCTTCCCGGCGCGCCTGTTCGGTGCAGCGGTGGTGGTCGTCTGCGGGCTGTTCAGCGCACAGGCAAATGCCGATTACACCGACCGTTCCCTGACCGTCGAAAAAAATAGCCAGGCCTACGTGGTCAATGCCGACGGCAGTTTTGTGCTCGACTTCGAGCTGGTCTCGCGCATCAATGAGGAACGCGCGATCAAGCCCAACGCGCAACGCTCGGTGAGCTTCAACCGCTCGCTGGAAACCGTGGACATCGTGGAGGCCTACACCCAGAAAGCCGACGGACGCAAGGTGCCGGTGGCTGCCGACCAGATCAAGGAACAGCAGGAGCAGGCCTCAGCCGAAGCGCCGATGTTCCAGGACTCACGCGTCAAAGTGGTGATCTTCCCTGACGTAGCCGTCGGGGACCGCATGGTCTTGCGCTACCAGCGCCATCGCACCACCGCGATGTTCCCCGGACAGTTTGAAGACCTCTACGCGCCGGACTTCTACGAGAACCAACAGATCCACTTCACCTACGACATGCCAGCCGACATGCCCTTGTTCGCTGACGTAAGGGGTTTCAAAGCCGCCGAGCCCACCACCGCCAACGGGCGAAAAATCTACCGCTGGGACCTGCAACCCGCGCAGAAAAACCGCGTTGAAGTCGGCTCCGTCGCCTACACCGATTACGGGCAACGCCTCGCCGTGTCGACCTTCACTGATTACAAACAGTTTGCCCAGGCGTATGCCGCCAGGGCGCAGGTTGAGGTGACGCCCGCCATTACCCAACTGGCCAGGGAACTCACCGCCAACCTGGACACCCCGCGCAGCAAAGCACTGGTGCTGAGTGACTGGGTGCGCAAGAACATTCGCTACGTCGCGGTTTACGTCGGCAATGGCGGCGTGGTGCCGCACGCGGCGCAGGCGGTGCTGGATAACCGTTATGGCGACTGCAAGGACCATGTTGCCTTGCTCGAAGCGCTGCTCAAGGCGGTGGCCATCGAAAGCTCGCCCGCGCTGATCAACCTCGGCGACGCCTACCTACTGCCGAAGGTGCCGACCCTGGGTTTGCTTAACCATGCGATCACTTACGTCCCGACCCTCGACCTTTATCTGGACTCCACCGCCACCCCCATCGCCGCCGGCTACCTGATGATTCCGGAACTGGGTAAACCCGTGTTGCTGACCCAGAGCGGCGAGCTGGCGCGTACACCTTCAAACCAATTGGGCAAGGTGGACGGCACGCTGCACTTCAAGATCGACCCAAGCGGCGCGGCGGACTTCACCAACGGCACCACGGTGGAAGGCTGGGCCACGGAACTCAATCGTTTCCTGTTCAAATCCATCATGCCTGCCGACCGTGATCAACTGACCCAGAAAGTCCTCAGCATGTACGGGCAAACTGGCAGCGGCAAGATTGAAACCGACCCCTTGGAAGGCAATGCCGCCACCTTCACGTCGACGGTCAAAGGGCGTACCGACAACCTGGTCAACCTGCCCGGCCCCACGGGCGTACCGACGCTCAGCAGCCTCGCGGGCGGCATCGGCCAGAACGTGTTCAGCCTCATGGCGGAACAAGACCGCACGCAGGCCTTCATCTGTACTTCCGGCACGATTGAAGAAAAAGCGCGCTTCGACTTCCCCAAACAATTGAATATCCTCGCGGTGCCCAAGGCTGTAACGCTCAACACCGGTGGATTCAACTACCAGACCACTTACGTCAAGGAAGGCAACAGCGTACTCATCACCCGCAGCTATGCGTTCAGCCACCCCGACGCGCTGTGCAGCCCGCAGGATTTTGTCGCCATGAAGCCGGCGATTGAAGGCATGGTCAACGACCTGAAAAGCCAGATTATCGTGCAGACGTTGTAACCCCGACTCACTGATTCTCTGTGACAGGCTGATGCGCGGGGGATTCAATACAGTAGCTTGGATCATGAAGCGATGCGTTGATGAGAGACGGCTTCATGCACACTCATGCTGTGCGCGATGATTGCCGCGAGAAAATCTGGGCAAAAAAAAAGCCTGCATCTCTGCAGGCTTTTCTCTATCTGGCTCCACGACCTGGACTCGAACCAGGGACCCAATGATTAACAGTCATTTGCTCTACCAACTGAGCTATCGCGGAATGCGCCGTATGTTACTGATTAAAAAGAAGAAGTCAAGCACCGAGGGTGCATTCGGCGAAATGCCTACAAATCACCGCTGCCACCCTCTACACCGGGCTGGCCATTTCCCTGGCCAAATCCAGCCAGGCGCGAGCCGCCGGTGGCAGGTGCGCGCTGGCGCGCCAGGCCAGGGCGATGTGCCAATCGGTGTGGGGTTCGTCCAGCGGGATCAGGGCGATGCCGGGGTGTTGGTGCTTGTGCGCGAGCATGCGTGGCAGGAAGGCGACGCCCAGGCCTGCGGACACCAGGTCGACGATAAAGTCGATTTGCCCGCTGCGCGCAGTCACCCGTGGCGTGACGCCTTTGCGTTCGCAGGCCGCGAGGATCTTGGCGTTCAGGGCGAAGCCGGCTTCGAACAGGATGAACGGTGAGTCGGCCAGGTCGGTGAAGTCGATGCGTTTGCGCCGGGCCAGCGGATGGCTTATGGGTAATACGGCCATCAGCGGTTCATTGCGCACGGGTTGGTAGTCGAACCCTTCATCCGCCGGTAATAACAAGGCCGCCAGGTCGACCTCGCCGGCTTCCAGGCATTCGCGCAGGCGTTTGCTGCCGTATTCGGTGAGTTCGATCTCGATGTCGGGGTAGCGCGTGCGGTAAGCGGCGAACATCGCCGCAAACAGGACGCCGCAGCCCACGGGCGGCAGGCCGATGCGCAACACGCCACGCTTGAGGCCGCGCAGGTCGTTGATCTCGGCAACCAAGTCGCTCTGTTCGGCCAGCAACACCAGCGCGCGCCGGTAGGCAATTTCGCCGGCGGCGGTGAGTTCGTTGCGGTGGCCGAGGCGATTAAGCAGCGGTGTGCCCAATTCATCTTCCAGCGTCTTCACCGCCTTGCTCACGGTGGATTGGGTCAAGGCCACCACGTCAGCCGCTTGGGAGAAGCCGCCCTGGCGCACCACTTCAACAAAGGCACGCAATGTTCGCAGGTTCATCGGTATTCCTTTAGCGACTGGATACTAGTAATAAAAGTTGTTTTTATCATGCCAGCTTTTTGCTTATGGTGAAGCGACCTTGCGCTATGGAGAACCCGTTCATGATCATCTCGTCCGCCTCCGACTACCGTGAAGCCGCCAAGCGCAAGCTGCCGCGCTTTCTGTTCGATTACATCGACGGTGGCGCCTACGCCGAGCACACGCTGCGCGCCAACAGTTCGGACCTGGCCGAGATCAGCCTGCGCCAACGCATCCTGCGCAATGTCGACAACCTCAGCCTGAAAACCACCTTGTTCGGCCAGGAATTGGCAATGCCGGTTATCCTCAGCCCGGTCGGCCTGACGGGCATGTACGCGCGGCGTGGTGAGGTGCAGGCCGCCAAGGCAGCGGCGAACAAGGGCGTGCCGTTCTGCTTGTCGACGGTGTCGGTGTGCTCGATTGAAGAGGTGGCATCGCAAAGCCCGCAGTCGATCTGGTTCCAGCTGTATGTGCTCAAGGACCGCGGCTTTATGCGCAACGCCCTGGAGCGCGCGCAGGCGGCTGGCGTGACCACGCTGGTGTTCACGGTGGATATGCCCACGCCGGGGGCACGCTACCGCGATGCGCACTCGGGCATGTCCGGGCCGTTCGCCGCTTCGCGGCGCATGCTGCAGGCCGTGACCAAACCGCAATGGGCCTTCGATGTGGGGCTGATGGGCCGCCCGCACGACCTGGGCAATATTTCCAAATACCTCGGCAAGCCGACGCACCTGGAAGATTACATCGGTTGGCTGGCGAACAACTTCGACCCGTCGATCAGCTGGAAAGACCTGGAGTGGATCCGCGAGTTCTGGAAAGGCCCGATGATCATCAAAGGCATTCTCGACCCACAGGACGCCAAGGACGCCGTGAGTTTCGGCGCGGATGGCATCGTCGTCTCCAACCACGGCGGCCGCCAGCTGGACGGCGTGCTGTCCACCGCCAAAGCCTTGCCGCCGATTGCCGAGGCGGTAGGCGATGACCTCACGGTGCTGGTGGACTCCGGCATTCGCTCCGGGCTCGATGTGGTGCGCATGCTCGCCCTGGGCGCCAAGGCTTGCCTGCTCGGGCGCGCCAACGCTTATGCATTGGCTGCCGATGGCCAGCGCGGGGTGGAAAACCTGCTGGATATCTTCGCCAAGGAAATGCGTGTAGCCATGACGTTGACCGGTGTCACCTCAATCGATCAGATTGACCACACAACGTTGGTTCAATCAGTCAAATAACCGGCGTCATTCGCTGACGGCCGTTTTTGCTTCTAAAAACGGTCGTTGATTTATAAGGCGTTTTAATAAGTTAAACGAAGTGGCATGAATCTCGCTCTAACCCTATCCAGCAGGTTAAGCGATGACAAGACGTGTGGCAGAGCCCAGGGGTTATAACCCCGGGCAAAGCGGTTTAAACTGTTTCCAATGTTTTACGGAACTGAAGGAACAGTAAGACGCTTGGCATTCGCCACTCTCATCGAGCCTGTAAGACAGTTAAGTGCTTAGAGGCCGTCAGCTTATGAAATCACCGACCCAGACCAACGCAATTGACTTCGACAGTGCCAAATTGCAACGCCTGGGGTTTGGTCAACCAGCCCTTCGTCCCCGCCGCCCCGTCACCTTCAACGAACTGCGCCAGCAACTGGGCCAGCAATTGCAGACCAGCCTGGAGCCGGAACGCATCCTTGGCCTGTTCTTTCGTGAGATCCAGCGTCTGGTGCCCTTGGACGCCTTGCAGTATCGCCATGAAGCCAGCGACCTGCGCCTGGAATTTGGCCATCGCGGCCACCACTCGGTGAGCTACACCTTGAGCCATGAAGGCGAGCATTTGGGCGAGCTGATATTCCGTCGCAACCAACGCTTGATGGACGACGAACTGAGCCAATTGGAAGCGCTGCTGGCCACCTTGCTCTACCCGATGCGCAACGCCCTACTCTACCGCGCCGCCACACGCAGCGCACTGCGCGATCCGTTGACCGAAACCGGCAATCGCATTGCCATGGACCAGACCCTGCAACGGGAAATCGACATGGCCCGGCGGCACATGAGCCCGCTGTCGTTGCTGATGCTGGACATCGATCACTTCAAGAATATCAACGACACCCACGGCCATGCGGCCGGCGACAAGGTGCTGCGTGCCGTGGCCGGCTCGATCAAGGGCCAGCTGCGCAACGTGGACATGGTGTTCAGGTTTGGCGGGGAAGAGTTTCTGATCCTGCTGTCGAACACCGGCCGGGATGCTGCCAGCATGGTCGGCGAGCGCTTGCGCCGGGCTGCACAGGCTCAGGATTATTGGGCGGATGACACCAAGATTGAATTGACGGTGAGCCTGGGTTGCTCAACCTTGCTGGCCGCCGAGTCTGCCGACAGCCTGCTGCGCCGCGCTGACAGCGCCTTGTACGTGGCCAAGCGCGAAGGCCGCAACCGCTTGGCAATGGCGGGGTAAACACCCCGCCATCACGCGTGGATCACGCCTCGCTGGCGACGCGTGCCTGACGTTCGCGAATCGCTACGGGCGCCGTATCCTTGGCTTTCTCCTTCTCCAACCGCATGCAACTTTCCAGAAACAGGAACATGTAGTCGTAGCTCTTGCACACGGCCTGGCGCAGTTCTTCCTGCAGGGTTTTGCTCGGGTTCATCCCCGCCAGGGTGCAGATGATTTCCAGGGCTTCCCACGGGTGGGCGTCGTCGTACTGGGCGTGCATCTTCAGCCACTTCATCGCGCGCTTGCGATCTTCCTCAGGGAAGGCGGCCGCATACACGCCGGTCGAACACACCACGGCGGACCACTCCCCCGTCGCCCCTTCGATTGCGTAGTTGGTCGCAGCAATCGCCACGATCAACGAATCGGCCGAGCTGGTATGCCAGCACCAGTGACTCAGTGCGTGTAATTCAGGTGGTACGTTCTGCGCTTGCAGCTCTTCAAGGCTGACGCCATGGGCGCGGGCCCAATGTACCCAATAATCGGCATGGTTCAGTTCCACGCGAATATTACGCATCAGCCAGCGGCGCGCCATATCCTCCCCAGGATGGCGGGCAAACTTGGTCTTGGTCAGGTTTTGTGCCATGTACAAGGCAAACTGTTCCACCACTGGCCAGCCACCGATAAGGTAATGGCGCATGGTCTTGGCGCTGAGCGTGTTGTCACGCATGCGCTGATACAGTTCGTGCTCGACAACTCGGCGCTTGCTCTCGCTACAGGCCTGGATCAATTGTTGCGCCCAGGCAGGGTAACTTGAGGCTTCCATAAGCGGGCCGGTTCTGTTGAAGGTGTCGATCACTGTAAGGCTCCTTTTTAAGTGTGATTGTACAGACCAGCAAATGTTTCAGCGGAATGTGCCGGGCGCCTTGAATAACAGAGGCTGCGGCCGCACAGGTCGACACTGCAAGCTATCAAAGGTAAACAATTGCGGGCGTTCAATCAGGTAGCCCTGAGCGTAATCCACACCAATCTCAAGTAAAGCCTGTTCGATCTGTGGCGTTTCAACAAACTCTGCAATTGTGCGCTTACCCATGACGTGGCCGATGTGATTGATCACTTCGACCATGGCGCGGTTAATCGGGTCGTCCAGCATATCCTTTACGAAACTTCCATCGATCTTCAGGAAGTCTACAGGTAAATGTTTGAGATAGGCGAATGAGGACATTCCGGCACAAAAGTCATCAAGTGAGAAATGACAACCTAACGCTTTGAGTTCATTAATAAAACGAATGGCGCTACCTAAATTTGCAATAGCACTGGTTTCAGTTATTTCAAAACATATCATTGCCGGTGGAATGTTATAAGCCGCGAATTGCTCACGTAAAAAACCGAGAAAATCGTCATCGCCAATGGTTATACCTGACAGATTAATCGCACACATCGCCATTGGCCGGCCTGGCCGCTCGCGTAAACAGTTGGCGATAATCTTGAACACGTTCTCCACCACCCAGCGATCCAGCGACGTCATCAGGCCGTAGCGCTCGGCCGCCGGGATAAAACTGTCCGGAAGAATGATCCGACCGGCTTCATCGTGCAGGCGCAGCAGAATTTCGATATGCCCAGTGCCGCCATCGGTGTGCCCCAAAGGCGAAATTTCCTGCGCATACAGGCAAAACCTATTCTCCTCCAAGGCCATGTGCAGGCGCTGCACCCAGGCCATTTCGCCGAAGCGCAGAGACAACTCCGAGTCATCGGCATGGTAGACCTGCACGCGGTTGCGGCCCTTTTCCTTGGCCATGTAACACGCCATGTCGGCGGCGCGCAGCGATGTCTCCAAGGTGGTCGGCGTGCTCGAGATATGCACCAGGCCAATACTGACGGTGGTCATGAACGGCCGGCCTTTCCACACGAAATGCAAGTTCTGCACGGTATGTCGAAGGCTCTCGGCGATTTTTTCCGCGACCGGTGCCGGGCAGTTCTCCAGCAGGATGCCAAACTCGTCGCCGCCCAGGCGCGCCAGGGTGTCACCGTCGCGCAGGTCCGATTGCAGCAACGCGCAGATATGCCGCAGCAACTCATCCCCTGCGGCATGCCCGCAGGTATCGTTGACCAGCTTGAACTGGTCCAGATCAAGGAACATTAAGGCATGTCGCGGGTTTTGCTGGCGCGCCACCTGTTGCAGCACCTGTTCCAGGCGGAACTCGAATTCGCGACGGTTGGCCAGGCCCGTCAAGGCATCGTGGGTCGCCTGCCACGACAGGTTGGCAATGTATTGGCGCTCCCGGGTCATATCGTGCAGCACCAGCACCGCGCCACTGACCTTGCCGGCACTGCGGATCGGCGCGCCCACCAGCGTCACCGACACCGTGCTGCCGTCCACCCGCTGGATCAGCTTGGAATGCTCGCTGCCGCCACTGAATTCGCCCTTGATAATGTGCTCGAGCAGCGTAAATCCATCGGGCTCGGCATTTTCATCGAGCAGGCTGAATAACGCCGCCAGGGGCAGCCCTTGGGCCTGGGCCGACGTCCAGTGTGTCAGCGCCTCGGCGGCCGGGTTCATGTAGGCGATGGCGCCGTCGACATCGGTGGTGATCACGCCGTCGCCAATCGATTCCAGGGTAATCTGCGCCCGCTCTTTCTCTGCCTGCAGCGCGTTGGCGAACGCGTGGCGCTGGGCCAGCAATTTGTGCGTGCGCAGCAACGCCAGGGCAATCAGGCCCAGGGCGGTGGCCAGGTTGGTGATCAACAGCAGCCGCAGGATAACCCGCGAGCCCTCGCCCAAGGCATCGCTGAACGCCTTGGCGGCCGGCGTGACGCCATCGTTGATAGCGGTGATGCGTGCCTTCCAGTCCCTTACATCGCTGCTGCTGACCTGATTACTGCTGATCGCCCGATGCATCGTCTGGGCCAGGTCATCCAGTTGCACCAGATAACCGTCGCCCACGGTCCACAACTCGATGGCTTTTTCCAGGTAGCTGAAATGGCGAAAGTTGAGGTACAGCCAGATCAGGCTGGAAACGTCATCCGGGTGGTTGCCGCCCTTGAGGATCCCGTGCCGCGCCGCAGGCAGGTCGGGTGTGGGGCGGTCCAGCGCGATACGCAACTCATGCCCGCCTTGGGGCACGGCGATGGCTTGCTGGTACTTGAGGTAGGTGGCGGGGTCGCGATTATCGGCGTAAAGCGTCAGGTAGTAGATGGCATCTTTCTGGCCCTTGGACCACAGGCTCTCGCCCGCCACATACCCGCGCACCGCTGAAAGCACGTAGAGACTGACGCAGCCTAACAATGCCTGGAACAGCACAACGGCGATAAAGGGCCAGACAATGCCCAGCAGCCGAGGCGTTCCGAGAGTCCGCTTTTGCTTCATGAAGTCCCTTGCACATGCACAGCTGAATACGCACGCGAAAATCCGCTCCTGATAGCACAGCCTAGGCTAATTCAGCGCACTTGTTGCAAATGCCCATAGAGTTTGGCGTACAACCCGCCCTCCGCGATCAATTGCTGATGGTCGCCATCCTCGGCGATATGCCCGCCATCGAACACCAACACGCGGTCAGCCTGCTTCACCGCCGACAGCCGGTGCGCGATGATCAGTGTAGTACGCCCACTGAGAAACCGTGCCAGCGCCTGATGCAGGTTGTATTCGGTCGCCGCATCGAGCGCCGAGGTGGCCTCATCCAGAATCACCACTTTCGGCTCAGCCAGCACCATCCGGGCAATGGCCAGGCGTTGGCGCTGGCCGCCGGAAAAACGCACGCCGGAGCGTCCGACCACACTGTCCAGGCCCAACGGCAATGCCCTGACGGTTGCGTCCAACTGGGCGATTTCCAGCGCCTGCCAGCATGCCTGGTCCGAACGCGTGCGGCCCATGGTCAGGTTGGCGCGCACCGTGTCATTGAACAACGCCGGGTGTTGCAGCACCACGGCAACGTTCTCACGGATGGTTGCAAGGCCGATTTCCTGTTGGGTCGCGTCGCCGAAACGAATGCTGCCGGCCTGCGGTGTGTAGAGCCCGAGCAACAGTTGCACCAGGGTACTTTTGCCGCCGCCGCTGGCGCCGACAATCGCCACCTTCTCACCCGGCGCAATGGTCAGGTTCAACTGGTTGAGCACCAGTTCTTCGCCGTAGCCGAAATCCAGCCCGCGCACCTCGATACCCACGGTTTCCCGCCCAGTAAACGGGTCTGCGCCACCGGCGTATTGGGGTTCGTCGGCACGCGCCAGCAGCTCGTTGATCCGCGTCAGCGCGCCGCCTGCCGCGTAGAACGCATATTGCAGGTTCAGCAGTTGCTCCACCGGCCCGATCATGAACCACAGGTAGCTGAACACCGCGAGCATCTGGCCGATGGACAGGTCGGAAAACAGCACCGTGAGCATCGCCGCCGCGCGGAAAATGTCGATTCCGAACTGAAACAACAAGCCACTGGCGCGGCTGGAGGCGTCGGTTTTCCATTGCGAGTGGATCGCGTAGTCGCGCACTTCCTGGGCACGCTGGCCCAGGCGCCCGAGGAAAAAGCCCTGGCGGTTGCCGGCACGCACTTCCTGGATGGCGTCGAGGGTTTCGGTCAATGCCTGGGTGAAGCGCGACGTGCTGTCGTTCTCCAGCTTCTTCAGGTGTTTGACGCGCTTGCCCAACTGCACCGTGGCGTAGATCACCAACGGGTTGAACAGCAGGATCAACAACGCCAGCTGCCAGTGCATCCACACCAGAATCGCCGAGGTGCCGACCAGGGTGAGCATGGCCACCAGGAAACGGCTGAGGGTTTCGCCGACAAACTTGTCCAGCGTGTCCAAATCCGTGACCAGGTGCGTGGTGACGGTGCCACTGCCCAGGCTTTCGTATTCGCCAAGGGAAATGCGCTTGAGCCGTTCGATCAGCCGCACCCGAATGCGGTACACAATGTCCTTGGCCAGCCGCGCAAACAACCGCGCCTGCACCACGTTGAACACCAGCGCACCGCACCGCAGGCACAGCGTCACCAGCAACATCAGGCCGATATAACCGGCAGCCTTCTGCCAGCCCAGGGGCAATGCGTTGTTCATCACCTTGAGCGCCGCATCGCCACGGCCCAGCAGCACTTCGTCTACCAGCAAGGGCAACAGCAATGGGATGGGCACACTGCACAGGGTCGCCAGCACGGCGACGCCATTGGCGATCCACAGGGATTTCTTGTGCCGCAGGGCCAGGCGGCGAATTTCTGCCCAGGTCAGTCGGTCGGTGCGTTGAGGTTGGTCTTGCCCAGGCGTGTCATGCACAGGTGGCTCGCTCCAGCCATCGGGCGAGCAAAGGCGACAGCTCGGACAGCGGCTGGTAGCCGTTGGTCAGTAGCGCCAGCTGGCCATTACGCTCGGCCAATAGGGTCGGGAAACCGGCGATACCCAGATCCTGCACCCAGGTGAAATCGGCGGCTGTGGCGGCATGCTGCTCGGCACGGTCGAACGCACCGGCGAACTCGATGCGCGGGATGCCGGCCTGCTCGGCCAGTTCGACCAACACGCTGGCGAGGGTCACGTCGCGGCCCTCGACATAAAACGCGCGCTGGATCAGCCCCAACAGCTTCCACGCGCAATCCGGTGCCAGGCTGCGCGCCGTGACGATGGCCCGACACGCAGGCTCGGTGTCATAGACAAAGCCGTCGGGCAACGCGCCGTCACGCTTGAACGGCTGACCAGTGGCCTCGGTGACCGCCTGCCAGTGCTCAAGGATATAGCGCCGAGTGGTCGGCTCCAGCGCCGCACCACTGCCCGTGCGCAAGCCACCCACCACCAGGTGCAGCTCCACGCCTGCGGCCTGGGCCTGCTCCACCAACGCCTCGGCCACCGGGGCAAAGCCCCAGCACCAGGAACACATCGGGTCCATCACATAGAGCAGGCGCGCGGGCATGGGTCAGGCCTCGGAAGGGGTTTGCTTATAGTTAAAGCCAATCGGGTGCGGCATGTTGCGGGCCTTGGCCAGCTCGATCTGCTTCTGCCGGTCAATCGCGCTGCGGCGGGTCTTCTCCGGCAGCTTATCCCAGCAATGCGGGCAACTGATGCCGGCCACATAATGCTCGGACGCACGGTCTTCGACGCTGACCGGTGTACGGCACGCATGGCATTGATCGTAGTCGCCTTCGCTCAAGTCGTGGCGCACGGTCACGCGGTTGTCGAACACAAAGCAGTCGCCCTGCCATTTGGTCTCTTCCTGGGGCACCTCTTCGAGGTACTTCAGGATGCCGCCCTTGAGGTGATAAACCTCGTCAAAGCCTTCGCTGAGCATGTAGCTCGAGGCCTTTTCGCAACGAATGCCGCCGGTGCAGAACATGGCGACTTTCTTGTGCTTGGCCGGGTCGAAGTTGGCTTTGATGTAGTCGGGAAATTCGCGAAAACTGGTGGTTTTCGGGTCGATTGCGCCTTCAAAGGTGCCGATCGACACTTCGTAGTCGTTGCGCGTGTCGATCAACAGCACTTCCGGGTCGCTGATCAGCGCGTTCCAGTCCTGCGGGTCGACGTAGGTGCCGACTTGTTTGTTCGGGTCGACGCCTTCGACGCCCAGGGTCACGATCTCTTTTTTGAGCTTGACCTTGGTGCGGTAGAACGGCTGGTCGTCGCAGTACGACTCTTTGTGGTCGATGTCGTCCATGCGTGGGTCG
Source organism: Pseudomonas sp. D2002 (assembly GCF_013385735.1). Classification (NCBI taxonomy): domain Bacteria; kingdom Pseudomonadati; phylum Pseudomonadota; class Gammaproteobacteria; order Pseudomonadales; family Pseudomonadaceae; genus Pseudomonas; species Pseudomonas sp. D2002. The sequence continues at coordinate 186,802 of NZ_JACAPL010000023.1, read as the reverse complement.
TTTTTCAGCCAGGCCATCAGGCCATCAATGCCTTCGCGGCTACCGGAAACGGTGCCGTTGATGCCTTCTTCGGCGATCAGCAAGGTGCCTTTGATGCCGTTGTCGACCATCGCCTGCAGCAGTGGCTCGCGCAGGGCGACGTAATCTTCGAGGGTGACGAACTTATACAGTGCCGCCACGACGATCGGTTGAGTCATGGGTGTTCTCTCCAGGTGGCTACCCTCGTAAGGGGTGAACCGGATGCAAAAAAAACGCGCCGGCTAAGCGGCGCGTTGCGGATTCTAACAAATGCCGGGTGTCAGAGACACCTGATCATTAATCATGCCCGCCGGCGCAGGTCGGCGAGGCCGGGGCTGCGTCGATTTTCGCCCATTCTTCAGGCGTGTAGGTATGCAGCGCCAACGCATGAAACTCGCTCATCAGGTCACCCAGGGTGGCGTAGACCGTCTGGTGGCGCTTGACGCGGTTAAGCCCCTCGAACTGCTGGCTGACCAGCACGGCCTTGAAGTGGGTCTGCAACCCACGGCTGTGCATATGGCTTTCGTCCAGCACGTCCAAGTGTTGCGGGCTCAAGGCGGTGAGCGCCGTTTCGATACGCTGTTGCATGGTCATTCCTGCTTACTTCTTCTTGGCCGGTGCAGCGGCTTTAGGTGCCAGCTCGTTGGTCATGTCTTCCAACAGCTTGTTCACCACCGGCACGGCGCTTTCCAGCTTGGCTTGGGTCATCTGGGCCGATTGTTGAGTCAATTGCGGCATTTTTTCCAGGACTTTCTTGCCCAGTGGCGACTGGTAGAACGCAACCAGGTCCTTGAGCTCGGATTCGCTGAAGTTAGTGGTGTAGAGCTTGACCATGTCCGGTTTCAGCTTCGGCCAGCCGATAGCCTGGTCCAGAGCGGCGTTAGCCTTGGCCTGGTAGCTGTCCAGCACGGACTGCTTGGCGGCAGGCGCCTTGGTCTGTTCGAAACGCTGGGCAAACATTTGCTGCACTTGCATGTACACCGGCGTACCCAGCTTGTCAGCGTGGGCCAGGGTAAGGAAGGCTTCGGCACTGGCGTTATGGCTGGCGGTATCGGCAAAGACTTGGCCGCTGGCGCAAACCAGAGCAACCGCGGTACAGATGGCACGAAGACGAGTCATCGAGTTTCCTTTCTAGCAGGCGAGGTATTACCCCCAAGGGCGACTATTCTGCGCCTAAAAAACGAAATGTCTCAACCCCACCCCTTATTGGGCCGGGTTTTGCGGGACTTGGGCCGGGTGAAAAGTCTTTTATGGAACCCCACTGGCCCATCACGGCCTAAACTGCGCAAACGAACCTGAAGGAGTGTGCCCGATGAGCCGTATCGAAACCGACAGCCTGGGAGAAGTCCAAGTCCCGGATGACGCTTACTGGGGCGCGCAGACCCAACGTTCGCTGGTGAACTTCGCCATCGGCGAGCAACGCATGCCCCTGGCGGTGCTGCATGCCCTGGCGCTGATCAAGAAAGCGGCGGCGCGGGTCAACGACCGCAACGGCGATTTGCCTGCCGATATCGCCCGCCTGATCGAACAGGCTGCAGATGAAGTGCTCGACGGCCAGCATGACGACCAGTTCCCGCTGGTGGTGTGGCAGACCGGCAGCGGCACCCAGAGCAACATGAACGCCAATGAAGTGATCGCCGGCCGCGCCAACGAGCTGTCGGGCAAGACCCGCGGCGGCAAGAGCCCGGTTCACCCTAACGATCATGTGAACCGCTCGCAGAGTTCCAACGACTGTTTCCCTACAGCGATGAGCATCGCGACGGTGCAAGCGGTGAACAAACAACTGCTGCCGGCAATCACCAACCTTTCGGGCGGCCTGGCGGAACTGTCGGCACGGCACATGAAACTGGTGAAGACCGGCCGCACCCACATGATGGACGCCACGCCGATCACCTTCGGCCAGGAAATCTCGGCCTTTATCGCCCAGCTCGATTACGCCGAACGCGCGATCCGCAGTGCCCTGCCTCCGGTATGCGAACTGGCCCAGGGCGGCACCGCCGTCGGCACCGGGCTCAACTCGCCTCATGGCTTTGGCGAGGCGATTGCTGCCGAGCTGGCCGCGTTGTCGGGGCTGCCGTTCGTAACCGCACCGAACAAATTCGCCGCCCTTTCCGGCCATGAACCGCTGGTGACCTTGCACGGCGCGCTGAAAACCCTGGCCGTGGCCTTGATGAAAATCGCCAACGACCTGCGCCTGCTGGGCTCCGGCCCACGCGCCGGGCTGGCCGAGGTCAAATTGCCGGCCAACGAACCCGGCAGCTCGATCATGCCCGGCAAGGTCAACCCCACCCAATGCGAAGCGCTGTCGATGCTGGCCTGCCAGGTACTCGGCAACGACGTGACCATCGGCATTGCCGCCAGCCAAGGGCATTTGCAGCTGAACGTGTACAAACCGGTGATCATCCACAACCTGCTGGAATCGATCCGCCTGCTGGCCGACGGTTGCAACAACTTCCAGGAACACTGCATCGCCGGTCTTGAACCGGATGCCGAGCAAATGGCCGAACACCTGGAACGCGGGCTGATGCTGGTGACCGCACTCAACCCGCACATCGGCTACGACAAATCGGCGCAGATCGCCAAAAAAGCCTACGCCGAAGGCCTGACACTGCGCGAAGCCGCGCTGGAGCTAGGCTTCCTTACCGATGCAGAGTTTGACCAATGGGTACGCCCGGAAAACATGCTGGAAGCCGGGCATTAAACTCAGACTTTTGATCTGCCGTTGATCTTGATCTGCTGTTGATCTTGATCTTGATCTTGATCTTAGGCGCCCCGTCAACCACGCTGGCCGAACGCAGGCTTGAATCCGTGGGTAACCCGGCAGGACGCCGGGTTAGCCGCGCTGGGCCAAGGATGGCCCATCGCGGCGGCCCACGGATTCAAGCCGGAGTGAGGGCACACCGAGCCTAGGCGAGGTGCCGAGTGGTGGGGCGAAGACTTTTTGGTTACTTTTGTGTCTTTACAAAAGTGACCCGCTGTAAGAGCGGAACCCTAAGCAGCCGTTACCGCAGCAATGGATATGTACTCCGACTAGACATCCCAGCCAACCGGGAGGCCGCCTTCGCGAGCAAGCCCGCTCCCACAGTTAAACAGTGCTGCATCAGCAAGATTTGGGTTGGCCGGAAGGCCGCTATCGCAGGCAAGCCAGCTCCCACAGTTGAACCGGTTTACAAAAATATAGCTTCGGCGCTTTCGTCATCAAGACGCCAAGCGCACCCGCCGAGCCCTGAGCCCAGCCAGCAACGACGGCGCCAGCGCCACGGTCGCCGACCCCAGCACCACCACCAGCGCCCCCACATAGCCCAACGCATTGATCTCTTCGGCCTGCACAAAATCCGGCCATAACCACGCCGCCAGCGCCACCGCCACAAACGTCACCAATGGCGTCAACGCCAACGTCGCACTCACCCGCGAAGCCTCCCAATGCGCCAGCGCCTCGGCAAACGCACCGTACGCCACCAGCGTATTCATGCAGCACGCCAGCAACAGCCAGCCTTGCAGCGGGCTCAGCTGCAGCGCCTCCAGCGGATGCGCCCACGGTGTGAGCAGCGCGGCGCAAGACAGATAGATCACCATCATCACCTGCAGCGAATTCCACACCGTCAGCAACTGCTTCTGGCCTAAGGCGTAGAACACCCAGATGGTGGTGGCCAGCAGGATGGTCAGCACCCCGGCGGTGTAAGTGCCCAGGGACGTCAGCATTTCCACCAGCCTTTGGTTGAAGAACAGCCCAAAGCCAATGATCAACACCACCAGCCCCACGCCCTGCCCCAGGCTGAAACGCTCCTTGAACACAAACACGCTGGCGACCATCAGGAATATCGGCCCCATCTGCACCACCAACTGTGCCGTGCCGGGGCTGAGCATTTTCAGGCCCACCAGGTACAGCACGTAATTGCCCACCAGCCCGCACACCGCCATTGCCACCAGCCAGCCGCCCTTGGGGCCGAGCACTTTGCGGCTGGGCAGCCGACGAGTGAGTGCCAGGTAGATAAACAAGCAGCTGCCGGCCACAACCAGGCGAAACCAGGTGACGGTCACCGGGTCCATCACTTGCAGCACTTGCTTGAGTTTGATCGGCAGAATGCCCCACAGGAACGCGGTCAGCAGGGTCAAGCCAAAGCCATAGACCCAACGGCCGGAAGAGATGTGCATGAGTGCCCCGAATGCCTGAGGAAGTGGAGGCAGCATTCTAGGGGCAAGCGCACGAATTGGGATACGACACAATTCAACTGTGGGAGCGGGCTTGCTCGCGAATGCGGTGTATCAGTCAACACATGCATGGCTGACCCACCGCATTCGCGAGCAAGCCCGCTCCCACATTTTCAAGCCGGTTTTTTCAGTAAGATTTAGCGCACCGCTTCAAACAGCCCGGTGGCACCCATGCCGCCGCCCACGCACATGGTGACGATGCCATAGCGCAGATTGCGCCGTTGCAACTCGCGCACCAAATGCCCGACTTGCCGCGAACCGGTCATGCCGAATGGGTGCCCAATCGAGATCGAGCCGCCATTGACGTTGTATTTGGCGTTATCAATTTCCAGGCGGTTACGCGCATACAGGCATTGCGAGGCGAAGGCTTCGTTGAGTTCCCACAGGTCGATGTCCGCCACCTGCAAGCCTTTGGCCTTGAGCAACATGGGCACCGAAAACACCGGGCCAATGCCCATTTCGTCCGGCTCGCAGCCGGCCACGGTAAAGCCACGGAAAAACGCCTTGGGCTTGAGGCCCAGCGCCAGGGCTTTTTCCAGGCTCATCACCAAAGTCATCGAAGCGCCGTCGGACAGCTGCGAGGAGTTGCCGGCCGTCACCGAGCCGTCCTCGGCGAAGACCGGCTTCAACCCCTGCAAGCTGGCGAGCGTGGTGTCGGGGCGGTTGCAGTCATCGCGATCGACCACGCCGTCCAGCACCTGTACCGCGCCGGTGTTCTTGTCCTCGACTGTGTACTTGACCGTCATCGGCACAATTTCATCGTCGAACAAGCCATCGGCCTGAGCCTGGGCAGTGCGCTGCTGGCTTTGCAGGGCATACAGGTCCTGTTCTTCGCGGCTGACGTTGTAGCGGCGCGCGACAATTTCGGCGGTTTGGCCCATGGGGAAGTAGATACCCGGCACCTGCTCTTTAAGCAGCGGGTTGATCAGGTTGTCGGTGTTGACGCTTTTCATGGTCAGGCTGATCGACTCAACCCCACCGGCGACGATGATGTCGCTGCAGCCCGAGGCAATCTGGTTGGCCGCGATGGCAATCGCCTGCAAGCCCGAAGAGCAGAAGCGGTTGAGGGTCATGCCAGCCGTGCCGGTGCCCAGCTGTGAAAGCACCGCCACGTTGCGCCCGATGTTGTAGCCCTGGGCGCCCTCGTTGGAGCCGGCGCCGACGATGCAGTCCTCGACCGTCGCCGGGTCGATGCCATTGCGGGTCAGCAGCGCATTCACGCAATGGGCGGCCATGTCATCCGGACGGGTCTGGTTGAACTTGCCGCGAAAGGATTTGGCCAGGCCGGTTCGCACGCTGTCGACGATCACTACTTCACGCATGGGCTACCTCGATCTTGTCATTGTTGGAAGATGGATCGAGGATAGATCCAGCCCTAGCCAACCGCGACGATCATTCACCCGGCATATACAAAAACATGGTGAGCGGCAGGCTTGTTGTGGCAAGCCTGCCAACTACAGGAAGCTCAGCCAAGGCTATTTCTTTTTCTTCTTGTCATGCTTGTCGGTTTTGTCGAACGCCTCTTCCAGCGCGCGGTTGATGGTGCGCAACACCTTGACCCGCGCCCAGCGTTTGTCATTGGCTTCCACCAAGGTCCACGGCGCGATTTCAGTGCTGGTGCGGTCGACCATATCGCCCACGGCGGCCCGGTAGTCGTCCCACTTGTCGCGGTTGCGCCAGTCGTCTTCGGTGATTTTGAAGCGCTTGAACGGGATTTCCTCGCGGGCCTGGAAGCGTTCCAGCTGGGTCTGCTTGTCGATGGCGAGCCAGAACTTGACCACGATCACACCCGCGTCGCGCAACTGCTCTTCGAAGTCATTGATCTCGCCGTAGGCGCGCATCCAGTCCGCCGGGGTGCAGAAGCCCTCGACGCGTTCCACCAGCACGCGGCCGTACCACGAGCGGTCAAACACGGTAAACATGCCGCGCGCCGGAATCTTCTGCCAGAACCGCCACAAGTACGGCTGGGCGCGCTCGTCTTCGCTTGGCGCGGCAATCGGCACGATATGGTACTGGCGCGGGTCGAGTGCCGCCGCCACACGTCGAATCGCGCCGCCCTTGCCCGCCGCATCATTGCCTTCGAAGACCGTCACCAGCGCGTGCTTGCGCATGCGTTTGTCGCGCATCAGCCCGGAGAAACGCGCCTGCTCGGTAATCAGCTGTTCCTCGTAATCGTCCTTGTCCAGGCGCAAGGTCATGTCGAGGCTGTCGAGCAGGCTCTTCTGGTCAACCGAGGCCAGCAACGGCGCCGGGTTCATGCCGCTGGCCTTGCCCTTGGGCAGCTTCAAGGCGTTTTGCAGGCTTTCGAGCAGGATCTTGCCCACAGTAAGGCTGCGGTAATTGGCATCAACACCTTCAATGACGTGCCACGGCGCATAGTCGCGGCTGGTGCGACGCAGGATGCGCTCACCAAAATGCACAAACTTGTCGTAGGTCTCGGACTGTTGCCAGTCCAGCGGGCTGATGCGCCAGCTGTGCAAGGGGTCGTCGGCCAGAGCCTTGAGCCGCGCCTTCATCTGTTTCTTGGACAGGTGGAACCAGAACTTGAAGATCAGCGCGCCTTCATCGCAGAGCATCTTTTCCAGGCGCTCGGCACCGGCGATGGCCTGGTCCAGGCGTGCGTCCTTGATCTGGCCGTGCACCCGGCCTTGCAGCATCTGGCTGTACCAGTTGCCGAAAAAGATGCCCATGCGGCCTTTGGCTGGCAGTTGCCGCCAGTAGCGCCAGGCCGGTGGGCGTGCCAGTTCTTCGTCGGTCTGCTGGTCGAAGGTGCGCACCTCGATCAGGCGCGGGTCCATCCATTCATTCAGCAGCTTGACGGTCTCGCCCTTGCCCGCGCCTTCGACGCCGTTGATCAGGATGATCACCGGGAAGCGCTTCTGCTGCTGCAACTCGTACTGCACTTCCAGCAACGCTTCGCGCAAGGCCGGTACTTCGGCGTCGTAGGTGTCTTTGTCGATGGCGTGACCGATTTCGGCGGATTCGAACATGGGCAGCTCCGTTTCAAGATGGATCAAGACTAGCGGATTGGGCAACAACACGCGGGAGGAAATTCCACCCGCGCTTGCCGTGGGTCAATTCATCCTCGATTGATCAGCTAGAATGGCGGCCTTGTCTTTTTCGAGCCGCCCATGAACCCCATCACCCACGCCCAGCTCGACTGGGATGAGCAAGGTCGCCCGCACTCGCGGGTGTTCGACGACGTATATTTTTCCGACAAGTCGGGCCTTGAAGAAACCCGCTATGTGTTCCTCGAACAGAACCGTTTGCAGGAGCGCTTTGCTGCCTTGCCGGCAGGTGGGCGTTTGGTGATTGGCGAGACCGGTTTCGGCACCGGCCTGAATTTTCTCTGCGCCTGGCAGCTGTTCGAGCAACACGCGGTGGCCGGTGCGCGCCTGCATTTTGTCAGCGTGGAAAAGTACCCGCTGAGCCACACCGACCTGCAACGCGCCCTCGCCCTCTGGCCGGAACTGGCGCCCTTCGCCGAGCAGTTGCTGGCGCAGTACATCGCCATCCACCCAGGTTTCCAACGCCTGGTGCTGGACAACGGCCGCGTGACCCTGACGCTGTTGGTCGGCGACGCCCTGGAGCAACTGCCGCAATTGGATGCACAGGTCGATGCGTGGTTTCTGGACGGCTTCGCGCCGGCGAAAAACCCCGACATGTGGACCGCCGAGCTGTTTGCCGAACTGGCCCGCCTGGCCGCGCCCGGCTCCACGATCAGCACCTTCACCAGCACCGGCTGGGTGCGGCGCCTGATCAACGCCGCCGGGTTCAAGATGAAGCGCACGCCGGGCATCGGCCATAAGTGGGAGATCCTGCGCGGTGAATTCCTCGGTTGGCCCGAAGACGCGCCACCCGCGGCCACCGCCAAACCCTGGTTCGCGCGCCCGCCCGCCATCGACGGCGAGCGCCACGCCATGGTCATCGGCGGCGGCCTGGCGGGTTGCGCCACCGCCGCCAGCCTGGCCGCACGCGGTTGGCGCGTCAGCCTGCTGGAGCGCCACACCGAGCTGGCCCAGGAAGCGTCCGGCAACCCGCAGGGCGTGCTGTACCTGAAGCTGTCGGCGCATGGCACTGCGCTGTCCCAGCTGATCCTCAGCGGTTTCGGCCACACTCGGCGTTTGCTGGAACACTTGCAGCGTGGCGTCGATTGGGACGGCTGCGGCGTGCTGCAATTGGCATTCGACGCCAAAGAAGCTCAGCGCCAGGCGCAACTGGCCGAGGCGTTCCCTCCCGAATTGCTGCACCTGCTGGACCGCGATCAAGCGCAACAACAGGCCGGTATCGACCTGGCCCACGGCGGCCTGTTTTTCCCGGAAGGTGGCTGGGTGCATCCACCTGCGCTGTGCCACTGGCAAGCGGCGCATCCGCTGATTGAAGTGCTCACCCATCACGACGCGCTTGAACTGCACCGGGTCGACGACCAGTGGCAGGCCCGCGACGGTGACCGCGTGCTGGCGAGTGCCAGCGTGGTGGTGCTTGCAGGTGCGGCCGAGATCAAGCGTTTCGCCCCCAGCGCCGACTTGCCGCTCAAGCGCATCCGCGGGCAAATCACCCGGTTGGCGCAAACCGCAGCGAGTGCGAGCTTGGCCACGGTGGTCTGCGCCGAGGGCTATGTGGCACCTGCGCGACTGGGTGAACACACCCTGGGCGCGAGTTTTGACTTCAATAATGAAGACCTAACGCCCACCGTCGCCGAACATGCGGGCAACCTCGACATGCTGCGGGAGATTTCCGTAGACCTGCTGCAACGCCTGGGCGCCGACCACCTCGCACCCGAGCAACTGCAAGGCCGCGCGGCGTTTCGTTGTACCAGCCCTGACTACCTGCCGATCGTCGGGCCGTTGGCCGACCAAACAGCGTTTCAACAGGCTTATGCGGTGCTTGGCAAAGACGCCCGGCAAGTGCCGGATACGCCCTGCCCATGGCTGCCGGGGCTGTACATCAACAGCGGTCACGGCTCACGCGGGCTGATCACCGCGCCCCTGTGCGGCGAGCTGCTGGCGGCCTGGCTGAGCGACGAGCCGCTGCCGCTTCCAGCGGGTGTGGCCGAGGCCTGCCACCCGAATCGGTTTGCCCTGCGCGCCTTGGTTCGAGGTAAACCAACCACACGCAAATAGCGGGATTCAAGGCATCGCGGCTATTTGCCTTATAACTTATCGGTCTAAAACTCCACGGATAGCACTGGGTCAGTTTCTGGGTACGCGCCCTTTGGGCGTATTGAGTATTGACCCTCCCCAACGGAAAAACCGGTAAGGAATTTATGTGCGGATTAGCTGGCGAGTTACGTTTCGATGCCCAACCTGCCGACTTGGCAGCGATTGAGCGCATCACCCACCACTTGGCCCCGCGTGGCCCCGATGCCTGGGGCTTCCACGCCCAAGGGCCGATTGCCCTGGGCCACCGGCGCCTGAAAATCATGGACCTGTCGGACGGCTCGGCCCAACCGATGGTCGACGCCCAGCTCGGGCTGTCCCTGGCCTTCAACGGTGCGATCTACAACTTCCCGGAATTGCGTGAAGAGCTGGAAGCCCTGGGCTACGCCTTCTATTCCGGTGGCGACACCGAAGTGCTGCTCAAGGGCTACCACGCCTGGGGTGAAGCACTGCTGCCAAAACTCAATGGCATGTTTGCATTTGCCATCTGGGAGCGTGACGCCCAGCGCCTGTTCATCGCCCGCGACCGTCTAGGCGTGAAGCCTTTGTACCTGTCGCGCACCGGCCAGCGCCTGCGCTTTGCCTCGGCCTTGCCGGCGCTGCTCAAGGGCGGCGATATCAACCCGATCCTCGATCCGGTGGCGCTGAATCACTACCTGAACTTCCACGCCGTGGTGCCCGCGCCGCGCACCTTGCTGGCGGGCATTGAAAAGCTGCCACCGGCGAGCTGGATGCGTATCGACGCCAACGGCAACACTGAACAGAAAACCTGGTGGACCCTGCCCTACGGCCCCCATGACGATGAAAAGAACCTGACCCTCGAAGACTGGACCGACCGCGTGCTCGACAGCACCCGTGAAGCCGTGGCGATCCGCCAACGTGCGGCAGTGGACGTCGGCGTGCTGCTCTCCGGTGGTGTCGATTCGAGCATGCTCGTCGGCCTGCTGCGTGAAGTCGGCGTGCAGGACTTGTCCACCTTCTCCATCGGTTTTGAAGACGCCGGTGGCGAGCGCGGCGACGAGTTCCAGTACTCGGACCTGATCGCCAAGCACTACGGCACCCGTCACCATCAACTGCGCATCGCCGAAAGCGAAATCATCGAGCAACTGCCTGCGGCGTTCCGCGCCATGAGCGAGCCGATGGTCAGCCATGACTGCATCGCCTTTTACCTGCTGTCGCGGGAAGTGGCCAAGCATTGCAAGGTGGTGCAAAGCGGCCAGGGCGCCGACGAGCTGTTCGCCGGTTACCACTGGTACCCGCAAGTCGACGGCGCCAGTGACCCGTATGCCGCCTACCGCGATGCGTTTTTCGACCGCAGCTACGACGACTACGCGGCCACCGTCGCACCGAAATGGCTGACCGCCAACGACGCTGCCGGTGACTTTGTGCGCGAACATTTCGCCATGCCAGGCGCCGATGCAGCGGTGGACAAAGCCCTGCGCCTGGACAGCACGGTGATGCTGGTGGACGACCCGGTCAAACGCGTCGACAACATGACCATGGCCTGGGGCCTGGAGGCACGCACGCCGTTCCTGGATTACCGCCTCGTCGAACTCTCGGCGCGGGTGCCAGGCAAATTCAAACTGCCGGACGGCGGCAAGCAAGTGTTGAAAGAAGCGGCGCGCCGGGTCATCCCGAGCGAAGTCATCGACCGCAAAAAAGGCTACTTCCCGGTGCCGGGCCTCAAGCATTTGCAGGGCGACACCTTGAACTGGGTGCGCGAACTGCTGCTCGACCCAAGCCAGGATCGCGGCCTGTTCAACCCCGCCATGCTCGACCGCCTGTTGACCGACCCGCAGGGCCAACTGACCCCGCTGCGCGGCTCCAAGCTGTGGCAACTGGCGGCGCTGAACCTGTGGCTCAGCGAACAAGGAATCTGAGTGATGAAACCTCTTGCAGCGGCTTACAGCCAACGCTTGCTGAAGGGCCAGGCGCCGACCTACGAGCGCCTGCAAGCCCGCCTGGCGGAAGATGGCAGCCCACTCGGCGCCGAACCGATTGCCGTGCATTGCGGCTGGGGCCGGTTGTTGATCGGGCATACCTTCCCGGACCCCGCGAGCCTGGCCCAGGAACTGTTGAATGAGCAGCCCGGCGAGCGCGACATCGCGCTCTACGTGGCGGCGCCGCAGCAGATCCTCGGGATTGACCCGCAGCAGTTGTTCCTCGATCCGTCCGACACACTGCGCCTGTGGTTCAGCGACTACCGCCCCGCTACGCGCGTGTTTCGCGGTTTTCGTATCCGTCGCGTGCAAACCGAAGCTGATTGGGCGGCGGTCAACGTGCTCTATCAAGGGCGAGGCATGCTGCCGGTCGACCCCGAACGCCTGACGCCGCGCCATCAAGGCGGCCCGGTGTATTGGCTGGCCGAAGATGAAGACAGCGGCGCGGTGATCGGCAGTGTGATGGGTCTTAACCATCAAAAAGCCTTTCAGGACCCGGAAAACGGTTGCAGCCTCTGGTGCCTGGCCGTCGACCCGCAGTGCACACGCCCCGGCGTCGGTGAAGTGTTGGTGCGCCACTTGGTCGAGCACTTTATGAGCCGTGGCTTGAGCTACCTCGACCTGTCGGTGTTGCACGATAACCGCCAGGCCAAGAGCCTTTACGCCAAATTGGGCTTTCGCGCACTGACCACCTTTGCGATCAAGCGCAAGAACGGCATCAACCAGCCTTTGTTTCTCGGCCCCGGGCCGCAGGCGGGGTTCAACCCCTACGCGCGGATCATTGTCGAGGAAGCCCACCGGCGCGGCATCGATGTGCAGGTGGATGACGCCGACGCTGGCCTGTTTACCCTCAGCCATGGCGGGCGCCGCGTGCGTTGCCGTGAATCCCTCAGCGACCTGACCAGTGCCATCAGCATGACCCTGTGCCAGGACAAAAGCCTGACCCACAAGGTACTCAAAGCTGCCGGCTTGAAGCTGCCGCAACAACAGTTGGCGGGCAGCGCGGATGACAACCTGGAGTTTCTCGACGAACACCAGCGCATCGTGGTCAAGCCGCTGGACGGCGAGCAAGGCCAGGGCGTGGCGGTGGATTTGCAGACCATCGAAGACGTGCAGAAGGCCATTGAAGCGGCGCGCCAGTTCGACAGCCGTGTGTTGCTGGAAAGCTTTCACGAAGGCCTCGACCTGCGCATTCTGGTGATCGGTTTTGAAGTGGTCGCCGCCGCGATCCGGCGCCCTGCCGAGGTGACCGGTGACGGCCAGCACTCCATCGGCGCGTTGATCGAAGCTCAAAGCCGTCGCCGCCAAGCGGCTACCGACGGCGAAAGCAAGATCCCGCTGGACGCCGAAACCCAACGCACCCTGCACGCGGCCGGTTACGACTACAGCAGCATCCTGCCGCGCGGCGAAACCCTGGCCGTGCGCCGCACCGCCAACCTGCACACGGGCGGCTGCCTGGAAGACGTCACCGCGATTCTGCACCCGACACTGGTGGACGCCGCCGTGCGTGCCGCCCGCGCGCTGGACATTCCCATGGTCGGCCTGGACCTGATGGTGCCGGCCGCCGATCAACCCGAGTATGTGTTTATCGAAGCCAACGAACGGGCTGGCCTGGCCAACCATGAGCCGCAACCGACGGCGGAGAAGTTTGTGGATTTGTTGTTTCCGCATAGCCAGCCGACTGCCTGACCACTGATCGTTCCCACGCTCAGCGTGGGAATGCAGCCCGTGACGCTCAGCGTCACAAGAGCGGACGCAGAGCGTCCCTTGAGGCATTCCCACGCTGAGCGTGGGAACGATCGCCCTCACCCCATCAGGAGTTTCCATGACTCGAACCATCCCCGAACCGGACCTCAACTACCTGCAAAAAGTCCTGCTGGAAATGCTCGCCATTCCCAGCCCTACCGGGTTTACCGACACCATCGTGCGCTACGTCGCCGAGCGCCTCGAAGAGCTGGGCATTCCCTTTGAAATGACCCGGCGCGGGACGATTCGCGCCACCCTCAAGGGCCAGAAAAACAGCCCGGACCGTGCGGTGTCTGCGCACCTGGACACCATCGGCGCCGCCGTGCGTGCAATCAAGGACAACGGCCGCCTGACCCTCGCCCCCGTCGGCTGCTGGTCAAGCCGTTTTGCCGAAGGCAGCCGCGTCAGCCTGTTTACCGATAACGGCGTGATCCGTGGCAGCGTGCTGCCGTTGATGGCCTCCGGGCACGCGTTCAACACCGCCGTGGATGAAATGCCGGTGAGCTGGGACCACGTGGAATTGCGCCTCGACGCTTACTGCGCCACGCGTGCCGACTGCGATTCGCTGGGCATCAGCATTGGCGACTACGTGGCATTCGACCCGCTGCCCGAGTTCACCGAGAGCGGGCATATCAGCGCGCGCCACCTGGACGATAAAGCCGGTGTCGCCGCGCTGCTCGCCGCGCTCAAAGCCATCGTCGACAGCGGCGAACCCTTGCTGATCGACTGCCACCCGTTGTTCACCATCACCGAGGAAACCGGCAGTGGCGCCGCCGCCGCCCTGCCTTGGGATGTGAGTGAGTTTGTCGGCATCGACATCGCCCCGGTCGCCCCCGGCCAGCACTCCAGCGAGCACGCGGTAAGCGTGGCGATGCAGGATTCCGGCGGGCCGTATGACTATCACCTGTCTCGCCACTTGCTGCGTTTGGCCTCGGAAAACGACCTGCTGGTGCGTCGCGACCTGTTCCGATATTACTTCAGCGATGCGCATTCGGCGGTGACCGCCGGCCACGATATCCGCACGGCGCTGCTGGCGTTCGGTTGCGATGCGACCCATGGCTACGAGCGTACGCATATCGACAGTCTGGCAGCGTTGAGTCGCCTGCTGGGTGCGTACATCCTCAGCCCACCGGTGTTTGCCAGCGATGCACAACCGGCCCAGGGCTCGCTGGACAGGTTCAGCCATCAGATCGAGCACGAAACGCAGATGGAGAGCGACACCCGCGTGCCGTCGGTGGACAGCCTGGTCGGTCAGAAGTCCTGACCCTGGCAACACCTGATACTGGTCACGACGATCCCGGCGCAGTAGCATCGCCGGGATTCTACCTCTGAGGCTTGTATGCTGATTCCCTACGACGCACTTGAAGTCGACACCTTGACCCGCCTCATCGAAGACTTCGTCACGCGCGACGGCACCGACAATGGCGATGACACGCCCCTGGAAACCCGCGTACTGCGCGTGCGCCAGGCACTGACCAAGGGCCAGGCGCTGATTGTGTTCGACCCTGAAAGCGAACAATGCCAGTTGATGCTCAAGCACGACGTGCCCAAGCACCTGTTCGACTGAGGCTGTTCTACGGGTTGGTTTGGGGTTGCGTGGCTTGGCGCTCGAGGATTTTCTGATACACCTCGGCGCGGTGCACATTGACCCCTGCAGGGGCCTGGATGCCGAACTTCACTTGGGATCCGTTCAGCTCAAGGATGTGCAAGGCGATGTCATCGCCGATAGAGATGATTTCGCCTACGGCGCGGCTTAAGACCAGCATGGCGGTTGTCCTTTTGGAGTGACAGGACCTTGAACATGCGCGCTTGAATGGGGGGCGACAATGGCTCGTCGCTAAATCAGGCCGGGCCTACGCAAGCCGGTAATTTGCCTGACAGACATGTAATTGACTGGAGGGACGACGAATGTTTGATCGTGTTAGATCGTTCCCACGCTCTGCGTGGGAATGCATCCGGTGACGCTCCGCGTCACCTGCAGCGGGACGCAGAGCGTCCGGGGCGGCATTCCCACGCGGAGCGTGGGAACGATCAGCGTGGGAACGATCATCAGCCCTTAACGGCCTGCGCCTTGGCGCGCATCTTGTCCGCCATCACCGTCATCTCGTCATACAGCAACTGCGGGTTCTTCTGCTTCAACGTCCACGCCATCCGCCCCTGCTCATGGGGCAAAATCATAAACTCGCCTTCAGCCACTCGCTGGTAAATATAGTCAGCAATGTCAGCCGCCGAAATCGGCGAACTCTCCAGCAACTTGCCCACTTGCGCCTTCATCGCCGGTGTCGGCCCGCGAAACGAATCGAGCAAGTTGGTCTGGAAAAACGACGGGCACACTACATGCACGCCGACTTCCTGCTGCTTAAGCTCTACCAGCAAACTTTCCGACAACGCCACCACGCCCGCCTTGGCCACGTTGTAGTTGCTCATGGCCGGCCCCTGCATCAGGGCCGCCATCGAGGCAATATTGATAATCCGGCCCTTGCTCTTCTCCAATAGCGGCAGGAACGCCTTGCAGCCCTTGACCACGCCCATCAGGTTAATTGCAATCTGCCAATCCCAGTCCTCCAACGACAACTCGGCGAAGAACCCGCCCGAGGCAACGCCGGCATTGTTGACGATCACATCAACGCCTCCCAGCTTGACCTCGCACGCCTGGGCAAACGCGGTGAGCTGGCTGTAATCACGCACGTCGCAGCGCTGGATAAACCCATCACCCCCCGCCTCGCGCACCAGCTTGAGGGTTTCCTGCAACCCCGGCTCACTGACGTCCGACAAGGCCAGCTGCCAACCCTCGCGGGCCCAGCGCAGCGCGATTTCGCGACCCAGGCCGGACCCGGCGCCGGTGATCATCATGCGGTTTTGCATAGGAAAGTTGCCTTGTGGTTCACGGAAGAAGTGATCGGCAGTGTAGCGAAGGTTTTTCCTGCACCCACGCACCATCCAGTTGATGAATGACTCGGGCAAACCCGAGGCCCGGTGGGAGAGCGACTTATAGCGTAAGTTCAATCTTTTTCAACTAAATCACTGTATTTGCGATCGCATTAAAAGAAATAAGCAAGTTTGCAAAATGCTTTAAAAAACCAGGGAATTTTCTGCGCGCCGGTAGAGTCGGAGTTAATAAGGCGTCCGTATTTAAATGACGGCCTATTGTTTAATAACCGGTCTTTGCAGAAGGCCTATAAGGAAAAAAACCATGAGCCTCATTCTGATCATTATCCTGATCCTGCTGCTGGTAGGCGGTTTGCCAGTCTTCCCGCACTCGCGTAACTGGGGTTATGGCCCGTCGGGTATCCTGGGCGTTGTCCTGGTGGTATTGGTGGTGCTGTTGTTGCTCGGTCGGATATAAAACCCGCATAAAAAAAGAGGCCTCAATGAGGCCTCTTTTTTTATGCTCGGATACTTAGTCCGGCTTGCCGTCAATCACACCGGCGGTGTTATCCAACAGGCTCTTGGTGGCGGTCTGCAGGAACGACTCAAGCTTCTGCTTAAGCGCCGCTTCGTCCGGTGACTCGGGAATCACTTTGCCGGTCGGGTTAGCGCCCAGTTCGTATTCCCACAGCTTCGGTGGCATTTCCTTGGGCAGAACCAGGATGCGGTCTGCGGTGACCAGGGCCACTGTCTGATCGCTGCCCGATGGCTTGATTACGCCAAAACCCTTGTCGCCTTCCGGCAGGTTCAGCAGGTCACGGCCCCAGCACTGGTGCAGGGTGTCGCCACCGAGGCGGCCCATGATGGTCGGCACGATGTCGATCTGAGTGCCCACGGTGTGGTCACGCTCGCCGAACTTCTCCTGCATGCCCGGTGCAATCATCAGCATCGGCACGTTGAAGCGGCCCAAGTCCATTTCGGTGATTTGCTGCTCGTTGCCGAAGCCGTGGTCACCCACGATCACGAACAGGGTTTCTTTGAAGTACGGCTCTTTGCGGGCCTTTTCAAAGAACTGGCCCAGGGCCCAGTCGGAGTAACGCATGGCCGTCAAATGCTCGTTGAGGCTGCCACGGTCGGTGACTTTCTCGACCGGCAATGGCGTCGGCAACGCATACGGCGTGTGGTTGGACAGGGTTTGCAGCAGTGCGTAGAACGGCTTGCCGCCTTCGCGGGCCTTCAACTCTTCCAGGCCACGGTTAAACATGTCCTGGTCGGAAACGCCCCACGTCGGGTCGGAGAACACCGGGTTGACGAAGTCATTACGCCCGATGAAGTTGGACATGCCCTGGTTGCTGAAGAAGCCTGACTGGTTGTCCCAGGCGAAGTCGCCGTTGTAGACATACACGTCGTCAAACTTGCGCGCGCTGAGCAACTGCGGCAGGCCCGACAGCTTGTGGCTGCCTTCCGGGGTTTGCATCAGGTATTCGAAGCCCGGCAGGTTCGGGAAGCACGCCATGGTGGCGAACATGCCCTGGTGGGTGTGGGTGCCGTTGGAGAAGAAGCGGTCGAACAGCAAGCCTTCCTTGGACAGTTTGTCGAAGTACGGCGTGATGTTGCCTGGGCGGCCCAGGGCGCCCACTGAGTGACCGGCGAAGCTTTCCATCAGGATCACGACGACGTTCTTGATCGGCAGGGTCTTCTCGGCCGGTGGCGTGTAGTCACGGCGCACGGCGGCGGTGGCGGTATCCACCAGCTTTTCTTGCGGCAACACCAGCATGTCGCGCACGGTCTGGGTGGCCAGCGGTTGGTCCAGGGTGGCTTTCCAGATGTTCGAACGCTCCTCGGAAAAGCGCGACTTGGCGGCGGCGATCAGCGACAAGGTGCCGTTCAAGCCCAACTGGTTGGCGAAGTTCGATTCGGTGGTGTAGACGTCACCCCACCGCAGCGGCGGGCCCTGGCGCAGGGTGCCACGGATGGCGACCACGGCAATCAGCAGGCACACCACAAAAACGGCGATGCGCGTGTACCACGGTGCAACCTGGCGTGTGCCGATGCTGCCGCCGCTGAACGGGCCACGTGGGCGCGTCGCACGGTCAGCGCCCTTGAAGGCGATGCTCAGGATCAGCGTGCCCACGGCCCAGGCCAGCAGGTAACGCACCACCGGGAAGCCGTACCAGAGCATGCTCATCACGGTTTTCGGGTCTTCCTTTACATACTGGAAGACCAGGCCGTTGAGGCGCTGGTGGAATTCGCGGTAGAAGTCCATCTCCATCAAGCCCAGGAACAGGGCAATACTGGAGGCTACGGTCAGCCAAAAACGGAAGAACCCGCGCGCCGCCATGGCCCGAACGCTGAACAGGGCCAGCAGCAGCGGGACCAGCGCGTACATCACGAAGCGGATGTCAAAGCGCGTGCCGTTAACGAACGCTTCCAAGAAGGTCGAGGCCGGCGTGTCGAGGATCATCTCGCGGTTGTAGACCAGCAGCGCCAGGCGCAGCAGGGAGAACATCACCATCATGACCAGTGCGCAAAGCAGCGTGTACGCCAGATGGGATTTGACGGTCGGTTGCAGCAGGCGATTAGAAGCTCGCTGCTGACTCAGGGCGTCCGGGTTTGCCATGTCGTTTCAGGACCCATTGGAAGTTTAAGTTGCGAAAAAATGCAGTGGCGTCCGTCCCTCGCCCAGGCTGGCTGGGGTAGGCGGTTAACGCGGTGGCGCAAATGGTGCCCGATCAATGGCATCAACGCCATTAATTACTGAACGTGCGCCGTCGCCCTGCCTTTAATGACACTTGAACAAGTGCCTTGGCGCAGGCGTAAACCGGCGGATTGTCTTGGAAAAGATGTGAAAATTCTGTGCAGCGAATAGTTTCGACACAAATCTTATGGATGTATCTAAAACCAATGTGGGAGCTGGAATGTGTGGAAGCAGGGCTTGTATGGGAGGCCAGGCTTGTGTGGGAGCCGGGCTTGCCCGCGATGCAGGCACCGCGGTTTATTGACTACATCGCGGTGATGCAATCGCAGGCAAGCCAGCTCCCACACAAGCCCGCTCCCACATTTACTGTGCCCACTCAGGATATGAGTGAACACTGGTGGCGTCAGACCCGCACGTTACCGCGTGGCCCTGCAATCGCCCAGATGATCAGGCCCAGTACCGGCAACAGCAGGATCAACAGAATCCACAGCACCTTGGCGCCGGTGCTTGCGCCGCTTTTGAACACGTTGATGATCGCCCAGATATCCAGTACCAGAATGATCAGGCCAATCAAGCTATTAAAAGTGGAACCCATGGTGTCGCTCCTAAGTGAGGGCATGCACTTGTAGGATAGTCAGGCCTGACGGGGGTTCCGTTTTATTTCAGACATGTACGGCGATTCGCAGCGCTTCCAGGGATGGCTCGGCCTTGATGCCGACTTCAGCACACAGTTCCAAAACGCGCGGTAAGTCATTGCCGTAAACCAGCACCGCCTGGATCTCGTCGTCCAGCAACTGGCTGAAGTTCAGCAGCACGTAGCCGCCGTCTTCCGGGCTGAGCGCGCTCATCTGGATCTGGATGCGGTTCAGCGCAGTGAGGTCTTCGGTCTTGGCCAGCTGCTTGGGCTTGAGGTTGAACGCCACGCCCGGGCCGAACGACGCGACGATCTGCGCAAACAGGTCGCCATAGGTGTCGGCCTGGAACAGCACGGTGTCCGGCAGGCTACCGACGACAACCCACTCCCCCAGAGGAATCGGGAAGGTGTCGTCGTAGTTGATATCCGGGTTGGCCGCCAGAAAGGCTGCCGGGTCGGCGTAGGCCTGGGCCGCTTCCTCGGCAATGCGCGCCACTTCGTCCTCGCCCATGACGCCGGCGCTGATTTTACTGATGAGTTCGACGAGGGCGGTTTTCATGGGGTGATCCTGTGGCGAACTGGTTTTCGAGGGCGCGTAGCCTACACCAGTTTCTGCAACTTCGCCGCCGTATCCGCCGCGCCCATGGTCTGAGCCGCTGCCAGTGCAGTCGCGCCCTGAGCGTCGGTGGCCTTGGGGTTGGCGCCCTGGCTGAGCAGGTAGTCGACCATTTCGGTGCGGTTGAACATCGCCGCCATCATCAACGCCGTACGCCCATCCGAAGAGGCCGCATCGACCGGCGCACCGCCTTCGATCAGCGCCTTGACCACTGGCAGGTTGCCCTTGAACGCCGCACCGGCCATTGGCAGCTGGTTCTTGTCGTTGGCGATTTGCGGGTCAGCCTTGAATTCCAGCAGCACTTTTACTGCGTCGGCGTGGCCATGGTAGGCCGCAAGCATCAGCAAGGTGTCGCCATTGTGGTTGCGCAGGTTGGGCGGCAAGCCCTTAGCCAGCAGTGCGGCGAGCATGGCGGCATCGCCTCTGCGGGCCACGTCGAAAACTTGCTCGGCAAATTCGGCGGCTTCGTCTTCGGTCATTTGTTTAGGCTCGTTTGACATATGGGGCTCCTTGTCTGAATGCTTTATAGGCGCCCAGTGTCGCGACGGAGTTCCCCACTGTCATGGCTTTTTTGCCAAAAGCGGCCATAGGCAGAATCAATAAGGCTGCTCTTAATAGCGCTGCCCTTAATAGCGAAAGTGCCCACCCTGAATCTGCGTCAACAGTTGCCCCGTAACCGGCACATAGCAATCCGAGCCCGGCAGCCACGCATACACTGGATCATTGCCGGCCTTTTCCGGGTCGAAGGCCTCCTCCTTAAGCCGCACTTTCTGATACTTGAAGGTGCCAGTAGTCTCCATCTTCACCTTGATGCGCAGGAACAGCGGCACCGCATAGTGCGGCAATTGCCCGTGGGCGAATTGCAACAGTTCGCGCATATCCAAAGAGGCCAAGGATTCGCTTGGCGTGATGGCAACCATGCCGGCGCGGCCATTGGTGTTTTCGATCTCGACACCGTAGGCCACCACTTCAGCGATCTGCGGGTGTTGCAGCAACACATTCTCCACTTCGGTGGTCGAGACGTTTTCGCCCTTCCAGCGGTAGGTGTCGCCCAAGCGGTCGACGAATTGCGCATGGCCGAAGCCGATGCTGCGCAACAAGTCGCCGGTGTTGAAGTAACGGTCGCCCTTCTCGAAGACGTCGGTCAGCACCACCTTGCGGTTTTTTTCCGGGTCGGTGTAGCCGTCGAACGGCGACTTTTCGTCGATCCGGGCCAGCAGCAACCCCTGCCCGCCCGTTTGTACTTTGCGCATGAAACCCTCATCGCCACGAATCGGCTCACCGGTCTCATGGGAGTAGTCCACCAAGGCCCAGTGTTGCAGGCAGAAGCCGATGGTGTTGTCGAAATTCAGCACATTGGTGAAGCCGATATTGCCGTCGCTGGCGGCATACAGTTCACAGATATGTTCAACCCCATAGCGTTGCTTGAACTGCGCCCAAACGCCGGGGCGCAGACCATTGCCGACCATCTTGGTCACGCTGTTGTCCAGGTCCTGGGCGCTGGCGGGCTGGTCGAGCAAGTAGCGGCACAGCTCACCGACATAGCCCAAGGTGGTTGCCTTGAACTTGCGCGCGTCGTCCCAGAACTGGCTCGCGCTGAACTTACGCCGGATGGCAAACCCCGACGCCCCGACAATCGCCGAGCCCCAGCACACGCACAGGCCGGTGGCGTGGTACAGCGGCAAGGTGCAATAAAGAACGTCTTGCGGGCCCATGTCCAGGGCGATACTGCCGAAGCTGACGGCGGTCTTGGTCCAGCGCCCGTGTTTCATGATCCCGGCCTTGGGCAAACCGGTGGTGCCGGAGGTGTAGATGTAGAAGCACGGGTCGTTGAAGAAGATTTGCCCAGTGCTGGCGGGGTTGTCCACCGGGCATTCGGCACTCGCCGCCGTCAGGTCGATGTAACCCTCAGGCACAGCGCCGGCGTGTTGATCGGCGACAAACCAGGTCTTGTCCGCCGGAATTTGCACTTGATCACGCACCACCGTGTAGGCAGCCACCAGTTCCGCGCCCACCACAATGGCCACCGGGCTCACCAGGTTCAGGCTGTGCACCAGCGCCGCCTGGGTTTGCGAGGTGTTGAGCATGGCGCAGATGCCACCCAGCTTGGCCACGGCCAGCACGTGCAACAACAATTCGGGGCGATTTTCGATAAACAGCGCAACGACGTCACCTTTGCCGATGCCCTGCTCGTGCAAGTGATGGGCAATACGGTTGGCGCGCCCGTTGGCGTCGCGGTAGCTGAGCACGCTGTCGCCATATAACAACGCAGCGCCGTCAGGGTTACGCAGGGTGGCCTGTTCAAAGTGCCAACCCAGGCCGCAGGGCTGCTCGGGGTCGGTGACATTCGCGGCGCGCATGCCGCGCACCACGCGCGGCAGGGCCCGAACAATCGCGGGCACCTTCCGCAGCATCTTGCCCCAGGTGATCATGTCGTCTTGCTGATGGCTCATGGAGGAACGTCCTTTTTCTTATTCTTCGTCTGATCCAGAAACGGCGTCGGGCCTGTAGGCAGGAGACCGAATGCCTTGCGGAAAAATACGCCTGAGGTTCTTCGGCTGTACACGTGGGATTTGAAATGTTTTGTATCCCGGCCCAATGCCCGACAAAAATGGAATTGTGCGCCGTATCAAGAGTCTTTATCGGTAAGGGCAGCCTGAAACGGCGAGGCCCGATAGCGCAAAATGCAGGATGCACGATGGCCATTCATGCATTTTGCACGAAACTGAAAATTCCAAATTTTTTTAAGCTACTGATTTATAACGTTTTTTTATCAAACCCAATACTGGCACAATCACTGCACCTATCACTCCATGCTTGCCAACTTGAGCCAACGGAGCTGATAGACATGAGCCTGATCCAAGATAAATTCGCTTCTGTATTCTCCCAATACGACGTCACCACTCAGCCGCGCCCAGACGGCGGTATCCTGTTGACCCTGCGCAACAGCGAAGGCAAACAGGTCAAGCGTTCGATTTCGTATCAACAGCTGCACACCGCTGACCAACTGACTTGGGTGATCAGCGCCATCCGCCGCGACCTGGCCGAACAAGCCAGCGACCTGCCACAGATTTCGATGCTGCAAAGCCAGAATCGCTTTGCGCTGCCGACTTACCATTCGGCGTAAATCACCCCAATGAAAAAGGGCCGCGACGCCGTTGAGCGTCGCGGCCCTTTTTTGTGTGGTTTCAGCACAATCCCTGGCGGCTGGCCTCATTCATAGCCTGTACGCGGTTGGTGACTTCCAACTTGCCGTAGATGTTGCGCAGGTGAAATTTCACCGTGGCTTCTGACGTGGCGCGAATCTGGCTGATTTCCCAGACGGTCTTGCCCTCCGAGGCCCAGCGCAGAATTTCCAGCTCAGTCGGGGTAAGAGGCTTGCCCCCCAAGCTCAGGCGCCTTCTGACGACCACGGGCACGGTATCCGGCGTACGACACGAGTCCTCTCGGCCACTCATTGATCTCTCTCCTTTAGTCATGGATTCCATATCACCTTTCGGATTCCTGCTATTGACAGGTGATATAAACATCGAACAAGGAGAGAGTTACATACCGAATGGGCTGAAAGCAGGAGACGCTGCATAAACAGCTACAGCCTACAAATAACTAAGCCAATTCCCACAGTAAATGCCAACTTACCTGAGTGGAAAGTTTAAATATCTGTGCTTAGTCGTCCAGACCCGGGAAACCGGCAGCGATGCCGTCGCCGGTAAATTCAGGCACTGCGCCTTTAGCTGTATTGAACAAACGCAGTGTGACGAAGTGCGGATTTTCGCCCATGTCGAACCAATGTGGCATTCCGGCCGGAATCACCAGCAGGTCATTTTTCTCGCAGCGTATGGCATAGACGTACTCGCCTACGTGCACGCAAAACAGCCCCTGGCCGGCGATGAAGAAACGCACTTCGTCTTCGCTGTAACGGCGCTCATCAATGTACTGCGCGCGCAGCTCGGCTTTTTGCGGATGCTCGCCCGTCACACTGAGCACTTCCACGGAGCCGTAGCCGAGGGCGTCGATCTGAGGCTGGTAGGCCGCGATCATTTCAGCGTCGCTGGCGCCCTTCTCGACAGGCGCCGGCTGCCAGCGCGCAAACCGCACGCCGTGCTCGGCGAGGCACGCGGCGATATCGTCCAAATGGGTCAGGACCTTGTTCGGGGTATCGGGCGTGGCGACGGGGTAAACAGCGACATAACTCATTGCTCGGTTCCTTTATTCGGCTCTTGCAATCGAAGGCCAATGATAATGGCGGCAGCCAGCGCCGCGACGCTGGCGATACTGAACGTCAGCGTCGGCCCCAACAGGTTCCAGCTATAACCGGCATACAACGCGCCCAACGCGCCGCCGGTGCCGGCCAGTGCGGCATACAACGCCTGGCCCTGGCCTTGCTGGCGATCACCGAAGCTGCGTTGTACAAAGGCAATCGCTGCCGCATGAAAGCTGCCGAAGGTGGCCGCGTGCATCACTTGCGCGAGCAGCAGCACCCAGAAAAATTCGGCGAATGAGCCCAGCAGCAGCCAGCGTATGGCGGCCAACAGGAAACTCGCCAGCAACACCCGACGCACCGAAAAACGCGTGAGGATGCGGCTCATGGCCAGGAACATCAGCACTTCCGCGACCACGCCCAAGGCCCAGAGCATGCCGATCACGCCACGGCTGTAGCCCAGGTGTTCGAGGTGCAGGGTGAGAAAGGTGTAATACGGGCCATGGCTCATTTGCATAAGCGCCACACAGGCATAAAACGCCAGTACGCCGGGGCTGCGCAATTGCTTGAGGAAACCGTCACCGGCCAGGCGATTGCCGTGGCTCACCGGTTGCGCAGTCGGCACCCACAGGCTGGCGCCGATGATGCCGGCCATGATCACCACGACCACCACCGGGTAAATGTCCAGGCTCAGCCAGTCGAACAGGCGCCCCATGATCACCACGGTGAGGATGAACCCGATGGAGCCCCACAGGCGGATCTGGCTGTAGCGCGAGGTCTGTTTGTGCAGGTGCGCCAGGGTGATCACTTCAAACTGCGGCAGCACCGCGTGCCAGAAGAACGCGTGCAATGCCATCACCAGGGCCAGCCAGGCGTAGGTCTTGCTGATGAAAATCAGCGAAAAGCTGGCCAGGGTGCACACCGCGCCAAACCGCACGATGGCCAGGCGGCGGCCGGTGTAGTCGCCGAGCCAGCCCCACAGGTTCGGCGCCACGCAGCGCATCAACATGGGGATGGCTACCAGCTCACCGATGCGCGCGCTGGAGAACCCCAAGTGGTCGAAGTACAGCGCCAGAAACGGCGCGGTCGCCCCGAGCAGGGCGAAATAGAACAGGTAGAAGCTGGAGAGGCGCCAGTACGGGAGCGCTGGGGTCATTGTGTATGGGGCTGCTGCGCAGCCCAGCGGGAGCAAGCTCCCTCGCCACGATAAGCCGTCACAGCTGGCCCAGTACCGGTGTAGTCACGCGTACATCGGCATTTTGCCCACGGTTGCGCAGCAGGTGATCCATCAACACGATGGCCATCATCGCCTCGGCAATCGGCGTGGCACGGATGCCCACGCATGGGTCGTGGCGGCCCTTGGTGATCACATCCACCGGGTTGCCGTGCACATCAATCGAACGGCCCGGCGTGGTGATGCTTGACGTCGCCTTGAGCGCCAGGTGCGCAACAATGGGTTGGCCCGAGGAAATACCGCCAAGGATGCCGCCCGCGTTATTGCTGAGAAAACCTTCCGGGGTCAGTTCATCGCGATGCTCGGTGCCGCGCTGTGAGACACAGGCAAAACCGGCGCCGATCTCCACGCCCTTCACCGCGTTGATGCTCATCAGCGCGTGGGCCAGTTCGGCGTCGAGGCGGTCGAAGATCGGCTCGCCCAAACCGGGTTTGACGCCTTCGGCAACCACGGTGATCTTGGCGCCGACGGAGTCCTGATCGCGGCGCAACTGGTCCATGTAGGCTTCCAGTTCCGGCACTTTGTCCGGGTCGGGGCTGAAGAACGCGTTATCGTCGACGCTGTCCCAGGTCTTGAACGGGATTTCGATCGGGCCGAGCTGGCTCATGTAGCCACGCACCACGATGCCTTGGGTGGCCAGGTATTTCTTGGCGATAGCGCCGGCGGCAACACGCATCGCGGTTTCGCGCGCCGAGCTGCGGCCACCGCCACGGTAGTCGCGTTCGCCGTATTTATGGTGGTAGGTGTAGTCCGCGTGGGCCGGGCGGAACAGGTCCTTGATCGCCGAGTAGTCTTTGGACTTCTGGTCGGTGTTGCGAATCAGCAGGCCGATGGCGCAACCGGTGGTGCGGCCTTCGAACACGCCGGAGAGGATCTCGACTTCGTCGGGCTCCTGGCGTTGGGTGGTGTGACGGCTGGTGCCGGGCTTGCGGCGGTCGAGGTCACGCTGCAGGTCGTCCAGGGACAGCTCGAGGCCTGGCGGGCAGCCGTCGACAATGGCGACCAACGCCGGGCCATGGCTTTCGCCCGCGGTGGTGACAGTGAACAGCTTGCCGAAGGTATTGCCGGACATGCAGGGCGCTCCGTGAAATCAGTTGAATCAAGTCAACCGTAATAACTTAAGGCGGCCAGTATACGCAGGCTAACCGAGTAGTTCATCCTCGAAACCTTACCGGTAGACGTCTGTCCAACCGGCACCTTCCTGATGATGGCGCGATGATGCTGCGAGTTCTGCTTTTGACCCTCACCCTGTTTTCCAGCCTTGGCTTCGCCGCCTCCCCTGTCGTCCTGCAACGGCCGATCAGCCTGGACACCGGCAGCGGCGAGCTGTTTGGCTCACTTTTGCTGCCTAAATCCGACAAGCCCGTGCCGGTGGTGTTGATCATCGCCGGCTCCGGCCCCACCGACCGTAACGGCAACAGTGCCGACGGCGCACGCAACGACAGCCTCAAGCGCCTGGCCTGGGTGCTGGCCCGGCATAACATTGCCAGCGTGCGCTACGACAAGCGCGGCGTGGCCGCCAGCCTCGCTGCCACCCCCGACGAACGCAACCTGACGCTGGACGCCTACGTGGCCGACGCCGTGGCCTGGGGCAAGCTGCTCAAGGCCGACAGCCGCATGGGCCCGCTGATTGTGCTGGGCCATAGCGAAGGCGCGCTGGTCGCCGCCCTCGCCGCGCCGCAGCTGGACCCGGCCGGAGTGATTTCGCTGTCCGGCAGCGCGCGGCCGGTGGACCAGGTGATCCGCCAGCAACTGGCCGACCACCTGCCGCCGGCCCTGTTGCTGCGCAGCAATGAGATCCTCGACCACCTCAAGGCCGGCCAGGTGGATGCCGATGTGCCGGCCCCGCTGGAAGGCATTTTTCGACCGAGCGTGCAGCCGTACCTGATCAGCCTGTTTCGCGCCGACCCGTCCGCCGCCTTTGCCAAGCTGCGCATGCCGGCACTGATCATCCAGGGCACCAACGATATTCAGGTCGGCGTCGCCGATGCCCGGCAACTGAAAAATGCCAAGCCCGATGCCCATTTGACGGTGATCGAAGGCATGAACCACGTGATGCGCATCGTGCCCAAGGACGTGAAAGAACAATTGGCGTCCTACAACGACCCGAAACTGCCGCTGGCCGCCGAGTTGGGTGAGCGCATCGTGCGCTTTATCGACGGACTTCAACCCCGTTAAGCGATTAATTACCTCCAGTCCTGTGAAATACGGCCGATAAGCCCAGGGTCGACAGTAAAAAGACTGTCGGCCCGCAGGGCTTGGACAGGATCGCGCCGCATGACAACCACAGAAGCTACACCAGAACCTATCGCCGACACGCAGGCGGAAAAAACCGAGGCCGTCGAGGCGGCGGCCCTGCCGTGGGCGGACGTTCAGGCCGAACATTTCAAGATGCTGCGCCTTGCGCCCCTGGCGACTGACCGCGCTACCGGCGTGCGGCCGTTGCGGTTTGTGCAGTTCGGTTATGCCGAGCGCCACGACAAACACCACAGCCTGTTGCGCATGGTCATCCAGTTGCCGGGCCAGCGGGTGCGCCGCGAGCAGAACCACCTGGATATCTGGGTCGATCACGATAAACACCGCGTGCACTTCGGCCCAGGCAACAGCCTGGAAATCGAACCGGCCAACCGTGGCATCGGGCGCTTCCTCGTCGCCCAAGGCGCGGCGTGGGCGAAAAAGAAGTGGTCACACTACCGCGTCGACGGCGTGGACCTGGCCAACAAGGATGCACTCAACGAAGCCACGCGCCTGCGCCGCGATCACTTCCTGCGTATCCAGGGTTTTGATGTGGCCTATGCCGATGTGCAGCACCTCAAAGGCAACGTGCAGCCGGGCAAAGTCAGCGAAGTACTCGACAGCTGGAACACCGAGAAGGTGCAGTTCGTAGAGATACTTGAAGCCGCGCAGATGCTGCAGCAGGCCGAGCACAACCTGGCCGAGCAGGAAGTGAAGCTGCGCAAGGAAGAAGAAAAGGTCACCAAGTTCAAGCGTGAGGACAGCGGGTTGCGCTTTACCATCACCTGTTTGGTGGCGTTTACGGTGTTTCAGGCGGGGTTGTTGATCTGGATTGCAACGCACCGATAGTAGGCTGGAATGCAATTGAAAATGTGGGAGCGGGCTTGCTCGCGAATGCGGAGTGTCAGGCAATAAACCTGTTACTGATACACCGCTTTCGCGAGCAAGCCCGCTCCCACATTTAGAGCCAGTTTCTTCAGCTAAATCGGGTTAGACCCGGGCGGCAAACACCGCCTGATGCGCCCGGCACTGCTCAGCCGTCAGCATGAACACGCCATGCCCACCGCGCTGGAACTCCAGCCAGGCAAAGTCGACTTCCGGGTACAGCGCCTCGACGTGCACCTGGCTGTTGCCGACTTCGACAATCAACAAGCCTTTCTCGGTCAGGTGGTCCGCCGCTTCGGCCAGCATCCGTCGCACCAGGTTCAAGCCATCATCGCCGCAGGCCAGGCCCAGCTCCGGCTCGTGCTGGTATTCGTCCGGCATGTCGGCAAAATCTTCAGCGTCTACATACGGCGGGTTCGACACGATCAGGTCAAAACGCTGGCCCGGCAGGCCGTCGAAGCCATCGCCCTGCACGGTGTAAACGCGCTCGTCGACGCCATGGCGCTCAATGTTCTGGTTAGCCACTTCCAGCGCTTCGAAGGACAAGTCCCCCAGCACCACTTCGGCGTCCTGGAACTCATAGGCACAGGCGATACCGATGCAACCGGAGCCGGTGCACAGGTCGAGAATGCGCGCCGGCGGTTGAGCCAACCAGGGTTCAAAACGGTTTTCGATCAGTTCGCCAATCGGTGAACGCGGGATCAACACACGCTCGTCAACAATAAACGACATGCCGCAGAACCAGGCTTCCTTCAACAAGTAAGCGGTGGGCACGCGCTCGTGGATACGGCGGTGCAGCAGACGCTGCACATGGGAGATTTCCTCTTCTTCGAGGTTGCAGTCCAGGTAGCTGTCGGCAATTTCCCAAGGCAAGTGCAAGGCGCCGAGCACTAATTGCCGGGCTTCGTCCCAGGCATTGTCGGTGCCGTGCCCGAAAAACAGGTCTTCCCCATGGAAACGGCTGACAGCCCATCGGATGTGGTCGCGCAGTGTGCGCAGGCGGGATGTGATCACGGGGGCAAGCTCCTGGAAAAAACGACTGGCGATTCTAACAGCCTTCGCCTGTCCCTTCGATGTACGAAAACTCTCCGCCATCCGTCGGAATTCATCCAATTTGCCATCATTGGGTTAAACAAGCCGACCTCTTGACATGGCTGCACGTCAACAACGGCGTACCTTACGATGGTAGCGATTCACAGAACCGCTCAGCCAGTGGACAATGTCACAAAAGCCCCCCTCACAGGAGCCCCAGAATGTCCGTTCCAAAGACGATGTTTCAACTCAGCGGTCGCGGTTACGCAGCAGCCAACCTGAACCATGCGACCCTCGTGATCATCGACGCCCAGAAGGAATACCTCAGTGGCCCACTCGCCCTGTCCGGCATGGACGCGGCGGTCGACAATATCAAGCAACTGGTCGCGGCCGCGCGCAACGCCGGGCGCCCGATCGTGCATGTGCGCCACCTGGGCACCGTCGGCGGCCTGTTCGACCCGCAGGGCGAGCGCGGCGAATTCATTCCTGGCCTTGAGCCCCTGGGCGACGAGACCATCATCGGCAAGCTGCTGCCCAGCGCGTTCCATGGCACGGGCCTGGAAAAACACCTGCAAGACCTTGGCTCACTGGACCTGATCGTCTGCGGCTTCATGAGCCACTCCAGCGTCAGCACCACCGTGCGTGCGGCCAAGAACCTGGGCTTTCGCTGCACCCTGGTGGAAGACGCCTGCGCCACTCGCGACCTGCCGTACAAAGGCGGGATCCTGAGCGCCGAGCACGTGCAGCAAACCGAAATGGCCATCATGGCCGACAACTTCGCCACCCTGGCGTTGAGCAAAGATCTGATCTGATCGCCCTTCTGATGAGCGGCGCGGCAATGTTCATTGCCCCGCTCATCCGCAAAGCCCTTTCATTTGGCGCATTTACCCCTCCACCCGGAACAACCTGTGTATCTTCCGGTCGAAGGGCCGATACCCTGGAGGAAAGGTCGGAATGAAGATATCCGATGGTTTTGACGCTCGTCGCTTGCGCCCCAAGGGCCCGAGCAACTGGCGTCTGCGCCTGGTGGCTGGCTTTGCCGCGCTGCTGGCCATTGTAGGTTTGCTGTTGGCTGGCGCTGGTGGTGCCGGTTTGTTTGGTCATTCGCCGGCACTCGGCGAACTGAATGCCAGCCCGGGTGGCTCGGCTATCCTGTTACTCATCGGGTTGTTGGTGCTGTGGCTGGGCGTGTGGTTGTGGCGTCGCAGCCGTCGGCGGATGCGCCAGCCGTTGTCGCTGAACATCGCGTCGCACCTGATGAAAAAGCACGACTGATGGCGCTTGGATAGCGTTTCCTGCGCCCTGGCCGCCGCGATTTAGGTAAACTGCCCGCCCTTCGCGGAGGCTGACATGCAAGACGACGATTTTTCCCTGTTCAAAAACGAGCTGCGCGGCGTCAAGCCGATCAAGCACGACCGCGCCGACACCGGCAAACCCAAGGCCGACCGCGCGCAGATCGCCAAGCTGCGCCAGGCCGCGACCGTGCGTACCGACGCCACCACCGTGGATGGCCTGTCGGACCAGTTCGTAATCGATGTAGGCCCGGAAGACGAGCTGATGTGGGCCCGCGACGGCGTGCAGGAAAGCCAGATGCGCAAGCTCAAGATCGGCCAGATCCCGTTCGAAGGCAGCCTTGACCTGCACGGCATGAACGTCGAAAAAGCCCGCGAAACCCTGTGGGCCTTCCTCGCCGAAGCAACCAAATTCGAAATCCGCTGCGTGCGCGTCACCCATGGCAAGGCCGTGCGGTTGGACGGCAAGCGGCCGATGATCAAGAGCCACGTCAATACCTGGCTGCGCCAGCATGCCCAGGTCCTCGGCTTTACCTCGTGCCAGGCCCGCCACGGCGGCGCCGGTGCGGTGTATGTGATGCTCAAGCGCACCATGATGGAGGGGCGCGACGAGTAACAAGTGCCATCGTCAGGCTTGCAGCGATGTGTCCGCCACCGTAACCTTGCGCTTTGCGAAAATCCCACAGGTAGTTTCATGTCCCTGGAACAGAATTACACCGCGATCCTCGGCCAACTCGGCGAGGACGTTTCCCGCGAGGGCCTGCTCGACACGCCAAAGCGTGCCGCCAAGGCGATGCAGTACCTTTGCCGCGGCTATGAGCAGACACTCGAAGAAGTCACCAACGGTGCCTTGTTCAGCTCTGACAACAGCGAAATGGTGCTGGTGAAGGACATCGAGCTGTACTCGCTGTGCGAACACCACTTGCTGCCATTTATCGGTAAGGCGCACGTGGCGTATATCCCGAGCGGCAAAGTGCTGGGCCTGTCGAAGGTCGCACGGATCGTCGACATGTATGCGCGCCGCCTGCAGATCCAGGAAAACCTCAGCCGCCAGATCGCCGATGCCGTGATGCAGGTGACCGGTGCCCTGGGCGTGGCAGTGGTGATCGAAGCCAAGCACATGTGCATGATGATGCGCGGTGTGGAAAAACAGAATTCGTCGATGATCACCTCGGTGATGCTGGGTGAGTTCCGCGAGAACGCGGCTACCCGCAGCGAATTCCTCAGCCTGATCAAGTAACAGGCTGCGTAGGAAAAGACCGGCGTTCATCGCCGGTTTTTTTTCGCCTGCAGAATTAAGGTAAGCTGCGGCCCCTTCTTCATGGGCAAGAGGTTTTCAGCCATGTTCATCAAAGCACTTCGAGTGGGCCTCGGCCAAATCATCATCGCGGGCGACTTCCTTACCCGCCCACGCAAAAAGCAGCGCCCCGCCGAACAACAGGCACAGGTGAATGCGGCAGCCAAGGAGCTGACCCTGTATCAGTTCCACGCCTGCCCGTTCTGCGTGAAGACACGCCGTACGCTGCACCGCCTGAATGTGCCGGTGGCGTTGAAGGATGCAAAGAACAACGCGCAAGACCGCCAGACCCTGCTGGAACAAGGTGGCAAGATCAAAGTGCCGTGCCTGCGCATCGAAGAGAATGGCCAGACCACCTGGATGTATGATTCCAAGGTGATCATCGATTACCTGGACAAACGGTTCGCCGCGGTCTGATAAACACCGCGGTCAATGTGGGAGCTGGCTTGCTGTGGCGAGGGAGCTTGCTCCCGCACGACAGCGCAGCTGGAGCCGGCTTTTTGGGGGCGCTTCGCACCCCAGCGCAAGCAAGCTTGCTCGCCACAGCAAGCCCGCTCCCACATTAGTTATGTATTACCAAGTCCAGATCAAGTAGGGCCGAGCCCAGGCACTTGCCATGCGCATCCAGCGCCAGCGAGCGGGTCACGCCGCCGCGCAGGATCCCCGGCAACACGAAGTTCAGCGCCTGCACGTTCGGCAATTCATAGCGCCGCACCGGCGCTGCGCCCGGCTCACGCAACCCGGCAAAGAACTCCGCCACGCGCTCAGCCGTCAATTGCTCGCACAGCAGCGGGTAATCCTCGGCGCGATAGGCAATGATCGAAATGTTCGAGGTGTCGCCCTTATCGCCGGTACGCGAGTGGGCCAGTGTGTGCAGTTTCATGCTTCGATCCTCGGGTTGACCGCGCTACGCGCCAGCAATAACGACGCTACCGCCACCACTTGCCGCACACTCTTGCTCGCACCGCCGCCGCCCGACGGGCCGTTGGTGTAGAGGGTTTCCACTTCATTGCCGACCCGCACCGCCTCGCTGCGCTCTTCACAGCGGGCGGCCACGCGCAGGCGCACTTCCCAGGGCTCGACGGTGCTGCGTGGGCCGTGCAGCGAGTCCATGCCGATCAACTCGGCGCGCACGTCCTGCATTTTTACGCCCATCAGTTCCAGGCGCTTGAGTACCACAGCACGCGCCAACTCTGCTCGTGCGACAGCGCCCGGGCCACCGTAGGACATTTGCCCTTCGCCGATCCAACCGT
This sequence comes from Pseudomonas sp. D2002, assembly GCF_013385735.1. Taxonomy (NCBI): domain Bacteria; kingdom Pseudomonadati; phylum Pseudomonadota; class Gammaproteobacteria; order Pseudomonadales; family Pseudomonadaceae; genus Pseudomonas; species Pseudomonas sp. D2002. Next base: position 153,482 of record NZ_JACAPL010000023.1, on the reverse strand, counting down.
CCAGATAACCGACGCTGACTTTCAATTGCTCAGGCCGTGCGCGGCCCTCGGCACCGCTGGCGCGCACGCGATCAACGTCCTCCTCGACAAAACTCACGTGGGAAAAGTCGGCGGTTACGTCCGGCGTCAGGTAGGCCGCCGGATCGTGAACTTCATAGATCAACTGCTCTGTGCAGGTCGCACGGCTGACGCGCCCGCCCGTACCCGCGACCTTGGTGATCACAGCGTCGCCGTCAGCATTGACCTCGGCCAGCGGGAAGCCCAGGCGTGCCAAATCTTCTACGTCCTTGAACCCCGGATCGGCAAAATAGCCACCGCTGACCTGCCCCGCGCATTCCAGCAAATGCCCCACCAGAGTGCCGCGTCCCAGGCGCTGCCAGTCATCCGCCCCCCAACCGAACTCAAACATCTGCGGCGCCAGGAACAGCGACGGGTCGGCCACGCGCCCGGTAATCACTACATCGGCGTCGGCGCGCAAGCCATCAAGGATGCCGTCGACACCCAAATAGGCGTTCGCGGAAATCAGCCGCTCGCCCAGCGACGCCAGGGTCTGGCCGTTATCCAGCAATTGTTCGGGCTGCAACACATCCAGCACGTCATCGCCCACCACGGCCACCACCTTGAGGTTCAGCCCCAATTCAAGGGCAACCCGCCGTACTTCAATGGCCGCCGCCACCGGGTTGGCCGCGCCCATATTGGTGATGACCCGCAGACGCCGCCGCCCCTCATGCTGCCCGACAAAGGGCAATACGCGGCGCATGCGCTCACTCAGCAGCGGGTCGTAACCGCCCTGCGGATCGCTGATACGTGCTTGTTGCGCCAAGGCAATCGTGCGTTCAGCCAGGCATTCGAACACCAGGTAATCGAGGTCACCCTGTTCGGCCAACTCCACAGCAGGCTCGATACGGTCACCGGAATAGCCGGCGCCGGAACCGATGCGCAAGGTTTTCATCTCAAATCACTCCCAACAGCAACGCGGTCAGGGTCATCAACACCGACGCGGCAAACAGAAAAGGGATGGTGAAGCGCTGGTGGTCGGCCAGTTCGACCTTGCACAGGCCCACCAACAGAAAGGTCGCAGGGGTCAGCGGGCTGACTGGGAAGCCGGTGGTGTGCACGCCGAGCAACGAGGCCTGGGCCACTTGCAGCGGGTCGACGCCCAGGGCCTTGCCGACTTCGGCGATCACCGGCATCACGCCGAAATAGTAGGAATCGGGGTCGAACAGCAGGCTCAACGGCATGGAAATAAAGCCCACCACCGCCGGGATCAACTTGCCATGGCCCGCCGGAATCTGCGCCACCGCCACTTCGGCCATGGCCTTGAGCATGCCGGTGCCTTGCATGATGCCGGTGAACACCCCAGCGGCAAGCAGGATGCTGGCCATGGTCAGCGCAGTCTTGGCATGGGCGTCGATGCGCGCACGCTGGGCGTCGACGTTCGGGTAGTTGATGCACAGCGCCACCACGGTGCCGAGCATAAACATCACCACCGGATCGACCCAGCCGGCAATCATCACCACCATCACCAGTACGGTGAGAATCAGGTTGAGCCAGAACAGGCGTGGGCGACGCAGCAGGATGTCAGCGTCACTGAGCACGCGTTGCGGCACGGCATCCACCGTGGAACCCGCGCCCAGGCCCAGGCGTTTTTCTTCACGGTGACCCAACCACCAGGCACAGGCGAAAACAAACACCAGCCCGACGATCTGCACCGGGATCAGCGGCTGGAACAGGTCTGCCACCGGCACATGCAGCGCCGCCGAGGAGCGCAATACCGGGCCAGTCCAAGGCAGGAAGTTGACCCCGGCGGCCATTGCGCAGACGCAGGCGAGGATGCGTTTGTCGATGCCCAGCCGCGTGTACAACGGCAGCATCGCCGGCACCGTGACCAGGAACGTCACCGCGCCGGAGCCATCCAGGTGCACCAGCAACGCCAGGGTCGCGGTGCCGACGACAATGCGGGTAGGACGCGTGCCTACCGTGCGCAGGATGCGGTCGATGATCGGGTCGAGCATGCCGGCGTCGGTCATGATCCCGAAAAACAGAATCGCAAACACAAACATGCCCACCACAGGGGCGACGTTCTTGATGCCGGTGATGATGAAGGCGCTGGTTTGCAGGCCGAAACCGCCGAGCAGCGCGGCGATGATCGGCAGGGCGATCAGCGCCACCAGCGGCGACAGGCGTTTGCTCATGACGGCAGCGAGCAGGCACAGGATGGTAATGACACCCAGGGTAGCGAGCATGGATTACTCCAGAGCGGCCTTGGTGGCCGGTTATTGTTTTCCCTGGAGTATTGGAAGCGGGTTAGTCTTTGTAAATTGGAATATTCAGACGCCAGCGTTCGGAAAAACAAAATGAAGAATTCGATGCAGCATATTCAAGCGTTCCTCGCGGTGGCCCGCACCGGCAGTTTCACCAAGGCCGCCAACGAGTTGCACTTGTCACCGTCGGCCCTGACGGTGCAGGTGCAACAGCTTGAAGACTGGCTTGGTGTCGCCCTGCTCGACCGCAGCCCGCGCCACGTCAACCTCACCGCCGCCGGCCAGGACGCACGCGGCCCGATGGAAAAACTGCTGCTGGACCTGGACAACATTGTCACCGGCTCTCGCGACCTGGCTGCATTGCGTCGCGGCGTGGTGAGCATTGCCGCCCTGCCCTCGGTGTGCGCCGGCGCCCTACCCCCGGCGCTGCGCCTGTTTCGCGAGCGCTTTGCCGGCATCGAAGTGCGCTTGCATGACTTGGTGGCCCACCGCATTCATGCCGAGGTGCGCGAAGGCCTGGTGGACTTCGGCATCGGCGTGCGTGCCCGACTGAGCCACGGCCTGGAGTTTTTACCGGTGTTGAATGATCGATTGTGCGCATTCCTGCCGCTGGAGCATCCACTCGCCCACCATCGTCAACTGACCCTGGAGCAACTGGCGGAGCAGCCGATCATTCTGACCGGGCGCGACAGCAGCGTGCGCGAGCAAGTGGATGCGCTGTTTGATCAGACGCGGCTGACCATGAACGCGGGCATGCAAGCCAATTACATGTCGACGGTGTTGGCCTTGGTGCGCCAGGGGCTGGGCATCAGTGTGTTGCCGGAATCGGCGGCGGACAGCCTGGAAGGATTGAAGCGCATCAACATCGACCATCCCGGGGTGAACCGGGAGATCGGGTTGATCAGTCGCAGCGGCATGGGCTTGAGCCCGGCGGCGCAGCGTTGTTTCGAGCTGCTGAGTGACGAACTATCTGCCACAACATAAAGCTAAATGTGGGAGCGGGCTTGCTCGCGAAAGCGGTATGTCAGTCACTGATAATTCGACTGATCCACCGCTTTCGCGAGCAAGCCCGCTCCCACAGTTTGATCTGTGTTTAATCCAGCATCGGCACATGTTTTGGATGGCTGGCCACGCGCTTCAACCACGCCTGCACGGCCGGGTAAGGCGTGAGGTCAAAACCACCTTCATGGGCCACATGGGTGTAGGCATACAACGCGATGTCGGCAATCGAATATTGCTCGCCCACCAGGTACGGCGTGGCCTGCAGCTGACGTTCCATGACCCTCAAGGCCTTGTAGCCGCCTTTATGGGTGGTTTTGTATTCCTCCAGGCGATCTTCCGGCATGTTCAGGTAGAACTGGATAAACCGCGCTACCGCGATATATGGCTCATGGCTGTACTGCTCGAAAAACTGCCATTGCAGCACTTGCGTACGCAGGCGCGGCTCGCTCGGCAGGAACTCGCTGCCATCGGCAAGGAAGTTGAGGATCGCGTTGGATTCCCACAGGCAAGTGCCGTCTTCCAGCTCCAGCACCGGGATCTTGCCGTTGGGGTTCTTGGCCAGGAATTCGGCGGTCTGGGTGTCGCCGTTAAGGATGTCGACATCGATCCATTGATACGGGATGCCCAGCAGGCTGAGCATCAATTTGACCTTGTAGCAGTTGCCCGACTTGTAATCGCCATAAACCTTGTACATGGGGCTCCCCTTATGCCGCTTGCGCGAGCTGTGCTTGCCGAACCACCGCGGCCAGGCGTTTGAGACCTTCGTCCAGACGGGCCGGGTCGATATGGCTGAAATTGAGGCGCAACGAGCCGTGGTGCTGGTCGGGCTCGGAAAAGAACGGTTCACCGGGCATGAACGCGACGTCCTGATCTAACGCTTGCGCCAACAAGGTGCGGGTGTCGAGCGGCTGTTTCAAGGTCAGCCAGAAGAATAATCCACCCTGGGGCACTTGCCAGTCGGCCAGCTCGCCGAAATGGCGCGCCAATGCCGCCTGGAATGCATCGCGGCGCTCGCGGTAAAAGCTGCGTAGCTCGGTCAGATGCTGCTGGTATTTCTGCGTGCCGATCCACTGCATGGCCTGCCACTGGCCGATGCGGTTGGTGTGCAGGTCTGCCGATTGCTTGAGCTTGAGCAAGTGCGGGAACAGATCCGGGCTGGCAATCAGGTAGCCGACGCGCAAGCCCGGCAGCAGGGTCTTTGAGACCGTGCCGGTGTAGATCCAGCTGGCTTTTTTCAGGCGCCCGGCGATGGGCTGCGCACTGCCGCCGTCGAAGGTCAGTTCGCGGTAGGGTTCGTCTTCGATCAATGTCACGCCGAACTCATCGAGCAAAGCCGCGACGGCCGCGCGCTTGGCTTCGCTGTAGCGCACGGCCGAGGGGTTCTGGAAGGTCGGGATCAGGTAGATGAACGCCGGGCGATGGTGTTCGAGGCTGGCGCGCAAGGTGGTCAGGTTCGGGCCGTCGGCTTCCAGTTGCACGGTCAGGCAGTCGGCGCCAAACAGTTGGAAGATCTGCAATGCCGCCAGGTAAGTCGGGCCTTCCAGCAGGACTTTGGTGCCTTTGTCGATATACAGCTTGGCCGCCAGGTCCAGGGTTTGCTGGGAGCCGCTGACCACCAGCACCTGGCTGGCCTGGCACGGTACGCCCAACGCGCGGGCCTCGGCGGCCAGCAGTTCACGCAACTGTGGCTCGCCTTCGCTCATGCCGTATTGGCCGATGTTAAGCGGCATGCCCTCCCAGTTCAGCGCGGGCAGCATGGCTTCGGCCGGCAGGCCACCGGCGAACGACATCACTTCCGGGCGCTGGGCCGCCGCGAGGATTTCACGGATCAAGGAGCTTTTGAGGCGCGTAACACGTTCAGAGAAGGCCATAAGGTCACCGGTAGCGAAGCCTGTGGGAAATACGTCAAACTGGTTGACCGAAATTACGACGACTTGAGTAGATACGTCAATATGCTTGACCTTAAAAACCAGAGCAGCCAGCAACAAGCCATGGAAGCCTTCTTCTTCGGCTATCAGGCCTTCACCGCCAAGGCCGATGAAATGCTTGAGCGCCGTGGGCTGAGCCGGGTGCACCAGCGCATCGTGTTTTTTATCGCGCGCTACCCTGCCTTGAGCGTGAAGGAACTGCTGGAGTTGCTCGGCGTGAGCAAGCAGGCGCTGAACATTCCGCTGCGGCAATTGCAGGAAATGCACTTGGTCGAAAGCATCGCGTCCAAGACCGACAAACGTAAGCGCCTGCTGGAGCTGAGCGAAGAAGGCCAGCGTTTCGAGCAGTCACTGCGCCGCGAGCAAGTGAAACTGCTGCAACGGGCGTTCAGCGAAGCCGGCGAAGAAGCGGTGACAGGCTGGCTGGCGGTGAACCAGGCGCTGGCCGGGCAGCCTTGACCTCTTTGTTGTGCTGAGTTGTTGTGGCAGGCGGGCTTGCCACAACATCCACACTCACCTTTCATCCACTTTCGCCCACACAATCGAAAACATTATTTGCTTTATTTGTATACAAAAGCATAATTCGCTTCGTGCGAGTTCCTGACCTATTGGTCAACAAAACCCGCCAGTACCTCAAAGCGCTGATGCCCACCTGTGTGACCGGCGCTGGAAATAACAATAAAACTCTTGAGGAGTACTCGCTGTGGAAAGCCGCAAATCCGAAGCCCCTACGCTGGATCTATCCCCGCCAAGCCTCACCACCGCAAAACACGGCTGGCTGGAACGCCTGTTCAAACTGAGCGCGCATGGCACCACAGTGAAGACCGAGCTGATCGCCGGCCTCACGACCTTTATCACCATGGCCTACATCATCTTCGTCAACCCCAACATAATGGCCGACGCCGGCATCGACCACGGTGCGGCGTTTGTCGCCACGTGCATTGCCGCTGCGCTGGGCTGCCTGTTGATGGGCCTGTATGCCAACTGGCCTGTAGGCCTGGCGCCGGGCATGGGCCTGAACGCGTTTTTCACCTACACCGTGGTCGGCACTATGGGCTATCACTGGGAAACGGCGCTGGGTGCGGTGTTCATCTCCGGCGTGTTGTTCATGGGCCTGACCTTGTCGCGGGTGCGTGAATGGCTGCTCAACAGCATCCCGGTGAGCCTGCGTCATGCCATGGGCGCCGGTGTCGGTTTGTTCCTCGGGGTGATCGGCCTGAAAACCGCCGGCATCATCGTCGACAGCCCGGCCACGCTGATCAAACTCGGTTCCCTGCACGAGCCCGCGCCCCTGCTGGCGGCGGTGTGCTTTTTGCTGATCGCGATCCTCAGCTACCACCGCGTATTCGGCGCGATCCTTATCAGCATCATCGCCGTGACCCTGGCCGGCTGGGGTTTGGACCTGGTGCACTACAACGGCATTCTCTCCACCCCACCGAGCCTGGCCCCGACGTGGATGGCCATGGACATAAAAGGTGTATTCAATGTCAGCATGATAAGCGTGGTATTTGCGTTTCTTTTTGTGCACATGTTTGATACCGCCGGTACACTGATGGGCGTTGCCCAGCGCGCCGGGCTGGTGGACGCTGACGGCAAGATCCATAACCTGTCGCGTGCATTGAAGGCCGACAGTGCGTCGAGCGTGTTCGGTGCGATGGTCGGTGTACCGCCCGTGACCAGCTATGTGGAAAGTGCTGCCGGTGTGGCCGCTGGCGGTCGCACCGGGTTGACCGCGGTGACCGTGGGCGTGCTGTTTGTGGCCGCGATGTTTTTTGCACCGCTGGCCGGCATGATTCCGGCATACGCCACTGCGGGGGCGCTGATTTACGTGGCAATGCTGATGATGGCGAGCATGGCCCACATCAACTGGGATGAAGCCACCGACAGCATTCCGGCGATTGTTACCGCGATCATGATGCCGCTGACGTTCTCGGTCGCCGACGGTATCGCCCTGGGCTTTATCACCTATGTGGCGCTCAAGGCCGGCACCGGCAAGTACCGCGAAATTTCCATCAGCCTGTGGGTGCTGTGTGTGATTTTTATCGCGAAATTCATATTTCTATAACAAGGAGCAAATGATGAACCTGGATACCTGGCTGCTGTTCAGTGGTGCTGCATTGATCGTGATCCTGATTCCGGGGCCTCTGTCACTGCTGATGATCAGCAACAGCCTTAACTACGGCTTGCGCCGCTCGTACCCGGCGTTTCTGGGCGGGGTGTTTGCGTCGATCTGCTTGTTGAGTGCTTCGGCCCTGGGTCTGGGTGCATTGTTGCTGGCCTCGGAACAGCTGTTCAGTGCCTTGAAAATCGTCGGCGCGGCCTACCTGTTCTACCTCGCCTGGCAGAGCTGGCAGCAATCGCGCCAACCGAGCCAGGGCGCGGTGGTGCCGGCGGCTGCGGCGACGCCACGGTTTCGTACACTGTTTGGCCGGGCTTTTGTGTTGGGCGCCAGCAACCCCAAGGACATCCTGTTCTTTGCCGCCTTCCTGCCGCAGTTTCTCAATAGCCAGCAGCCGTTCCTGCCACAGCTGCTGGTGATGATCGCCACCTGGACCGTGCTTGACCTGTTGTGCAAACTGACTTACGGCCTGGGCGCCCATGGCGCTGCCCGGTATCTGCGCAGCGGCAAGGGCCAGAGCTGGTTCAACCGGGTCAGCGCCACATTGTTTGGCGGCGCCGGCATTATCTCGTTGATCAAGGTCAGGGGTTCACTTTGACGAAATAGACGGTTGGATTGAGCATTCCCTTAACGGGCCATTGGATGCCAGCGCAAATCCGCTCCAAGCGCCGTTCTCGCATCGCGCTGCTGACGCCTGCAAGCGTCGAAGTGCCGTGTGCGTTGATGGCTTCCGTAATCCACTTATCCGTCAGCTTCGTTCTGAACATTAATCGTCCCGTCTCAACCCATTCGTATGACACGTAGTACAGCTTGTTGGAGCGCGGATGAGAAAGAATCGACTCTTGATTGAGCCCCCTGGTACGCGCCACTGATACGTCCTGGACGATAAAGCCCTGCCGCTCCAGTACCTCCCTGGCCGCGGCGCGTAGCGCAGCCAACCGCTGCTGCCTGAGCCAGACCTTGTCTGGCACGACACCGAATTTCAGACGCGGGTCTAATGCAAAAGGCGGTATAAAGTCGACGCGCATGAAGCCAGGCGCCTTGCCCTCATAACCGATGTATAAAAATGGCTTGCGCCTGTCATTAGGGCGCAACATCCTCAGCAAATCATCGGTCTGGCCAGGCCTTGCGGGGGCCGGGGGCAACCAATCGTCAAAGGTCGCACGCAGAGCGAGCAGATGACCGGCCGTTGCAGGGGCGGACGGGCCTGTCAATTCAATCATCCTTGCGACTGCAAATTCTCGGCTTTTAGGTGTCAGGGTGGGGAAGGCCGTGCCCACATAGTCCGTCAACGACCTATCGAACAGGGGTTCGTGAATCCGCCATGTGCCAGCCGGATTGCGTGACACAGGAATAGGCTGTTCATGAAGTGCCGTGCTTGCCCAACGCTCAATGTCAGTCCTGGCCAAGGACAGCGGCTCATTCTTGTGAATAAACACGATTTGGTTGAGCGGGGCCTGATCACCCTGGGGCAGCAACCTGTAATAACCACTCTGCGGATCCGGAGGGGCCACCCGCAGGGCATTGAAGGACAGTGCTCCGGGGTCCGAGGCAATACGAAATATCCCGGGTGCCGCAGCGTTGGGTGACGCGGTCCCTTGAAGCGAAATGCGCCAATGTAACCAATGGCTGTTCGACGCGGATGACTGAAGGATTCTGTTTTGCGTAGCCGTGCGCACAGCGGGAGGTCGCCAGTCCGATGGCTGGTCCAGCACGCTCCACGGACGAAGCAAATCCGGCATGGGTTGAGGCGCGTCCGCACCGAGTAACCACTCCCTGGATTGGTGAATGTTCAAGATCAGTTCTTCCGGCGCTTCGACTTGCGGGTTTCTCAGGCGTAGACCCCATTCATTCTCGCGCTGATACACCGGGTAAACCTCATCCCCCTCGACCAGTAACCGCTGGCCATTCTTCACATACCGCCCCTTGCCTCCCGGCCCCTGCAACTCAATGGCGCCCTCCAAACCACCCGATGATCTGAAGCGTTCCAGCAGATTAAGGGGTCTGCTCGGCGCCACTTTCAGCCCTGCACGCGCAAAGCCTTGATGACGATGCACGGGAGCCAGGGACGCCCGAGCAGCGCTGGCGCCCTTGGGGCCTGGGGCAAAAGTCAGCAGCACATCGACAAAGGAAAGCACCGTCAAAAACGCCACATCCACCGCGTCATGGGCAGAGCCGCTGAAATGATAGCGCCGCGCGGCGAGCAGCATTTCATAGAGGCTGGCACCGATGCCCAGCACCGGGACAAACGACAGTAACCCCCGAATCGTTGCGTCATACTGCTCGCCCAAACGCTGTTCGCGGTACTCCTGCAACGCCTGGGCGGACTGGGATTGCGCTTGAGTACGGCGTTGCAGGTCGAACACCTGGGCATGGGCCAGCAACGCCATTGCATTGCCGCCGGAGGTGGGCACAGCGGCCAACCAGGCTTGGGGCAGCAGCGCAATCTGCTCCTTGATCTGGGCCTCGACGCTGTCTTGGGCGACTGCCGGCACCTTATGACGGACCGTGAAAAACTCGGCGACCCAGCTCACCACGCGCTCCATCGCTACGATGCCCAGCCGCCCCGAAAAACGCCGCCTGGGGCTCACCCCGTGGTCTTCACCGGGGTAATGGTCAAGCGCCTCGGACTCCCAGCCGGGCGCCACCTGGCGCGCCAGCACTTTCAGGTTATCGGGTAATGCGCCCAGTCGGTTCAAGGCGCGCTCGGCCTCGACCAGGCTGGCGTACCCGACAATCACCCGGCTTGCCAGTGCCGTAGGCCAATACACCACACACAGCCCCGAAAGTTTGTCATGAATCAACAGCACCCCGGCAATGTGGCGATCCTGCTCCAGGGTCACGCCCACCAGGCGCAGCACCGCCAGTTGCACATCGAACCCGTCGGCCTGCAAGTCACCGGCCGAGCGCGCGGCCATAGCAAAGGTAAACAGGCGCTGGGCCGCGTCGCTCAGGCCTTCTTGCACCGCCGAATACAGCTGCATCTCGGCGCGTTGCTGCAAGGCCCGATAGACCAGCGCCTGGGACAGGCCGGTGGACGCACCTGAAGTGGATACCGGCGGGTAAAAAGCCCGCTGAATGTGCTTGTCGTACTCGCCCCCCACATCCAGCGACGCGATCATTTTGATCAGGTAAGCCACGCTCAAACGGTCTTTCCAGTGCGGGTCCAGCCAGCGCGCGCGGTTCAAGCGCCAGCGCGTCCAGGGCGCCTTGGGGTCGAGGTTGTGCAGCGCCAATTGCAGCAGGCTGAAGGTCGTACGCTGGGGGCTGACCACCATTTTCACGTCGCGATCGCCCACCGCACACTGGCTCGACCAGCCACACAGCTGGGAACTCACATCATCAGGCAAATCGAGCAAGGGTTTGTCAATATCCAGCTGCGGGTAAAACCCGTCTTCGCTCAATCGTGCAATAAGGGCGTCGCGGGCGAAGGCCTCAAGGTCCGGCAAGTCTTGCCATAGTTTGTTTTCCACCGCCCAGGCGTTCGCCAGATAACGGCGTGACAACTGCTTGTAGTGTTTGCGCTGGCCCGTCGAGGCGATGCCGAGCCACGCAGGCAGCTTTTTCGCCTGCCTGGCCGCCTCCTGCAGCAGGTTGACGTTGGCCAGGGCCAGTGTTCGCGCATCATTGGCGGGTATTTGCAGGCACTCGAACAACTCTTGAGCCAGCAGCATGGCGCTTAACTGCGGGTCACTCACCTCACTGAACAGCCTTTCGCCCTGGTCGACACGTTTTTGCAGCGCTTGGTAATGCTGCAACAGATTGAGGAACAGGTCCTTGAGTACATTGCGCTCGATCAGCGTGTAGCTCACCAGGGGCGTGCCCTTGGGCAGCGCGCTGATCGCAGCCCGCAGCTGCGCACGCTGGTGACGCCCGATGCAGCGCCACAGCATGAACCCGTCGCGACTTTTCAGGCTGGCCTGCAGGCCATCGGCAAAGGCGTCCAGGCTGTCGAAAGGCACCAGCCCGCCTTGCTGCCCCATCACGTATAACACCACCGGGTGCCGGCCGGCCGGTTGAGCCCGAGCCGCGTTGGTTGTCACCAACACCGCGCCGAGCAATGGGTACAAGGAAGCCGCCTCGCCGCCCACCGCGACCTGCAACACACAGGTATCCGTAGGTTGCTGACCCGGCACCCACGACTCACTCAGCGCCGCATTCACCAGTTGCAGATGCGCGGGGGTTATCAGGTTCAAGCGCTGTTGCATCTGGGCCTCGTAGAGCAGTGCCCGACGCTGCGCGCCCCCCAACAATGAGCCACGACTGAGCGCCCCCTTGGGTTTTTCCAGCCAGAACGCCTTTTGCAACAGGCGCTCGTGCGGGCCATGCGCCCACTTGCGCGCCGTCTCCACCTGTTCCTGCCATTGGCGCTCAAGGTCTAAAACCTCTTGGAAGGCCGCGCTGTCGTTGGCAATGTCCGTCGCATCCAGCAAGGCGACAAGGCCTTTTTCATAGCGTTTGAGCAGCGCTTCGCGAGTGTTCAACCCAAGCCCCGACGCCAGGCTGCCGAACGCAATTTCGCCAGCCCGACGCCGCTGGTCCCACTCCAGCAAGGTGTTCAGGGTGCTGCCCAACCGGGCAAACCCCACCAGGCGCGAGCGGCCCTTTTGGATGTACTTGAGTAACCGTTTTACATCCGGCGCGGCTGACTGGCCCGCCCCTTGAATGCCGACCGCCGCGGGGTTGATCGACAATGCACACGCCAACTCGTTATCCCACTGCGCCTCCAGTAACTCGGTGGCGCTGGCGAGCAACGCATCCTCTTGATGCGGGCCAATGAGTTGAAGGGTAAACGCGCTCGGCGTAGCGCTTGGCGTGTCACACAGTTCATGCCAGCGGCGCAGCGGCAGGCACTGCCACAAAACGCGGCTCAGGGGGCCGTTGACCAACACCGGCAGGTCGCATTGCAGTCGGTGCCAGGAGCTGAACTCGTAAAACTCACGCGAAAGGCCCGGCAGGTAAATCACATGGGGCGTATCCCCCACCACGCCCTCACGGTAAATATGCAAGGCCCCCGGGATCGGCACCAGTGCCTGGTTCGTGCCGGGCCACGCGACCCTGCTCACCTGAATGCACGCCCATTCCCCACCGGCCCGCCGTCGTGCGTCAGCACCCGGCAACTCCATCAACTGGCGCAGCATGGCAAAGCCGTTGTCGGAAAGCTGGTACACCTGATGCGCGAGCAGCGCATTCTCGGCGAACACTGACTTGCGCAATTGCGCCCAGTGTTGCTTGCGGGTCAGCCAGGAGCCTTGCGCCAGTTGCTGCCAATACGCGCGCATGGCGGCGTCAAGCCGACCAAGCAACGCCAGGCCATTGATCCGCTCCAGTGCTTCACGGGCGGTAAACGGCAATGGGCGGGAAGGATCGTCCTTAACGCTCAACGCCGTGAACTGGTTAATGTTGAGCGGCACGTAGGGCTGGATGAGCAAGCCCAATGCACGCTCGGTCAGGCTGTCGATCCGTTGGGTGAGAGCCGGTGGCCGAGGTTCGCTGAACAGCACGGTGTCCGGGTCCAGGCCAAAGGCTTCGCGTAACGCGCCGCGCAAAATCCCCAGCACTCTGGGCGCACGCCCGATCAGGCCACTGAGCGCCTTTGCTGCTTTGCTGCCCCGCGTCTGGGCTTCGTACAGGCGATTGATTTCAGCACTGGGCTGCATGACGGCGTTGAGCCGGCGGGTCAACAGCACACGAATGGCCGCGTCGCGATCCGCGCTCGAGGTGTTCGGATCATCGAAATCAAGTGTGTCGGCCCAGGCGGCTTCAGCGGCCAACCCAGCGGTGGTGTCGGTACTCATGGCGGACTCTTCCGTAGCGAAAGAGCCGAGCCTAGGCACCCCGACCGTGAAGGGTGCGTTACATAGTTGGGCGGCCTGTCGCCACGCAACAGGCGAAAAAAAGCCCGCAGTGTGGGCGGGCGAAAAACCAACGAAGAGCTTTGGGGGTGTGAAGCGAGGTGACGACTCAGCTACCGCGATAAGTGGAGTAGCTGTAAGGCGAAATCAGTAGCGGGACATGGTAGTGATCCTGCTCGGCGCTGATGCCGAAGCGCAGTACCACGACGTCGAGAAACGCAGGTTCCGGCAGTTGCACACCACGGGCGCGGTAGTAATCACCGGCGCTGAATTGCAGCTGGTAAACGCCGCTGCGGTAGTCGTCGCCTTGCAGCAACGGCGCGTCGCAGCGGCCGTCGCTATTGGTGGTGGCGGTGGCAACCAGTTCCAGCTGGGCACCTTCGACGCGGTACAGTTCAACCGTGATTGCGCTGCCGGGGCAGCCATGTGCGGCGTCCAAAACGTGTGTGGTCAAGCGTCCCATGGCGTCTGCGCGCCTCCCGAAGTCAGTAGATAAGAAGACCGCACTTTTTCAGGGCATCAAAAAAGCCGGCGATGGCTGATTAAGACACTTTTTAAAAAAATTGTACACAATAAAAATCACAAACCTTTTGATCACCCCAGCCACGTTAACTGCCGAGGCGTTTATCAGGTAATCCTTGCTTTTTAACGACCTTTTGTCCTTTAGCTGACCAGGTAGGCAAGTTTCTTGCTAAGTCTTATTCCCAGGGTTCTGCAGAAAAAATGCAGAAATGTAGGCTTACAAAGTTGGCGATAAGTTGTATACAATCACTCATCGCTGTGACGCCACCCAGTCTTTTCACTGCCCGGCCGCCACACACACCGCTACCACGAACAAGAAGGAAGACTGCAGTGAGCGCTGACTACCCACGCGACCTGATCGGTTACGGCAGTAACCCTCCTCACCCCCACTGGCCGGGCAAGGCACGCATCGCGCTGTCTTTCGTACTCAACTACGAAGAAGGCGGTGAGCGCAATATCTTGCACGGCGACAAAGAGTCCGAAGCCTTCCTGTCGGAAATGGTCTCGGCCCAGCCGCTGCAAGGCGAGCGCAACATGAGCATGGAGTCGCTGTACGAATACGGCAGCCGTGCCGGTGTATGGCGCATCCTCAGGCTGTTTAAAGAGTTCGACATTCCGCTGACCATCTTCGCCGTGGCCATGGCCGCGCAGCGCCACCCGAATGTGATCCGTGCGATGGTCGCTGCCGGCCATGAGATCTGCAGCCACGGCTACCGCTGGATCGACTACCAGTACATGGACGAGGCCCAGGAGCGCGAGCACATGCTCGAAGCCATCCGCATCCTCACCGAGCTGACCGGCGAACGCCCACTGGGCTGGTACACCGGGCGCACCGGCCCCAACACCCGCCGACTGGTGATGGAGGAAGGTGGCTTCCTCTACGACTGCGACACCTACGACGACGACCTGCCCTACTGGGAACCCAACAACCCCACCGGCAAGCCGCACCTGGTGATCCCGTACACCCTGGACACCAACGACATGCGCTTCACCCAGGTGCAGGGTTTCAACAAGGGCGATGACTTTTTCGAATACCTCAAGGACGCCTTCGACGTGCTGTATGCCGAAGGTGCCGAAGCACCGAAGATGCTCTCGATCGGCCTGCATTGCCGCCTGATCGGCCGCCCGGCGCGCCTCGCCGCCCTGAAGCGTTTTATCGAATACGCCAAGGGCCATGAACAAGTCTGGTTCACCCGCCGCGTCGACATTGCCCGTCACTGGCACGAAACCCACCCGTACACGGGAGCGGCGAAATGACTGCGTTCCACACCTTGAAACCCTCGACCCTGAGCCGCGATGCGTTTGTCGCAGCTTTCGCCGACATCTACGAACATTCGCCATGGGTGGCCGAAAAGGCCTTCGACCTGGGCCAGGACAGCTCGATTGATGAGATCGAAACCCTGCACCAGCGCATGAGCGACATCCTGTTGAGCGCTGATCACGCCAGCCAGCTGGCACTGATCAATGCTCACCCGGACCTGGCGGGCAAAGCTGCCGTCCAGGGCCAACTCACCCAAGCCAGCACCGATGAGCAAGCTGGCGCGGGGATTCACCAATGCTCGAGCGAGGAGTTTTCTCGCTTCACCGAGCTGAACGATGCCTACAAGGCCAAGTTCAAGTTTCCCTTCATCATGGCGGTAAAAGGCAGCAACCGGCATCAGATTCTCGCCGCGTTTGAAACGCGCATTCACAACTCGGTAGACGCCGAGTTCAAATGTGCCCTGGCCGAGATCAACAAAATCGCGTTGTTCCGTTTACTGACTCTTTAAGCAGACCTGGCCCGAGCGATTCATGAACGCCCAGGGCCTGGCGAGCATCCCAAGCCACTCTATCTAAGGCAGACAAGAAGAATGAAAGCTTACGCCGTACCTTTCGAGAAGTTCGTCAACCTGGCCGACGCGCGTCTGGGCACCAAGATCCTTTCGGTGACCGATGACTGGTTCGCTGACGCCAACCGCCTGTTCCAGCCGACCCCGGCCGTGTGGAAGGAGGGCGTTTTCGATGACAACGGCAAGTGGATGGACGGCTGGGAATCGCGCCGCAAGCGCTTCGAAGGCTACGACAGTGCGGTGATCCGCCTGGGCGTACCGGGCTCGATCAAAGGCGTGGACATCGACACTTCATTCTTCACCGGCAACTACCCGCCGTCGGCCTCCCTGGAAGCCTGCTTCCTGGCCTCGGGCGACCCTGATGAAAACACCCAATGGGTGGAAGTGCTGTCGGCCGTCGAGCTGCAAGGCAACAGCCACCACTACCACGAGATCAGCAACGACAAGGCGTTCAGCCACCTGCGCTTCAACATCTACCCGGATGGCGGCGTGGCCCGCTTGCGTGTGTACGGCGTGCCGTTCCGCGACTGGTCCTCGGTGGGTGACAACGAGCAGGTCGACCTGGCTGCAGCCTTGAACGGCGGTCGCGCCCTGGCCTGTTCCGATGAACACTTCGGCCGCATGAGCAATATCCTCAACCCAGGCCGTGGCATCAACATGGGCGACGGCTGGGAAACCGCACGTCGTCGCACGCCGGGCAATGACTGGGTGATCGTCGCGCTGGGCCACCCCGGCGAGATCGAGAAAATCATCGTCGACACCCTGCACTTCAAAGGCAACTACCCGGACACTTGCTCGATCCAGGGCGCGTTCGTGAAGGGCGGCACCGACAGCCAGATCGAAACCCAATCGCTGTTCTGGCGCGAACTGCTGCCGGCACAGAAACTGGAAATGCACGCCGAACATACGTTTGCCGAGCAGATCAAGGCGCTGGGGCCGATTACCCATATCCGCTTGAATGTGTTCCCGGATGGTGGTGTGAGCCGTTTGCGCGTTCTCGGTAAGGTCGCGAAATAACACCCGATCGTTCCCACGCTCCGCGTGGGAATTCATACCGTGACGCTCTGCGTCACAAGAGCGGACGCAGAGCGTCCAGGGCGGCGTTCCCACGCAGAGCGTGGGAACGATCCACAGAACTCGGATAAGAGACAGCCATGCGCACACTGATGATCGAACCCCTGACCAAAGAAGCCTTCGCCCCTTTCGGAGACGTCATCGAAACCGATGGCAGCGATCACTTCATGATCAACAACGGGTCGACCATGCGCTTTCACAAGCTGGCAACGGTAGAAACCGCACAGCCTGAAGACAACGCGATCATCAGCATCTTCCGCGCCGACGCGCTGGCTATGCCGCTGACCGTGTGCATGCTGGAGAGACACCCGCTGGGCAGCCAGGCCTTCATACCGCTGCTCGGCAACCCCTTTCTGATCGTGGTCGCGCCACTTGGCGATGCACCTGTATCGGGCTTGGTCCGCGCCTTCGTTACCAACGGCAGGCAGGGCATTAATTACCATCGCGGCGTCTGGCACCACCCGGTGCTGACGATCGAAAAGCGGGATGACTTCCTGGTGGTTGATCGCAGTGGCACAGGCAATAACTGCGATGAGCATTTTTTCAAAGAGGATGAGCGGTTGATCCTCGCCCCCCACCAATAAGAGAAGGTCTGATCACCCGACAACAAGGGTGACAGGCGAGAGGTAAAGACTGTGGAAGCACATTTGATGGAATGGCTGAACCTGAGCGTGCGCTGGGTTCACATGATCACTGGCGTCGCCTGGATCGGCGCTTCGTTCTACTTCGTCTGGCTGGAAAACAACCTCAATCGCGTCAACCCCAAGGACGGCCTGGCCGGTGACTTGTGGGCGATCCACGGTGGCGGTATCTACCACCTGGAAAAATACAAACTGGCCCCACCGACCATGCCGGACAACCTGCACTGGTTCAAATGGGAAGCCTATTTCACCTGGATGTCAGGCATCGCGCTGCTGTGCGTGGTGTTCTACGCCAACCCGACCTTGTACCTGCTGGCCCCAGGCAGCAGCCTCAGTGGCCCCGAAGGCGTACTGCTGGGCCTCGGCTCACTGTTCGTCGGCTGGTTCATCTACTCCTTCCTCTGCGACTCGGCCCTGGGCAAACGCCCTGCCCTGCTCGGTTTGATCCTGTTCGTGCTGTTGATTGCCGCCGCGTACGGCTTCAGCAAAGTGTTCAGCGGCCGTGGCGCCTACCTGCACGTGGGTGCGGTGATCGGCACCATCATGGTCGGTAACGTATTCCGCATCATCATGCCGGCGCAGCGTGCGCTGGTGGCGGCGATCGCCGAGAACCGCACGCCGGACCCGGCCCTGCCGGCCAAGGGGTTGCTGCGCTCACGGCACAACAACTACTTCACCTTGCCGGTGCTGTTCATCATGATCAGCAACCACTTCCCGAGCACCTACGGCAGCCAATACAACTGGCTGATCCTGGCCGGGATCGCGGTGGCGGCGGTGTTGGTGCGTCACTACTTCAACACCCGTCACAACAGCCAGAAGTATGCGTGGACCTTGCCGGTGGGCGCGTTGGCGATGATTTGCCTGGCCTACGTGACCGGCCCGAAACCCGTGGCGACTGCACCGGACGTGGCCAAGGCACCGGCGGCCATCGAGTACCAGCCGTTGCCGGAAACCGCGCTGGGTGGTGGCCTCAAACCCGCCGCGCCAGCCGCCCCGGCAGCACCTGCTGCGGCACCTGCGCCCGCCCAGGCGTCGATTGATTTCGACAAGGTGCACGGAGTGATCCAGGAACGCTGCGCCGTGTGCCATTCGGCCAAGCCCACCAGCCCGCTGTTCAGCACCGCGCCGGCCGGCGTGATGTTCGACACCCCGGCGCAGATCCAGCAGCAGGCCGCGCGCATTCAAGCGCAGGCCGTGGCCAGCCAGATCATGCCGCTGGGCAACATCACCCAGATGACCCAGCAGGAGCGGGATTTGATTGGCACCTGGATCAATCAGGGAGCGCGCACCAACTGACAGCCTGATGCAAATCCAAATGTGTGAAGGGCTTGTGTGGGAGCTGGCTTGCCTGCGATCGCATCACCTCGGTAGACCTGATTCACCGAGGTGCTTGCATCGCAGGCAAGCCAGCTCCCACACAGGCCAGCTCCCACATTTGAGATCAGCGTTGCTCTGATGATTGCGTTTCAAATGGCAATTGAATGCCAAACAACACAAAAATAAAAAGATCCGAGGTGTTGCATGTCCCAGTTAGAACCGCAGACTCCTGCCGTGCCCGCGATGGTGCGGCTGCCCCTCTTGCAACTGATTCTGGTAGGCCTGCAACACGTCTTGCTGATGTACGGCGGCGCCGTCGCGGTGCCCCTGATTATTGGCCAGGCCGCGGGCCTCGGCCGTGAAGAAATCGCCTTTCTGATCAACGCCGACCTGCTGGTGGCGGGCATCGCCACCATGGTGCAGTCGTTCGGCATCGGCCCGGTGGGCATTCGCATGCCGGTGATGATGGGCGCCAGTTTCGCCGCCGTCGGCAGCATGGTCGCCATGGCCGGCATGCCCGGTATCGGCTTGCAGGGCATCTTTGGTGCGACGATCGCCGCCGGTTTCTTCGGCCTGCTGATCGCGCCGTTCATGTCCAAGGTCGTGCGCTTTTTCCCACCCTTGGTCACCGGCACCGTCATCACCGCCATCGGCCTGTCGCTGTTTCCGGTGGCCGTGAACTGGGCGGGAGGCGGCAGTGCTGCCGCCACCTTTGGCTCGCCGGTTTACCTGGCGATTGCCGCGTTGGTACTGGGCACCATCCTGCTGATCAACCGCTTCATGCGCGGCTTCTGGGTGAATATCTCGGTGCTGATCGGCATGGCCCTCGGCTACGGCTTGTGCGGCATGCTCGGCATGGTCGACCTCAGCGGCCTGGCCCAGGCGCCGTGGGTGCAGGTGGTGACGCCGCTGCACTTTGGCATGCCCAAATTCGAGTTGGCGCCCATCCTGTCGATGTGCCTGGTGGTCGTCATTATCTTCGTCGAGTCCACCGGCATGTTCCTCGCGCTGGGCAAGATCACCGGCCAGGAGGTCACGCCAAAGATGCTGCGCCGTGGCTTGCTGTGTGATGCCGGCGCGTCGTTTTTTGCCGGTTTCTTCAACACCTTTACCCATTCCTCGTTCGCGCAAAATATCGGCCTGGTGCAGATGACCGGCGTGCGCTGCCGTTCGGTGACGATCATGGCCGGCGCGTTTTTGATTGTGCTCAGCCTGCTGCCCAAAGCCGCCTTCCTGGTGGCGTCGATTCCACCGGCGGTGCTTGGCGGTGCAGCGATTGCCATGTTCGGCATGGTCGCGGCCACTGGCATCAAGATCCTCCAGGAAGCCGACATCGCCGACCGCCGCAACCAGTTGCTGGTGGCGGTGAGCATCGGCATGGGCCTGATCCCGGTGGTGCGTCCGGAGTTCTTCGCGCAACTGCCGCTATGGATGAGCCCGATTACCCACAGCGGGATCGCCATGGCCACCCTCAGCGCGTTGTCGCTGAATGTACTGTTCAACATCCTCGGCGGGGCTGAACGACCCGTCGTCGCCTCTACACACTGATGCGTTCCTGCTCTTAACAAAAATAATAACGAACAGGTAAACCCCTCATGCACACCATTGACCTGGGGCAGGCCACAAGCCGCGCCCCATTCTTGCCCCACGCGCTCTCTAACAGCGCACTTGAGCCAAGGCCTGAGAGCCAGTATTCTCCGCGCCCGCTCGAATCGACTCAAAAAAAAACAGCGAATGTAAAAGCTGACTGCAGGGCCAACTTATCCTGGCCCCGTGTCTGCGGCCAACGTGCACTAAAGAACCTGCGCAATCGACTGCATCAAGTGCAGACGAAGGCGTTTTATTGGCTTTTTAAACACCTTGGCGCAGCTCTTGCTAAAAGCATTAAAGCTGACCAAACAGACGATTTTTGCAGCGAACCAAAAGGCGCCACACCAGAGCGCCTGCGTAGAAAAACAACCATAAAACTTTGACTCGGGAGCAACCGAATGAAACCTATGTTGAAAGGCCTGATGCTGGCGGGATCGCTGCTGGCCGGTGGCCAAGCCATGGCCGGCGACTTGTTGCAGTGGCAGAACAACAGCCTGACTTACCTGTGGGGCAAGAACTTCACCGTCAACCCGCAGATTCAGCAAACCGTCACCTTCGAACATGCCGACGCCTGGAAGTACGGCGACAACTTCCTGTTCGTCGACCGCATCTTTTACAACGGCAAGGAAGACGGCAACGTCGGCCCAAGTACTTACTACGGCGAGTTCAGCCCGCGCCTGTCGTTCGGCAAGATTTTCGACAAAGACCTGTCATTCGGCCCAATCAAAGATGTGTTGCTGGCGTTCACTTACGAGTTCGGCGAAGGCGATAACGAGTCGTACTTGCTGGGCCCGGGCTTTGACTTGAACATCCCCGGTTTCGACTACTTCCAGTTGAACTTCTACCAACGCCAGACCGAAGGCAATCGGCCGGGTGACGGCGTCTGGCAGATCACCCCGGTCTGGTCGTACACCATCCCGGTGGGCAACTCCAACGTGTTGATCGACGGTTTCATGGACTGGGTGGTGGACAACGACAAGAACGCCCGTGGCACTTATCACGCCAACCTGCACTTCAACCCGCAGGTTAAATATGACCTGGGCAAGGCGCTGCACTGGAGCGAAAAACAGTTGTACGTGGGTTTTGAATACGACTACTGGAAGAACAAGTACGGGATCGAAGATTCCGGCGCGTTCAAAACTAACCAGGACACCGCGAGCTTCCTGGTCAAGTACCATTTCTAAATAACACTGCAAAACAAATGTGGGAGCGGGCTTGCTCGCGAAGGCGGTGTGTCAGTCACTGAATCTGCTGACTGATCCACCGCCTTCGCGAGCAAGCCCGCTCCCACATTTAGTTCACCGTAAGCCCGAGGAATTTGGACAATTCCTCACGCTTGGCCAACGCATCCTTCCTGCCCAACTCAATCAACTCGCTGCAATACCCCGCCTCGAACAGCAGGTAACTCAGCACCCCTGCCCCACTGGTCTTGGTCGCTCCCGGCCCACGCAGGAACAGGCGCAACGCCGCCGGTAACTCCTGGCGATGGCGCGCGGCGATCTCGTCGATCGGCTGGCTCGGCGCAATCACCAATACCTCCACCGGCGCCAACCCCTGTATCGCCGCGTCCGCCGGCAAGACATGACTGAACTGGTTCAAACGCTCAAGCAATTCGATATCACTTTCCAGGCTGTCAATAAACGTGCTGTTGAGCATGTGCCCACCAATCTGCGCCAGGGTCGGTTCCTGGCCGGTGTACGTGCGTTGCGTC
Organism: Pseudomonas sp. D2002; assembly: GCF_013385735.1. Classification (NCBI taxonomy): domain Bacteria; kingdom Pseudomonadati; phylum Pseudomonadota; class Gammaproteobacteria; order Pseudomonadales; family Pseudomonadaceae; genus Pseudomonas; species Pseudomonas sp. D2002. Next base: position 131,630 of record NZ_JACAPL010000023.1, on the reverse strand, counting down.
GCAGGTTCATTGCCGCGTGGGTTGCCGCTTACGCCCACCACCAGCACGCGGCTGGCGCCCAGGTGCAACGCCGGGCTGATCGGCGCGGACTGGCGCACTGCGCCATCGCCGAAGTATTCCTGGTCGAGCTTGACCGGCGCGAACAGCAAGGGAATGGCCGAACTGGCCAGCAGATGCTCAACCGTCAGTTGGGTCGGCATGCCGATGCGCCGATGGCGCAGCCAGGCATTGATGGTGCCGCCGCCCTGATAGAAGGTCACCGCTTGCCCGGACTCATAACCGAAGGCCGTGACCGCGACGGCATGCAGGTGGTTGTTGCGGATGGCCGCGTCGATCCCGTCCAGGTGCAGTTTGTCTTTGAGCAGCGCGCGCAGCGGCGTGCTGTCGAGCAACGCCACCGGCACCGGCGCGCCCAGGCCGAGCAGGCTGTGGATCAGGAAACGACTGGCCTGGCGGATCACGCCAGGCCAGTCGCTGCGCAACACCAGGTGGCTGCGAAAGCCCTGCCAGAACGCCGTCAGACGCTCGATGGCGGCTTTGAAATCAGTCGCCCCGCTGGCCAGGCTCACCGCATTGATCGCCCCTGCCGACGTGCCGACGATCACCGGAAAAGGGTTCGGCGCCCCCGCTGGCAGCAACTCGGCAATCGCCGCCAAAACGCCCACCTGATACGCCGCTCGCGCCCCGCCGCCGGAAAGAATCAAGCCTGTGACCGGTTCAGCTGGGCGCATTGCATCACTCCATGTGGCGAACAGTAGGTGTTATCGACGGCGTTTTTCGTACAGCTTAGGCTCACCCGGCGGCCGGCTCTTGAAGCGCCGGTGGGTCCACAGGTATTGCTCGGGGCATTCACGTACGGAGGCTTCGACCCACTGGTTGATGCGCAGGCAGTCGATCTCATCGGTTTCGCCGGGGAAGTCGGTCAACGGCGGGTGGATCACCAGGCGGTAACCACTGCCGTCAGCCAGGCGTTCCTGGGTGAACGGCACCACCAGCGCCTTGCCCAGGCGTGCGAACTTGCTGGTGGCGGTGACGGTGGCGGCCTGAATGCCGAACAGCGGCACGAAGACGCTTTGCTTGGCGCCGTAGTCCTGGTCCGGCGCATACCAGATGGCACGGCCGGCGCGCAGCAGCTTGAGCATGCCGCGCACGTCTTCGCGCTCGATGGCCAGGGAGTCAAGGTTGTGCCGCTCGCGGCCACGGCGCTGGATGAAGTCGAACAGCGGGTTGCCGTGCTCGCGGTACATGCCATCGATGGTGTGTTTTTGGCCGAGCAACGCCGCGCCGATTTCCAGGGTGGTGAAATGCAGGGCCATGAGGATCACGCCCTTGCCATCCAACTGCGCCTGCTTGAGGTGCTCAAGCCCTTCGACATGCGCCAGGCGCGCCAGGCGCGGGCGCGACCACCACCAGCTCATGGCCATTTCAAAGAAGGCGATGCCGGTGGAGGCGAAGTTTTCCTTGAGCAGCCTCTTGCGCTCCTTGGCGGATTTTTCCGGGAAGCACAGTTCCAGGTTGCGTGCGGCGATGCGGCGACGTTCGCCGGCCACGCGGTACATGCCCGCGCCTAATAAGCGACCAATGGTCAATAGCGCGCGGTACGGCAACTGAGTGATCAGCCACAGCAGGCCGAGTCCCAGCCATAGCAGCCAAAAACGCGGGTGAAAAAATACAGCTCGAAAACGCGGGCGATCCATTACAGATTCCGGTAAAGACAGGGCCGCGCATTCTACAACGTTCGACTCGGCTTGCGGCCCGTGGATGTTCTCGTTATAAGTCTCGACACTTTTCGTGACAAGCCGCTTTTGCCGACCATGAGCCAAACCGAACCGCTAGACCAAGATCCCGTGTTCCAGCTGAAAGGCAGCATGCTCGCCATCACCGTGCTGGAACTGGCCCGCAATGACCTCGACGCCCTGGACCGCCAACTGGCCGCCAAGGTCGCCCTGGCGCCTAACTTTTTCAACAATGCCCCGCTGGTGCTGGCCCTGGACAAACTCCCGGCCGGCCAGGGCGCGATTGATTTGCCTGGCCTGATGCGCGTCTGCCGCTCGCATGGTTTACGCACCCTGGCGATTCGCGCCAGCCGTATCGAAGACATTGCTGCGGCAATCGCCATTGAGTTGCCAGTATTGCCACCGTCCGGTGCCCGCGAGCGTCCGCTCGACCCGACCGAAGGTGAAGTGAAGAAAAAACCGGAAAAACCACCCGAGCCGACGATCAAGCCCACAAAGATCATCACCTCTCCCGTACGCGGCGGGCAGCAGATTTACGCCCAGGGCGGCGACCTGGTGGTGATCGCCCCGGTCAGCCCCGGTGCGGAACTTCTCGCCGATGGCAATATCCATGTATACGGCCCGATGCGCGGACGTGCCCTCGCCGGCATCAAGGGTGATACCAAGGCGCGTATTTTTTGCCAGCAGTTGACCGCTGAGCTAGTGTCCATCGCAGGCCAGTACAAGGTTTCAGAAGATTTGCGCCGTGATCCACTGTGGGGGGCCGGGGTACAAGTCAGCCTGTCGGGCGATGTGTTGAACATCATCCGTCTTTAACGGATACTGCCGCATTTTCCAAGCATCTCTAGACTCTGATAGCAAAGCGAAACCGGCAAGACTTGCGTAGGAATAATTGGAAGTTGGCGTTTCCCCATGGAAACCACATCTTTTTCCTACAAAGGCTGTCCGCCTGCGGCGAGTTCCAAGAGATGTTTTTCAGGGACTGAAAAGTCCTTTTTCCTTAGGGGTGAAACACCTTGGCCAAGATTCTCGTGGTTACATCCGGCAAGGGTGGTGTGGGTAAGACCACCACCAGCGCCGCTATCGGTACCGGCCTCGCTCTGCGCGGCCACAAGACAGTTATCGTCGACTTCGACGTCGGTTTGCGTAACCTCGACCTGATCATGGGCTGCGAACGCCGCGTGGTGTACGACTTCGTCAACGTGGTGAACGGCGAAGCCAACCTGCAACAGGCCCTGATCAAGGACAAGCGTCTTGAGAACCTGTATGTACTGGCCGCCAGCCAGACCCGCGACAAAGACGCGCTGACCAAAGAAGGCGTGGGCAAAGTTCTCGCTGAGCTGAAAGAAACCTTCGAATACGTGGTGTGCGACTCCCCGGCCGGTATCGAAACCGGTGCTCACCTGGCGATGTACTTCGCCGATGAAGCCATCGTGGTGACCAACCCTGAAGTGTCCTCGGTACGTGACTCGGACCGCATGCTCGGCCTGTTGGCCAGCAAGTCCCAGCGCGCCGAAAAAGGTGAAGACCCGATCAAGGAGCACTTGCTGCTCACCCGTTACAACCCGGAGCGCGTCAGCAATGGCGAAATGCTCGGTGTTGAAGACGTGAAGGAAATCCTCGCAGTGACCCTGCTGGGCGTGATTCCAGAATCCCAGGCGGTCCTCAAGGCTTCCAACCAAGGTGTTCCGGTGATTCTTGACGACCAGAGCGACGCCGGCCAGGCGTACAGCGATGCGGTTGATCGCTTGCTGGGCAAGACCGTGGAACATCGCTTCCTCGATGTTAAGAAGAAGGGATTCTTCGAGCGTATCTTTGGAGGCAACTAAACAATGAAATTTCTCGACTTCTTTCGCGCCAACAAAAAGCCAAGTACCGCGTCGGTAGCGAAAGAGCGTCTACAGATCATCGTGGCGCACGAACGCGGCCAACGCAGCACCCCGGACTACCTGCCAGCCTTGCAGAAGGAACTGGTCGAGGTGATCCGCAAGTACGTCAATATCGGCAACGATGACGTGCATGTCGCCCTTGAAAACGACGGCAGCTGCTCGATTCTGGAACTCAATATCACCCTGCCTGATCGTTAATCGAAAAGGCGGCTGCCACGGCGGCTCGGTCACCTTGATCCCTTTTTGGGATCCGGGTGGGCGAGCCGCCGTTGGCGTTTGTTACGAGGCTGTTTAATGCCGCTGTCCAATATCCATATCCTGTATCAGGACGACGCCGTCCTGGTGGTGAACAAGCCGACCCTGCTGCTCTCGGTGCCTGGCCGCGCCGATGACAACAAGGATTGCCTGATCACCCGCCTGCAGGAAAACGGCTACCCCGAAGCCCGCATTGTCCATCGCCTGGACTGGGAAACCTCGGGGATCATCCTGCTCGCGCGGGACGCCGACACCCACCGCGAACTGTCGCGCCAGTTTCACGACCGCGAAACCGAAAAAGCCTACACCGCCTTGGCCTGGGGCCAGCCGGCACTGGACAGCGGCAGCATCGACCTGCCCCTGCGCTACGACCCGCCGACCAAACCCCGGCATGTGGTCGACCACGAGTTCGGCAAGCACGCGCTGACCTTCTGGAAGGTACTGGAACGTTGCGGCGATTGGTGCCGCGTCGAGCTGACGCCGATCACCGGGCGTTCACACCAGTTGCGCGTGCACATGCTGTCGATCGGCCACCCGCTGCTCGGTGATGGTCTGTACGCCCATGAGCAAGCCCTGGCCGCGTGGCCGCGCTTGTGCCTGCATGCGAGCATGTTGAGCTTTACCCACCCGCAAAGTGGCGAGCGTTTGCGCTTTGAGTGCCCTGCCCCGTTCTAAAGTTGGCAATGCATTAAATGTGGGAGCGGGCTTGCTCGCGAATGCGGTGTATCAGATACACATTCAGTGACTGACACACCGCATTCGCGAGCAAGCCCGCTCCCACATTTGTAATGTGCACTTATGGCCATCGAACGGTAAACTCCGCGCATTGCTGTCTGGAGCTATTTATGCGCGAAGCGTTGAATCAAGGCCTGATCGACTTCCTCAAGGCCTCCCCTACTCCTTTTCATGCCACTGCCGCCCTCGCCCAGCGCCTGGAAGCGGCCGGTTACCAACGCCTCGACGAGCGCGAAACCTGGGCCACCGAGGCCAACGGGCGCTATTACGTCACCCGCAACGACTCCTCGATCATCGCCTTCAAGCTCGGCCGCCACTCGCCGCTGCTGGGCGGGATTCGCCTGGTCGGCGCCCACACCGACAGCCCGTGCCTGCGGGTCAAGCCGCAGCCGGAGCTGCAACGCCAGGGTTTCTGGCAGTTGGGTGTGGAAGTCTACGGCGGGGCGCTGCTGGCGCCGTGGTTCGACCGCGACCTGTCGCTGGCCGGCCGCGTGACCTTCCGCCGCGACGGCAAGGTCGAGAGCCAGTTGATCGACTTCAAGCTGCCGATTGCGATCATCCCCAACCTGGCCATTCACCTGAACCGTGAAGCCAACCAGGGGTGGGCGATCAATGCCCAGACCGAACTGCCGCCGATCCTCGCGCAATTTGCCGGTGACGAGCGCGTGGATTTCCGCGCCGTGCTCACCGAACAGCTGGCACGCGAGCATGGTTTGAACGCCGACGTGGTGCTCGACTACGAGTTGAGCTTCTACGACACACAAAGCGCGGCGGTGATTGGCCTCAATGGCGACTTTATCGCCGGGGCGCGCCTCGACAACCTGCTGTCGTGCTACGCCGGGCTGCAAGCCTTGCTCACCAGCGAAACCGACGAAACCTGCGTGCTGGTGTGCAATGACCACGAGGAAGTCGGCTCCTGCTCCGCGTGCGGCGCTGACGGCCCGATGCTGGAACAGACCCTGCGCCGCCTGTTGCCGGAAGGTGATGAATTCGTACGCACCATTCAGAAATCACTGTTGGTGTCTGCCGACAATGCCCACGGCGTGCACCCCAACTACGCCGAGAAACACGACGCCAACCACGGCCCGAAACTCAACGCCGGCCCGGTGATCAAGGTCAACAGCAACCAGCGCTACGCCACCAACAGCGAAACCGCCGGGTTCTTCCGCCACCTGTGCATGGCCCAGGAAGTACCGGTGCAGAGCTTTGTGGTGCGCAGCGACATGGGCTGCGGCTCGACCATCGGCCCGATCACCGCCAGCCACCTGGGCGTGCGCACCGTGGACATCGGCCTGCCGACATTTGCCATGCACTCGATCCGTGAACTGTGCGGCAGCCATGACCTGGCGCATCTGGTGAAGGTGTTGGGCGCGTTCTATGCGAGCCGCGATCTGCCCTGATCCAGCGGGTAACCTCGATCAAAAATGTGGGAGCGGCGGTGCGACGATTCGACTTGCTCGCGAATGCGGTACGTCAGTCAGCAGATTCAGTGACTGACACTGCGCATTCGCGAGCAAGCCCGCCCCCACATTTAGTCTTGCGCACACCTGATCTGCATCACCTGCAGTTTTTGTAATCCGGCCTAGACTTGTCACTATTCCCACTCCGACAAGGCCGTCGCCCCATGATCTCCATGTCCTCCTTCCACGCCATGCTCATCCCCATCATCATTGGCATGATCCTGTTGGCGACCGGTTTCAACTTTCGTGACAAGCCGCTGGGCGTATTTGGCATGTGGGTCGGCATGCTGCTGATCCTGGGCACGGTGGTTTACAAAATCCTCGCCAAACTGGCGGAATGACAAATGCACTCGCATTGGGCATAACGGCCTCGTACACTCGGTCAATTCGTCGTTTTCAAGGTTGACCGCCTCGTGCTCTCGCGTCTTTTTGCCCTGCCCCGCTACGTCCTGATTACCCTGCTGATGCTGCTGCCGCTCGCACCTGCCCACGCCGTGAGCTTGCCCGGCCTGCTCGGCAGCACCAACAAGACCCAACCCCAGGCCGATGTGCCGCTGGGGCAGTCGTTGGATGAGGTGATCAAAACCCTGGAGAACGATCAGCAGCGCACCCAGCTGTTGAGCGATTTAAAGAAGCTGCGCGAAGCCACGCAAAAGGCTCAACCCGCCGCCGAACAAGGCGTGCTCGGCTTGATCGGCAGTACGCTGTCCGGCCTTGAGCAGCAGTTCTCCGGCGCCGACAGCCCGCTGGGCCGTTGGTCCAACGAAGTCGACCTGGCCAAGGATGAACTCGCTGCGCTGATGCTGCCGGCCAGCGAATGGCTGCCGATCATTTTCGGCTTTGCCGTGATCCTGGCCGTGTGGAGCCTGCTGGCCGCCGCGCTGATCTGGCTCAGCCACCGTCTACGCGAACGTTTCGGCCTGCCCGAAGAACTGCCGCAACACCCGCGCACCTGGGACATGCTGCGCTTCGCCCTGCGCAAGTTGGGGCCGTGGCTGATCGCCCTGGTGATCACCGTTTACCTGAGCTACGCCCTGCCCTCGTCTTTGGGTAAATCCCTGGCGATGGTGCTGGCTTACGCGCTGGTGGTCGGCACCTGTTTCTCGGCGATCTGTGTGATTGCCTTCTCCGTCCTCGACGGCCCGCACCGCCACCGGGCGCTGTATATCCTGCGTCACCAAGCCTTCCGTCCGTTGTGGTGGATCGGCAGTTTCGCCGCCTTTGGCGAAGCCCTGAGCGACCCACGGCTGGTAACGGCCCTGGGCCAGCATCTGGCCCACACGGCGGCGACGGTCGCCAATGTGATGGCGGCGCTGTCCACCGGCGTGTTTATCCTGCGTTTCCGCCGGCCGATCGCGCACCTGATCCGCAACCAGCCGCTGTCGCGGCGCCTTACCCGCCGTGCCCTCACCGATACCCTGTCGATCATCGGCACCTTCTGGTACTTGCCGGCATTGTTGCTGGTGGGCATCTCACTGTTCGCCACCTTCCTGTCCGCCGGCGACACCAGCACCGCCTTGCGCCAGTCATTGTTGTGCACGGTGTTGCTGGTGTTGTGCATGGTCATCAACGGCCTGGTGCGCCGCCATGCGCTCAAGCCACAACGCGGGCACAAGCGCCACGCGCTGTACTCCGACCGCCTGAAAAGCTTCGTGTATACCCTGGCCCACTTAGTGGTGTGGCTGGTGTTTATCGAACTCGGCCTGCGCGTATGGGGCCTGTCGATGATTCGCTTTACCGAAGGCGACGGCCATGAAATCAGCGTCAAGCTGTTTGGCCTTGGCGGCACGCTGTTGTTTGCCTGGCTGATCTGGATCCTCAGCGACACCGCCATCCACCACGCCCTGACCCGCTCGCGCAAAGGCCTGGCGAATGCGCGCGCACAGACGATGATGCCGTTGATCCGCAACGTGCTGTTCGTGACCATCTTTATCATCGCCGCCATCGTGGCGCTGGCGAACATGGGCATGAACGTTACGCCGCTGCTGGCCGGTGCCGGTGTGATCGGTATCGCCATCGGTTTTGGTGCGCAGTCGCTGGTGGCGGACTTGATCACCGGCCTGTTCATCATCATCGAAGACTCGCTGGCCATCGACGACTACGTGGATGTCGGCGGCCACCTCGGCACCGTCGAGGGCCTGACTATCCGTACCGTGCGCCTGCGCGACATCGACGGCATTGTGCACACCATTCCGTTCAGCGAAATCAAGAGCATCAAGAACTACTCCCGCGAGTTCGGCTATGCGATCTTCCGCGTGGCGATCCCCTACAACATGGAAATCGACGACGCGATCAAACTGATGCGCGATGTCGGCCAGAAAATGCGCAACGACCCACTGCAACGCCGCAACATCTGGTCGCCGCTGGAGATTCAGGGCGTGGAGAGCTTTGAGTCCGGCAGTGCGATCCTGCGGGCGCGGTTCAAGACCGCGCCGATCAAGCAGTGGGAAGTGTCGCGGGCGTTCAACCTGGCGCTCAAGCGTCAGCTGGATGAAGCCGGGCTCGACCTGGCGACACCGCGCTTGAGTGTGCAGGTGGTCACCGCCGGCACCGTGCAGGAGAAAGAACCACAACAATAAAGAGGGAGAGGTACTTATGCGTTTGAACGGTCTGACACACCCATGGGTTTTCGGCATGCTCTGCGGGCTAGCCAGCAGTGCAGTGATTGCCGCCAGCAGCGGCCAGGAGAGCGCCCGGGAGGAAATCGCCGCCCAGGCAAAAATCCTTGAACCGGCCTTGCTGGAAACCCGCCGCGATATCCATGCCCATCCTGAACTGGGCAACACCGAAACCCGCACTGCCGAACTGGTTGCCAAGCAATTGCGCGAGCTGGGCCTTGAGGTAAAAACCGGCGTGGCGCGCACCGGCGTCGTCGCGATCTTGAAGGGCGCCCTGCCCGGCCCGACCGTTGCGCTGCGTGCCGATATGGATGCACTGCCGGTCAAGGAAGTCGCCGACCTGCCGTTCGCCTCCAAGGCCAAAGGCACTTACCTGGGCAAGGAAGTCGACGTGATGCACGCCTGCGGCCACGACGCCCACACCGCGATCCTGCTGAGCACGGCAAAAATCCTCACCGGCATGCGCGACCGCCTGCCCGGCACCGTGGTGTTTTATTTCCAGCCGGCCGAAGAAGGCCCGAGCGACTTTATCCCCGACGGCAAAAATACGTGGGGCGCGAAGATGATGGTGCAGGAAGGCGTGATGAAAGCGCCCAAGCCAGACGCCGTATTCGGCCTGCATGTGTGGGCCGGTGTACCCGCCGGGCAAATCGCTTATCGCCCGGGGCCGACCCTGGCCAGCTCCGATGACCTGCGCATCAAAATCCTCGGCAAGCAGACCCACGCCGGCCGCCCCTGGGACGGCATCGACCCGATCACCGTCGGCGCGCAGACCATTGTCGGCCTGCAAACCGTGGTCAGCCGCCGCACCGATATCTCGTCATTTCCGTCGGTGGTGAGCATCGGCACCATCAATGGCGGCACCCGCTACAACATCATCCCCGAGTCGGTGGACATGAGCGGCACCATTCGCTCATACGACTACGGCATTCGCCAGAAGCTGCACGCGGATGTGCGCCAGACCGTGGAGAAAATCGCGGAAAGTGGCGGCGCCAAGGCTGAAGTCACGATCATCGAGAAGTACGACCCGACCATCAACAACCCGGCACTCACCGAGAAAATGCTGCCGAGCCTGCGCTGGGCGGCCAAGGATGATGTGGTGCAAGGCCCGCTGGTGGGCGGTGCCGAGGACTTCTCGTTCTATGCCAAGGAAGCGCCGGGGCTGTTTGTGTTCCTGGGGGTGACGCCGAGGGATCAGGACATGAGCAAGGCGGCGCCGAACCATAATCCGGGGTTCTTCGTGGATGAATCGGCGTTGGTGGTGGGGGTCAGAACGTTGGCGTCGTTGGCGACGGATTACCTGTACACGAACCCACCGCAGTAGGGCTTTTTATGTGGGAGCGGGCTTGCCCGCGATAGCGGTGTATCAGTCACCGAATAGTTAGACTGATACGCCCTCATCGCGGGCAAGCCCGCTCCCACATTGGGTTTGCAGCGTGTCAGCCAGCCAGCGCAGCGCCATCCATCTTCTGGCGCAGGCTCAATGGGCGCATATCCGTCCAGACTTCCTCGATGTAAGCCAGGCACTCTTTCTTCATGCCGCTCTTGCCCACGGTGCGCCAGCCTTCCGGCACGGCCTTGTAGTCAGGCCAGATGGAATACTGTTCTTCGTGGTTGACCACTACCTGAAACAGGATGTCGTCGCGGTCAAATACTGAGGTCATTGCTGTTCTCCATCGCTTATAGGGCTGGCTGCGCACCACGCGCAGCGCTGATATCTGTAGAAACGTACCAAGCGTGCGAAAAATTAGAGGCTGGCGACCGCTGCCGCCAAGGCGCGTCCGAAGATCTCGGCTACCTGGTCGATTTGGGCGGCGGTGATGACCAGCGGAGGCAAGAAGCGCACGACGCTGCCATGCCGCCCGCCCAGCTCCAGGATCAGGCCGCGCTTGAGGCATTCGCGTTGCACCAGCGGCGCCAGTTGGCGATGCACCGGTGGGTGGCCCTGGCTATCGGGCGCGCCGTTCGGGTCCACCAGTTCCACGCCGAGCATCAGCCCGCGCCCACGAATATCCCCCAACTGCGGGAAGTCGCGCTGCAGGATGCGCAGGTGCTCACCGAGACGCTCGCCCATGGCCGCCGCGTGGCCGGCCAGGTCGTGCTCCTTGAGGTAGCGCATTACCGCCGAACCCGCCGCCATCGCCATCTGGTTGCCCCGGAACGTCCCGGCATGCGCGCCCGGCAACCACGTGTCGAGCCAGTCGCGATACACCACCACCGCCAACGGCAAGCTGCCGCCGATGGCCTTGGACATCACCACCACATCCGGAATAATGCCGGCGTGTTCGAAGGCAAACATTTTGCCGGTGCGACCGAAACCACTCTGGATTTCATCAACGATCAACGCCACGCCCGCCTGCTCGGTGATGCGCCGCAGGCCGCGCAGCCAGTCGAGATCGGCGGGGATCACACCGCCCTCGCCCTGCACCACCTCGACAATCACCGCCGCCGGCAACAACACCCCGGCTTCGGGGTCATTGAGCAGGTTTTCCAGGTAATGCAGGTTGACCCGCACACCTTCCGCGCCGCCCAGGCCGAAGGGGCAACGGTAGTCGTAGGGATACGGCAGGAATTGCACGCCATTGCCGAGCAAGGCGCCCAAAGGTTTTTTCGGCCCCAGGCTGCCCATCAGGCTCAGCGCGCCTTGGCTCATGCCGTGATAACCGCCCTGGAAGGACAACACCGTGCTGCGACCGGTGGCAGTGCGCACCAGCTTCAACGCGGCTTCGACGGCGTCCGTGCCGGTAGGGCCGCAGAACTGGATTTTCGCTTCCCGCGCCAGCTCAGCGGGCAACAGGCCGAACAGGTCTTGTACGAACTGGTCTTTGACCGGGGTGGTCAGGTCGAGGGTGTGCAGGGGCAGTTCGTCGCTGAGCACTTGTTGAATGGCTTGGATCACCACCGGGTGGTTGTGGCCCAACGCCAACGTGCCGGCGCCGGCCAGGCAGTCGATGAAACTGCGACCCTCCACGTCCTCCACGTAGATACCCTTGGCGCGTTTGAGCGCCAGGGGAATGCGCCGAGGGTAACTGCGAGCGTTGGATTCCTGCTGGCGCTGGCGGGCCAGCAACGGGGTTTCTTCGAACTGGTAGAGCGTTTCCACGGGTGCCGGGCTGGCGTGCACCGGGGCGTCTTCGATACGGCTGGTAGCGACTGACATCTCTCGATCCCTCAATACGCGGGTGGGGTGACCAAACTGCCGATCCGCACATGTGCGGATTTCATGTTCTGGAGACGCACCAGCGGTTGGGGGATTTAGGCTTGTTGTGGTTTTTGATCACTGACAGTTGATCGTTCCCACGCTCCGCGTGGGAATGCATCCCGTGACGCTCCGCGTCACCAGAATTTCACTGACAGCGGGACGCGGAGCGTCCGTGGTGGCATTCCCACGCAGAGCGTGGGAACGATCATCGATCACGCGAGCCTTCACATCCCGCGATACCGCTCATTCAACGCATACAAAATCGCACACGTCTCCCCATCCAGAACCCCGGAATAATCGCGGTTGCGAAAGTGCATCTGAAACGCCCGCGTGCGCAGCGCAAACGTCTGGCGATTCTGCGCCGGCTTATACCCATAGCGCTGAAAGGCCCGCTCCACCTCGACCTCCGGCGGCAACCCAAGGCAAAACCGGCGCTGATACATCGCCCGCGTCGACTCATCAAACCAGGCCCCGATCCCGGCCTCGAACAAACACCGCCAAGGCAACCGCGGCCCCGGATCACTCTTGCGCCAGTACGCCACATCCGAATGCCCGAGAATGTCCGTCGGCCCTATCTGTGGGTAGCGCCCAAGCAGGTCGCGAACCAACGCCACCAACACATCTATTTGCTCCTCAGCGTACGCAGGAAAGGTAAACACCCCGCCATCATCGCGGGCCAAATTGACCATCTCGATGCCAATGGATCGGCTATTAAGATTATCCCGCCCAGCCCAATGGCTCACCCCGGCATGCCAGGCGCGCTTATCCTCGTCCACCAGACGAAACGCGCGCAATTCGTCATAGCCCATGGCGCGGTAGCCGGGGTCATCAGGATCGGGCAGCAGATAGTGAGCGCTGACACCGTCTTGCGTCAGCGTACGCAACGATGAGGCAAAGGGCGCCGCGGTGTAGTGCAGGATCACTTGCCCCACGGGCTCGCCGTTGCGTTGATTGAAATCCCTGGCCGGGAAACTGCTATCGATAACCAACATAAGAACCGTCCTTTTCAGTACAGGCCGAGTCATTCAGCCCGTTCAAGCGCAAAAAATTACCGCCATCCTGAAGCGCTGAACTTCAAAAAGGCGGTAACTATGTGGCACATGAAAAGAGGGATCAGTGTCGCAGCGGCATGCCCAGGTCTACCCGCAGGCCATCCGGTTGGCTGTCGAATTTCAACGAGCAGGAGCAGCGTTGCACGATAGCCTGCACAATCGCCAAACCCAGCCCGCAGCCCTCGCTGCTGCCATTGCGCCAGAAGCGTTGAGTCAGGTATTGCAGGTCCTCACTGGAGATTTGCTTGCCATGATCACGCACGCGGAACACCACCGTATCGGCGGTAGTGAATACATTCAGCTCCACGCGGGTATCACTCGGCGTGTGCCGCAGGGCGTTATCCAACAGGTTGCGCAGGGCTGCCACCGCCAGGGCCACCGGCATTTCCACCGGGGTTTCAGTCAGGTTGGCCGACAGGATCAAATCGATACGCCGATTGTCACCGGCGTTGGCATCCTGGATCGCCAGCCGCGCAACCTGTTCGGCGCTGGATTGCAGGCCGTCATCAAACGATAGGCTGCCCTCCACCCGCGCCAGCAACAACAATTGCTCCAGGGTCCGGTGCAGGCGGTCGGCGCCCTCTTCGGCGTGGGCCAGGGATTGGTCGCGGGCCGCGCCGTCGGTCATGCGCGCCACTTGCAGGTGGGTCTTGATCGCCGTCAGCGGGCTGCGCAACTCATGGGCCGCGTCACCGGTGAGGCGGCGCTCACGTTCGATGGTCTTGGCGATGCGCTGCAACAGCTGGTTCTGGGTGTCGAGCAGAGGCTTAAGCTCGCTGGGCAACGGGTGAATCTGCAGGGGTTCGAGGGAATCGGCACTGCGGCGCATCAGTGCGTCACGCATGCGGTTGAGCGGCAACAGGCTCTGGCCGATGCCCAGCCACAACAGGCACAGGCAACCCAGCAAGGCCACGCCCACCGGCACCGACGCCGCCAGCAGGATCGACAGGTTCAGCGCCTCGCGCTCCACCTGGCGGTCGGCCGTGGTGATCAGCAAATCACCGCGCGACAGGGTGAAGCTGCGCCAGCCCACACCGTCGATAATCTGGTCACGAAAGCCGCTTTTGCGCGACTCCAGGCCCTCGTCCGGGGTCATGTGGCTGCGCGCGAGGATTTCCCCGCGTAAAGAGCTGACCTGGCAGGCCATGCCGCCCGGTACGTTGAGTTGCTCGGTGCGCAAATGCGTCGTGCCGCCGGCCACGCTGGCCAGGCCGGGCATCTGCTCGGTCAGCCCGGCCACCATGCGTGCCGAGGCCACCAGGCGCTGGTCGAGAGAAAACATCATCTGGTTGCGCAGATCGTTGAGCATCCAGGCCGCCGCCAGCAGCCAGATCAGCACAAAAGCGGCGCCCAGCTTGAACGTCAGGCGCAGGCGCAGGCTCATCACGACGCGTTGTCTCCCTCATCCACCGCGCCGCCGTCCGCCGTGCCCAGGCGATAACCAAGGCCGCGCACGGTCTCGACGATGCCATTGCCCAACTTGCGGCGCAGGTGATGGATATGCACGTTGAGGGCGTTGCTTTCCAGTTCGTCGTTAAAACCGTAGACGCTGTCCTTGAGCTGCTCGCTGGACAGCACCCGGCCCTTGTTGTGCAACAGCGCTTGCAACAAGGCTTGTTCGCGACGGGAAAGGTCCACCGGCTCGCCCGCCAGAAAGGTTTCGCGACTGCTCGGGTCATAGGCCAGCCGGCCATGTTCGATCAGGTTGACCCGGCGCCCCGCCACGCGCCGCAGCAGGGTTTGCAGGCGGGCGGCGAGTTCGCGCAGGTCGAAGGGTTTGAGCAGGTAGTCGTCGGCGCCGGCTTGCAGACCGTCGACGCGGTTGGTCACCGAATCGCGCGCGGTGAGAATCAGCACCGGAATTTCAAGGCCTTGGCTGCGTTGTTGCTGCAGCAGCTTGAGGCCATCTTCGTCGGGCAAACCGAGGTCGAGCACCATGATGTCGAACGTAGCTGCCTTGAGCATCGCCCGCGCAGCGGCTGCGGTGGCCACGCGCTCGACGGTAAAGCCCTGGGCGCCGAGGCCGGCCACGATGCCGCTGGCGATCAGTTCGTCGTCTTCACAGACCAGTACGTGCATGGTTAACCCTTCATGAAAGATGGGGGGAATTAAAGGTGCCGAGGATTAAGCGCCGATTATGCCGCGAAAAGACGCGCGCCCTGCGCTTCCCTTCACTTTAGAATAGCCACCGGTTAATCATCGGTTAATCAGCGCCACACATTGTGTGCCTAACTTGCAACGAACTAAGGCTCGTCCATGCGGTATTTGTTTACCTTTCTGCTGGTGTTTTTCGCGGGGTTGGCCCAGGCAGCGCCGGGCAATCCATTCGAAACCAAACCTGACTTCCTGCCGGTGGGCAAGGCTTTCACCTTTACCTCCGAGCGTCTTGAAAGCGGCGAGACCCAGCTGTATTGGCAGATTGCCGACGGCTATTACCTCTACCAGCAGCGCATGAAGTTCGACGGCCTGGCCGAAAAACCCGTATTGCCCCAGGGCGAAGCTCATAGCGATGAATTCTTCGGCGAGCAGCAAGTGTATCGCCAAGGCCTGGAAGTGAAGATTCCGGCCGGTGCCACCGGCCAGATCAAGCTCGGCTGGCAGGGCTGTGCGGATGCCGGCCTGTGCTACCCGCCGCAGTCGATCACCGTGGACCTGGGTGGCAACCCCGCCGTTGCCGCCACCACCCAAGCCCAGGACCAAAGCCTGGCCAGCGGCCTGCAACAGCGCAGCCTGGGCTGGAGCCTGCTGGTGTTCTTTGGCCTGGGCCTGCTGTTGGCATTCGCGCCTTGCTCGCTGCCGATGCTGCCTATTCTCGCCGGCCTGGTGGTGGGCAGCGGCGCCAGCCCGCGGCGGGGTTTCGCCCTGGCCAGCAGCTACGTGGTGTGCATGGCCCTGGTGTATGCAGCGCTCGGCGTGTTGGCCGCGTTGCTCGGCGGCAACCTTGCTGCACTGCTGCAAACGCCGTGGATTCTCGGCAGCTTCGCCGCGCTGTTTGTGCTCCTCGCGCTGCCGATGTTCGGCTTCTTCGAATTGCAATTGCCGGCCTTCCTGCGCGACCGTCTGGATAACGTCAGCCGTCAGCAAAGCGGCGGCAGCCTGGTGGGCGCCGGCATTCTCGGTGCACTGTCCGGTTTGCTGGTGGGGCCGTGCATGACCGCGCCTCTGGCCGGCGCGCTGCTGTATATCGCCCAGAGCGGCAACGCGCTGCACGGCGGCTTGATCCTGTTTGCGATGGGCATCGGCATCGGTATCCCGCTGTTGCTGCTGGTGACGGTGGGCAACCGCTTCCTGCCTAAACCGGGCACCTGGATGAATGTGCTCAAGGGCGTCTTCGGCTTCCTGTTCCTCGGCACCGCGGTGCTGATGATTCGCCCGGTAGTGGGTGAAAGCCTGTGGATTGGCCTTTGGGGTGCATTGGCGCTGGTGATGGCCTATTGCGGCTGGAGCCTGGCCCGCGAGTACGGGCTGGCCGCCAAGGTCTTTGGCGCCGGTTCCCTGGTGCTGGGCCTGTGGGGCGCGGTGCTGGTGGTGGGTGCGGCCGGGGGCAGCGATAATGTGTGGCAGCCGTTGAAGGTCTACAGCGGTGAGCGCATTGGCGCAGCCCCCAGCGCCCACGACGCCTTCATGACCATCAACGACCCGGCCGTGCTGCAAAGCCAGCTCGACAGCGCCAAGGCCCAGGGCCAATGGGTGCTGGTGGATTACTACGCCGACTGGTGCGTGTCGTGCAAGATCATGGAAAAACAAGTGTTCGGCAAACCCGAAGTCATGGACGCCCTCAAAGACGTGCGCCTGCTGCGCCTGGACGTCACGGCCGACAACGCCGCCAGCCGTGAACTGCTCGGCCGCTACAAGGTGCCGGGGCCACCGAGCTTTGTGTGGATCGGCCCGGACGGTGAAGAGCGCCGCGCCCAACGCATCACCGGCGAAGTGGATGCCGCCGACTTCCTGCAACGCTGGACGCAAACCCGAGACGCACGCTGATGCTGACCCTGACCATCGGCACCTTCGCCATTGCCCTGAATCACATCCTGCTGATCAGCGCGCTGATTCTCGCCACTGTGGTGGGCTGGCGCGTGGCCAAACGCGGCGGCGAAAACCCCGAGTCGGTGCTGTTCAGCCTGTTCCTGTTGGGCATGCTGGTGGCGCGCGTCAGCTTTGTGTTGATGTACTGGGGCGATTACAGCCACGACCCGCTGCAGATGGTCGACCTGCGCGACGGCGGTTTCCTCGCCTGGCCGGGCGTGATCGCGCTGGTGCTCGGCGCCCTGTTGTACGGCTGGCGCCGCCCGGCATTGCGTAAACCCCTGAGCGCCGGGGTGATGACCGGCCTGGTGTTCTGGGGGCTGACCAGCTTGTCCTTGAGTCTCTACGACAAAGGCGCGCAACTGCCGGATATCACCTTGCGCAACGCCAATGGCGACGTGGTGCAACTGGCCGATTACAAAGGTGGGCCGCTGGTGATCAACCTCTGGGCCACCTGGTGCCCACCGTGCCGGCGCGAAATGCCGGTGCTGGAGCGCGCGCAGCACCAGCGCCCCGACGTGACCTTCCTGTTCGTCAACCAGGCCGAAAGCATGCAAAGCGTCAGCACCTTCCTCGCGACCCAAGGCCTGACCCTCGACAATGTGCTGTTTGACGCCAGCGGCCGCCTCGGCCAGGCCGTGGGCTCCATGGCCTTGCCGACCACTCTGTTCTACCAAGCCGATGGGCGCCTGATCAACAGCCACCTCGGTGAGCTGTCCCAAGCCAGCCTGGCCCGCGCCATGGAACCCTTCGACACCGCCACGACAAGGAAACCGACATGCCAAGCCTCCGCCACCTGCTGACCCTGCTGCCGCTGACGCTCGCGGCCACTCTGGCCCAGGCCGAAGACTGGCCGGCGCCGATCAAACAGATCGAAGCCAAAGGCGCCAAGATCCTCGGCAAGTTCGACGCGCCCAGCGGCCTCACCGGCTACGCCGCGCAATACCAGAACCGCGGCATGGCCCTGTACCTGACCGCCGACGGCAAAAGCGTGATTGCCGGCAACCTGTACGACGCCGAAGGCAAAGACCTGAGCAGCGCGCCCCTGGAAAAACTGGTGTACGCGCCGATGGCCAAGGAAGTCTGGGCCAAGATGGAACACAGCAACTGGATTCAGGATGGCGATAAAAACGCCCCACGCACCGTTTACCTGTTCAGCGACCCCAACTGCCCTTACTGCAACATGTTCTGGGAACAGGCACGCCCGTGGGTAAAAGCCGGCAAGGTGCAGTTGCGCCACATCATGGTCGGCATCATCCGCGAAGACAGCCCCGGCAAATCCGCCGCCCTGTTTGCTGCCAAAGACCCGCAGAAAGCCCTGGAAGAACACGAAGCCGCCGGCAAAGGCAGCAAGTTGCAGGCGCTGGACAAGATCCCGGCGGATATCGAAGCCAAGCTCGATGCCAATATGAAGTTGATGGAAGAGCTTGAACTGTCGGCGACGCCAGCAATTTTCTACCTGGATGACAAGGGCGGCCTGCAGCAACAGCAAGGCGCGCCGTCACCGGATAAGCTGGCGAAGATTCTGGGGCCGAAGTAATCGGATGCAGATTTGCGCTTGACGCAGAAAATCCGATGCCCAAACAGGCATCGGATTTTATTTCATGAAGCCAATTATCAGATCATAAACATAGCCGTTTGAGATCAGGCACGTCTGCCAGATGTCTCTTTAGGCTACAGCCGATTGGCGACGTCGAGATCCGCCTCATCCTCACCGAGGCCAGAGCGATGAGTGCCTGCGATCAACGGCCCATAACGGCGGCTGAATTCCCAGTTGTAGGGCACGCGGTCTTTGCTGATCCCGTTGTCCCAATTCACCGACCATGTCATCAGGCCCTTGATCGACAATCCTTTGTCGTGCAAACGCTTGAATGCATTGGTCACGGCTGCGGGGTTGATCACATAACCGGTGGCGGCTGCGTCGACGTTGGCCGGCAGACCAATGACGAACTTGTCCGCCGGGATTTTGGTAAACCCTCGCGTTCCGCTCACCAGACTTTCGGTCAGGTAAAACAGGAAATCCTCTTTCATCGCGTCGTTGTTCTGGGCAATCCAGGCACCGTTGCCGTTGTTGACCTCCTGCACCCAGATCCCGTCGCCCCCCTGGTTGTAATACTGCGGGGCAATGAAGTCGTAATAGCCTTCCAGCGCCTGGATGTAACCGACGTATTTGCCGGCGGAGGTCAGGTAAGGAAACTCCGGCGCCATGCTGATGATGAAGTGTTTGCCTTCACCGGCGTAATGGTCCTTGACCAGTTTCAACGCGGCGGGCAGGACAGTCTTGTTGTCGGCGAAATCTATCGCGCTCTGCTCAAGATCGATGTCCAGGCCATCAAAGCCATAGGTTTCCACCAGGCGGATAGTCTCGTTGGCCAGTGGCTGTTCGTTGCCTTTATGCAACTCGATGTGCGCATCGGCGCCGCCAAGGGAAATCAGCACCGCCCTGCCCTGGCTGTTCAGCACGCCCACCTGGCGGCGGAACTCGGCGTCGGAAAGGTTGTACGGCTTGAACGTTGGGATACCGTTACCTTTCATGAAGGCCACGGCCACCACGTTGTAATCACTCGGCACGTCCACCAGGTTCATATTGGCGAATTGGCCACGCTGGTAGCCGTCGCTCGCGCCGGCAGGCCAGTTGTGCCAGAAGCCCATGAGGATCTTTTTGCCGGCGATGCTCGGCATCAGCGAGGCGACATCGTTCAGCGGCGATTTCAGTGAGGTGAAGTCAATCTTTGTCATGTTCTAATCCTTCAGAACGTATGGGTTGAACGGCGCGGGCTTATTTGAAGTCCACGTCGAAGGCTTGATAGAAGGCGTTGCCGGTGTTGGCGACGATCCACATCAATACGATCACGTGCCGGCCCTTTTTGTTGGCCGGCAGTTTCACTTCATGATTGACCTTGGCCTTCAGTTCGCCTGCATGGCTGTAGTACGGCACCTGGGCATAGAAGTCTTCGGCGAACGGCTGGGTTTCCAGTTGTGCGCGGGTGATGCGCTGTTTCGGATCCCAGCCATCCTTGGTGATCAGCCAGCGATAGCCACGGGTGGTGTGCGGCGCGGTGTATTCCCAGGTGACCTTGAAGGTCTGACCCGGGTCGACATTGAGCAGCGGCCAGGTGAAGGCGCGGTTGAGCTTCCTGGCCATTTCCTCGTCTGTGAAGTTGATGCAGTCACGGGCATCGGTCTTGCCGCCGCTGAGGATGAAGCCGTCGGCTGGTGGGGTGACGCTGTCACTGTCGGTTTGATAAGGCGCCGGGAACGGGCCGGCAACCAGTGCCGGAAAGTTCTTGCCGCCTTCCATTTCATTGACCTGCCAGGTACCCAGCAGGCCGAGATCCACGGCGACTGCGCCACGGCTGGAAGGGGACGTGACACGACCATGGCGAAGAGGTGTCTGGGTTTGTGGTTTATTCATTTCTAACTCCATTTAGATTGATTAAGAACTCTCCTTTCCTGAAGGAGAGAACCTCAAACTAACGGAGTTGCTTTTTTTTTCCACAGGCCCGTTTTTCACTCATTTGCTTCCCTTCAGGCAATAGCCCTTAAAACACTGTATATAAAAACAGTATTATGGAAATCACCTACGCCACATAAGGTTAATATCCTACAAACAAAGGCGGAAATAAGCACAATTTCTCACACCGCCAGTTGTTCCAGTTTTGCTTAAAGCCCCTCCAGCTCCGCCATCAAATCACTCAACCGATCGACCTTCTCGGTGCTGATCTCATTCGCCGCCAAGCCCTCGATATACTCAGCCAATTGCGCCACCGTGCTGCACTCGAACATCGCCCGCAGCGGTACATCGCGTTGCAGGGTTTTCTGCACGCGGGAGGCAATCTGCGTGGCCAGCAACGAGTGCCCGCCCAGCTCGAAGAAGTTGTCCTGCACGCCCACCCTTTCGACTTTCAGCACCTCGGCCCAGATGGCAGCCAAGGTGGTTTCCATCTCGTTGCGCGGCGCCAGGTAATCCTGGCTGTGCAACTGGCCAATCTCCAGGGCCGGCAGGGCCTTGCGGTCGAGCTTGCCGTTGGCATTCAGCGGCAACCGGTCTAGCCATAACCAGTGCAGCGGCACCATGTACTCCGGCAGCTCGGCCCGCAGGCGTTGCTTGATGCGGTCCAGGCGATCACTCGGGTTCAGGCTCGCATCCGCCGCCACCAGGTAGCCGACCAAATGCTTGCCGTTGACGCCTTCCTGCACGCCGACGGCTGCGTCGCGCACTTGGGGTTGTTCGTGCAGGCGCGCCTCGATTTCACCCAGTTCGATGCGGTAGCCGCGAATCTTCACCTGATGGTCGATACGCCCCACATATTCCAACACCCCATCGCTGCGTCGGCGTGCCAGGTCGCCGGTGCGGTACAGGCGCTCGCCCGGCGCGCCGAACGGGTTCGGCACAAAGACTTGCGCCGTGCGCAGTGGGTCGCTGACATAACCACGGCCCACACCCGTACCCGCCACGCATAACTCGCCGACGGCACCTTGCGGCACCAGCTCCAGCGCACCATCGACCACGTACAAACGGTTGTTGTCGGTCGGCGTGCCAATCGGCAGGTAAGTGCCACGGGTCGAGGCCAGGTCGACGCGGAAGAACGCCACGTCGTCCGAACATTCCGCCGGGCCATAAGCGTTGACCAGGCCAATCTGCGGGTAACGCAGCAGCCACTGGTGCGCCAGTTCCGGCGGCATTGCTTCACCTGTCGGCAGCATCCAGCGCAGGCCATCCAGGCTCATGCGTTCCTGGGCCAACATGCCCTGGATCAGCGACGGCACGCTTTCCAGCACGGTTATTCCCTGGGCCTGCACATGCGCCAGCAAGCCCTGGGGATCATGGGCGATGGTGTTCGGCACGATATCCACTCGCGCGCCAAACAGCGGCGCGGCGAGGAACTGCCACACGGAAATATCGAAACTTTGCGACGCGGTCTGGGCGATCACATCGGTCGGGCTCAGGTCCAGGTACGGCACCTTGCTCAACTGGTTATTGAGCATGCCGCGCTGTTCGACCATCACGCCCTTGGGCAGGCCGGTGGAGCCCGACGTGTAGATCACGTAGGCGAGGTTGTCCGGGCCGCTGTAGACACCCGGGTTTTCCCCACGGCTCGGCACTTCCTCCCACACCAGCAGTTGGCAGTCGGTGCCTTGCAGCAACTCAATCGCCTGCTCGCGACACGCCTCGGTGCACACCAGCAACGGCGTACGGCTCAAGTCGATGATGCGGCTCAGGCGTTGGCTCGGCAGGCCTGGGTCCAGCGGCAAGTAACCGGCACCGGCCTTGAAGCTGCCGATGATCATGCCGAGCAGATCCAGGTTGCGTTCAGCCAGCAACGCCACCGGTTGATCCAGGCCGACACCCGCCGCGATCAGCGCGTGGCCAAGACCATTACTGCGCCGGTTCAATTCGTCATAGCTCCATTGCTGGTCGAGGCAACTGGCGGCGATGCGCTGCGGATACGCGGCCACCTGCGCCTCAAACAGCTCGATATAGCTGCGCTCCAGCGGGTAGGCGTGCTCGCTCTGGTTGCAGCCGTCGAGCAGGAATTCACGTTCCTGCGCGCCAATCAACGGCAGGTCGGCCATGTCGCCATGGAAGCCCTGCACCAGCGCCAGCAGCAGGCGTTTGAACTCGCCGAGCATGCCTTGCACGGTGGTTTCGTCGAAATAACGCTGGTCATAAGACAGGTGCAAACCGAGGTCGTCGCCCGGATAGCACACGGCGGTCAGCGGGAAGTTGGTGTGGGTGCGGCCGGAATCCGAGGTGGCGTTCAGGCTTTGCGCGCGGTCCAGCACCGAGACTTCCACTGGCGCGTTCTCGAACACGAACAGGCTGTCGAACAGCGGCTGGCCCTTGGGCAACTCGCTGTGTTCCTGGATAGTCACCAGCGGCAGGTATTCGTACTCGCGCAGCTGCATGTTGCTGTCGAGCAGGCTGCTCAACCATTGGCGCACGCTGCAACGCTGGTGGTCTTCAGGCAGTTTCACCCGCAGCGCGATGCTGTTGATGAACAGGCCGACGGTGCGCTGCATCGCCGGCATTTCCACCGGGCGCCCGGCGACGGTGACGCCGAACAGCACATCACGGTCCCCGCTCAAGCGCCGCAGCACCAACGCCCATGCCGCCTGGGCAAAAGTGTTGACGGTCAGTTGATGGGCCTGCGCCAACTCACGCAGTTGCGCACCGTCGCGGGCATCCAGGCGGGTGTAGCAGTCGCCCACCACCATGCCGCCGCTGTGACCTGCGTGTTCACGCAGGAACGGCCGGTCGCTCGGGATCGGCGTGGTGCGTTCGAAGCCTTGCAGGTTCTGCTGCCACCACTGGCGCGCTTCGGCGAGGTTCTGGCGTTGCAGCCAGGCGATGTAGTCGCGGTAGCGCGGCGGCGTGGCCAACTGCGCTTCGCGGCCTTCGCCCAACGCCTTGTAGATATCAAAGAAATCATTCATCAGCAGCGAACGGCACCAGGCATCGATGAGGATGTGGTGGTTGCTCATCATGAACCAGTAACGCGCTTCGCCGACGCGGATCAGGCGCAGGTGAAACGGCGCCTGGTTGAGCAGATCAAAACCGGCCTCGCGCTCGGCCTTGAGCAAGGCTTGCAGGCGCGGCTCCTGTTCAGTTTCCGGGTCGGCACTCCAGTCCAGGTACTCAATCGGCGTGCTGCCCGGTTTGTGGATGACTTGCAGCATGTCTTCGCCGACGTTCCAGCAGAACGACGCACGCAAGGCTTCATGCCGAGCGATGACTGCCTGCCAGGCCTGGGCGAAACGCTCGGGGTCCAGCGCACTGTTGATGCGGTAGCGATCCTGCATGTAATAGAGGCCGGTGCCCGGCTCCAGCAGGGTGTGCAGCAGCAGGCCTTCCTGCATCGGCGTCAGCGGGTAGACGTCCTCAATGGCGCTGGCCGCAATCGGCAGGCTGTCGAGTTGTGACTGCGTCAGGTGTGCCAGCGGGAAGTCGGACGGCGTGAGGCCGCCGACATCGTCCTTGAGGCAATGCGCAATCAGGCTGTGCAGTTCGGCGAGATAGGCATCGGCCAGCTCGCGGATGGTCTGCTGATCGTGACGCTCGCGGCTGAAGGTCCAGCGCAGCACCAGTTCGCCGCCGTACACCTGGCTGTCGACGCTCAAAGCATTGGGCAGCGGTGCATCCGGGTCATGGGCCAGGCCCGCCGACTCATCCAGCGGGTGGAACAGCGCATCGGCGCCGAAGCTCTGGTCGAACTGGCCAAGGTAGTTGAAGGTGATCTCGGCGCTCGGCAGTGCGGCCATGGTTTGCCGGCCCAGGTCGTCCGCCAGGTAACGCAGCACGCCATAGCCCAAGCCTTTGTGCGGCACGCCGCGCAGTTGCTCCTTGATCGCCTTGATCGAGTCGCCCTGCCCGGCTTGCGGTGTCAGGCGCAACGGGTAAGCACTGGTAAACCAGCCAACGCTGCGGGTCAGGTCGATGTCATCAAACAGGGCTTCACGGCCATGGCCTTCCAACTGGATCAACGCCGAGTCGTGGCCGCTCCAGCGGCACAGCACACGGGCCAACGCGGTCAGCAGCAAGTCGTTGACCTGGGTGCGATAAGCGCTTGGCGCCTGTTGCAGCAACTGGCGCGTGTGCTCGGCATCCAGGCGTACGCTGACGGTGTCGGCATCGCGGTTGCGCAGCGCGCCGTGCGGGCGATCCACCGGCAATTTCACCTGCGGCCCGGCCAGCTGGTCTTGCCACACACTCAACTCTTCACGCAGCGACTCGCTGCTCGCATAGGCCTGCAAGCGCGCCGCCCAATCGCGCAACGCGCTGGTCTTGGCCGGCAGGCTGACCGACTGGCCGTCGCTCAACTGGCGGTAGACCGTTTGCAAATCCTCAAGCAGTACGCGCCACGACACGCCATCCACCACCAGGTGATGAATCGCGATCAGCAGGCGTTGCTGGCCTTGCGGGCCGTCCACCAGCAAGGCGCGCAGCAACGGGCCGTGTGCGAGGTCGAGGCTGCGTTGGGTGTCGGTGAACAGCGCGGTGCAGTCCTGCATATCGCGCACCTGCGCCTGCATCAGCACACCGCCTTGGGGCACGGCCAGATGCTCGGCATGCCATTGCGCATCGCGCGGGGTGAAGCTCAGGCGCAGCGCGTCGTGGTGCTCCAGCACGGCCAGCAACGCTTGCTCCAGGCGATGCGGGTCGAGCAGTTGCAGCGGTTTGAGCAGCAACGCCTGGTTCCAGTGTTGGCGATTCGGAATATCCGTATCGAAGAACCAATGCTGGATCGGCGTCAGCCCCGAGCTGCCCGTCAGCACGCCTTGCTCGGCGATGACCTGCTCGGTACGCGTGGCCACGGCGGCCAGGGTTTGCACGGTCTGGTGCTGGAACAGGTCGCGCGGGCTGAAATGAACCCCCGCCTGGCGCGCACGGCTGACCACCTGGATCGACAGGATCGAGTCGCCGCCCAGCTCAAAGAAGTTATCGTCCAGGCCGACTTGCTGCACGTTCAACACCGCGCACCAGATCGCGGCCAGGGTGTGCTCCAGCTCGTTGCGCGGCGCCACGTACTGTTGGCGATTGGCCTCGGGGTCGGGTTGCGGCAAGGCACGGCGGTCGAGTTTGCCGTTGGCGGTCAGCGGCATGCTGTCCAGCACGATCAGGTGCGCGGGCACCATGTAGTCCGGCAGTTGCGCCTTGAGGTGCGCCTTGATCGAGTCACGCAACGGGCCGTGGTCGGCGTCGCTGACCAGGTAGGCCACCAATTGTTTGCCACTTGGCGAATCCAGCGCCAGCACCACCGCCTCACGCACCGCCTGGTGCTCCAGCAGGCGGGTTTCGATTTCACCCAGTTCAATGCGGAAACCGCGAATCTTCACTTGATGGTCGATACGCCCCAGGTACTCCACCAAGCCATCGGCGCGTTGGCGCACCAGGTCGCCGGTGCGGTACAAACGCCCGCCATCGGCGGCAAACGGGTCGGCGACGAAACGCTCTGCGGTCATGCCCGGCCGTTCGTGGTAACCCTGGGCCAGACCCGCGCCGCCGACGTACAACTCGCCAGTCGCGCCTTGCGGCACCAGCGCCAGGTCGGCGTCGAGAATGTAGGCCACGCGGGCGCCGATAATGCGGCCGATCGGTACGCTGGCGGCGCCCTCCTCCAACTGTTCCGGCGCCAGGCTGGCCAGCGGCATGACCACGGTTTCGGTCGGGCCATAGGCGTTGAAAAACACCTCGGGCTGGAACGCGGCGCGGATACGCTGCAAGTGTTCGCCGGTCAGCGCCTCACCACCGGTGATGCACATGCGCACCGGCAACGTCTGCTGCTGGGTCGCCAGCCACTGCGCCAACTGGCTGCCATAGCTCGGGGTAAAGCCAAGAATATTGATGCGATGGGCGCGAATCAGCGCGCAGATTTCTTCGGCATCCCACTGGCCTTGGGCGCGCAACACCACCTGCGCACCGCTGAGCAGCGGCACCAGCAGGCGTTCGGTGGCGGCGTCGAAGTTGATCGAATAAAAGTGCAGTTCGCAGTCGTCCGCGCGCATGCCAAAGCGCTCGATCACCGCCAGGCAATGCATGGCGATTTCACCGTGGGACACCACCACGCCTTTGGGCTTGCCGGTGGAGCCGGAGGTGTAGATCAAGTACGCCTGGTGCTGCGGCAGGCTGATAAAGGGCAGATCGTCGGCCGGGTAATTGGCGAGCACCGGCAGGTCATCTTCCAGGCACCAGCAGGCCACCGTCGCCGGCAATTCGCCGAGGGCTTCAAACATCGCCGCATCGCTGAGCAGCAGGCCAATGCCGCTGTCTTCGATCATGTAGTGCAAGCGGTCCAGCGGGTATTCCGGGTCCAGCGGCACATAGGCGCCACCGGCTTTAAGGATCGCCAGCAGGCCAACGACCATTTCCAGCGAACGCGGCAGCGCCAGGCCGACGCGCACCTGCGGGCCGACGCCGCGCTCGCGCAGCATCCAGGCCAGGCGGTTGGCGCGGGCGTCCAGCTCGCGGTAGGTCAGCGTTGCTCCTGCAAACGTCAGCGCCGGCGCATCGGCACGCTTGCTCGCCTGCTGACTGAACAGCTGATGAATACACTGATCGAGGCGATGCTCGCCCGCTTCCACACCGAGGCTGTCCTGCAACGCGCGCTGCTCGACGGCGCTCAGCAACGGCAGTTCGCTGAGGCGCTGCTGCGGGTTGGCGATCAATGCTTCCAGCAAGTTGCGCCAATGCTCGGCCATGCGCGCAATGCGCGGTTCGTCGAACAGGTCGGTGCTGTAGGTCAGGCAGCAACCCAGGCGGTGGTCGAGGTCGGTGACTTCCAGGTTGAGGTCGAACTTGGTCGCGCGTGCATCATTGGCCAGGTACTCGACGGTCATGCCGGCCAGTTGGCGGCTCTGCTGGAACTCCCAGCGCTGCACGTTGCACATCACCTGGAACAGCGGGTTGTACGCCGCGCTGCGCGGCGGTTGCAGGGCTTCCACCAAATGATCGAACGGCAGGTCTTGATGGGACTGGCCTTCGATCACGGTGTGGCGCACCTGCTCGAACAGTTCAGCCACATTCATCTGCCCGGTGAGTTGGCAACGCAGCACCTGGGTGTTGAGGAAGGCGCCGATCAGCCCTTCGCTTTCCGGGCGAATCCGGTTGGCCACCGGCGCGCCGATGCGCAGGTCGGTCTGGCCGCTGTAGCGGTAGAGCAACACCGCCAGGGTGGCGGTCATGGTCATGAACAGGGTCAGGCCGCGCTCGGCATTGAAGGCGCGCACGCGAGCGGCCAGTTCGTCGCTCAGGTCGAAACGGTACAACTCGCCCTGGTGGCTTTGCACCGGCGGCCGTGGGCGGTCGCCGGGCAGTTCGAGCAACGGGTGCTCATAGCCAAGCTGCGCGATCCAGTAGTCCAGTTGGCGTTGGCGCTCACCGGCCTCCAGCCACTGGCGCTGCCACACGCTGTAGTCGAGGTATTGCACCGGCAACGGCGCCAGCGGCGAGTCGCGTTCGTCGATAAAGGCTTCGTACAACGCGCTGAGCTCACGGGCGAAGATATCCATCGCCCAGCCTTCGGTGACGATATGGTGCAGGGTCAGCACCAGGTAGTGTTCCTGATCAAAGGCCTTGACCAGGCACGCGCGCAGCAGTGGCCCGGTTTCCAGATTGAAAGGCGTGTGCGCCTCGTGGTCGGCCAGCTGTTGCAGACGCAACTGACGCTCGGCTTCATTCAGCGCCGAGAAATCCTGCCAGTCCATGCGCAGGCCGGTTTGCTTGGCGACCTTTTGCCGGGCCACGCCGTCGATGCTCGGGAAGGTGGTGCGCAGGGTTTCGTGGCGCATGATCAAGGCTTGCAACGCCGCCTCGAAACGCCCCACATCCAGCACGCCACGCAGGCGCGCCATGCCGCCGACGTTGTAGGCCGGGCTGTCCGGTTCCATCTGCCAGAGGAACCACATGCGCTGCTGCGAATAGGACAGCGGCACCGGCGCGCTGCGGTCGACCCTGGCGATGGCGGTTTGCTGGTTGCGCTGGCCGGAGGCATGGATCAGCCCGACTTGCTCGGCAAACGCGCCCAGCTCGCTGGCTTCGAACAAGGTGCGCAGCGGCAGCTCGACGTCACAGGCCTGGCGGGTGCGGGAGATGATTTGCGTGGCCAGCAACGAGTGGCCGCCGAGGGCGAAAAAGTCGTCGCCCAGGCCAATGCGTGGCAGGCCGAGGACCTCGCGCCAGATCGCCGCTATCTGCTGCTGCAACGGCGTTTCGGGCTCGATGTGCTCGCGGGTTTGCCACACCGGCTCCGGCAGCGCGCGCCGGTCCAGCTTGCCGCTGGGGCTCAGGGGCATGGCGTCCAGGCGCATCAGTTGCGCGGGCACCATGTACTCCGGCAGCTCGGCGGCCAGGGCGGATTTTACCTGCTGTTCGAAAAGGTCGGTGCTGGCGGTGTAGTAGCCGATCAACTGCTGATCACGCACCAGCACCACGGCCTGGGCGATGCCGTCCATGCCCAGCATGCGGGCTTCGATTTCTTGCGGCTCGACACGGAAGCCACGCAGTTTGACCTGCTGATCGAGGCGGCCGAGGTATTCGAGCACACCGTCAGCACTCCAGCGCACGCGGTCGCCGGTGCGATACAGACGTGCGCCCGCCTCGCCCAGCGGGTCGGCGACGAAGCGCTCGGCGGTCAGCCCGGCACGGCCGAGGTAACCGCGCGCCAGGCCGATGCCGCCAATGCACAGTTCGCCCGGCACGCCGGCCGGCAGGGGGTTGAGGTGGTCGTCCAGCACGCGGCAAATCACATTGCCCAGCGGGCGGCCAATCGGCGAACGCTCGCCGTCCTCAGCCTTGCAGTGCCAATGAGTGACGTTGATTGCGGTTTCGGTCGGGCCATAACGGTTGTGCAATTGCACCGCCGGCAGTTGCGCCAATACGCGGTTACGCAGCTCGGCGGGCAAGGCTTCGCCACCGGAGAACAGCCGACGCAGGCTGGTGCACTCGACCACCAACGGCTCATCGATAAACAGCTGCAACAGCGGCGGCACAAAGTGCAGCGTGGTCACGCCGTGTTCCTGCACCAACTGCGCGATGCGGTGCGGGTCGCGGTGCTCGCCGGGGCCCGCCAGTACCAGGCGGCAACCAGTGATCAAGGGCCAGAAGCACTCCCACACCGACACGTCGAAACTGATCGGCGCCTTTTGCATCAGCACATCGGTGTGGTTGAGTTGATAGGTGGCTTGCATCCACTGCAAGCGCTCGGCCAGCGCCGCATGGGTATTGCCGACGCCCTTGGGCTGGCCGGTGGAACCGGAGGTGTAAATCACGTAGGCGAGGTTGTCGCCGTGCAAATGCAAGCCCGGTGCCTGGGTCGGCCAGCTGTCGAGGTGCAGGCTGTCCATGGCGATCACGCACACGCCTTCGGGCGCCGGTAACAGTTCCAGCAGCGCGGTCTGGGTCAGCAGCAGGTGCACGCCGCTGTCCTGGAGCATGTAGGCCAGGCGGTCGGCGGGGTAATCCGGGTCCAGCGGCACATAGGCGCCACCGGCCTTGATGATTGCGAGCAAGCCGATCAACAGTTGCGGCGAGCGCTCAGCCGCGATGGCCACGCACACGTCCGGGCCGACGCCCTTGTCGCGCAGGTAATGGGCCAGGCGGTTGGCCTGGGTGTGCAACTGGGCGAAGCTCAGGCTGCCGCCCTGCCAGACCAGCGCGGTGTCTTCCGAGGTGTGGTGGCTGAGCAGTTCGGGCAACCACTGCCGGGCTGGCGCGCACGGCGCTTCACTCCAAGGCTGCTGTTCGTCGGCTTGCATCAGCTTGAGGTCGCCGATGGCCTGTTGCGGTTGTTCGCACACGGCGTGCAGCAGGCTGATGTAGTGTTCGGCCAGGCGTTGAATCGTGGCGCTGTCGAACACTTCGTCGGCGTAGTCGAACGCCAGGCTCAGGCGCCCGTTGCGGTCTTCTTCGCTGTGCAGTTGCAGGTCGAACTTGGCTTCGCGGCTGTGCCACGGCAGTTCATCGGCGAGCATCCCCGGCAGGCGGCGCAAGGCACTCAAATCGCGCTGCTGGTGGTTGAACATGACCTGGAACAGGCCTTGCTCGCGGGCTTGCGGGAAAGCCTCGAGCAATTGTTCGAACGGCAAGTCCTGATGGGCCTGGGCGCCCAACGCCGTCTGGCGGGTGGCGGCCAGCAGTTGGTTGAATGGCAGGCGGCCGTCCAACTCGGCGCGCAGCACCAGCGTGTTGATGAAGAAGCCGATCAGGCCTTGGGTTTCCTGGCGCGGGCGGTTGGCATTTGGCACGCCGATGCGGATATCGCGCTGGCCGCTGTAGCGGTAGAGCAGGCTTTGGAACGCTGCCAGCAACAGCATGAAAGCCGTGGAATCATTGGCCTGCGCGGTCTGGCGAATCGCTGCGCTGAGGCCGGCGTCAAGGCGCACGCTATGGCGCGAGGCGCTGTTGCGTTGCTGGGCCGAGCGCGGGTGGTCGGTGGCCAGGCTCAGGGTCGGATGTTCCTCGCCCAACTGTGCTTTCCAATACGCCAGTTGCCGCTGGCCTTCGCCTTCGGCCAGCCATTGGCGCTGCCAGCTGCCGTAGTCGGCGTATTGCAACGCCAGTGGCGGCAGCGCCAACGTTTGGCCCTGGCTCGCAGCGGCGTACAGGCGCGAGAATTCGTCGATAAGGATATTCAGCGACCAACCGTCGGCGATGATGTGGTGCAGCGTCACCAGCAACTGGTGCTCTTCATCGCCAAGGCGCACCAGGGTCACCCACAGCAGCGGGCCTTTTTCCAGGTCGAACTGGGTGCGCGCTTCGTCCTCGCGGATCTGTTGCGCGCGCACTTCACGCTCGGCGGCAGGCAGGTCGCTGAGGTCGATGACTTGCAGGTCGAATTCAACGTTGGCGTCCACACGCTGGAAGGCCTGGCCGTCGCGCTCGTAGAAGCGGGTGCGCAGGGCTTCGTGGCGCTGGATCAATTGCTGGAAGCTGGCGCGCACCGCGTCTTCGTCCAGCTCGCCGCGCAAGCGCAGGGCGCCGGGGATGGTGTAGGCGCTGCTTTGCGGGTCCAACTGCCAGGTGATCCACAGGCGGTTTTGCGCCAGCGATTGCGGCAGCTCGTCCTGGCGCGACAGTGCGTGGATCGCGCCCTGAGCGACGCCGCCGTCTTGCTGCAATTGCGCGACGTTGGCGGCAAAAGTCGCCAGCGTCGGCGCCTCGAACAGCATGCGCAGGTTCAGCTCCAGGCCCAGGGTTTCGCGCAGGCGCGCCACCACTTGGGTGGCGGTGATGGAGTTACCGCCAAGCAGGAAAAAGTGGTCATCGGCGGCGACGGTTGCGACCTGCAGCTGCTCGCACCAAATCGCCGCGATCTGGCTTTGCAGTTCCGATTCCAACCCCGCATCGCTCGTGTGCGTTTGCAGATCGGGGAACTGCGCATAGCTGTCGAGGCTGCCGTCGGCGTGGCGAAGGCCGCAAGCGGCGCGCTGCACCTTGCCGCTGGACGTCTTTGGCAAAGCGCCAGGGTTGAGCAATACCACCACGCTCGGCGCTTGCTGATACGCCTCGGCCACGGCCTGGCGGATGGCTTTGATCAGCGCTTCGGGCGGCAGGATTTTCTGCACGCTGCGGCTGATTTCCGCGGCAATGCCGATGCCTTCCAGGCCCTGGTCATTCACCGCAAAGGCGGCGACGCGGCCCTTGCGCACCACTTCCACTTCGCGCTCGACGGTCTGCTCGATGTCCTGGGGATACAGGTTATGGCCGCGCACGATCAGCAGGTCTTTCAAGCGCCCGGTGATGTACACCTCGCCTTCGCGGATAAAGCCCAGGTCGCCGGTGCGCAGCCAGGTGCGGCCGGCGTGTTGTACGAAGGTTTTGGCGGTGGCTTCGGGGTTGCGCCAGTAGCCGTGGGCGATGCTCGGGCCGGTGGCCCACAGTTCGCCGACGCGGTTATCCGCCAGCTCGCTGAGCGTGTGCGGATCCGCGATCAACACGGCGTGTTCCGGCTGGCGGGTGCCGCAACTCATGATCGCACTGCCCTGCCCCGGCTCGGCGCGGTTGGCGGCCAGCGCTTGTTCATCCACACGCAGGGCCGGGATGCCTAGGCCACGGGTGCCGCCGGCGACAAACAGGGTCGCCTCGGCCAGGCCGTAAGAGGCGAAGAAATTATTCGAGGTAAAACCGCAGGCCGCGAACTTCTCGGCGAAGCGTTCCAGGGTGTCGAGGCGGATCGGCTCGGAGCCAGAATAGGCCACGCGCCAGGTGCTCAAGTCCAGGCGCTCCAGGGCCGATTCACTGACCCGCTCGCTGCACAGGCGGTAGGCGAAATCCGGGCCGCCGCTGATGGTGCCGCCGTATTCGCTGATCGCTTCAAGCCAGCGCAACGGCCGACCGAGGAAGTACGCCGGCGACATCAACACACACGGCACACCGCTGAAAATCGGCTGCAGCAGGCCGCCGATCAAGCCCATGTCGTGGTACAGCGGCAGCCAGCTGACGATTACGTCATCGGGGTTCAAGTCGATGCCAAAACCACGACGGATCAGCACTTCGTTGGCCACCAGGTTGCCGTGGCTGACTTGCACGCCTTTGGGCAAGGCGGTGGAGCCGGAGGTGTATTGCAGGAAGGCGATGTCGTCGGCGTGCAGTTCGGGTTCGACCCAGTCCTCTGCGAGCTGCGCATTGAGGGTATCGACGCTCAGCACCGGCGGCGCGTTGTCGATTTGCGCCAGGCCGTCGGCGAGGCTGGCGATGCTCAGCAGCAGGCGCGGTTCGGCATCGGCAATGATCGACAGCAGGCGCTCCTGATGATGCCGGCGCGTGGATTCCGGTGGATACGCCGGCACCGCGATGATCCCGGCGTACAGGCAACCAAAGAACGCCGCGACGTAGTCCGGGCCGCTGGGGAACAACAGCACCGCACGCTCGCCCAGCGCCGCATTGGCCTGCAAGGCGGCGGCGATGGTGCGGGCGCGCTGGTCGAGGTCACGGTAGCTGAGCACAACGTTGTGCTCGGCGGAATCGGCAAGGAAGCGCAGCGCCACTTGGTCCGGCGTCTGCGCGGCACGACGTTGAAGGGACTGGACCAGAGTGCGGGGAAGTTCGAAGGCGTCCATCATGGGGTTCCTGCCTGAAATCGGCTTACGGGAAAATCGAGAATTAGAGAGCGTTCAGCCGGCGACCAGTTGCCGCGCCGCGCCATTGCGCCAGCGGGCCAGGTGCTCATCGGCGTAACGCCGCAGGCAACGCAGCACAGCGCTTTCGTGCTGTACGAGGAAGAAGTGGTGGCCGTCGAACATGTCCAGGGAAAAGCCGCTGGCGGTGTCGGCCTGCCAGTCGAGCAACTGCTCGGCACGCACGCTGTCTTGTTTGCCGCCGAACACGTGGATCGGCATGCCCAACGGCTCGCGCTGGCCATAGGTGAAGCTGCCGCAGAGCAGAAAGTCGGCGCGCAGGATCGGCAGCATCAACTGCATCAACTCAGGGTTGGCCAGGGCTTCCTCGGCGGTGCCCTGCAGCTCGCGCAGGCGGGCGATCAGTTGTGCGTCGGTCTTTTCGATGGCGTATTCGCTGACATCACGGCGCGCCGGGCCAGCCGTGCCGGAGGCGAATAACGCCAGCGGTGCGGGCACACCGCGCTCGTGCAGGGCGTGGGCCAATTCGAATGCCAACAGGCCGCCGAGGCTGTGGCCGAACAAGGCGTAGGGGCCGTTCAGGTCATGGCTGATTTCATCCGCCAGCTGTGCTGTCAAGGCCTTGATGTCGCGCTGCAACGGTTCATCCATGCGCATGCCGCGCCCCGGCAATTCCAGCGGACACACCTGCAGCCAATCCGGCAAAGCCCGACGCCAACGTGCATACACCATGGCACTGGCGCCCGAATAGGGCAGGCAAAACAGGCGCAGTCGGGTTGAGGCACCCATCAAACGAGGCCTCCAAACTGAAACACGCTGTATGCACGATACAAACCCATGTCGTCCTCCCGCGGGCGCTGATCCTTGGCCGTTTGTTAACGGACCTGTCACCCATGAGAACGGACGGTGCGGGCAAATAATTAGTCGCAGGGGATGTAGGAGAAGTGGTTCACACCTTGTAGGAAGGCATAAGATTAGTTCGTCTTCTCATTTGACAATCATTATCATTAAGCATAATTTGTTGCCCGATGTGTAGGAGGCCTCAGCAAGGACGCCCTCCCCTAACCTCTTTTGCAACAAGGTGATTTCCATGACGGAACAAGTATCCACAGGCAGGTGCGACTCACCCCTTCTCCAGGCATTCGTCGACAATCGTTTGATTCTGGTGAAGATCGCGGCACGCATTACCGGCTGCCGCTCGCGTGCCGAAGACGTGGTGCAGGATGCCTACTTCCGGCTGCAATCGGCGCCGACGATCACCTCATCGTTCAAGGCCCAATTGAGTTATCTGTTCCAGATCGTGCGCAACCTGGCGATCGATCACTACCGCAAGCAAGCCCTGGAGCTCAAATATTCCGGGACGGAGGAGGAAGGTTTGAATGTGGTGATTCATGGCGCATCACCGGAAACTTCCCATATCAACTTCAACACCCTGGAAAACATCGCCGACGCCCTGACGGAGCTGCCGCAGCGCACCCGCTACGCGTTCGAGATGTATCGCCTGCACGGCGTGCCACAAAAGGACATCGCCAAGGAACTCGGCGTGTCACCGACGTTGGTCAACTTCATGATTCGGGACGCGCTGGTGCATTGCCGCAAGGTGTCGGGCAGCCACAGCGATACGTTTGCGCGGCGAGTCTGATTGTGGTGAAAGAGCTTGTTGTGGCGAGTGGGCTCGCCACAACAAGTCTGATCCGCGGTCAGTGCACCGCCGTCACATCAATCCGATACGGCTCGAAAATCTTCAACATCTGCCCGTTATCGCGCAGGCGCTTGAGCAACTCGGCAAACGCCTCCCCGGTAATCGGCGCCTTGGGCCGCAGCAACGCGTAGTGGTGATACACCTGGTCAATTCGCTCCGAGACCAGGAACTGCCCGGCCAGGTCTGCATTGCGCACCATGAAATCACTCAAGTACGAACGCGTGACCAGCGCGATGTCGGCCCGCCCGCGCGCGACCATCAGCAAGTTGCTGTCATGGGAGTAGGTCAACGTGGCGTTGAAGTGCTCGACCATGTACTTGGGGTCGGGGTTGAAGTTGGCGAAGGCATAGTGATAACCGCTGAACACGGCCAGACGCTTGCCCTTGAGGTCAGCGAAATAACCCTGGTCGCGACCGGCCTCACGCTGGGCGACGAAGATTTCCGCGTCTTCCAGGCCCATGTCGACGCTGGTGTGGGGAATGTCCTGCCAACCCCAATCCGGGTTTTCGAAGATCGCCATGTCGACGCGGCCTTGCTCGAAATCGCGGAAGCGCCGGGGGATGGAGGTCGGCACCAGCACAAACTGGTAGTCGCTTTGCGAGGCGTTCAGGGCCTCCACCAATTGCGGCAGTAAGCCGGTGTCGGCGCCTTGCTCGGGGCGTACGGTATAGGGCGGAAAATGCGCGGCGCCGATTCTCACCAATTGCGCAGCCGAAGCCGGCATCCACCCTGCGGTGCCCAGTGCCCATAAAGTTAGTCCTGCAGCCAGCCGCCATGGCGAAAACATTGAGGCACGCACCGTTTAATACTCTGATGGCGATAAGCTAGGCGTTTTTGTCAGGTGAGACAACTTTCCGTCGGTAAATTAACGGCTTGCGCCTTAATCAGCCTTCAGCACCATCAGCAGGGCTTCTTCAGCCAATTGCTCCAGGGTCAGGCTGCCTTGGGCGCGGAACCAGGTGGTGGTCCAGGACAACGCGCCGGTGAGGAAGCGCCGGGTGATAAACACATCGCCGCGGATGTAGCCGGCAGCCTTGGCCTCGCCCAGCACTTCCAACCAGATTTCTTCATACACATCGCGCAGCGCCAGCACCTGGGCCTGGCCGTCGGCCGACAACGAACGCCATTCGTAGACCAGCACCGCCATGGCTTCGCCGCTGCCGCCCATGATCGACTGCAATTCGCAGCGAATCAGCGCCAGCACGCGCTCACGCACGGTGTTCGCTTCTTCAAGTGAAGCGCGCATCATCGCGGTGTTGTAGTGGATGGTCTCCTCCATCACCGCGCGCAGGATCTCGTCCTTGCTCTTGAAGTGATGAAAGATGCTGCCGGACTGAATGCCCACTGCGCTGGCCAAGTCACGCACGGTGGTGCGCTCAAAGCCCTTGTTGCGAAACAGGTGAGCTGCGGTTTGCAGCAATTTGCCCCTGGCACTGTCGGGGTCGGTCAATTGGCCGGCATCGACCATGGTGCGCATGACCCGCAGGGCTTTCTGCTCATCCATGCCTCTCTCCTTCACGTGTGCTGACGTCTTGGGCGGCAATTTAGGCCGTGGCTGCCAACCAAGCAAGCGCTTGGGCGAAACTTGTGTACAGAGTTTACAAACCAAGCGCTTGCTTGGTAGTCTCGACGCCAGCCATTCGAGGAAGGATTTCTCATGAGCAAGACGGTTCGTATCGGCTGCGCCAGCGCCTTCTGGGGTGATACCTGCACGGCTGCCGCCCAATTGGTGCACGGCGGCGCGCTGGATTACCTGGTATTCGACTATTTGGCGGAAGTCACCATGTCGATCCTCGCCGGTGCGCGGATGAAAGATCCCCAGGCCGGCTACGCCACGGACTTCGTCGACGTGCTCACGCCGTTGCTGGGCGACATCCAGCGCCAAGGCATCCGCGTGATCAGCAATGCCGGCGGCATCAACCCACAGGCCTGCGCCGCCGCACTGCAAGCAGCCTGCGACAAGGCGAGCATCCCGCTGAAAATCGCCGTACTGCTCGGCGATGACCTGCAACCACAACTCAAACACCTGCACGGCGTCAGCGACATGTTCAACGGTGCGCCGCTGCCGCCAATGTGCGTGTCCGCCAACGCCTACCTCGGCGCGCCAGGCATTGCCAAGGCACTTGAGCTGGGCGCCGACATCGTCATCACCGGCCGCGTGGTCGACAGCGCCGTGGTCAGCGCGGCCTTGGTGCATGAATTCAACTGGTCATGGCAAGACTATGACCGCCTCGCCCAGGCCGCATTGGCCGGGCATATCATCGAATGCGGCGCGCAGTGCACGGGCGGCAACTTCACCGATTGGCGCGACGTGCCGGACTACGAGCACATCGGTTTTCCCATCGTCGAGGTCAGCGCCGACGGCCAGTTCACCGTGAACAAGGTCGACGGCAGCGGCGGGCTGATCAGCGAACTCAGCGTGGCCGAACAGCTGCTGTATGAAATTGGCGACCCACGCGCCTATCTGTTGCCCGATGTGATCTGCGATTTCAGCCAGGTCAAATTGCAGCAGCAAGGCAAACACAGCGTGCGCCTGCACGGCGCCAAGGGTTTGCCGCCCACCGACCAGTACAAGGTCAGCGCCACCTACCCGGACGGTTTCCGCTGCACCGCCAGTTGCCTGATCGCCGGGATTGACGCCGTGGCCAAGGCCGAGCGCGTCAGCCAGGCCATCATCAACAAGACCTCGGAGCTGTTCAGCCAACGCGGCTGGGCGCCTTACACCGAGGTGAACATCGAACTGCTCGGCAGCGAAGCCACCTACGGCGCCCACGCCCAGCGCCAGGATTGCCGCGAAGTGGTGGTGAAACTCGCGGTGCGGCATCCGAGCAAACAGGCGCTGGTGCTGTTCGCCCGCGAGATCGCCCAGGCGGCGACCGGCATGGCGCCCGGCTTGACCGGCATCGTCGGCGGGCGGCCAACGGTGTATCCGCTGATTCGGCTGTTTTCGTTCCTGATCGATAAATCTTCCTGCGAGCCGGTGGTCGACTTCCAAGGCCAGCGTCACGCCATTGAACTGCCCACCGCAACGCCACCGGTCACCCCGGCCGCGCCGATTGACCCGCCCAAGCCCCAAGGCCGCGCCGACGCCAGCGTGCCGCTGGTGAAACTGGCCGTGGCGCGCTCCGGCGATAAGGGCAACCACAGCAATATCGGCGTGATCGCCCGCCATCCCGACTACCTGCCGTGGATCGCCGAAGTGCTGACCCCGGAAGTAATCGTCGACTGGATGAGCCACGTGCTCGACCCCCTCCACGGCCGCGTCGAACGCTGGTACTTGCCCGGCAGCCACAGCCTGAATTTCCTGCTGGAAAACGCCCTGGGTGGCGGCGGCATCGCCAGCCTGCGCATCGACCCGCAAGGCAAAGCCTTCGCCCAGCAACTGCTGGAAATCCCCATCGCCGTGCCGCAACACATCGCCGATCAACTCACATAAAGGAGCGTTGCCGTGGCCTTCGACTCAATCTTCAAAGCCGACCTGTTCCAGGGGCAAACCGTGATCGTCACCGGTGGCGGCAGTGGCATTGGCCGCTGCACCGCGCATGAGCTGGCGGCCCTCGGCGCCCGTGTGATTGTGGTGGGACGCAAGCCGGAAAAGCTGCAAAAGGTGGCGGCGGAAATTGCCGAAGACGGCGGCACGGCCCATTGGCAGGCCTGCGATATTCGCGATGAAGAGGCGGTTAAGGCGCTGGTCACACAGATCATCCACGCACACGGGCCGATCCACGGCCTGGTGAATAACGCGGGCGGCCAATACCCGTCGCCCCTGGCCTCGATCAATCAAAAGGGCTTTGAAACCGTGCTGCGCACCAACCTGGTCGGCGGTTTCCTGATGGCACGGGAAGTGTTCAACCAGTCGATGAGCAAACACGGCGGCGCCATCGTCAACATGCTTGCGGACATGTGGGGCGGCATGCCCGGCATGGGCCACTCGGGCGCGGCGCGTTCGGGCATGGACAATTTCACCAAGACCGCCGCCGTCGAATGGGGTTACGCCGGCGTGCGCGTCAACGCCGTGGCGCCGGGCTGGATTGCCTCCAGCGGCATGGACACCTACGAAGGCGCGTTCAAGGCGGTGATCCCGACCTTGCGCGAACACGTGCCGCTCAAGCGTATCGGCACTGAATCGGAAGTCAGCGCGGCCATCGTGTTTCTGCTCAGCCCCGCCGCCGCCTTCGTCAGCGGCAGCACCTTGCGCATCGACGGCGCCGCCAGCCTGGGCAGCCGCGCCTGGCCCTTGCAAAAACCGCAGTCGCCGAGCGAGCCGTTCAATGGTTTCCACCGCGCGTACTTGCCCGATGTGCTCAAGGCGGAGCACTGAACCATGCCGGTAATTGAAAGTTTGATCGACGCGCACAGCGCGCCATTCGCCCAGAACCGCGAAGCCATGCTAGCCAGTATCCAGCAGCTGCGCCAACTCGAACACGCCCTGCTCGCCAAGGCCCAGGAGGCCAAAGCCAAGTTCGACAAACGCGGCCAATTGCTGCCCCGCGAACGCCTCAACCTGCTGCTCGACCCTGGCGCGCCGTTCCTGGAATTGGCTAGCCTGGCCGGCTACAAACTCCACGATGACAAAGACGGCAGCGCAGCCGGTGGCGGCTTGATCGCCGGCATCGGTTACGTCAGCGGCGTGCGCATGCTGGTGGTGGCCAATAACAGCGCGATCAAGGGCGGCACGATTTCCCCCAGTGGCTTGAAAAAATCCCTGCGCCTGCAACAGATCGCCATGGAAAACAAACTGCCGGTGGTGACACTCGCCGAAAGCGGCGGCGCCAACCTCAACTATGCCGCCGAGATTTTCGTCGAAGGCGCGCGCAGCTTTGCCAACCAGGCGCGCATGTCGGCCATGGGCTTGCCGCAAATCACCGTGGTGCACGGCTCGGCCACGGCGGGCGGCGCCTATCAGCCGGGGCTGTCGGATTACGTGGTGGTGGTGCGCGGCAAGGCCAAGCTGTTCCTCGCCGGGCCGCCGCTGCTCAAGGCCGCTACCGGCGAAGTGGCGACCGACGAAGAACTGGGCGGCGCCGAGATGCACGCGCAAACCGCCGGCACCGCCGAATACCTGGCGGAAAACGATGCCGACGGCGTGCGCATCGTGCGTGAAATCGTCAGCCTGTTGCCCTGGGATGAGCGCTTGCCGACTGCGCCGGAACGCGATTACAAAGAGCCGCTGTATCCCATCGAAGAGCTGCTGGGGCTGATCCCGGACGACCCGAAAAAGCCCTACGACGTACGCGAAATCCTCGCGCGCCTGGCCGACGGCTCCAACTTCCTCGAATTCAAGGGCGAGTTCGATGCCCACACCGTTTGCGGCCATGTGCAGATTCAAGGCCGCGCCGTCGGCGTGATCGGCAACAACGGCCCGATCACGCCCAAAGGCGCGAGCAAGGCCGCGCAGTTTATCCAGCTGTGCGACCAGAGCCGCACGCCGCTGCTGTTCCTGCACAACACCACCGGTTTCATGGTCGGCACCGAGTCCGAGCAACAGGGTGTGATCAAGCACGGCGCGAAGATGATCCAGGCGGTGGCCAATGCCCGCGTGCCTAAACTCACGATTGTGGTCGGCGGCTCCTACGGCGCCGGCAACTATGCGATGTGCGGCCGTGGGCTGGACCCGCGCTTTATCTTCGCCTGGCCCAACAGCCGCACGGCAGTGATGGGCGGCGCGCAGGCGGGCAAGGTGCTGCGCATCGTCACCGAGGCCAAGCAATTGAAGGACGGTTTGGTGCCCGACCCCAAGGTGCTCGACATGCTCGAACAGGTCACCGCGCAGAAGCTCGACAGCCAGTCCACCGCCTTGTACGGCAGCGCAAATCTGTGGGACGACGGGCTGATTGACCCACGCGATACCCGCACGCTGCTGGGTTTGCTGCTGGATATCTGCCATGCGGCCGAGGTGCGGCAGTTGCAACCCAACAGCTTCGGCATAGCGCGCTGATCGTTCCCACGCTGAGCGTGGTAATGCAGCCCAGGACGCTCCGCGTCCCAACAAGGAGAACAACAACAATGATCTTCACCCAGGAACACCAGGAACTGCGCCGCACCGTTCGCGCCTTCGTCGACCGTGAGATCAACCCACACGTCGATGAATGGGAAAAAGCCGGGCGCTTTCCCATCCACGAGATCTTCCGCAAGGCCGGCGACCTCGGCCTGCTGGGCATTTCCAAGCCGGAGAAATTCGGCGGCATGGGCCTGGACTACAGCTATTCCGTGGTCGCCGCCGAAGAGTTCGGCACCATTCGCTGTGGCGGCATCCCCATGTCCATCGGCGTACAGACCGACATGTGCACCCCCGCCCTCGCCCGCTTCGGCAGCGATGAACTGCGCGACGAGTTCCTGCGCCCGGCCATCAGCGGCGAGCAAGTGGGCTGCATCGGCGTCTCGGAAACCGGCGCCGGCTCCGACGTGGCCGGGCTGAAAACCCATGCGCGCAAAGACGGCGACGACTACGTGATCAACGGCAGCAAAATGTGGATCACCAACTCGCCCAGCGCCGACTTCATCTGCTTGCTGGCCAATACCTCCGACGACAAGCCGCACATCAACAAGTCGCTGATCATGGTGCCGATGAACACGCCCGGCATCAGCGTCAGCCCGCCGCTGGAAAAACTCGGCATGCACAGCTCCGAGACCGCCCAGGTGTTCTTCGACGGCGTACGCGTGCCGCAGCGCAATCGCATCGGCCACGAAGGCGCGGGGTTCATGATGCAGATGCTGCAGTTCCAGGAAGAACGCCTGTTCGGCGCCGCCAACATGATCAAGGGCCTGGAGTACTGCATCGACAGCACCATCGACTACTGCAAGGAGCGCCAGACCTTCGGCAAGGCGCTGATCGACAACCAGGTCATCCACTTTCGCCTGGCCGAACTGGCCACTGAAATCGAATGCCTGCGTGCGCTGGTGTACCAGGCCACCGAGCAATACATCAAAGGCCAGGACGTGACGCGCCTGGCCTCCATGGCCAAGCTCAAGGCCGGGCGCCTGGGCCGCGAAGTCAGCGACAGCTGCCTGCAATACTGGGGCGGCATGGGCTTCATGTGGGACAACCCGGTG
Source organism: Pseudomonas sp. D2002 (assembly GCF_013385735.1). Lineage (NCBI taxonomy): Bacteria > Pseudomonadati > Pseudomonadota > Gammaproteobacteria > Pseudomonadales > Pseudomonadaceae > Pseudomonas > Pseudomonas sp. D2002. Next base: position 89,327 of record NZ_JACAPL010000023.1, on the reverse strand, counting down.
GCCCGCGCCTACCGCGACGTGCGGCTGGTGTCGATTGGCGGCGGCGCCGACGAAATCATGCTGGGCATCATCTGCAAACTGATGGGCACGCTGCCGGGGAAAAAATCATGAACACCTTGCTGCTCGAACCGCATAACGGCGTGCTGCACATCACCCTCAACCGCCCGGCCAGCCGCAATGCCATGAGCCTGGAGATGGTCAACGAACTGCGCACGGTATTGGCGCAGCTCGACAGCCAGGTGCGCGCGCTGGTGATCAGCGGCGCCGGCGGGCACTTCTGCGCCGGGGCGGATGTGAAGGACATGATCACGGCGGGCGACCAGTTGCAGGCCTTGAACCGCGCATTTGGCACCTTGCTGCAAGAAGTCGAGGCCGTGCCGCAGGTGGTGATCGTGGTGCTGCAAGGCGCGGTGCTGGGCGGCGGGTTCGGGTTGGCGTGTGTGAGTGATATTGCGATTGCCGACCATCAGGCGAAGTTCGGCTTGCCGGAAACCAGCCTCGGGTTGTTGCCGGCGCAGATTGCGCCGTTTGTGGTCAAGCGGATCGGCTTGACCCAGGCACGGCGGCTGGCGCTGACGGCGGCGCGGTTTGATGGGGTTGAGGCGCAGCGGTTGGGCGTGGTGCATTTTGTCGAGGCCGATGCGCAGGCGTTGGCGGAGCGTTTGGATGAGGTGCTGGGGCAAGTATTGCGCTGTGCGCCGGGGGCAAATGGGCGGACTAAAGCGCTGTTGCTCGCCAGTGTTGATGAGCCGCTCGAGCAGGTATTGGATCAAGGGGCACAGTGGTTTGCCGAGGCGGTGACAGGTGTGGAAGGGATAGAGGGGACTCAGGCTTTTGTGCAGAAGCGTAAGCCAGGTTGGTGCAGATGACGCCTTCGCGAGCAAGCCCGCTCCCACATTTTGAAATGCGTTCCAATTGTGGGAGCGGGCTTGCTCGCGAAGAGGCCAGAACATTCACCCAGTGTGCCAAGGGATAAACCCATGTCCAATTTCAGCAAAATCCTGATCGCCAATCGCGGCGAAATCGCCTGCCGTATCCAGCGCACCGCCCAGGCCCTGGGCTACCGCACCGTGGCGGTCTACAGCGACGCCGACGCCCAGGCCCTGCATGTGCAAATGGCCGACGAGGCCGTCAACATCGGCCCGGCGCCCGTCAACCAGTCGTACCTGAACATCCCGGCCATTCTCGAAGCCGCGCTGAAAACCGGCGCCGACGCCATCCACCCCGGCTACGGTTTTCTCTCCGAAAACCCCGACTTCGCCCTGGCCTGCCAACACGCGGGGCTCACCTTCATCGGCCCTGGCCCCGACGCGATCAAGCTGATGGGCAGCAAGCGCCTGTCCAAACTCGCCATGCTCGACGCTGGCGTGCCGTGCATCGCCGGCTACCAAGGCAGCGCTCAGGACGACGCTACTTTGCAACAGGAGGCCGAGCGCATCGGCTACCCGTTGATGATCAAGGCCAGTGCTGGCGGTGGCGGTCGCGGTATGCGCCTGGTGCACGACAGCAGCCAACTGCTCGACCAACTGCGCACCGCTCGTTCCGAGGCCATGAACGCCTTCGGCAGTGACGAACTGATCCTCGAACAGGCGCTGATCGCGCCGCGCCATGTCGAAATCCAAGTGTTTGGCGACAGCCACGGCAACCTCATCTACTTGGGCGAACGCGACTGTTCACTCCAGCGCCGCCATCAAAAAGTCATCGAGGAAGCGCCCTGCCCGGTGATGACCGCCGAGCTGCGCCAGGCCATGGGCGAAGCCGCGCTCAAGGCCGGGCGCGCCGTCAACTACGTCGGCGCCGGCACCGTGGAATTTTTGCTCGACCGCAGTGGCCGCTTCTATTTCCTGGAAATGAATACCCGCCTGCAAGTCGAACATCCCGTCACCGAGCTGATTACCGGCCTCGACCTGGTGGCCTGGCAACTGCACATCGCCGCCGGCGAGCCGCTGCCGCTGACACAGGCCGACGTAACGCTGAGTGGCCACGCCATGGAAGTGCGCCTGTACGCCGAGGACCCGGCCCAGGGCTTTCTGCCGCAAACCGGTGACGTGCTGCGCTGGGAGCCCGCCGCTGGCGTGCGGGTTGACCATGGCGTACTTGAAGGCCAGCGCATCAGCCCGTTCTACGACGCCATGCTCGGCAAGATCATCGCCCACGGCGCCACCCGCGAAGAGGCGCGGCGCAAACTGCTGCGGGCGGTGGAAGATACTGTGTTGCTGGGCGTGACGACCAACCAGCGCTTGCTGGCCGACCTGCTCAAACACCCGGATTTTATCGCCGGCGATTTCAGCACCGGACTCATCGCCGAACACTTCAATGAAATCCCGCACCAGGCAGCAACGGACGAACAGATCGCCCTGGCCGCCGCGCTGTTTTATCACCACAGCGCCAGCGCTCACCGCCAGGGCTTAGCCGGCTGGCGCAACACCGCCAGCCCGGCGTGGAGCTACCGCCTGGAGATTAACGAGGCGGTCCACAAGGTTGCCGTCAGCGTTCTGGCAAACGACCATCTGCAGGCCAACGGCATCGATATCAGCCACCTCAGCAGCGACGGCCGCTGGGCGACCGTGGTCATCAACGGTATCCGCCGCCGCAGCGCCTATCACCTCGACGACACCCAGCTCTGGCTGCCCGGCGTGAAGGTCATCAACCGTACCCAGCAAGTCGCCAGCCGCCAGGCCGAGGTTGCCAGCGGCAGCGTCAAGGCGCCGATGGACGGTGCGATTGTCGATGTACGGGTGAGCGCCGGTGAGCGCGTCACCAGAGGTCAATTGCTGCTGGTACTCGAAGCGATGAAAATGGAACACCCGCTGACGGCCGGCATCGACGGGGTGATCACAGGCGTGCAGGTGAGCGCCGGCGATCAGGTGCGTAATCGCCAGGTGTTGCTGGAGATTGAAAAGGCCTAGGCGGAACTACGAGGCTTGGCTACGCTCTATCCCCATCTGGAAGGGAAGAGTACGGGAACCTGCGCGATGCCTCATTGGCTGATTATTGACCTTGAAGCCACAACGGATGAAGGCGGCTGGCCCGTGACGGAGATGGAAGTCATCGAGATCGGCGCGAGCCTGGTCAACCGCCAGGGCCGCGAGCTGGATCACTTCCAGCGCTTTGTGCGGCCGCTGCGTCGGCCGTTGCTGACGCCCTTCTGCCGGCAACTCACGCATATCACCCAGGCCAACATCGACGGCGCGGCAGCGATGACCGAAGTGTGGCCGTTGTTCGAACGCTGGTTGGGCCAGCACCAAGCACGCCTGGAAGGCTGGGCCAGCTGGGGTGACTACGACCGCCAGCAGCTTGAGCTTGAATGGCAACGCCATGGCCTGGCCAGCGCGCTTGCGCACACGCCGCATGTGAACCTCAAGCAGCGTTTCGCCAAGGCCCGGCGCCTGGACAAGCCGCTGGGGCTCAACGGCGCCCTGCAATTGGCGGGGATGCAGTTTCATGGCCAGCAACACCGGGCGCTGGAGGATGCGCGTAACACCGCACGCCTGTTGCCGTTGATTCTGCCGGTCTAGGCAGCCCCCCTGGGCTTGGGCATACTGGCCAACCTTTCCAGACCCTTTTCCGAGGATTCACCCATGTTTAAAGTCAACGAATACTTCGACGGCACCGTCAAGTCGATCGCTTTTGGCACCGCAGAAGGTCCGGCGACCATCGGCGTAATGGCCCCGGGTGAATACGAATTCGGCACCGCCCAGCGTGAAATCATGCACGTGGTGTCTGGCGCGCTGAGCGTGAAACTGCCGGACGCCGGCGAGTGGGAAACCTTCGCTGCCGGCAGCCAGTTCAACGTGCCGGCCAACAGCAAGTTCCAGCTGAAGGTCGCCGTGGACACCGCTTACCTGTGCGAATACCGCGGCTAAGCGTTCGCCGGTCAAAAAAATGCCCGTCTCGCAGGAGACGGGCATTTTTTATGGGTGGCGCACATTACTCAAGAATGGTCACCGGCATGCCGACTTCCAGGCGGCCGACGCTATCGTTGACCAGGTTCTGGCCGAACATCGCGCCGTTCTCCGTCTTGCGGTACGCATCGAGCGTGGCGAAAGGTTCGCGGTCAGCACTGCGCTCGCCGGTGGCGGGGTCGATGGTGGTGAGAATGCAGCGTGAACATGCCTTGACCACGCGGAACTCGACATCGCCAATACGCAGGCGCTTCCACCCGTCTTCGGCGAATGCGTCAGCGCCTTCGATCACCAGATTGGGACGAAAACGCAACATTTCCATGGGCCGGCCCACCTGCCGGGACAGATCGTCCAGGGAGCCCTGGCCGATCAGCAACAGCGGGTAACCGTCGGCAAACGCCACTTGGTCATCATCATTGCCGAAACCGGCCTCGGTGGTACGCGCGCGCGCAAGCGGCATCTGCACCAGCCGCGTGGGCTTGCCGATAAACTCGCTGACCCAAGCCGCCGCCACATCACCGGCATCCGGCACACGCAAGGTGTCACGCCAGATGGTCACGCCGCGCAACTCGGCGTCATTGCCGGGCAGGGGCACGTCCAGCGTCGGGTGGCCGGGCGAACTCAGGGTCAAGCCGCCGGCACTGTTCCATAACGCCGACAACTGACTCATCTTCGCCACTGCGCGTTGCGTCAGAAATCGCCCACTGGCTTCGTCCACCAGCATCCAGCGTCGATCCCCCGCCAGCCCGAGTTTATCCAGGCCGATCTGCTGCAAGGTCTCGGCCTTGCCGGACTTCAAGGGGTAACGGTACAACGCGCTGAGACGAAGCATGGGCCTGCATTCCTGAGAAACAAAGTGTCACCCTAAAGTCAGGCGGGCACTTCGTCCAGCATCAAGCGTTGACGCACCACGTCCACCAGCTTGTCGGGCTGGAATTTGGACAGGAAATTATCGCAGCCAACCTTTTTCACCATCGAGTCGTTGAAGCTGCCCGACAGCGAGGTGTGCAGCACCACGTACAGCCCACGCAGGCGCGGGTCGTTGCGGATTTCGGTGGTCAGGCGGTAGCCGTCCATCTCGGGCATTTCGGCGTCGGTGAAGATCATCAGCAGTTTGTCGGTCATCACCTGGCCGCTGTCGGCCCAGGCCTTGAGCATGTTCAGTGCCTTGAGGCCGTCGCTGGCGATGTGCATCTTCACGCCGAGCTGCCCCAGGGTGTCGCGCAACTGCGACAGCGCCACATTGGAGTCGTCCACCAGCAGCACTTCGCGACCACGGGCGCGTTCCAGCACCGGGTCTTCGAGTTTTTCCCGGGAGACCTTGGCGTTGTACGGCACGATTTCGGCGAGGACTTTTTCCACGTCGATGATTTCCACCAACTGGTCATCGACCTTGCTGATCGCCGTGAGGTAATGCTGGCGCCCGGCGCTGGCCGGCGGCGGCAGGATGGCTTCCCAGTTCATGTTGACGATGCGGTCTACGCCGCCCACCAGAAACGCCTGCACCGAGCGGTTGTACTCGGTGACGATAATCGTGCTGTTCGGGCCTGGCACCAACGGGCGCATGCCGATGGCCTGGGACAGGTCGATCACCGGCAGGGTCTGGCCACGCAGGTTGACCACGCCGCACACGAACGGGTGGCGCTGGGGCATCAGCGTCAGCTTGGGCAGTTGCAGGACCTCCTGCACCTTGAACACGTTGATCGCGAACAACTGCCGCCCGGCCAGGCGAAACATAAGAATCTCCAGGCGATTCTCACCCACCAGTTGCGTGCGTTGATCTACCGTGTCGAGAATGCCGGCCATTAAAAGCTCCTGATGTGGGATTGTGCTGCTCACTTAAGGCTAGTTATCGGCGGCAAGCGCCAGACCTTGACCCCCGTAAAATGCCACGTAAATTCATTGATGTCACACTGACATCATGCTTTACTGCAACGGCCTCTCCAAATGGCACTACAGCATCGTCGCGCGACATCCAAATCGACGCGAGGTTCCGCTGTGTAAGGGATTCCCCTATGAACAATCAGGCCCAACCTGATATTCGCGATATCTAATAGCCATTAATGTGACGCCATTCTCATTGCATGAATGGAGTCAGGCTTTTGTTTGCCATCCCAAGCCCTCGGCCGACGGGTCTTCCAGAGACACACGTGGCGGCAACTGAAGTTGTGCGATCGCCCAGGATAGTGCGGCGTATGCGCGGCATTTGCGATCATTCAAGTATCGGTCCTACTGAAATTTCAGAACGGGGCTACAGATTTCAGTCATATTTCAGCGGTAGTTTTACGCCATTCACCCGGTGCGGCATCTCATCACCCGACCTTATGTTGCGGAGACTTGCATGATGAATAACGCAAACGAATGGCAAACCGCTCTTCCGGAGTTCTTGCTTGAAGCCGAGACGCTCCTGGCCAAGTCGGAAGAGTGCTTGAACCACTTGCACTTGATTCGCAACGACAGCGATGCCATCGACTGCATGAAAATCAGCCTGAGCAAACTGGCTGAAAAGGCCGAAGGCCTGGCCCTGCAGGCGATCAGCGAATTCTCCCGGCACATTCAATACCTGATTGCGAATGCCGCAAGCCCCATGGAACTGCATGACCAGGCCTTGAATGCCCTGCATGACTGCCTGACATTACTGGCTTGGCAACTGGAGCTGATTGACGCCCGCACCGGGGAGTTGGCGCTGGATGAAAGCGAACAAACTAAATTGATTGCGACGGTCACCTTGCAGATCCCACAAAAAGACTTTGGTTATAAACCGCAGCAGCGTGTGCATCACACGTCTTGAGTGTTGAGCAGGTCGTGTTCAATCGGTGAGTTATCTAAAAACGACACCGATATATCAATTAGCCATCAACGCTATAACTCTACAAACCCACTTAATTAATACAACTGCCACCTCTTTGAACTCTGGGACTCCTTAATGTCAGGATTAGGGCCCAGGGCGTTTGTGCGTGGTTAATAAGCAGTGGAGTGAGGCGCCAGGCGACCAACGGTAATAGTGGTGGTACTATGCCCCGCTCGAAGTGACTCAACTTCACTATGTACAAAAAAATGTTTCTGCACCGCATTCCAAACAGAGTCCTGTCAGCCGCCATGACCGGTCTTCCCGCAGCGAACCTTGATTGGCTCCATCCGCTATGTACGCCAGCCTGAAGTCACTCATCGCAAGATCCGTGTCCCGCAGCAATGCCCGTCGGATCGTTCTCGCCCTGTGCCTTTGCTCTTTGCTGGTCAGTTTGTGGGCCTACACCCGTTCGGCACCGTTGCCATTACTGATCCTGCTGCTCAACCTGGCCACCTTGCTGGTGGTGGGCCTGCAACAGTGGAGCTCGCGCAAATCGATCAAATTCCAGCCACAGGAATTGGCCGATCGCCTGCTGCAAGTCCAGGAAAACGAACGCCATCGCCTCAGCCGCGAATTGCATGACGACATCGGCCAACTGCTTACCGCCGCCAAGCTGCAGAGCGAATGGCTCAAGCGCCGCCTGCCCGACGACCTGCAAAGCCAATGCACGGTGCTGTGCAACACCCTGAATGAAACCCTGGCCAAGGTGCGCGATGTGTCGGCCATTCTCAACCCAAGGCAGCTGGCCAGCCTGGGCCTGGAGGCCAGCCTGCGCGCGCACCTGCTCAAGACCCTGGAAAACACCCCGATCCACTGGAGCCTGGAATGCCAGCAACGGCTGACCGGTATCCCGGAAGAAATGGCCGTGGCGGCCTTTCGCATCACCCAGGAAGCGGTGACCAACATGCTTCGTCATGCCCAGGCGCACAACTTGCTGGTACGCCTGCAACGCCTGCCCGAGGGCCTGTCGCTGATGATCTGCGATGACGGCGTGGGCTTCTCGCCTGCCATCAACCCAGGCCGGGAAGGCCAACGGGGTATGGCCGGTATGTCCGAGCGGATAGATCAGTTGGGCGGCACCTTGTCCGTCAACAGCCAGCCAGGCAAAGGGACGAAGATCGACGCGCTTTTCCCCTGGGCGCCGCGCGCCCTCGAACGGGCCAGTTCCCCTAAGGTTCTCGAGTGATCTGCAATTTACTCTTGGTGGATGACCACGCACTGATACGGGCCGGCGTACGCGCGCTGATCCAGGACATGCCCGGCTACACCGTGATCGGCGAGGCCAGCGATGGCGCGCAGTTGCTGGAAAAATTCAGCGCCCTGCAGCCGGATATCGTGCTGCTGGACCTGTCGATGAAACAACTGGGCGGCCTGGACGCGTTAGAGCAACTCAAGGCGGCCTACCCAAAAAGCAAAGTGTTGATCCTGTCGATGCACACCGACCCGGAGCTGATCATGCGCGCGCTGGAAGCCGGCGCCCATGGCTACCTGCTCAAGGACACCACCGCCAACGAGCTGGAACACGCCCTGCTGGCCTTGCGCAACAACGAGCGCTACCTGAGCCCGGCGATTGCCCACACGGTGATCAATCAGGCGCTGATCCGCAGCCAGGGCCCGACCTCTCCCGCCGCCCACAGCCACAACCTCACGGCGCGCCAATTGGAAATCCTGCGGTTGATCGTGCGCGGCAAGTCCACCCGCGAAATCGCCCACGGCCTGGGCCTGAGCATCAAGACCGTGGAAGCCCACCGCTCGCAGATCATGAAACGCCTGCAGATTTTCGACGTGGCGGGCCTGGTGTTATTCGCCGTTCGCGAGCAGATCATCAGCCTGGACGACTAACGGCGAGTTCAGCGGCAAGTGCACGCGCAGGGCTTTGGGCAGCGCGGAAAAACGCAGGTCATCGCCCTTCAACGGCTCACCATCGAGGTTGATGTACAGCCCTTCGGCCACCTTGATTTCGACCCATGGCAGGCGCGCGCGTACAAACATATTGTCCAGGCCCCAGCCGTCGCTCATCAGCGTCATCAGCGTGCCGACCACTTCCTGAGGCGCCGGCAGGATGCTGATATCGAGCAAGCCATCGTCAGCCAGCGCGCCGGGGCACAGCACATGCCCACCGCCCGCCTGGCGACCGTTGCCGATGCCCAGCGCAAGCAAGTCGCCCTTCCAATGGAAACCTGGGCCTTCCAGCTCGCCATAGGCCGCCTTCAATTCGCTGAAGCGCGTCAGGCCGGTGAACAGGTAAGCAGCGCCACCGAGCACTTTTTTCAGGTCTTCGGAGGTGTTGGCCGTGACCTGGCTGCCAAAACCGCCGGTGGCCATATTGAGGAACATTTGCCCGCCCGCCTGGCCGAGGTCGATAGCCTTGGGCGGCACATCCAGCAACGCCAGTGCCTTGGCCGGCTCCAGCGGCACGCCGGCGGCGCGGGCGAAGTCATTGGCGGTACCCAGTGGCATCAGCACCAGGCTGGCGTCGGTCTTGGCCAATGCCATGGCCTCGGCCACGTCGCGCAAAGTGCCGTCGCCGCCCCCGGCGATCAAGTGGGTGTACCCGTCGGCCAAGGCCTCGTCGACCAGGCGCCGGGCGTCGCCGCCCTCCCACGTCACCCGCACCGCCAGCTCCCAGCCTTGTTCACGCCGGGCCTGCACGGCCGCGCGCACGTCCTCGTTGAGGGCTTGCTTGCCGTGCAGGATCAACAGTGCCTTGTGGGTGCTCATCGGGGGAAATCTCCTGGTTCAAAGGTGCTTGAAGGATGTGGACCTTTGGGGAGGAGAAAAAAGCCATCGAAGTCGTAAATTATTTGGCAGGCAAGAAATTAACCATCGCAAGGGCCGCCATGCATGATCGTTCCCACGCTCTGCGTGGGAATGCAGCATTGGACGCTCCGCGTCTTGCCTCTTAAGTCGTGACGCACAGCGTCACAGGATGCATGCCCACGCGGAGCGTGGGCACGATCAAAATCAGCACGTCAGCTCTTGTGCAACTTGCTCATCAACTGCGCTTCAGCCTGGGTCAGCCCACACGACTGCGTGAGCTCATCCACGGTCGCGCCCATGCCCACCAGCTTTGCCGCCTGGGCAAATGACAGGCTCGACGGGTCGCGCTGTTCGATCTGCGCCAGCTTGTCCGGCAATGGCCCGAGGATCGCGCGCAGTTCATGCACCTCGTCCCCGACCTTCACCGCACTCTGCTGGAAGTGATCCACGCGCTTGACCAGGTCGAGGATGCGCCGGTCACGCACGGCATCACGCTCAGCCTGCTGCTGGGCCAATTCCCGTTGCTGGCGCATGTAGCGCAGCAGGAATGCCACCGTCCCGGCCCACAACAGGGCCAGGACAATCACCGCCGCCTCAAAGAACAATCAGATGCTCTCCAGTTCCGACCATTCTTCTTCGCTCATCATCTTGTCCAGCTCAACCAGAATCAGCAGTTCGCCGTTCTTGTTGCACACGCCCTGGATAAACTTGGCGGACTCTTCGTTGCCCACGTTCGGCGCGGTTTCCACTTCTGATTGGCGCAGGTAAACCACCTCGGCCACGCTGTCGACCATGATCCCGACCACTTGCTTGTCGGCTTCGATGATGACGATACGGGTGTTGTCGTTGACTTCGGTCGGCACCAGGCCAAAACGCTGGCGGGTATCGATCACCGTCACCACGTTGCCGCGCAGGTTGATGATGCCCAGCACGTAGCTTGGCGCACCCGGCACCGGGGCGATCTCGGTGTAGCGCAGCACTTCCTGCACGCGCATCACGTTGATGCCGTAGGACTCATTGTCCAGCTTGAAGGTAACCCATTGCAGGATTGGATCATCGACCAAACCTTGTGCGGATGCTGACTTGTTCATTTCTCGGACCCCTTCAAATGCCGCTCAACACGGCGTGTGTACTTCGCTGACCGCACTCGCATGCGGACCTTATTGTTCAATCAACTGCGTTTGTTCTGTGGCATCGCTTTTACGGCGCCGCTGGCGATCAACTCAGCCAGTTCGGCGACGTCGAGCAACGCGCACATGTGTTCAATCACGGTGCCCGCCAACCATGGCCGTTGACCACGGTGGCTGCGCCATTTGATTTCATTCGGGTCCAGGCGCAACGAGCGGCTGACTTGATGCACCGCCAACCCCCACTCGTAGCCCTGCACCGAGATCACGTACTGCAAACCCTGGCGGAAATCATCGCGGTAACGGTCGGGCATCACCCAACGCGCAGTGTCCAGCACCTTGAGGTTGCCGGCCTGGCTGGGCAGGATGCCGAGGAACCATTCCGGTTGCCCGAACAGTGGCGTCAGCTCCTGGCCTTCCAGCGAATAAATCGAGCCCAGGCACACCAGCGGCACCGCCAGGGTCAACCCGGCGACGTCGAACAACAGGCATTCGAACGGCTCGGCGGCCCATGACGGGCGGCCGTCACCGGTGACCGGCGGCGGCGTGATGCTGGGCGGCAGGTGCACTTCCACCACAGGCTCGACCACCACCGGCGCCACCACCACCGGCGCAATCGGCACAACCACAGGCACCACGTGCGCGTCGCGGGCTTGTTCTTCAAGTACCGCCAGCTGGAATTCATCCAACGTGCTGTCGGGTTCTGCAACGGCAGGTTCAAGAACCAGAAGCGGTTCCGGCAGTTCTTCTTCCGTCGCTTCCTGCAGCAAGGCATCCAGGTAGGATTCCAGTGCCAGTTGCGGCCGGGTCTTGAGTTCAACGGGACGGTTCATCACGCCACCTGCGCCACAAGCTGTTGCGACAGCAGGTGCTTGAGCAGCGCGCGGTAGGCCAGCACGCCACGGCTTTTGCCGTCGAACTGCGAAGGCGTCAGCCCGGCACGGCTGGCGTCACGCAGGCGCGTGTCCACCGGGATGTAGCCGTTCCAAATGGTGTCCGGGTAGGCATCGCGCAACACCCGCAAAGTACCCAGGGACGCTTGGGTACGGCGGTCGAACAAGGTCGGCACAATGCTGAACGGCAGCGCCTGCTTGCGCGAGCGGTTGATCATCGCCAAGGTGCTGACCATGCGTTCCAGGCCTTTGACCGCCAGGTGCTCGGTCTGCACCGGGATCACCAGTTGCTGGCTGGCCGCCAAGGCGTTGACCATCAGCACGCCGAGCAGCGGCGGGCTGTCGATAATGGCGTAGTCGAAGTCCTGCCACAGTTGCGCCAGGGTCTTGGCGATCACCAGGCCCAGGCCGCTCTGCCCCGGCGACTGGCGCTCAAGGGTGGCCAGGGCGGTGCTGGACGGCAGCAGTGAGATGCTTTCGTTGCTGGTGGGCAGCAACAGTTGCCCAGGCAAGTCGGCAGGCACGCTGCCTTTGTGCAGGAACAAGTCGTAGCAGCTGTGCTCCAGCGCATCCGGGTCGTAGCCGAAATAGCTGGTCATCGAGCCATGCGGGTCCAGGTCGACCACGACCACACGCTTGCCCGCCTCGGCCAGCAAGCCGGCTAAGGCGATGGAGGTGGTGGTCTTGCCGACTCCACCTTTTTGATTGGCAACTGCCCAGACTCTCATTCGGTTGGTTCCTCCCGGCAGGCGTTGGCGCGACCGAGACAGTGCATAAAATTAGTGAGCCGGTGACGGAGAATTGACGGCGCTCTGACGAACCGGCGGCTTAACGGTTGGCGGTGCAGTTTGTGTGCCAGCCCGCTTGAGTGCCGCATCCGGTGTGGCATTGGCCGTGCCGGTGCCGGTGAGGCTGCGGCGTACATCCAGGTTGCGCGACACCACCAACACCACACGGCGATTGCGTGCGCGGCCTTCGGCGGTGGCGTTATTGGCCACCGGCTGGAATTCACCATAGCCCACCGACGCCAGCCGGCCAGGGTTCACGCCCTGCATCGCGAGCATGCGCACGATGCTCGCGGCACGCGCCGAGGACAGTTCCCAGTTGGTCGGGTACTGCGCGGTGGCAATCGGGAAATTGTCGGTAAAGCCTTCCACGTGGATCGGGTTTTCAAACGGCTTGAGGATCGCCGCCACCTTGTCGATGATGGTGAAGGCCTGGTCGCTCGGCATCGCGTCGGCGCTGGCGAACAGCAAGCTGGAATTCAGCTCGATCTCCACCCACAGCTCATTGCCGCGCACGGTCATCTGGTTGGATTTAATCAGGTCGCCAAACGCGGCACTGATGTCATCGGCAATGCTTTTCAGTGGGTCGCTGGTGCCGCCCACGCCGGCGGCGGTTTCGTCGCTGTCGTTGACCAGCGGCTTGGCCGGGGTGACGGTCTTGGGCCGCTCTTCGCCGATAGGAATCGGCTTGAGGGCACGGTCGGCGTCGTTGAACACACCGATCAGCGCCTGGGAAATCACCTTGTACTTGCCTTCGTTGATCGACGAGATGGAGTACATGACCACGAAAAACGCGAACAGCAAGGTAATGAAGTCGGCGTAGGACACCAGCCAGCGTTCATGGTTGACGTGCTCTTCAGGCTCGCGGCGGCGACGGCTCACAGGCAGTTACCTCTCTGAACACGGCACTGACGTTGGCCAGTGAGGCTGTTGTGGCGAGCGAGCTTGCTCGCGCTGGGGCGCGAAGCGGCCCCAACACCAGGCGCCGCGTTCCACCTGAAGAAACGCGTTGGCTTAATTGGGGCTGCTTCGCAGCCCAGCGCGAGCAAGCTCGCTCGCCACAACAAGCCGGGCTGCCACAAGAAGCTCGCTCGCCACATAAAGCTCACTGGCCACGGGTCAAGGTGCATGCGCATCAATCCATGAAGCCCTGGAGCTTCAATTCGATGGAGCGCGGGTTCTCACCCTCGGCAATCGACAAGAGGCCTTCCAGCAGCATTTCGCGGTAACGCGATTGGCGCATGGCAATCGACTTGAGCTTGCTGGCCACCGGCAGCAACACCAGGTTGGCACTCGCCACGCCGTAGATGGTGGCGACAAACGCTACGGCAATGCCGCTGCCCAACTGCGACGGGTCAGCCAGGTTGCCCATCACGTGGATCAGGCCCATCACCGCACCGATGATGCCGATGGTCGGCGCGTAGCCGCCCATGCTTTCAAAGACTTTGGCGGCGTTGATGTCGCGGCTTTCCTGGGTGTAGAAGTCCACTTCAAGGATGCTGCGGATCGCTTCCGGTTCGGCACCGTCCACCAGCAATTGCAGGCCTTTGCGCGCGTAGCTGTCGGGCTCGGCATCGGCCACGCCTTCCAGGCCCAGCAGGCCTTCCTTGCGGGCGGTGAGGCTCCAGTTGACCACGCGATCGATGCCGCCTGGCAGGTCGACGCGCGGCGGGAAAATAATCCACACCAGAATCTGCATGGCACGCTTGAACGAACTCAGCGGCGACTGCAACAAGGCGGCGCCCACGGTGCCGCCTATCACAATCAGCGCTGCCGGGCCGTTGGCCAAGGCGCCAAGGTGGCCGCCTTCAAGGTAGTTGCCGCCGATAATCGCGACAAACGCCATGGTGATGCCAATCAGGCTCAAGACATCCATCAGAGGCAGGCCTCCACCAGATGCTTGCCAATGTCGTCCAGGCTGTAGACAGCGTCGGCCAGGTCCGCCTTGACGATGGCCATGGGCATGCCATAGATCACGCAGCTGGCTTCGTCCTGCGCCCAGATCGCGCTGCCGCCCTGCTTGAGCAGGCGCGCGCCTTCACGGCCGTCGGCGCCCATGCCGGTGAGCACCACCGCCAGAACTTTGTCGCCGTAGGACTTGGCTGCCGAGCCGAAAGTGATGTCCACGCACGGCTTGTAATTCAAACGTTCATCACCCGGCAGGATTTTGATCGCGCCACGGCCATCCACCATCATCTGCTTGCCGCCCGGCGCCAGCAGCGCCAGGCCAGGACGCAGGATGTCGCCATCCTCGGCTTCCTTGACGGTGATGCGGCACAGCTTGTCCAAACGCTCGGCGAAGGCCTTGGTGAAGGCCGCCGGCATGTGCTGGATCAACACAATCGGCGCCGGGAAGTTGGCCGGCAATTGCGTCAACACGCGCTGCAGGGCCACCGGGCCGCCGGTAGACGTGCCAATAGCGACCAGCTTGTAGGCTTTGCGCTTGGGCGCAGGCGAATGCGCGCTCGGTGCAGCGGCACGTACAGGTGGCGCCGCAGGGCGTGCCACGGGCGCAGGCGCCGGGCGTGCAAATGACGACGTCGGCGCAGCAGGCGCTGCCGCCGGTGCAGGCGCTGGCGCACTGAACAGGCTGCGACGGTTACTGCGCGAAATGCTGTGCACCTTCTCGCACAGCATCTGCTTGACCTTCTCGGGGTTGCGCGAGATGTCTTCGAAATTCTTCGGCAAAAAGTCCACCGCACCGGCATCCAGCGCATCCAGGGTGACCCGGGCGCCTTCGTGCGTCAGCGAGGAGAACATCAACACCGGAGTCGGGCAGCGCTGCATGATGTGCCGAACTGCGGTGATGCCATCCATCATCGGCATCTCGTAGTCCATGGTGATCACGTCGGGCTTCAACGCAATGGCTTGATCAATCGCTTCTTTACCGTTGGTGGCCGTACCGACCACCTGGATCGTTGGATCGGCGGAAAGAATTTCCGAGACGCGGCGGCGGAAGAAACCCGAATCGTCCACCACCAGGACCTTGACTGCCATAAACACTCCGTTAGGCGGGGCGGGCATTACCGCCCAAGCCCCACCAGAATCAAATACGCCGTGCGGCGTAACGCTTGAGCATGCTCGGAACATCGAGAATCAGCGCGATCCGACCGTCACCGGTGATGGTCGCACCCGACATGCCCGGGGTTCCCTGCAGCATTTTGCCCAAAGGCTTGATGACCACTTCTTCCTGGCCGACCAGTTGATCGACGACAAAGCCGATCCGCTGAGTGCCCACGGAGAGAATCACCACATGGCCTTCGCGCTGCTCTTCATGCTTGGCCGAAGCCACCAGCCAGCGTTTGAGGTAGAACAATGGCAACGCCTTGTCGCGCACGATCACCACTTCCTGGCCGTCCACCACGTTGGTGCGCGACAGGTCGAGGTGGAAGATCTCGTTGACGTTGACCAGCGGGAAGGCGAACGCCTGGTTGCCCAGCATCACCATCAGGGTCGGCATGATCGCCAAGGTCAACGGCACCTTGATGACGATCTTGGAGCCCTGGCCCTTGGTCGAGTAAATGTTGATCGAGCCGTTGAGCTGGCTGATCTTGGTTTTCACCACGTCCATGCCGACGCCACGGCCGGACACGTCGGAGATCTCGGTCTTGGTCGAGAAGCCCGGGGCGAAGATCAGGTTGTAGCACTCGGTGTCGGTCAGGCGGTCGGCGGCGTCCTTGTCCATCACGCCACGCTTGACCGCGATATTGCGCAGAATCGCCGGGTCCATGCCTTTGCCGTCATCGGTGATCGACAGCAGGATATGGTCGCCTTCCTGTTCCGCCGCCAGAATCACTTTGCCGTTGCGGGACTTGCCCGAAGCTTCGCGTTCTTCCGGGGTTTCGACGCCATGGTCGACGGCGTTGCGCACCAAGTGGACCAGCGGGTCGGCCAGGGCCTCGACAAGGTTTTTGTCGAGGTCGGTTTCTTCACCCACCAGTTCCAGGTTGATTTCTTTCTTGAGCTGGCGTGCCAGGTCGCGAACCAGGCGCGGGAAGCGGCCGAAGACTTTCTTGATCGGCTGCATCCGCGTTTTCATCACCGCGGTCTGCAAGTCTGCGGTGACCACGTCGAGGTTCGACACGGCCTTTTGCATGGCTTCGTCGCCGCTGTTCAGGCCCAGGCGCACCAGGCGGTTACGCACCAGCACCAGTTCACCGACCATGTTCATGATGTCGTCCAGGCGCGCAGTATCAACGCGCACCGTGGTTTCGGCTTCACTGGCAGGTTTTTCGGCCACCGGCGCCGCTGCGGCACGCGCAGGTGCCGCAGCAGCTGCAGGGGCTGGAGCCGGAGCGGGTTTGGCGGCAGCTTTGGCCGGCGCAGGTTTCTCTGCTACCGGTGCGGCAGTTGCAGCCGCAGCGGCCGGAGCCACTTCGGTGAACTTGCCTTTGCCGTGCAATTCGTCGAGCAGGGCTTCGAATTCGTGATCGGAGATCAGCCCGTCGCCGGCAGGTTCAGCCTTGGCGGCTGGCGCTGCGGCGGTCGCGGCGACTTCCGGCAAGGCTTCGGCCACAAACGTGCCTTTGCCGTGCAGTTGGTCGAGCAATGCTTCGAATTCGTCGTCGGTAATGTCGGTGCTGGCAGGCGCAGCCGGTGCTTGCGGCTCGGCGGCAGCAGGCGGCTGGGCGGCAGCAGGCGCCAATGCGTCGGCGGCGAACTGGCCTTTGCCATGCAGCTGGTCGAGCAAGGACTCGAACTCAGCGTCGGTAATGTCTTCGCTGGTCGGCGTGGCAGGCGGGGTTGCGGGCGCAGCGGGTGCTTGCGGCGCTTCCGCCTCGGCCTTCACGGCACTGAGGGAGTTGAGCAGCTGTTCGAACTCGCTGTCGGTCACATCCGCTTCAGGCTCGGCCACCGGTGCCGCTTCCACCACCGGCGCAGCCGTAGTGTCGGCAGGTTCGGCCAGGCGCGCCAGGGCGGCCAGCAGTTCCGGGGTGGCAGCCGTGATCGGGGCACGTTCGCGCACTTCGCTGAACATGCCGTTGACCGCATCCAATGCTTCGAGAATTACGTCCATCAGTTCCGAGTCGACGTGGCGCTCACCCTTGCGCAGGATGTCGAACACGTTCTCGGCGATGTGACAGCACTCCACCAGCTCATGGAGCTGGAGGAAGCCGGCGCCCCCTTTTACAGTGTGAAAACCGCGAAAAATTGCATTGAGCAGGTTCGCATCATCCGGGCGGCTTTCCAGCTCGACCAGTTGTTCGGACAGTTGCTCTAAAATTTCGCCGGCCTCTACAAGGAAATCCTGAAGGATTTCTTCATCGGCGCCGAAGCTCATGTGGGTGCTCCTTAGAAGCCTAAACTGGATAACAGGTCATCTACGTCATCCTGACCTGACATAACGTCTTCACGTTTATCGGCATGAATCTGCGGACCTTCACCCTTGGCGAGATGTTTTTGTGGATCTTTTTCCGAGAGGATCGCTTCGCGGTCATGTTCGATGCCGGCAAAACGATCAACCTGGCCGGCCATGAGCACCAATTTGAGCAGGTTGCTTTCCACTTCGGTGACCAATTGAGTCACGCGCTTGATCACTTGACCGGTGAGGTCCTGGTAATCCTGGGCGAGCAGAATGTCATTGAGGTTGCTGGCAACCGTGCGGTTTTCCTGCTCGCTGCGCGACAAAAAGCCGTCGACCCGACGCGCCAATTCACGAAACTCTTCCGCGCCCACTTCCCGACGCATGAAGCGGCCCCAGTCAACGCTGAGGGCCTGCGCTTCGGTGGCCATGCCATTGACCAGGGGCGTGGCGTTTTCCACCAGGTCCATGGTGCGGTTGGCCGCTGCCTCAGTCAGCCTGACCACGTAGGACAGGCGTTCGGTAGCATCGGTGATTTGCGAAATCTCTTCGGCCTGGGGCATATGCGGGTCAATCTGGAAATTGACGATCGCACTGTGCAGCTCGCGTGTGAGCTTGCCCACTTCCTGGTACAGGCCGCGGTCACGGGTCTGGTTGAGCTCATGGATTAACTGCACCGCGTCGCCGAACTGGCCTTTTTCAAGGCTGTCGACCAACTGGTGAGCATGCTTTTTCAGGGTCGACTCAAAATCGCCCTGTGACGTTTCTTTATGCTCCATAGCTCCCCCGTGGCAGCATCAATGACCGATGCGTTCGAAGATTTTTTCGATCTTCTCTTTCAAGGCCAGCGCAGTGAATGGCTTGACCACGTAACCGTTAACCCCGGCTTGGGCGGCTTCGATGATCTGTTCACGCTTGGCTTCGGCGGTCACCATCAACACAGGCAAGCTGCGCAGTTTTTCATCGGCGCGCACGTGACGCAGCAAGTCGATGCCGGTCATGCCCGGCATGTTCCAGTCGGTTACCAGAAAGTCGATGCTCCCGCTGTTGAGGATCGGAATCGCCGTAATGCCGTCATCCGCCTCGACCGTGTTGGTGAACCCAAGGTCACGCAACAGGTTTTTTATGATCCGCCGCATCGTTGAGAAGTCATCAACGATGAGGATTTTCATGTTCTTGTCCAATTCGACCTCCAAGCAGTCTTAAACGCGCCCAGCACCTGGACGCGCCATTTCAATCAACAGGCGTTACACAAAAAGGACTGCCCAGGGCACCACGGAACGAACCCGCGAAGGCTTGAAGCCTTCGCGGTAGCGTCTGCAGTGTCCCCACACTGCCTGTCAGCGCGCGCGCCACTCTCCCAATCGCCCCCGCAAGCGGGCTGCGCACTGGCTGTGCAACTGGCTGACACGCGATTCGCTGACCCCCAGGACCTCACCGATTTCCTTGAGGTTCAGCTCTTCGTCGTAGTACAGCGCCAACACCAGTCGCTCACGCTCCGGCAAATTGGCAATCGCATCCGCCAATGCGCCCTGGAAACGTTCGTCTTCCAGGTCGCGCGACGGTTCGAGATGAGCACTCGCGCCGTCCTCGTGCAGCCCTTCGTGTTCGCCGTCCTGCAACAGGTCGTCGAAACTGAACAGGCGGCTGCCCAAGGTATCGTTCAAAATCCCGTAGTAATCGTCGAGACTCAATTGGAGTTCGGCCGCAACTTCATGATCTTTAGCGTCACGACCGGTTTTTGCTTCAATTGCGCGAATTGCGTCACTGACCATTCGCGTGTTGCGGTGTACCGAGCGCGGCGCCCAATCCCCTTTACGCACCTCATCGAGCATCGCGCCACGGATACGGATGCCCGCATACGTCTCGAAACTCGCCCCTTTGCTCGCGTCGTATTTGGTCGACACTTCGAGCAAACCGATCATGCCGGCCTGGATCAGGTCTTCGACCTGCACGCTGGCGGGCAGGCGTGCCAGCAGGTGGTAGGCAATGCGCTTGACCAGGGGCGCATAGCGCTCGATCAATTCGCCTTGGCTGTCACGTGCCGACTTTTTGTAAAGGTTGTAGCCGCTGGATGTCATAGCACAGGTCCCGCGCTCGTCTGATGCACCAATCGCTCGACGAAAAACTCCAGATGCCCCCGAGGGTTGGCGGGCAACGGCCAAGTATCGACCTTCTGGGCAATAGCCTTGAACGCCAGTGCGCACTTCGAACGAGGGAACGCTTCGTAGACTGCACGCTGCTTTTGCACAGCCTTGCGCACACACTCGTCATAAGGAACTGCGCCAACGTATTGTAAGGCGACATCGAGAAAGCGATCCGTGACCTTGGTCAACTTGGCGAACAGGTTGCGCCCTTCCTGCGGGCTTTGGGCCATGTTGGCCAGCACGCGGAAGCGGTTCATGCCGTAGTCACGGTTAAGCAGTTTGATCAGGGCGTAGGCGTCGGTGATCGAGGTGGGTTCGTCGCAGACCACCAGCAGCACCTCTTGCGCGGCGCGCACGAAGCTGACCACGGACTCGCCGATGCCGGCGGCGGTGTCGATCACCAGCACGTCGAGGTTGTCGCCGATGTCGCTGAACGCCTGGATCAGGCCGGCATGCTGCGCCGGGCTCAGGTGCACCATGCTCTGGGTGCCCGAAGCGGCCGGCACGATGCGAATGCCACCGGGGCCTTGCAGCAGCACATCGCGCAGCTCGCAGCGGCCTTCAATCACATCGGCAAGGGTGTGTTTGGGTGTCAGCCCCAGCAACACGTCGACGTTCGCCAGGCCCAGGTCAGCATCCAGCAGCATGACGCGACGGCCAAGCTCTGCCAGGGCCAGGGACAAATTCACTGACACGTTAGTTTTCCCGACGCCACCTTTGCCGCCGGTCACCGCGATCACCTGTACGGGATGCATGCTGCCCATTTTATTTCTTTACCTTGTCTTGCTTAGACGCAGGCTACATGGCTTGGCCGCGTGAATCGCTTGCAGACCATCGATGTAGATACATTTCACGGTGTTCATCCTGACCCTCAACCCACCCGCTTGGCGGGGTTGTGGTAAAGGTCGGCGAACATATCGGCCATCGCTTCCTCGCTAGGCTCTTCTTGCATTTGCACACTGACAGCACGGCTGACCAACTGATGACGGCGCGGCAGATGAAGATCATCCGGGATCCGCGGCCCGTCGGTCAGGTAGGCGACCGGTAATTCATGACTGATAGCCAGGCTCAGCACTTCGCCCAGGCTCGCGGTTTCGTCGAGCTTGGTGAGGATGCAACCGGCCAGGCCGCAGCGTTTGTAGCTGTGGTAGGCAGCGGTAAGAACCTGTTTCTGGCTGGTGGTTGCAAGCACCAGGTAATTTTTCGACTTGATGCCACGCCCGGCCAGGCTTTCCAGCTGCATGCGCAGCGCCGGGTCACTGGCTTGCAGGCCGGCGGTGTCGATCAGCACTACGCGTTTGCGCAGCAGCGGGTCGAGGGCGTTGGCCAGGGACTGGCCCGGGTCGACGTGGGTCACCGACACATTGAGAATGCGGCCCAACGTCTTGAGCTGCTCCTGGGCGCCGATGCGGTAGCTGTCCATGCTCACCAGGGCGATATTCTGCGCGCCGTACTTGAGCACATAACGCGCGGCCAGCTTGGCCAGGGTGGTGGTCTTGCCCATGCCGGCAGGGCCGACCATGGCAATCACACCGCCCTCTTCCAGCGGTTCGATTTCCGGGGTGACGATCATGCGCGCCAGGTGCGCCAGCAACATGCGCCAGGCTTGGCGTGGTTCTTCAACTTCGGCGGTCAGCGCCAGCAGGTCGCGGGACAACGGGCCGGACAGGCCGATGCGTTGCAGGCGGCGCCACAGGTTGGCCTGTTGCGGCTTGCTGCCTTGCAACTGGTTCCAGGCAAGCGACCCGAGCTGCACTTCGAGCAGTTCACGCAGGCCATTGAGTTCAAAACGCATCGAATCGAACACGCGCTGGTCGACTGCGGCGGCCGGGGCTGGCGCTGCAGGACGTGGCGGTTCTTTGAAAGTCGGTTCAACCAAAGGCTCGGCGGCGGTCAGCGGCAGGCCGGCGAACAACTGGCGATTGGTGGTGGTATCGCTGTCGCCACGCATGCTCAGCTCAGCCTGGGCCGAGACAATGCGCGAAGCGGTCTTGCGCAGCTCGTCTTCGAGCTCCATGTTCGGCACGCGCGGCGCCAGGGCCTGCGGCGTGTAATCCAGCGCAGCCGTCAGCTCGACACCGCCGGCAATGCGACGGTTGCCGATAATCGCGGCATCGGCGCCCAGCTCATCACGTACCAGTTTCATGGCCTGACGCATATCGGCGGCGAAAAAACGCTTAACTTGCATAACCCACTACCTCAGCCGTTGGGCCCTACTGTCGCGACGATAGTCACTTGCTTGTTGTCAGGAATTTCCTGATAAGCCAAAACGTGCAAATTCGGTACTGCCAGGCGTCCAAACCGCGACAACATCGCACGGACCGGGCCTGCCACCAGCAGAATCACCGGGTGACCCGCCATTTCCTGGCGCTGCGCGGCTTCGATCAACGAGCGCTGCAGTTTTTCCGCCATGCTTGGCTCCAGCAGAACGCCCTCTTCCTGGCCTTGTCCTGCCTTCTGAATACTATTGAGCAATATTTGTTCCAACCTTGGCTCCAAGGTGATAACAGGCAGCTCAGACTCAATGCCTACAATGCTTTGCACGATTGCACGGGACAATCCGACACGCACCGCCGCCACCAGAGCGGCAGTATCTTGACTCTTGGCGGCATTGTTGGCGATGGCCTCGGCGATGCTGCGAATGTCGCGTACCGGCACCTGTTCGGCCAGCAAGGCTTGCAGCACTTTGAGCAACTGCGACAGCGACAGCACGCCCGGCACCAGCTCTTCGGCCAATTTTGGCGAGGCTTTGGCCAGCAAACCCATCAATTGCTGGACTTCCTCGTGGCCGATCAGCTCGTGGGAGTGTTTGTACAGGATCTGGTTGAGGTGCGTGGCGACCACAGTGCTGGCGTCAACCACGGTGTAACCGAGGGATTGCGCCTGGCTGCGCTGGCTGACTTCGATCCACACCGCTTCCAGGCCAAAAGCCGGATCTTTGGCGGTGATGCCGTTAAGCGTACCGAACACCTGGCCAGGGTTGATCGCCAGTTCGCGGTCGGGGTAAATCTCGGCTTCGGCGAGGATCACGCCCATCAGGGTCAGGCGGTAGGCGCTGGGGGCCAAATCAAGGTTGTCGCGGATGTGCACGGTGGGCATCAGGAAGCCCAGGTCCTGGGACAGCTTCTTGCGCACGCCCTTGATCCGCGCCAGCAATTGGCCGCCCTGGTTGCGGTCCACCAACGGAATCAGGCGGTAGCCGACTTCCAGGCCGATCATGTCGATCGGGGTCACGTCATCCCAGCCAAGCTCCTTGGTTTCCTGGGCGCGGGCCGGAGACGGCAACAGGTCTTGTTGGCGGGCGATCTCCTGCTGGGCCAGGACCTTGACCTGGTTTTGCTTGCGCCAGAACAGGTAAGCGCCGCCGGCCGCCATGGCCGCCATGCTCAGGAACGAGATATGCGGCATGCCCGGCACGATGCCCATGATCGCCATAATGCCCGCCGCCACGGCCAGCGCTTTGGGCGAGGCGAACATCTGCCGGCTGATCTGCTTGCCCATGTCTTCGGAACCCGAAGCACGGGTCACCATGATCGCCGCCGCTGTGGATAACAACAGTGATGGCAATTGCGCCACTAAACCGTCACCGATGGTCAGCAAGGCGTACACCTTGCCCGCATCGCCGAAGGTCATGCCGTGCTGGAAGATACCGACCGCCATGCCGCCGATCAGGTTGATGAACAGAATCAACAGGCCGGCAATGGCGTCACCGCGTACGAATTTGCTCGCGCCGTCCATGGAACCGTAGAACTCGGCCTCCTGGGCCACTTCCAGGCGGCGGGACTTGGCCTGGTTCTGGTCGATCAGGCCGGCGTTGAGGTCGGCGTCGATGGCCATTTGTTTGCCGGGCATGGCGTCGAGGGTAAACCGCGCGCTCACCTCGGAAATCCGCCCGGCACCCTTGGTCACCACCACGAAGTTGATGATCATCAGGATCGCGAACACCACGATACCGACCACGTAGTTACCGCCGATCACCACCTCACCGAAGGCCTGGATCACCTTACCGGCGGCGGCGTGGCCGTCCTGGCCGTGGAGCATCACCACCCGCGTGGACGCCACGTTGAGCGCCAGGCGCAGCAGCGTTGCAATCAGCAGGATGGTGGGGAATACGGCGAAATCCAATGGGCGCAGGGCGTACACGCAGACCAGCAGCACCACCACCGACAAGGCGATGTTGAAGGTGAAGAACACATCGAGCAGGAACGGCGGCATCGGCAACATCATCATTGCCAGCATCACCAGCAACAACAACGGCACACCCAGGTTGCCCCGCGACAAGTCA
The DNA here is from genome assembly GCF_013385735.1 of Pseudomonas sp. D2002. Taxonomy (NCBI): domain Bacteria; kingdom Pseudomonadati; phylum Pseudomonadota; class Gammaproteobacteria; order Pseudomonadales; family Pseudomonadaceae; genus Pseudomonas; species Pseudomonas sp. D2002. The sequence continues at coordinate 65,272 of NZ_JACAPL010000023.1, read as the reverse complement.
GTCAGGGTGCCACGGGCCGTGTTGAGCATTTGAGAGCGATCTACCACCGGTATTCCTCGTGTTCCTTGAAGCAAAGTTTTGACGCTGAGAGGCGTCCTGGAGGCGGTATTGCAAGAAGCCTTCCAACTTTCACTTTGGGCCGTTGATCACCTCATAAGCGACCCAGCCTGCCGGGTGTAAATCGAGTCAAAAATGTGGGAGCGGGCTTGCTCGCGAAGGCGGAGGTTCAGCTGGAAAATTGCTGAATGACACACCGCTTTCTCGAGCAAGCCCGCTCCCACATTTTTTGATCGTTCCCACGCTCTGCGTGGGAATGCCGCCTGGGACGCTCCGCGTCCCGATTTGAGCCCTGCGCAACGGTGACGCGGAGCGTCACGGGATGCATTCCCACGCGGGAGCGTGGGAACGATCATCGAATACTCAGTAACTCCACCTCAAAAACAAGTGTTGCATTCGGCGGAATCACCCCACCCGCCCCCCTTGCGCCATACCCAAGCGCGGGCGGAACTGTCAGCTCGCGGACGCCTCCAACCTTCATCCCCTGCACCCCTTCGTCCCATCCCTTGATAACCGAACCGCCACCCAGCACAAATTCGAACGGGTCATTACGGTCCTTACTCGAGTCGAACTTGCGGCCTTCCGGCAGCCAGCCGGTGTAGTGAACGGTGACGGTCTGGCCAGCCACTGCTTCTGCACCATCGCCCTCTTTTTTATCTCCATATTGAAGACCGCTTTGAGTCGTAACCATAGCCATATTCCGCTCCTTAACGAGGGGTTAAAGTCCTGCGCAACGGTGACGCGGAGCGTCACGGGATGCATTCCCACGCGGGAGCGTGGGAACGATCATCAAACACTCATTAACTCCACCTCATAAACAAGTGTTGCGCCCGGCGGAACGACCCCACTCCAACCCTCGTCGCCATACCCAAGCTGGGGCGGAATCGTCAGTTTGCGGATGCCTCCAACCCTCATCCCCAGCACTCCCTCCTCCAACCCTTTGACGGCCTTATTGCGACCCAGCACGATGACGAACTGCTTGTCACGGTCCCTACTCGAGTCGAACTTCTTACCGTCCGTCAGCGTGCCGACGTAGTGAACGCTGGCGGCCATCCCAGCCACCGCTTCTGCACCATCGCCCTGTTTTTTGTCTTCATACTGAAGACCGCTTTTAGTCGTTACCGTAGCCATATTCCGCTCCTTAACCCGAGGGGTTGAAGTGATCGTTCCCACGCTCTGCGTGGGAATGCAGACTGGAACGCTCCGCGTCCCGATTTGAGCCCTGCGCAACAGTGACGCGGAGCGTCACGGGATGCATTCCCACGCGGGAGCGTGGGAACGATCAATCAACAGGCCGTAAGTCAACGGCCTGCAGCCCTTTTGCCCCTTGAGTAACCTCGAATGTTACTTTTTGGTTCTCTTCCAGAGTCTTGTACCCATTCCCTGATATTGCTGAGAAGTGGACGAAAACATCCGGGCTCCCATCGTCTGGCGTAATAAACCCAAAGCCCTTGTCCGCGTTAAACCATTTCACTTTGCCTGTTGCCATTGCCGCTCTCCTGACATCGCGCTCGAAACCCGACACGCACGTCGCTAGATAATCTTTATGTAGAGCGCAAAGACGCCCGTGGGCCGATGAATCCTCGCGAGTTGCACCCGCTGCCCATTTTTCAACCGGCGCGCACCCAGACTCCTACGGTCCACACGCACGGGCTCTTCGCCGCCATCCACTGCGATCCAACCTTCACCGGTTTTTTGGTTGTACGATTTGATCGTGCCCGTCACCGCTTCCATCACCACTCCCCCTGCATCTCGCAACTACTTGTGTGCAGTGTGTGCTGTCATGGAACCGCAGGAAGGCGAGGCTGGCTACTGTCAATGTTGACAGGTAGACGGGGGTTGCGGACGGGTGGTAGAGGGCGGGTGAAAATCGAGGGACGTGCTGAGCGGCTTGCCACAACAAGCGCTGCTCCCGGACCGGGTCCGGTTTTATTTTTTTCGCTGGCGAGATGTTCGCGCCTTGGGCGGCACCGGCAACACATCGACTGCGCTGCATTGATCGCCCGCCGGCTGCACGGGCACCGCATTGCCATCGCGGTCCCTGGCAATAAAACCAATGCCCTTGACCGCGTCGAACCACCTGACCGTGCCCCTGTCCATCACCGCTCTCCCGAGCCGCGCATAAAGGCGCGCCGCGCCGCTCTATCAAACAGTGAAGGCGGTGTAATGGGTACTGTCAAAGTTGACAGGTAAGGCCGGGTTTTAGACAGATGGCAGGTGCTGGCGTCGGTGCAGGATGACTCAGGAATCGCGGCGCAAGTCCGGTGGAATCGGCAGGTCTTTAAGCGGATCAGGCCGCTTGCCCTTGCCCGCCCGGTACTGGCGGATCTGATAGACGTAGGCCAACACCTGCGCCACCGCCAAATACAGCCCTGCAGGAATCTCCTGATCCAGATCCGTGGAGTAGAAAATCGAGCGCGCCAGCTCCGGCGACTCCAGCAACAGAATGTCGTTGGCCACGGCGATTTCGCGGATTTTCAGCGCAGTAAAGTCGCTGCCCTTGGCCAGCAGCATCGGCGCGCCGCCCTTCTCCGGGTCGTACTTGAGCGCCACCGCATAGTGGGTCGGGTTGGTGATGACCACATCGGCATCCGGCACCGCCGCCATCATCTTGCGCTGGGACATTTCGCGCTGCAGTTGGCGAATACGCTGTTTGACCTCGGGGCGGCCCTCTTGGTCTTTGTGCTCGTCGCGCACTTCCTGCTTGGTCATCAGCAGCTTCTTGTGGCTCTCCCACAGCTGGATCGGCGCGTCCACGGCGGCGATGATGATCAGCCCGCAGGCCATCCACAGCGCACTCCAGCCCACCACTTGCACGCTATGGATGATCGCCGACTCCAGCGGCTCATGGGCGATGCGCAGCAAGTCGTCGATGTCGGACGACAACACCGTCAGCGCCACAAACAGAATCAGGATGAATTTCGCCAGCGCCTTGAGCAGCTCCACCAACGCCTTGGTGGAAAACATGCGCTTGAGCCCAGGCCCGGGGTTCATGCGGCTGAACTTGGGCGCCATGCTGCCGGCGGCGAACAGCCAGCCGCCGAGGGAAACCGGCCCGATCAAGGCCGCCAACAGCAGGGTGATCAGCACCGGCTGCACCGCCAGAATTGCGATCTTGCCCGAGTGCAGCAGGTACTGGCCCATGGCGCCGGGGCTGAGCAGCACTTCGCGGGGCAAGGAGAAGTTGAGTTTCATCAACTCCATCATGTCCAGCGCCAAACCACCGCCGTAAATCAACAGGCCACCGGAGCCGGCGAGCATCACGGCGAGGGTATTGAGCTCTTTGGAGCGCGCAATCTCGCCCTTTTCCCTGGAGTCCTTTTTACGTTTCTCCGTGGGGTCTTCTGTTTTGTCCTGACCACTCTCGCTCTCGGCCATGGCTCAACGCGCCCGTGCCAGATCACGTAAGAACTGCAAGGCGTCAGTCGCCAGCGGTTGATACTGATTGAGAATGTCGGCCATGCCGATCCAGAAAATCCCCATGCCCAACACCAGGGTCAACGGGAAACCAATCGAGAAAATGTTCAGCTGCGGCGCCGCGCGGGTCATCACGCCAAAGGCGATGTTGACCACCAGCAGCGCGGTGATTGCCGGCAACACCAGCAACAGCGAAGCGCCCAGCACCCAGCTCAGGCGCCCCACCAGCTCCCAGAAGTGATTGACCACCAGCCCCGAGCCCACCGGCAAGGTGGTGAAACTTTCGGTCATGACCTCGAACACCACCAAGTGGCCGTTCATGGCCAGGAACAGCAAGGTCACCAACATGGTCAGGAACTGCCCGATCACCGCCACCGACACGCCGTTGGTGGGGTCGACCATGGACGCGAAGCCCATGCCCATCTGAATCGAGATGATTTGCCCGGCGATCACAAACGCCTGGAAGAACAACGTCAGCGAGAAGCCCAGCAACGCGCCGATCAAAATCTGCTCGGCAATCAGCAGCAGCGCACTCAAGTCCAGGGCATTCACCGGCGGCATCGGCGGCAACCCGGGCACGATGACCACGGTAATGGCGAAGGCGAAATACAGGCGAATGCGCCGCGGGACCAAGGTGGTGCCGAACACCGGCATGGTCATCAGCACCGCCGTGACGCGGAACATCGGCAGGATGAACGACGCCACCCAGGTGCTGATCTGGGTGTCGGTCAAGGCCAGCACAGATTGCATGCGGTCAGCCGATCAACTGCGGAATACTGCCGTAAAGCTGCAGGATGTATTCCATAAAGGTTTGCACCAGCCACGGGCCGGCGACGATCAAGGTGATCAGCATCACCAGCAAACGCGGGAGGAAGCTCAAGGTTTGTTCGTTGATCTGGGTCGCGGCCTGGAACATCGCCACCAGCAGGCCGACCAACAGGCTCGGCACCACCAGCACGGCGACCATCATGGTGGTCAGCCACAGCGCTTCACGAAACAGGTCGACCGCTACTTCTGGGGTCATGGCGCTACACTCCGCCGAAACTGCTGGCCAGCGTACCGATAATCAGCGCCCAGCCGTCCACCAGCACAAACAGCATGATCTTGAACGGCAGCGAAATAATCAGCGGCGACAGCATCATCATCCCCATGGCCATCAGCACGCTCGCCACCACCAGGTCGATGATCAGGAACGGGATGAAAATCATGAAGCCGATCTGGAACGCGGTCTTCAATTCGGAGGTGACGAACGCCGGCACCAGGATGGTCAATGGCGCCTGATCCGGCGTGGCAATGTCGGTGCGCTTGGACAAACGCATAAACAGCTCAAGGTCGCTGGAGCGGGTTTGCGACAGCATGAAGTCCTTGATCGGGCCCTGGGCCTTGTCGATCGCGTCCTGGGCGGTGAGTTTTTCCGCCAGGTACGGTTGCAGGGCTTGCTGGTTCACCTTGTCGAACACCGGCGCCATGATGAACAGCGTCAAAAACAGCGCCATGCCGGTGAGGATCTGGTTCGACGGCGTCTGCTGCAGGCCGAGGGCCTGACGCAGAATCGAGAACACGATGATGATCCGCGTGAAGCTGGTCATCAGCATCACAAACGCCGGGATAAAACTCAGCGCGGTCATGATCAGCAGAATCTGCAAGCTGACCGAGTATTCCTGGGCGCCGGCAGCGTTGGTGCCCAGCGTGATCGCCGGGATCGACAACGGGTCGGCCGCCAACGCCAACGGCGCGGCCAGCAACAGCATGAGCGTCAATAAAACGCGCATTACTTCTTATCCTTCTGATCCTTGCCCAGCAACTCCATCAGGCGCTGGGCGAATTCTGGCGTGGCGGCCTCGGTCCTGGCCACTTCTACCGGCGACTTGAGCACGTGCAGCGGGGTGATGCGGCCGGGCGTGATACCCAGCAGAATCTGTTCCTCGCCGACTTGCACCAGCACCAGACGATCACGCGGGCCGAGGGCGCGCGAGCCGATCATCTCGATGACCTGGCCATTGCCCGGGCCGATGCGCTGCACGCGGCGCATCAACCAGGCCAGCACAAAAATCAAACCCACCACCAGCAACAGGCCCAGCACCAACTGGGTCAGTTGCCCGCCGATGCCACTGCTGACTACGGGCGCCGCAGCCGCCGCTTGCGCGACCGGCTCAGCCGCCAGGGCGCTCAATGGCAGCGCCAGAAACAGTCCCGCCATCGAATACTTCATATCAGCGCAACTTCTTGATGCGTTCGCTCGGGCTGATCACGTCGGTCAGGCGGATGCCGAACTTCTCGTTGACCACCACCACTTCGCCATGGGCGATCAGCGTGCCGTTGACTAGCACGTCCAGCGGCTCACCGGCCAGGCGATCGAGCTCGATCACCGAACCCTGGTTGAGCTGCAGCAGGTTGCGGATGTTGATTTCGGTGCTGCCCACTTCCATGGAAATCGACACCGGGATGTCGAGGATCACGTCCAGGTTCGGGCCGTCGAGGGTCACCGGGTCGTTGTTCTTCGGCACGCTGCCGAATTCTTCCATCGGCAGGCGGTTGCCGGCCGGCGCGGTGGCGGCGTCGGCGGCCAGCAGCGCGTCGATGTCGTCCTGGCCAACATCGCCGGTTTCTTCCAGGGCCGCAGCCCACTCGTCAGCCAGGGCCTGGTCTTCGGCGGAAGTGTTTTCGTGTTCGGTAGCCATTACATGTCCTCGGCGAAGCAAAAATTATTGTTGATCAGCGACGGTTGATCGGTTCGATCACTTGCAACGCCAGGTTGCCTTTGTGCGAACCCAGCTTGACCTTGAACGACGGCACGCCGTTGGCACGCATGATCATTTCTTCCGGCAATTCCACGGGAATCACATCGCCGGGCTGCATGTGCAAAATATCGCGCAAACGCAACTGGCGACGGGCCACAGTGGCGCTCAAAGGTACGTCGACGTCGAGCAGGTCTTCGCGCAAGGCCTTGACCCAGCGCTCGTCCTGGTCGTCCAGGTCGGACTGGAAACCGGCGTCGAGCATCTCGCGCACCGGCTCGATCATCGAGTACGGCATGGTCACGTGCAGGTCGCCGCCACCGCCATCGAGTTCGATGTGGAAGGTGGAGACCACAATGGCTTCGCTGGGGCCGACGATGTTGGCCATGGCCGGGTTCACTTCCGAGTTGATGTACTCGAAATTGACTTCCATGATCGCCTGCCAGGCTTCCTTCAAGTCGATGAAGGCCTGCTCCAGCACCATGCGCACCACGCGCAGTTCGGTCGGGGTGAATTCACGGCCTTCGATCTTGGCGTGACGGCCGTCGCCGCCGAAGAAGTTGTCCACCAGCTTGAACACCAGTTTGGCGTCGAGGATGAACAGCGCGGTGCCGCGCAACGGCTTGATCTTGACCAGGTTGAGGCTGGTGGGCACGTACAGCGAGTGCACGTATTCGCCGAACTTCATCACCTGCACGCCGCCCACCGCCACGTCCGCCGAACGGCGCAGCATGTTGAACATGCTGATACGGGTGTAGCGGGCGAAACGCTCGTTGATCATTTCCAGCGTCGGCATACGTCCACGGACGATGCGATCCTGGCTGGTCAGGTCATAACTTTTGACGCTGCCGGGTTCGGCAGCCATTTCGGTCTGTACCAGACCATCGTCGACGCCATGCAACAGCGCGTCGATTTCATCCTGGGACAGCAGGTCTTGCACGGCCATGTCGTGATCCTACTGCAATACGAAGTTAGTGAAGAGCGCCTGCTCGACCACGACTTTGCCGAGCTCTTTCTGGGCCACTTCCTGCACGCTGGCAGTGACCTTCTGGCGCAGCATTTCCTGGCCGACAGGGGTGGCGAGGCTGTCGAAGCTCTGCCCGGAGAACAGCATCACCAGGTTGTTGCGGATCACTGGCATATGCACTTTGAGCGCATCCAGGTCCGCCTGGTTACGCGCCAGCAAGGTGATGCTCACCTGCAGGTAGCGTTGACGGCCATTCTGATTGAAGTTGGCGACAAAGGCCGGAAGCATCGGCTCGAAGATTGCCGGTTGCTTGACGTTACTGGCGGTTTCGGCGGCGGGTGCCGGTTTGCTTGCACTGCTGTGCATGATGTACCAAGTGCCACCCACGGAGGCGCCAATGGCCAGGAGCAGGCCCAGCACGATCAACAGGATTAGCTTGAGCTTGCCTTTGCCTGCGGGGGGAGTTGCTGCTGCGTCGTCGCTCTTCGCCATGCCAATAATCCGTCACTATTCTGGGATTCATAGATCTACGGAAAGGCAAGAGCAAGTGTTATGCCAGAGTTGTCTGCTGATGGGGGATGGATGAAACACCACAGTCCAATGTGGGAGCGGGCTTGCTCGCGAATGCGGTGGGTCAGTCGATGAATCTTTTGACTGACACTGCGCTTTCGCGAGCAAGCCCGCTCCCACATTTAGACCTGTGTTGGGCTCAGGTCAGGCGTAATAGTCAACGGCGCTGGAGCCGATCACCGTCTGGCTCACCGGCGCGACCGCCGCCGCCACTTCAGCGTGATCACCAGCATCCCCGCCCTCTCCGCGCCCGCCGCTGCCACTCACGCCGCGCGCCTGGTTCTGCTGTTGTTGCTCCTGGCCCTGCCCCTGCCAGCCACGGGACTGGTCGGAGACGTTAACGTCGACCTGCCCCATGCCCTGCTGGGCAAACATCTCGCGCAAACGGCCGGACTGGGTTTCCAGCGCTTCACGCACCACCGCGTGACCACTCATGAAAGTGACCTGGGCTTGTTGGTCCGCGGTCATGTTGACCTTGATATCCAGGCGCCCCAGCTCGGCCGGCTGCAACTGGATCTCCGCCGACTTGAGGTTGGCGCTGGACAGGTACATCACGCGGTTGACCACTTCCTCGGTCCAGCCGCTCTGGTGCATGGCCAACGGTGCATTCGCAACGGGTGGCAAGGCATTCGCGGTTTTTGGCGTGGCGGCCTGGGTCAGCGCGGCCAGGCGGTTGGCGAAGTCATCGACGCGGGTGTCGCTGCTGGCGTCTTTCAAATCTTTGAGGCCGCCTTCGATCAAGCCACTGAAGGCTTTGTCGCCGCCCTGGTCAGTGCTGTCTTTGGTGGCTTGCTGGTCGACCATATTGGCCAGGCCGGCGGCAAAGTTCTGCGCAGCGGTCGGCTGATCCTGGGTCGGCGCGGGTGCAGCTTTCTGCGGCGTCTGGCTGCTGGCCGAGACGTGACCGCCCTGCTCCATCGCCAGGCGCACGGCCGGCATCGAATCCAGCGGGTCGGCTGCCGGGTCGAAGGCGGGCTGCTTGGCTTCATCGGTGGCAGCGACCGGTGCGGCGACGACCGGCTGGGCCTTGTCGTCCTGGGTCGCGGCAACCGGGGCCGGGGTTTCGACGGGCACCGGAACGGCAACCGGGGTGACGGTGGCAATCAAGGCCGGGTCGACGACCGGGTCAACCGACGGTTGCTGCACCAGGGACGGGTCGGTGGGTTTGTCGTCGTCACTGCTGGTGCTGTCGTCGGACGTGGCCGGTGGCTTGGCAGGCAAGGGATTGCCGCTATCGGCAACCGCTGGCGTGCTGGCGGCAGGCTTGTCGTTGCTGTTTGCAGGCTTGGCGCTGGCGTCGGAAGGCTTGTTATTCGCGGGTTTAGCCGGAGTGTCGTCGGTCTTTACCGTGGGCTTCGAGCCCTGGCTGGCGAACACTTGAGCAAAGCCCTGGGCCTTGTCCCGCGGGTCCGCAGCCGCTACCGCAGGGGTGGCGGCCGGCGCTTGAGGCTTGGCCGCGGGGGCAGCCTGAAGGAGCGAATTCGGGGCGACTGGCATAGGTAAAGGTCTCCACTGCATTGGGGATCGGGGATGCAGTATTGGGAGGTAGAGCAAGAGTTGGGCCAGGTTTGCACGAGCATCACAAATGGCCGGTAAAACACAGTTCAATGTGGGAGCGGGCTTGCTCGCGAATGCGCAGTGTCAGTCGCCAAATTCGTTACTGATACACCGCTTTCGCGAGCAAGCCCGCTCCCACATTTGGATCTGTGGAGGGCTCAGCGTAACGCGCTGACTCAGAGGCTGAACCGCTGCCGCTCCGACTCATACAACGGCCGAACCAAAGCAAACTCACGATCAATCTGATCAACCAACGCCCCAAGGTCCGCTGTCGATTTAACCGACTCCACCTCCAAGCGCTGGCACAACTGCGCCAATTGCACCGCCCCAAGGTTGCCACTGCTGCCTTTAAAGCTATGCGCAATGCGCCCCAACGCCTTGGCATCATCACGCGACTTGCGCAGCGCCTCGACGCGCTTTTGCGAATCGTCCAGGAAGGTATCGAGCAACTTGGGATACTCGCCTTCCATCACTTCCTGCAAACCCGACAACACGTCAGGGTCCAGATGAATCTCAGCCACTTGCTCGCTCCTTGATCAAGAATCGGCGGATTATGCCAGAGCCCCCCAGCAAAACTCCACGCACACACTGCGCCCGCCATCGGACCAGCGTACATCGCTGCTCAGTTGCCGGACCAGGCTCAAGCCGCGGCCAGACAGACGGTCGATATCCAGCGGCCGCGCCAGCACCTGTTCCACGTCAAACCCAGGGCCGCTGTCTTCAATGCGCAACGTCATTTTGCCGCCCGTGGCCGTCGGCACCACTTGCACATGCACACGCACATAGCCGCTGTTCAACTGCGCCAGCCGCTCATTGCGCTGGCGGTAATAGTGGGCAAACCCCTGCGCATCACGCTTGAGCTTCGAATCCAGGCCCAACACGCCATGCTCCAGCGCATTCGAATACAACTCGGCCATCACACTGTAAAGCGCCCCGCTCTGCTTGCGCAGGCCGTGGATCTCCAGCAGCAATTGCAGCAGATACGGCAGCGGGTTGTAGCTTTTGAGGGTCTGCGCGCGAAACTCAAAACTCACCGACCAGTCCAGCGGGCACGACTGCCCGCTGTCGGCATACAGCGCCTCGGCTGCGCGCAACGGCTGGCCGTCCTGCAAGGTGATCTCGACCATGCTGACGTCGTCCCGCGCCTGGCCACGAAACGCTGCCAGGGCCTTTTCGATGTCTTCGAACAGGCGATCAGGTTCACGGTTGGCCGCGAACACCTGCTGCAAACGCTCGGCGCCGAACAACTGGTCATTGGCATCGGCGGTGTCCAACACGCCATCGGAAAGCAAAAAGACGCGATCGCCGAGGGCCATGGGCCAGACCTCAGTGCTGTCATCAAACGCCTCGGCCGAGAGCACGCCTAACGGCAGGTGCCGCGACACTAGCGGCGTACGCTTGCCCGTGGCGACTTCATGCACATAACCCTCGGGCATGCCGCCGTTCCACACTTCCACCACGCGCCGCTGGGCACTCAGGCACATCAGGGTGGCGCAGCAGAACATGTCCACCGGCAGGATACGTTTGAGCTTGGCATTCATCTCGCGCAGGGTTTGCGCCAGGCCGTAGCCCTTAGCCGTCATGCCATAAAACACTTCCGCCAGCGGCATGGCGCCGACGGCGGCCGGCAACCCGTGGCCGGTGAAATCGCCGAGCAGCACGTGCATGTCACCCGAAGGCGTATAGGCTGCCAGCAGCAGGTCGCCGTTGAACAGCGCATAGGGCGATTGCAGATAGCGAATGTTCGGCGCCGCGTTGATACAGCCAGAATGCGCGACCTTGTCGAACACCGCTTTGGCCGCGCGCTGCTCATGCAACAAGTAATCGTGGTGCCTGGCGATCAAGTCTCGTTGCTGCAACACCGTGGCCTGCAACCGGCGCAGGCGATCCATGGCGTTGATTTTCGCCGCCAGGATCAGCGGGTTGTAAGGCTTGGGCAGGAAATCATCGCCTCCCGCATCCAGGCACTGGGCCAGGGCTTCGCTCTCGCGCAGGGAGGTGAGGAAGATGATCGGCACCAGCGCTTCGCCCGCCAGTTGCTTGATCTGGCGCGCCGCTTCAAAGCCGTCCATCACCGGCATCAAGGCGTCCATCAACACCAGTTGCGGACGCTCGCGCGTGAACACCTCGACGGCTTGCGCGCCATTCGTGGCCGTGAGCACCTGATGCCCCTGGCGCCGAATGATCGTCGACAACAGCAGTAAATCCGCCGCGCTGTCTTCGGCGATCAGCACCGTCAGCGGCTCAAGGACGGGGGCCAAGGTGCTCAACTGATGTCGAACAGCTTGTCGAAGTTGGAGATGGCGAGGATCTTGCGCACATCGGCGTTGCTGTTGATCACTTGCACTTCGGCGTTATCACCACCGGCATGGTCACGCAACAGCAGGAGCATGCCCAGGGCCGAGCTGTCCATATAAGTGGTGTCCTTCAAGTCCACTATGTAGACCTCGGGCACCTTGTAGAACTTTTCGTAAGCTTCACGAAAAGCCTGATGACTACCAAAATCGAATCGCCCCTTGACGGTGATCAGTGCTTTTTTCCCATCCAGGGAGACTTCTGAAACGACTGACATACGACTGCTTCCTTGTCATTGGCAATATGCAACAAGGTTTAGCAGGTGAACCGGGTATGGGCAACACAGAGGACCAAATGACACTCAGTACTGTGATTGGCGCGGAAGACGCTGGGACAGCTCATCCAGCAGCTTCTGCTCGCGCTTGTCTTCAATCGCCCGCGCTTCGTCGATATAACGCTGCACCAACTTGCGCAAACCTTCGACCCGGGCGAACGCCGCTTGCCAGGCCTCGCGGGCTTTATCGAGGTTGTTCTGGTGCCAGGCCAGGCTCTGGCGCTGCTGACCGACGGCCGTCTCAAGCTGGTTGAGAAAGCCCTGGTAGCCCATCAGCCATTGGCCGGACACGCCCTTGCTGCCGCGTTCGATCCACTGCTGCTGGTACTCGCCGCGAAAGCGCTCCAGGTCGCCGAGTTTGCTTTCGGCCAGGCGCACCTGGCCCTGGAAATACCCCAGGCGCTGCACCGCGGCTTTTTCGGCCTTTTCGGCCATGTCCACCACTGGGGCAAGGCGGGAAGAGCGCGTGCTGGCCATGGCTTAACCGCCTGGCGCCGGGGCGAAGATCGAGCCAAGGTGGGCTTCGCTTTCGCCCATGCTGATCTTGTCGTTGAGGCCCTGGCGCAGGTAGGTCACCAGTTGCGGTTGCAGGGCAATTGCCAAGTCGGTTTCACGATCGCCCCCGGCCACATAGGCGCCGACGCTGATCAGGTCGCGACTCTGCTGATAACGCGACCACAGCTGTTTGAAGTGCTGTGCGCGAGCCATGTGTTCCGGCGTGACCACCGCCGGCATCACCCGGCTGATCGAGGCTTCGATGTCGATGGCCGGGTAGTGCCCTTCTTCGGCCAGGCGCCGCGACAGCACGATGTGGCCGTCGAGCACGCCCCGCGCCGAGTCGGCAATCGGGTCTTGCTGGTCATCGCCTTCGGACAGCACGGTGTAGAACGCGGTGATCGAACCGCCACCGGCTTCGGCATTACCGGCGCGCTCGACCAGCTTGGGCAGCTTGGCGAACACCGACGGCGGGTAGCCTTTGGTGGCGGGCGGTTCGCCGATGGCCAGGGCGATTTCCCGCTGGGCCTGGGCGAAACGCGTAAGCGAGTCCATCAGCAACAGGACGTTCTTGCCCTTGTCGCGAAAATATTCAGCAATGCGCGTGCAGTACATGGCGGCGCGCAAACGCATCAGCGGCGCATCGTCCGCAGGTGACGCCACCACCACCGAGCGCTTGAGGCCTTCTTCACCGAGGCTGTGCTCGATGAATTCCTTCACCTCACGGCCCCGCTCGCCGATCAGCCCGACCACGATAATGTCGGCTTCGGTGAAGCGCGTCATCATGCCCAGCAACACCGATTTACCCACACCCGTACCGGCGAACAGGCCCAGACGCTGGCCGCGACCGACCGTCAATAAACCGTTGATGCTGCGAATGCCCACGTCCAGCGGCACGCTGATGGGGTTGCGGTTGAGCGGGTTGATCGTCGGGCCGTCCATCGGCACCCAATCTTCAGCCTTCATGCCGCCCTTGCCGTCCAACGCACGACCGGCGCCGTCGAGTACGCGGCCAAGCATGCTCATGCCCATCGGCAGGCGGCCGGTGTCGGCAAGTGGCACCACGCGGGCGCCGGGGGCAATGCCCGCCAGGCTGCCCACTGGCATGAGGAAAATCTTACTGCCGGAAAAGCCCATCACTTCAGCTTCGACCTGCACCGGGTGGTAGCTGTCGTCGTTGATCACCAGGCAGCGGCTGCCCATGGCGGCGCGCAGGCCTTCGGCTTCAAGGGTCAGGCCGACCATGCGCAACAGGCGCCCTTCGAGGATCGGTTGGCCGGGCAACTCAGTGGCCTCGGCGTAGCCGCTCAGGCGCTTGGCGAAGCTGGTGCGATCAAGGCGCATCGGCGGCGTCCAGGTCGACGCTCAGGTCAGGCTCGGCCGGGTGCAAGGCTTGTTCATGCAACTGGTCGAAGAGCTTGGCCATGATCTGGGTGATACGGGTTTCCACCGTGGCATCGATACGGCTGTGTTCGGTTTCGACGCGGCAACCGCCGGGCAGCAGCGCCGCGTCTTCGACGATGCGCCAGGTTTCTTCATGGCGCTCGCGCAGGGCTTTGACCTGTTCGAAATCCTGCGGGTTGATGTACAGCCGCACATTGCCGACGCCCAACGGCAGCAGCTTGAGGGCTTCGCGCATCACGCTTTCGATGTGGCTGGAGTCGAGCACCAGCTCGCGCTGGATCACCTGGCGGGCGATGTGCTCGACCAGGCCGACCATGGATTTTTCCAGCTGCGAATCCTGTTCGGCGATCGGGTCGAACAGGCTGCCCATCAAGCGCTCCAGGCTGGCCAGCTTGACGCTCAGCGCTTCCTCGGCCTCTTGGCGAACTTTCAGGGTGGTGCTGCGAAAACCGTCTTTTTCACCCGCCGCGAAGCCCTCGTTGTAGGCCTCCTGGCGGATGGCTTCCAATTCTTCGAGGGTCAGTGGCTGGACTTCATCCAGCGGCACTTCTTCCATTTCCGCCGGTGTTTCCACCACCGGCTCAGGCTCGGGCTCCGGCACATGCGGGTCGAAGCTGGGCAACGACCAGATGTCGAACCCGCCGACATCCCGCGCGCGAATCAGATCGCTGGGCGTCTCATCTTTGTTCGACATGGATGGCGCCTTAGATCATTTCTTCGCCGCCCTTCCCGCCGAGAACGATTTCTCCGGCTTCGGCCATACGGCGGGCAATGGTGAGGATTTCCTTCTGGGCGGTTTCCACGTCGCTGACGCGCACCGGGCCCTTGGCTTCCAGGTCGTCGCGCAACAGTTCGGAAGCACGCTTGGACATGTTCTTGAAGATCTTCTCTTTGACGCCTTCGTCCGAGCCTTTGAGGGCCAGCACCAACACGTCGGAAGACACCTCGCGCAGCAGCGCCTGGATGCCACGGTCGTCGACATCGGAGAGGTTGTTGAACACGAACATGAGGTCTTCGATCTGGCCGGACAGGGTGTCGTCGATCTCGCGGATCGAGTCCATCAACTGGCCTTCGACCGAGCTGTCGAGGAAGTTCATGATGTCGGCCGCGCGCTTGATGCCACCCAAGGTGGTACGCGAGGCGTTCGAGTTACCCGAGAACTGCTTCTCGAGAATCGTGTTGAGTTCTTTCAGGGCGGCCGGCTGCACGGTGTTCAGCGACGATACGCGCAGGATGATGTCCAGGCGCACTTTATGGTCGAAGTGGCCGAGCACTTCACCGGCCTGGTCGGGGTCGAGATAGGCGACGACGATGGCCTGGATCTGCGGGTGCTCGTAGCGGATCACGTCGGCAACGGCACGCGGCTCCATCCATTTCAGGCTGTCGAGGCCGCTGGTGTTGCCACCCAGCAGGATGCGGTCGATCAGGCCGTTGGCCTTGTCTTCGCCCAACGCCGAGGTGAGCATCTTGCGGATATAGCTGTCGGAGCCGACGCCCAGGCTGGTCTGGTCGCCGACGATCTCGACGAACTCGCTCATCACCTGCTCGACTTGCTCGCGGTGCACATTGCGCATTTGCGCCATGGCCACGCCCACGCGTTGAACCTCTTTGGGGCCCATGTGGCGCAGCACTTGTGCGGCGTCGGTCTCACCCAGGGACAGCAGCAGAACTGCGGCTTTGTCGACTTTGGTGAGCTTGGCAACAGCGGCTCGATCATTCATCTGCGTTAATCCACTCTTTCACGACCTGGGCCACACGGCCCGGGTCTTCTGCCACCAAACTCTTGATTGCGTTCAACTGAGCGTCGTAGCCTTCGCTCGGGCTTGGCAACAGAATGCTTTGTGGGCCGCCGAGGCTGACGCGGTCGTTGGCCAGTTCGCCGTCCAGGCCGCCCATGCCGCCCAACTCGACGTCGCCGCCAGCCAGGGCCAGCTGCTTCTTGCCGTGGCCGGTGATGTTGTTGAGCACCGGGCGCAGCACGCCGAACACCAGCACCAGGATGAACAACACACCCAGCACTTGTTTGACGATGTCCCAGAACCACGGCTGCGTGTAGAACGACGGGTCGGCGATCACTTCGCCACGCTCGGCGGAGAACGGCATGTTGATCACGCTGACGCTGTCGCCACGGCTGGCGTCGAAACCGACGGCGTCCTGCACCAGGCGGGTGAAGCGCGCCAATTCATCGGCGCTCCAGGGCGCACGGGTCACAGCACCGTCAGCGGCATTGACCTTGACCTGGTCATCGACCACCACCGACACCGACAGGCGATTGATTTTGCCCTGTTGCTGCTTGGTGTGGCTGATGGAACGGTCGAGTTCGAAGTTCTTGGTCGACTGGTTACGCTTGTCGGCCGGGTACGGCGCGAGCATTGGCTGGCCGGTGGCCGGGTCCATGATCTGCTGGCCGTTGGCGTCCAACAGTGGCTGGCCAGGCTGAATCGCGCCAGCTGTCGCGGCAGCGCCACCGGTGGTTTGCGGTGCCGAAGCGGGAGCTGGCGGCTGGTTGCTCAGGGCACCCGGCACACCTTGCGGGCCATTGCTGGCGGTACGTTGTTCGCTGGTCGACTGCTCGCTGCGCAGCGCCGGCTGGTCCGGGTTGAACTGCTCGGAGGTCGACTCGACGGCGCTGAAGTCCACGTCGGCGGACACTTCAGCCTTGTAGCGGTCGTTGCCCAGTACCGGTTGCAGAATGTTGTGCACACGCTGGGTGAGCATGCTTTCCATGCGGCGGCTGTAGTCGAACTGCTTGCCGGCCTGGGTCAGCGCGGAGTTCTCGGCCAGGTCGGAGAGCAGGTTGCCCTTCTGGTCGACCACGGTGATTTGCGACTTGCTCAATTCGGGAACGCTGGTGGCCACCAGGTTAATGATCGCCAGCACCTGGCCAGGCTCCAGGGAGCGGCCAGAAAACAGTTCGACCAATACCGAGGCACTTGGCTTGCGTTCGTCACGTACAAACACCGAGCTTTTCGGAATCGCCAGGTGCACACGGGCGCCCTTGACGTTATTCAAGCTGGAGATGGTGCGCGCCAGTTCGCCTTCCAGACCACGACGGTAGCGCGTGGCTTCCATGAACTGGCTGGTGCCCAGGCCCTGGTCCTTGTCGAGAATTTCAAAACCGATATTGCTGTCGGACGGCGTAACGCCGGCCGCGGCCAATTTCATCCGCGCACGGGCCACGTCGTCGGCCTTGACCAGCAGCGCGCCAGAGTTAGGCTCTACGGTGTAGGCGATGTCGGCGGCGGCCAGGGTTTCCATGATCTGCTTGGAATCCATGCCGGCCAGGCTGCCGTACAACGGGCGGTAATCAGGTTGCTGCGACCACAGCACCACGGCAAAACCAATCGCCACGCTGGCAGCCAGGCCGACCATCAGGCCCACCTGACGCAACATGGTCATTTCGGAGAGGTTTTCCAGGAACGACAGGCCAAACAGCGGCGGCTTGCCGTCTGCCTTGGCGGGTACGTTGTCCACGACTGCTTCTGCCATGACTTAAATCTCGTCCTTAAACCGGCATCTGCATGATGTCTTGATAAGCCTGGACCAACTTGTTGCGCACTTGGGTCAAGGCTTGAAAGGAAACGCTGGCCTTCTGCGAAGCCACCATCACGTCGGTGAGGTCTACGCCGCTTTTGCCGATTTCGAAGGCGGTGGCCAACTGATTCGAGGCTTGCTGGGTATCACTGACTTTATTGATTGCCTGACCGAGCATGTCGGCAAAACTGCTTTGGCCCAATTCCGGCGCTGGCGCGACGGATTTCGGTTGAGCCATGGCATCCATTTGCATGGAGCGCATATCCAACATCAACCGATTGAACTCAATACCCTGGCTCATGACCTTCTCTCTCCGACGACCCGCAATTTTTTGACACTACGTAGCGGTTACTAGGGGTGGTAGCAACAAGGGTGCCAGCTCCGTGGCGATTCGTAAGAAAAGGCGACAAACCCTGTCGGCCCAATGCTTTTTTCAGGTGGCGAAGAGGTAGGCTTCCACGTCCATTCCCGCGTCACGCATCTGCGCCAGCTTGTAGCGCAAGGTGCGCGGGCTTATCCCCAAGCGCTCGGCCGCTTCTTTGCGGCGGCCGCGCTCGGCACGCAGGGTGTCGATGATCATCTGGAATTCGCGGCGACGCAGGTCGTCGCCCAAGCCGCCGGCGGATTCGGCTTCGACCGCCACCACAGGCGCCGGCGCCAGGCTCGGCAACGGTGCCGCGCCAGTGCCCATGGCCAGGCAAAAGTCCTGCGGCTGGATCAGCCCGCCCTGCTGCAAGATCAGCGCGCGCTGGATCGCGTTGTCCAATTCGCGCACATTGCCGGGCCATGGGTAGCTGATCAGGCAGGCCTGGGCATCGGCCGACAACCGCGCCTGGGCGTGCTTCATTTTTTTGACGTGGTTGTTCAGCAGGCGCTCGGCCAGCGGGATGATATCTGCCGGGCGCTCGCGCAGTGGGCGCCAGGCCAGCGGGAATACCGAAAGGCGGTAGAACAAGTCTTCACGGAAACGCCCCGCCGCCACTTCGCCCGCGAGATCACGGTTGGTGGTGGCGACCACGCGAATGTCCAGCTGGATCGGCTTACGTGCGCCGACGCGCTCCACTTCGCGCTCCTGCAGCACCCGCAGCAACTTGGCTTGCAGGCCCAGGGGCATTTCCGAGATCTCATCGAGCAGAATGGTGCCGCCGTCCGCCTGTTCGAACTTGCCCGCCTGGGCGGCGATGGCGCCGGTGAACGAGCCCTTTTCATGGCCGAACAGCGTGGCTTCGAGCATGTTGTCAGGGATCGCCGCGCAGTTGATCGCGATAAACGGTTGTTTGGCGCGGCTGGATTGCTGGTGGATATAGCGTGCCAGCACTTCTTTACCGGTGCCGGACTCGCCGGAGATCAGCACGGTGGAATCGCTGCGCGCCACACGGGCCGCCAGTTCCAGCAACTGCGCGCTGGCCGGCTCGAAGGCAATCGGGCCTTCGCCGTCGCTGGCCGGGACCACGCCGAGCGCATGCCGGGCGACCAGCTCGATCAAGGCTTTGGGCTCGAACGGCTTGACCAGGTAATCCGCCGCGCCTTGGCGCATGGCGTCCACCGCCCGCTCCACCGCGCCATGGGCTGTCATCAGCAGCACCGGCAGTTGCGGCTGACGTGCGCGCAGCAGGCCGAGCAACTGGTGGCCGTCCATGCCGGGCATGTTCACGTCGCTGACCACCAGGCTGAAGGACTCTTGCTCAACGGCCTCCAAGGCGTCCTCGGCCGAACCGACCGCGCGGTAGTCATGGCCCGCCAACAGCAGCGTGTCAGCCAATGCTTCACGCAGGGCGCGATCGTCTTCAACCAATAAAACCTTGATAGCCATAGTCCTTTTACTCCGCGCTTGCCGCGCTGGAAAACAGCGGCAAGGTCATCAATGCACAGGTGCCACGCCCCAACCGGGAGTGCAGTTGCAATTCTCCCTGATGCGCACGCGCCACTGCCTTGACCACGGTCAGGCCCAGGCCCGTGCCGTTGGTTTTGGTGGTGAAAAAGGGTTCGCCCAGGCGCTGCAGCACCACCGGGTCGATGCCGCTGCCGCTGTCGCTGATGCACAGGCGCAGGGTTTGCCCGCGGTTGTACAGGTGCACTTTGAGGCGCGCACCGGGGCCGCTGGCCTGGGTGGCGTTTTCGATCAGGTTGAGCAAGGCGCCGACCAGCGTGTCGCGGTTGCACAGCAACTCGCCGAGATGGCTGTCGCACTGCCAGCGCACGTTGGCCTCTTGAATGTGCGTCGCCGCTGCCGCCTGCAGCGATTGCATCAGCACAGCCGGCGTGAGGCGATCGGTCAGCGGCAATTCGCCGCGGGCAAACACCAGCATGTCGCGCACCTGGTGCTCCAATTCATGCAGGCGCTCCTTGAGGCGGCCGGCAAATCGCTGGTGGGTGGCGGCGGGCAATTGCTCATCAGTCAAATGACTGGCGTAGATCAGCGCCGCCGACAGCGGCGTACGGATCTGATGCGCCAAAGAAGCGACCATCCGCCCCAGCGACGACAAGCGCTCATGGCGCGCCAGCTGATCTTGCAGGTGACGGGTTTCAGTCAGGTCGTTGAGCAGCACCAGTTGGCCGGGCTCGGCGTCGAGGGAACGGGTGGCGATGGACAGGCGGCGGCCGTCCTTGAGGGAGATTTCATGGCCATCGTCTTCGCGTGGCGCAAAGCAGCGCGTAATCACGTGGCGCCACAGTTCGCCTTCAAGCGGCTCGCCGAGCAAGTCGCGCGCGGCCGGGTTGGCTTCGCGCACGCGGCCCATCTCATCGATGACGATCACGCCACCGGGCAACAGGTCGAGGAGGTTTTGCAGACGGTTGGCCAGGCGCTCTTTCTCGGCCAGCTCTTCCATGCGCTGGGCACTGACCACCGCCAGCTCGCCTTTAAGCTCGGAAACCCGGGCCTCCAGCAAGCTGTAGGAGTCAGTCAGTTGGCTCGACATCTGGTTGAACAGCGAAAAGGCCTGTTCCAGGCCCTGCCGGCTTTGCTGCTCTACAGAGGGGAGAAGCCCCTGGATGTCGGGGGCCGAAGAATGTTGGGCGGCGTGGGGCATCATGCTCTCTCGCTTGGCTGACCGTCAGTTAAACGGAACGTTGCGAGGGCTGTAGCAATACCCGTGCCGAAAAAAAACCGCTGATTAATCAGCGGTTTATATTTCAGGCGTCAATCATCTGTCTGCTCATCGCCTTCCCGGCGGCTCATGCCGTACTTGCGCATCTTCTCAACCAGGGTGGTTCGGCGGATACGCAAGCGTTCGGCGGCGCGCGCGACAATGCCGTTGGCATCGTCCAGCGCCTGCTGGATCAGGCCTTGCTCGAGGCTACCGAGGTAGTCCTTCAAGTCCAGGCCTTCGGGCGGCAGCATGGCGGTGGAACCGAAGTCCGGCGTATGGCCGTTGATGGCCACGCGCTCTTCCAGGTCGCTGCGCAGGCTGTCGACCAGTTGCTCGTCTTCGTCGTCGACATAGCGGAATTTCTTCGGCAGCTCGACCACGCCGATCACCCCGTAGGGGTGCATGATCGCCATGCGCTCCACCAGGTTGGCCAGCTCGCGGACGTTGCCCGGCCAGCCGTGGCGGCACAGGGACATGATCGCGGCGGAGTTGAAGCGAATCGAGCCGCGCTTTTCGTGTTCCATGCGCGAAATCAGTTCGTTCATCAACAGCGGGATGTCTTCCACGCGCTCACGCAGCGGGGCCATCTCGATAGGGAATACATTGAGGCGGTAGTACAAGTCTTCGCGGAAGCTGCCGACCTCGATCATGCTTTCGAGGTTCTTGTGCGTGGCCGCGATGATGCGCACGTCGACGCTCTGGGTCTTGTTGCTGCCCACGCGTTCGAAGGTGCGTTCCTGCAGTACGCGCAGCAGCTTGACCTGCATCGGCAGCGGCATGTCGCCGATTTCGTCAAGGAACAGGGTGCCGCCGTTGGCCAGCTCAAAACGCCCGGCACGGCTGGTGATCGCCCCGGTAAAGGCGCCCTTCTCGTGACCGAACAATTCGCTTTCAAGCAGCTCTGCCGGGATCGCCCCGCAGTTGACCGGCACGAATGGCCCGTCGCGGCGCTTGGAATGATAGTGCAGGTTGCGTGCGACCACTTCCTTGCCGGTGCCGGACTCGCCGAGGATCAGCACGCTGGCGTCGGTGTCGGCCACTTGCTGCATCATCTGGCGCACGTGCTGGATCGCACGGCTGGTGCCGACGAGGCTGCGGAACAAGTTGGGTTCGCGATGACGGCCGCGCTCGCGGGCCTGGTCGTACATCTCACGGTAAACCTGGGCGCGGTGCAGGGAGTCGAGCAATTTGCTGTAGCTGGGCGGCATTTCCAGGGTCGAAAGCACGCGGCGGCGTTGGTCTTCCGGCAGGTCGATAGAAGAAACATCGCCCATTAGCAGTACCGGAAGGAACTCATCCCAGGTCGACAGTGTCTTTAACAAGCCCAGTACTGCACCAGGAGCGTTTACCGTCCCGATCAGCACACAAATGACTTCACGGCTCGACGACAAAGAGCTGACCGCCTGCTGCCAATCATGGCTACCGCAGGGTAAATTTTCTTCACCAAGAAAATTTAAAATCACCGCCAAGTCGCGGCGGCGGACGCTATCGTCATCGATCAGCAGAATTTTGGTTTCACGCCACATGCAATAGCAACTTCCCTAGTAAAACTTCCTGCCCCAGAGTGAGGGCAATCTAGACGTCTGTAAGATTTCTTACCTTGGTAGACGTCTGAAATCTGAAAACAGCACTAGTTAAGTCAAAAATGCTGGCACAGTCAAATATATGACGCACCGTTCGGACTAACTGAGCCCATTCAGCCGAACAGATGGTAAACCTTTGACGCGTTTTCCGCTCGGTTGATCTGCGACATCTCTTCGAAAATCGCCTGGCGCTCGCCCGTCGTCACTTCCAGCAACTGCTGATACACCGCCAACAAGCTCTCCAGCTTTTCCCGCAGGGCATCCTCGTCCACCGGCGCGTTATTGAGCGCCTCGTCGATCACCGCACGGCAGCCCATATCCAGTTCGCCGATAGCGTCCCAATTACGTGCCGCCAAGGCGTCGACCAAGGCTTCGCGGGTTTCGTCAATCCGTTGCAGGGCGTGGCTCATGACATCATCCTCAGGCCGAAAGGCCTACAGTGTTGCAATACCGTCCCAGCCTTCCTTGAGCGTAATCATCAGGCCGGCTACTTCGTCGATCATGGTGACATCGTTCTTGCTGTTGGCTTCCAGCAGGCGCGTGGTCATGTAGGCGTACAGGTTGTCCAACTGTTGCAAGGCGGCCGGATCATCGGTTTTTTCCGGGTTCAGGCCGTCACGCAAGCCGATCAGGATGTCGATCGCCTTACCGAGCAGCAGACCTTTTTGCGCGATATCACCACGAGCCATGGCGCCCTTGGCCTGGGCCATGCGATCCAACGCGCCTTCCATCAGCATCTGGACCAGACGGTGCGGGCTGGCTTCGGAGACTTGGGCATGGGAATTGACCTTCTGGTATTGGCGAAGGGCTCTCATGGGATTCATGTTTCTACCTCGTGACAGGCGACAGCTAAATTGGATGGGCTCTGACTATTATGTCGACTGGGTCGCAAAAAACTTTAACCCCCAAGTCGGTCGAAGGCGGCGCCCGATGGCGGTATTTACCACCGGGCGGCTTCATCGGGATCAGCTGTCCGAGGACGACTTGTTCAGCGCGTTGAGCGTGGTCATGACGCTGGAACGCTGACTGGTGAGCTGGGCCACCAGATTGTTCATCGTCGTATATTTAGCGGTGAGGCTGGTCTTCAGGGCGGCCATGCGCGCGGTCAGGGTGTCCTGCTGGTTTTGCAGGTCCTTGAGGTTGTTCGACAGGGTCGAGGAGCGCGTGGCGAGAACACCGGTGTTGCTCAGCGCGTAGCTGTCGGTCGCGGTTTTCATGCGCGCCAACAGGCCATTGTCGCCGTTGAAAATACCGCCGATGTCGGTAGGGTTGGTCAAGATCGCCGCACCGAATATTTTATCGTCAATGCTCAGCTTGCCGGTGCCGGAGTCAGTGTTCACCCCAAATTGCGCCAGGGACTTCAACGTGCCCGTGCCAGCCAGTGCGTTCATTTGCGCGCGCAGGGACGACTGCAGGGTGCGCATGGTGGCATCGCCGGTCAGCGCAGACGGCGTGGTCGAACCATCGGCGTTGGTGGTGATTTTGGTTTCAGTATTGATCGCCGTCATCAAGGCGTTGTACGTGTCGACAAAGCCCTTTACCGAGCTTTTCAGGGTGTCGTTGCTGCGACTGACCGTGATGGTCGAGGCGATTCGATTTGGACTGTTCTGATCTGTGACGCCAGACGGAAGAGGCGACAGCGCCGTCAACTTGATACTCACGCCGCTGATTGCGTCAGTCAGGGTATTGCTCTTGGATTCCTGCGCAGTACCGTCAATGGTGTACTTCGCATTCTTCGGCTCGGTCACCACTGAGGTCCCCGCTTCCAGGCCGGAGTTACCACCCAGGGTAATGTCGGTGCCAACACCGGTATTGGTTGACGTCATGACCAGTCGAGAACCCGTGGCGTCAGTCAGGATGTTGGCACTCAGGCCTACGCTGCTGTATTGCGCGTTGATCGAGTCACGTACTTGTTGCAACGTCGCGCCCGGTGGAACAGTGACCCCATAACTCTGCCCAGACTGGGAAATCTCCAGTTTCGTCGACGTCGTACCGGCATTGACGACCGTACTCGGCCCCTTTGCATACGTCTGGGTCGCAACCTTCGAGGAGGTCGCCAACTGGTTGACCACCAGCAAATAGTTGCCTGCGGAGGCACCAGCCCCCAAGGTAATGGTGGACACGTTTGAATCCGACGTCGTCGCCGTCAGGCCGCCGATACTGGCGTCCTTGGCCATATTGTCCATGGCCCCGCGGAAGGCATCCAGCGCTGCTTGAATCTTGCCGATCGAGGACAGCTGGGCAGTCGACGTTTGCGTCTGCTTGTTGATCTGCGACTGCTTTGGCGCTTGTTCAGCGTTGACCAAGGCCGTAACGATCGACTCGGTATTAATCCCCGTAACCGGGCCGCTTACCGTGATATCACCCATGACTCTTCTCCTGATCGGGGCTGGCGCTTTATTGACGGACGACGCCTCAAGCAGCTACAGCAACAAAATTCATGCCAGCTCAGACTTTGGCGTCAAACAACACACTGCTGGCGTCGTGAAGGCTTTGTGCGAGTTTCAATGCCGTTTCCGAAGGGATTTGACGAATGACCTCGCCACTGTCGGTCGCAATGACCTTGACCACCACCTGATGTGTGGAGTCATCAATGGAAAAATCCAGGTTGCGCTGGGCAGCCTGGACGAATTTGCGAATATCCGTTACCGCCTGTTCAAGGTCGGAGGATTTCGAGTCTTGCTTGGGTTCGCCCGTGGCAACCGTGGGGTCTACCTTGGTTTTCTGCGGGTCGGCTGTCACAGGGGCAGGCGCGCTCTGCGGCGCCGCTGCTGGATAAGACAGGTTCAACTTGACGCTCATGTCCATGTCCAATCTCCTCATCACGCAAAAGACAAAAGGGCACGTAAACGCGCCCTTCCGTCAGTCATCTACCGATGGCTATTACTGAAGCAGCTTCAGTACAGCGGATGGCAGTTGGTTGGCCTGGGACAGGATCGCAGTGGAAGCCTGTTGCAGGGTTTGTTGCTTGGTCAGCTGAGCAGTTTCTGCAGCGTAGTCAACGTCCTGGATCTGACCGCGAGCGGCGCTGGAGTTGTCTGCAATGCTCTGCAGGTTGGCAACGGTGTTGTCGAAACGGTTTTGAACAGCACCCAGACCGGCACGCTGGGAGTCGATGTCGGAGATCGCTTGAGTGATCACGTCGATCGAGTTCTGTGCGTTGGCAGCAGTGGTGAT
This sequence comes from Pseudomonas sp. D2002, assembly GCF_013385735.1. Classification (NCBI taxonomy): domain Bacteria; kingdom Pseudomonadati; phylum Pseudomonadota; class Gammaproteobacteria; order Pseudomonadales; family Pseudomonadaceae; genus Pseudomonas; species Pseudomonas sp. D2002. Next base: position 40,052 of record NZ_JACAPL010000023.1, on the reverse strand, counting down.
GTCGGTGTTGTTAACGGTGGTTTTGGTGGAGTTGGCAGCAGTACCAGTAGCTGCGAACAGACCAGTCACACCGGCGCCGCTCAGCGAGTAGCTGCTGGAGGAGTTCAGGGAAACTGCACCAGTAGCGATGATCGCGGTGTTAGCCAGAGCAACGGCAGTACCGAAGGTGCCAGTACCGTCTTGGGTAGCCACTTTGATACCGGCAACAGCGCCTGGATCGCCAGCGTTGAAGGTCAGGTTCTCACCGGTGTCAGACTTGACCGACAGCGCTTGAGTGGTCGAATCGTAGTTAACGGTGATGCCCAGCTTGGCAGCGTTGGACTTCAGTTGGTCAGCCAGGTCGGAAGTGCTGGTCACGCCAGTGAACTGCACAGCGGTACCGCCGCCGACTGCCAGGGTGAAGTTGGCGCTGGCAGGGGTTGCACCAGCAATGGCAGCGGAGTCAACAGTGAACTGGGCAACGGTGCTGGCAGTAGCAGCCAGGCCGCCTACAGCGCCGTTCATTTGAGCAGCGATCTGCTTGGCGGAAGCGCCGGCAGCGATGGTCAGGTTTTTCGACTGGCCGCCACCGGTTACAGCGATTGCGCCGCCGGCAACGCCAGTTGCGCTTGGAGCAACGCCTTGGCTCTTCAGCTGCTGCGAACCAATGTTGTTGGCTGCAACGTTACCGATGCTCATGTCGATGGTCTGGTTGGCGTTGGCGCCGACCTGGAACGAAGTAGTACCGAAAGAACCGTCCAGCAGGTTCTTGCCACCGAAAGTAGTGGTGGTAGCGATACGGGTCAATTCAGCGGTCAGAGCTGCGTATTGAGCCTGGTTCGACTTACGGTCTTCAGCGCTTGGCGAGCCGTTGGCGGATTGCAGAGCCAGGGTACGCATGCTTTGCAGGATGTTGGTGGACTGCTGCATTGCGCCTTCAGCGGTCTGAGCAATCGAGCTGCCGTCGTTGGCGTTTTTGATCGCAACGCCCAGGCCGTTGATCTGGCTGGTCAGACGGTTGGAGATTTGCAGGCCGGCCGCATCGTCTTTGGCGCTGTTGATACGCAGGCCGGAGGACAGACGCTGCATGGAAGTTTGCAGGGCGCCGGAAGCCTTGTTCAGGTTGTTCTGAACGGTCAACGAAGCAAGGTTAGTGTTTACTGTTAAAGCCATGACGAAATCCTCGTGGGTGGTGTACTGCGGCTTCCGGCCCTGGCAACCGCCGGGTGTGGCCTAGAGAACCTTCGTAATAGTTATCGTCGTGAATGCAGGTCTCTTGAGGACTTTTTTGATTTTTTTTACTAGCACGTGGCCACCCTTTGTAATTCAAGCATTTACGATAGCCCAAAGCCTCGCATTTGCTGGGTTTTCTGGCGCCAAATAAAAAACGCCCAGGCTTTTTCAAGCCTGGGCGTTTTTGTGTACGGCGCTATCAGCAGGTCACGGACGATAGAGAATTGCCGAACCCCACGACAAACCCACACCAAAGCCACTGATCGCAACACGCTTCCAGTCGCCGTCCATCATGTGCTTTTCCAGCAGCAGCGGAATGCTCGAGGACACGGTATTGCCCGTCTCGACCATGTCCTTGATGAATTTCTCTACCGGGGCGTCTTCAAACCGTCGCGCCACGGCGTCGACAATCGCCGCACTGCCCTGGTGAATGCAGAACGCATCAATCTCGTCAGCCTTAAGCTCAGACTCATTGAGCAGCTCGTGCAAATGCGCCGGCACTTTGAGCAGGGCGAAGTTGAAGACCTGGCGGCCATTCATGAAAAACACACCGTCGCTGACCTTCAAGTGCGGCGCGCCGGAACCGTCGGTGCCGAACTTCGACTTGCCCAGCAGCCACGGGGCGTCTTCGCCCATCCACGTCGCGGTGGCGGCATCGCCGAACAGCATGGTGGTGTTGCGGTCTTCCGGGTCGACAATCTTCGAATACGGGTCGGCGGTGATCAGCAGGCCGTTTTTCAGGCCGGTGGCTTCCATGAAGCCTTTCATCGCATAGATGCCGTAGACGTAACCGGAGCAGCCCAGGGAGATATCAAAGGCGGCCACGTGGGTCGGCAAGCCCAATTTGTCCTGAACGATGGCGGCCGTGTGGGGCAAGCCCTCTTCGTCGCCGTTCTGGGTCACAACGATGACCGCATCGATGGACTCGCGCGACAGTTGCGGGTTAGCAGCAAACAAGGCATTCACCGCCTCGACACACAGGTCGGAGGTTTCCTGCGCAGCATCCTTGCGCGGCAGGAACGCCGAACCGATCTTGCCGATGATGAAATCTTCATCCTTGGCGAATTTGGCGCCCTGGGCGTAGTTATCGACCCCGTCTGCCGGCACGTAACTGGCGATGCTTTTTATGCCAATCATTGTGGCTTCCCAATACTAAATAGCTGGATAACACCCCTCGAACGACGTCGGGAGTGCTGACAATAAAGGGGATAACCCCGTAAAAATATCGCTGAAAGCCGCTGCGCAAAGACCCGCAGTCGACTTATCCTTTTCACACGATACAGTGAAGATGCGCTTTATGACTCACAGGTCACTCAATTTTGTGCGCTTTGTGCAAAACCCTGCAACATTCCCGGCGCCAGAAATGACAACGGCCCACCCTGTTGCCAGGGTGGGCCGTCTGTTCTGCCGATGATTACATGCGGCTGAACAGGCTCAACTGAGAGATTTTCACAAACGCCAGCTGCGAGGCTTGCAGCATGGTCTGCTGCAGCGTCAGGTCGATGGCGGCCTGGCCCATGTCGACGTTGGCCAGCGACGACATGGTGGAGGTGTTGGCCAAGCCCAGGCTGGTGTTTTCCTGGCCCTGAATATCCAGGGCGTTCTGGCGTGCACCAATCGAACCGCGTACCTGGTCGATTTGCGCCGTGGCGTTGCCCAGGTTGCCGATGGTGGTGTTGAGCACATCCTTGAGCTTGTTCATCGCCACCGGGTCGCCATCGGCCGGGGTTTCCAGCGCCTTGCGCAACTGGCCGAGGGTGTCCAGGGCGTTCATGTTTTTGTTGCTGGTGGCGCCGACGGCAAACTGGTCACCGGCACCCGGCGTGCCACTCACATCAAAAGTCACGCCGGCGGCAGTGATCGACGTCGCGCCCGTGGCCATGGTGCCGGTGGCTATCGACTTGCTGTTGGCCGTGTACGGCTGGGCGTACACCTCGTAAGCATTGCCGCTGGTGAACTTGATAATCGCACCCGAGTTGGGAAAGGTGCTGGTGTAGGCCGCCTGATCCGTGACCCGGCCACCGGTCAACTGCGCGGTGGATGCATTACTCGCCGTACGCGAACTGCTGAAGGTGTCCGGCTTGCTTTCCAGGGTAAACGCCTTGCCCGCCACCAACGCATCAGAGTCCGGGCCCGAGGCCACATTCGAACCCAGGTTCAGGCTGATATCGAACTTGACCCCGCGCAGGTTGATGCTGTGCGCACCTTCCTTGGTGGAATCAAACGTGCCGTTACCGGTGATCTCGGCGGTAATGTCGTTACCGTCCTTGTCGGTCACGCTGTATTGAGTGCTGCTGGCGAACGTCACCTTGTACGGCTGGCCATCGGCAAAGTTCTTGGTGTACGCCGTGCCGTTGGTAACCAGGCCCGCGGAGATCGCGACTTTGCCGTCATTGACCGCCGGCGGCAAAATCGTGGCCTGGGTGCGACCGGTGTTGGAAGAACTCTCCAGCAGCGTCTTGCCGGTGTCGCCCGCAGCGATGGTCAGGTTGCTCGACACTTGCAGGCTCAGCGGCGTCTCATCACCCTGGTAGGTGTAGGTGCCATCGTTGTTGCGGCTGTAAGGCGGCGTATCGGTCTTGGCGCCGGAGAACATGTAGTTGCCGCTGGAGTCCTTGGTGTTGAGCAAGCCCAACACCTGATCCTCGAGCGCGCCGACCTGGGCGGCAATCGCCTGGCGGTCATCATTGCTGAGCTTGAGGTTACCGGCCTGCAACGCCAGGCCCTGGGCGGTTTGCAGCGCGGTGTTGATGCTGCCGAGCACGCTTTCTTCGTTGGTCAGCGAGTTTTGCAGGCTGGTGATGTTGCCGTTGTATTGCCCCAGCATGTCTTTCTGCTGTTGCAGCATCAGCAATTGGGCGGCGGCCACGGGATCATCGGCGGCGGTTTGCACGCGCACACCGGAGCTCGCCTGGTCCTGGGCCTTCACCACACCGGAATAGTTATCCTGATACTTGCTGGAGCTGGTGTCGAAATACTGCTGTGTAGAGATACGCATCGTTCCAGACTCCTTTAAAGGGCGTTAATCAATGTGCTGAAGGTTTCTTGCGCGGCCTTGATGATCTGCGACGACGCCGTGTAGTACTGCTGGAACTTGATCATGTCGCCCGCCTCCTCGTCCAGGTTGACCTGGGACACGGAGTTGCTCGCCGCCTTGTTCGCCGCCAGCAAGGCGCCGGTGGCGGTGCTGTCGGTATTGGCCTGGGCGGCCTTGGAGCCGACCTGGGAGACCAATCGGCTATTGGCGCTGACCAGGCTCACGCCCGCATTGCCGTCCACCGCACCCACCGTCGCCTTGGTTTGCAAGCCCAGCAACTGCTGGGCGTTGCGGCCATCGGACGCCGCGCCGCTGTTGAACGAAAACGTGGTGCTGTCGTTTTTAACCGGCGAACCGGCCACGGTGGTATCAAAGCTGAAGCTTTTGCCGGGGATCAACGTACCGCTCGCATCGCGCATCGGCACGTTGATGGTGATCTTGTTGCCCTGGCCCGGAATGATGCTGCCGTTACCGATGGGGTTGCCCTGGGCGTCGGTGAGCGAGTAAGGCTGGGTGCCGTCCGCTGCCGGGTCGCCGAACACCATCTTCACCGGCATCGAGTTCTCGATCCCGGTGCGCAGCTGCGCGGTAGCCGCGCCGCCATTGATATCGATAGGCACGGTCAACACCGGTGGCGTGAACGTGCCGGTGCCGGTGTTGGTCTTGCTGGCATTGCCGGCCAATGGCCCGGCAAACGCGATTTTGTTCGGGTCTTTCAGGTCGACACCGATGTTGCTGGCACCCGTGGCCGTCGGGCTGACTTTAAAGCTGTCACCGGCAGCCACTGTGCCGCCGGTATTCAACGCCAGGGTGAAACCATCAATCACCGGCGGTGGCGTGGTGGTGGTGTCGAACGAACCCATGGCCTTGCCATCGGAACGCACCACGTTGTACTGGTTGCCGCTGGTGAAGGTGACCTTGTAGTCGAAGGTCGACAGCTTGCTGCTGTCGGCAATCGTCACATTCAAGTTGCCTGAACCTGCGCTGTTACCCGCCGCCGCCTGGCTGCGCTGGGCAATCGCCGCGGCGCTGTTGATGTCGCTGAACAGCGAGGAACCGAAATCGCCATTCAGGTCCAGGCCCTGGCCCAACTGGCTGTTGACGCTGTCGGCGGTGGCAATGGCGATGCGACCCAAGTCGTTGATGGCCGGCATCAGCACGTCACTGCGGTAACGCAACAGGCCGCCAATGCTGCCGCCGGTCACCACCGAGCCGATGTCCATCGATGTGTCGCCCATTTTGAGCTGGATGGTGTACTGGCTGTTGTCGGTGCTGCTGGGTACGGCCGAAATCTTGTTGGAGATACTGCCCTCGACCAGCGACTGGCCGGTGCCGGTGGTGATGCTGAGCTGGCCGTTCTTCTCGGTCGCGGTCACGCCAATCAATTCGTTGAGCGAACGCACGGCTTCATTACGCGCATCCAGCAGGTTGTTCGGCGCGCTGTTCGACGAGCCCTGGGCCTGCGCAATCTGACTGTTCAGCGAGGCAATCGACGCGGTGATCGTGTTGACCTGATCGCTCATGGTCTTCAGCTGGCCGTTGATGGTCTCTTTCTGCTGGGTCAACTGGGTGGAAATCGCGTTGAAGCGGTTGCTCAGGGTCTGGGCGCTGGTCACCAGCAATTGCCGCGCGGACACATCACTTGGGGTCGCCGCCGCCGTTTGCAGCGAGGCGAAAAACGCACTGAGCACCGCCGACATGCCGGTGGACTTGTCCGACATGGTCTTGTCGATGGCTGCGGCCTGGCCCGCGTAGGCGGTGGCGTCGCTGTTGAGCGAGGTGCTGCTCTGGTAGGCGGCGCCCAAAAAGTCGTTATAAATGCGGCGCACATCCGCCAGGGTCGTGCCGCTGCCGATGTACACGCCGCCATACTGGTTGTTGGCGCTGGCGTTCTGGGTGGTCTGCTGACGCGAGTATCCCGGGGTGTTGACGTTGGCAATGTTGTTACTCAGGACCGACAGCGATCCTTGAGCGGCGTTGAGCCCCGACATCCCGATATTGAGCAAACTCATGATTCAGACCTTATAAATGAGTGGATGCGCCCGCGGCAGCGTAGTTCTGGTAACTGTTCATCGTTTTGGCGATCTGCGAAATCTTGCTGGCGTAGTCCGGGTCGGTTGCATATCCGGCTTTTTGCAACTCGCGTACAAACTGTTCCGGGTTGTCGGCTGATTTCACAACTTCTTTATAGCGATCATTGCTTTGCAGCAATGTCACGAGGTCGTGGAAGCTGTCCTGGTAGGAGTTATAGGAACGGAACTGCGCCGTTTCCTTGACCATCGCCCCATCACGAAACTCGCTGGTGATTGCACGCGCCTGGCCGCCCTGCCAACTCTGCCCGGCCTTGATGCCGAACAGGTTGTGGCTGCTGCTGCCGTCTTCGGCGCGCATCACCGATTTACCCCAACCGGTTTCCAGCGCGGCCTGGGCCACCAGGTACTTCGGATCCACGCCAATGCGCGCGGCGGCCGCCTTGGCCATCGGCAGCATGGTGGCGACGAATTCATCCTGCGAGCTGAAGGCTTTTTTCGCCGGCGCCAGCGGTGGCTGGGCGATGGCGCGGCCGTAGACCTGCATGCGCCCGCTCGGCACGGCAAAGCTGCGCGCCGTGCTGTTGATCACGTTGTCGGCGGCGGCGCTGTTACGCAGCGGCGCGCTTTGGGCGACAGTCGTTGCATCGGTGCTCGGCACGATGCCGGCCAACAGGCGGTCGGTCAGCTTGCTCGGCAGGGCGATACGGCGCTGGTTCATCAGCTCCATATCGTTGGCGTGTGCGCTTGCGCCTTCCGGCACGGCCACGCGATAAGCCCACAGCGGGCGCTGGCCATTGGAGCGGCCCAACGGGCCTTCGGCTTTCGTGCCGGCGGCGATTTCCGTCGGCACATCAACTTTCTTCGCTGGCGCCTGCGCGGCTTCCGGGCCTTGCAAGGTGGCCGCCTGGGCGTCCACCGGTTTGTTCTTCTGCATCTGGCGCATCAGCACGTCGGCCAAGCCGATACCGCCGCCTTCGCGGGACATCGACACCGCCAGCTGCTGGTCGTACATTTCCTGGTACTGCTTGGCAGCCGGGGTGTTCATCGGGTTGTCCTTGCCCAGCGCCTCGGTGGCCGAGCGCATGGACTTGAGCATTTCGCTCAAAAACAGCGACTCGAACTCCTGCGCCACCTTGCGCATGTTGCCTTCGCTGTTCTTGTCGGCACCGACCTTGAGCTGGTTAAGCCGGTTGAGGTCGGAGTAAGACCCCGAGTCCGCCGTGCTGCTGATCCCGCTCTTGCGCATATCCATGGCCATGGCCTCAGATCACAATCAGGTCGGCTTGCAAGGCGCCGGCCTGTTTCAGAGCTTCGAGGATCGCCATCAAGTCGCCAGGGGCTGCGCCCACCTGGTTCACCGCGCGGACAATCTCATCCAGCGTGGTGCCGGGGCCGAACTTGAACATCGGCTTGGCTTCTTGCTGAGCATTCACACGCGAACGCGGCACCACGGCTGTCTGGCCATTGGACAACGGCCCCGGCTGGCTGACGATCGGGTCTTCGGTGATGGTCACGGTCAGGCTGCCGTGGGTCACCGCTGCCGGCGACACCTTGACGTTCTGGCCGATCACGATGGTGCCGGTACGCGAATTGATGATGACTTTGGCCACCGCCTGGCCTGGGTCGACCTCAAGGTTTTCCAGGATCGACAGGTAGTCGACGCGCTGGCTTGGGTCCAACGGCGCAGTGACGCGGATCGAACCGCCGTCGATGGCCTGGGCGACGCCAGGGCCGAGCATGTCGTTGATCTTGTCGACCACGCGCTTGGCGGTGGTGAAGTCCGAACGGTTGAGGTTCAAGGTCAGGCTGTTGCCCTGGTTGAAACCGCTCGGCACGGTGCGTTCAACCGTGGCGCCGCCCGGAATGCGACCGGCCGATGGCACGTTGACGGTGATTTTCGAACCGTCACGGCCCTCGGCGTCGAAGCCGCCCACCACCAGGTTGCCCTGGGCGATGGCGTAGACGTTGCCGTCGATACCTTTGAGCGGCGTCATCAGCAAGGTGCCGCCGCGCAGGCTTTTCGAGTTACCGATGGAAGACACGGTGATGTCCACCACCTGGCCCGGCTTGGAGAACGCCGGCAAGTCGGCACTGATCGATACGGCCGCGACGTTTTTCAGCTGCACGTTGCCCGAGCCCGCCGGCACCTTGATGCCGAACTGCGAGAGCATGTTGTTGAAGGTCTGCAGGGTGAACGGCGTCTGGGTGGTCTGGTCACCCGTACCGTTGAGCCCCACCACCAGACCGTAACCGATCAATTGGTTGGAGCGCACGCCGGAAATACTCGCGATGTCTTTCAACCGCTCGGCGTGCGCCCCTGCGCTCAAGGCCAGCAATAACGCGGCAGCCATCAGCTGTTTGAGTTTCAAAGTGGCCACCTAGAAAGGGAACAGCGGGCTAAGGAAGAAACGGTCGAACCAGCCCGGCTGACTCGCATCAGCAAACGAACCCGTACCCGAGTAGGTAATGCGCGCATCGGCAATCCGTGTCGACGGCACGGTGTTGTCAGTGGAAATATCATCGGCGCGGACCATGCCCGCAATCCGCACCAGCTCGTCGCCGGTGTTGAGGGTCATCCACTTTTCACCGCGTACGGCGATGATGCCGTTGGGCAACACATCGGCCACGGTCACGGTGATCGAACCGGTCAGGCTGTTGCCCTGCCCTGCCGCGCTCTTGCCGTTGGTGGCACGGTCGCCGCTGTAGCCGGCGTCCAGGCTCAGGTCGCCACTGCCCAGCGGGTTGTTGGTGTTAGGCACGCCGCCGAACAGCGAGGTCAGGCCGATGCTGGTCTTGCTGGTCTTGCCGATCTGCGAGTTGGCGTTTTTGCTCGCCTGGGTTTTCTCGTTCAGGGTGATGGTGATGATGTCACCCACGCGGAACGCCTTGCGGTCGCTGTACAGGTTCTGTTCGAAACCGGCCTGGTAGATCGAGCCATTGTTGGCCGCCGCCGGCAACGGCGTGCGCGGCAACACCGGCGCGTAGTACGGGTCATTGGGCTTCGGCGTCGGGGCGACACAGCCCGCGAGCACGGCGATCCCACTCAATGCCAGAACAGAAACATAGCGATTCATGACCCTTACCTCACGGTGTTGCAGGCGCCGTCAATGGCGCCCCATAGACTTGATTACAGATTCTGCGTTACGAACGAAAGCATCTGGTCGGCGGTGGAAATCACCTTGGAGTTCATCTCGTAGGCGCGTTGGGTGGTGATCATGTTGACCATCTCCTCAACCGTGCTCACGTTGGAGGTTTCCAGGGTGCTTTGCAGGGTGGTGCCGAAACCGTTCAGGCCAGGCGTGCCGATTTGCGGCGCGCCGCTGGAAGCGGTTTCCAGGAACAGGTTGTTCCCCATGGCCTGCAGACCGGCCGGGTTGATGAAGTCGGCGGTTTGCAGGTTGCCGATCACTTGCGAGGCCGGGTTGCCGGCCACGGTGATCGACACGGTGCCGTCGTTGCCGACGGTGAAGGTTTTGGCGTCCGCAGGCACCACGACAGCCGGCTCCAGGGCGAAACCGTTGGCGGTGACGATCTGGCCATTGGAGTCGAGGTGGAAAGTACCGTCACGGGTGTAGGAAGTAGTGCCATCCGGTTGCAGGATCTGGAAGAAGCCACGGCCGTTGATGGCCATGTCCAACGGCTGACCGGTTTGCTGCAGGTTACCGGCGCTGAAGTTCTTCTGGGTGCCAACAATCTGCACACCGGTACCCAGTTGCAGGCCCGACGGCAATTCGCTGTCCTGGGTCGATTGGGCGCCCGGCTGCTTCTTGATCTGATAGAGCAAGTCCTGGAACTCGGCGCGGTCACGTTTGAAGCCCGTGGTCGACACGTTTGCCAAGTTGTTGGAAATGGTGGTCAGGTTGGTGTCCTGGGCGGACAAACCTGTTTTGGCAACCCATAGAGCCGGAAGCATGCTGTTCTCCTTCGTGCGCCTGTTTGTTGGCGCCGCGCTGCAAAATTAGTGTTCGTTCAGTGAGGCCGCGATCAGCTCATCGACAGAACGCGAGTCATGGCCTGGTCGTCTTCTTTAGCGCTGTTCATCATCTTGATGTGCAGCTCGAACTGCTTGGAAAGCGAGAGCACCGCAGTCATTTCTTCCACCGCGTTGACGTTGCTCGCCTGCAGGAAACCCGAGGTCAGCGTGACGTTCGCATCCGCCTGCGCCGGTTGGCCATCCTTGGTGTGGATGGTGCCGTCGAGGCCTTTATTCATGTTCTTGAGGTCGGGCTGGACCATCTTGATGCGGTCCACTTCCGCCATCACTCGCGGGCCTTCGCCCATGGCGCGGATACTGATGGTGCCGTCCGAGCCCACTTCGATTTTCTGCTGGGGCGGCACGGCAATCGGGCCACCGTTGCCCATCACCGGCATGCCGTTGCCGGCGCGCAATACGCCCAGCGCATCGACGTTCATGCTGGCGCTGCGCACATAGGCTTCGCTGCCATCCGGGGTTTGCACGGCGATCCAGCCATTGCCGTTGACCGCCACATCCAGGTCACGACCGGTCTCGATCATGGCGCCCGGCGAGAAGTCAGTGGCCGGCCGCTCGGTCATGGCAAACGCCCGCGCCGGAAAGCTGTCACCGAACACCGGCATTGAACGCGCCTGCTCCAGGTCACGCTGAAAGCCGTTGGTGGAGATGTTCGCCAGATTGTTGGCATGGGCCTTCTGCGCCAGTGCATTCTGGCTGGCGCCGGTCATCGCCACGTAAAGGTACTTATCCACGCTCTATCCTCTTTCTGACGGACGCTTGCCGCCCACCGCTGTACTGATGAGGCTTAAGCAATTTGCGAACCAACTTTTTAAAACAAGGAAAAGTCCAGGCGGAGCGGGGGTTTGCGGGGAGGCGCGGAGATGATGAGGCTGGACGAGAGTCGAAAAAACGGCGGACTACTGCCGCTTACGGCAAGCACAGACCTCATCAACGACAAAAGATCAAATGTGGGAGCGGGCTTGCTCGCGAATGCGGTGTGTCCGTCAATACATGTGCAGACTGATACACCGCATTCGCGAGCAAGCCCGCTCCCACAGTTTTTAACAGTGCTTAGCCCGCCGGGTTATTTATCAGCCTTGAGAATTTCGTAATCGCGCAGCTTGTTGGCGATGGTGGTATGGGAAACGCCAAGGCGCTTGCCGAGCTGCCGGCTGCTGGAATGCTCGGCATATAAAGCCTCCAGCACTGCCTTTTCAAACCGCCCGACGATCTCCTCCAGCCCGCCCTCCAGGGAAAAATCGCCAAGCGGCTGACGCACCCCATAATCCGGCAAGCGAATATGCTCAGCCTTGACCGTGCCGCCCTCGCACAACGACACCGCCTGAAACAGCACGTTTTCCAACTGGCGCACATTGCCCGGCCAGTGATAGTGGCTGAGCCGATCCATCGCCGCCGGCGCGAGCTTGGGCAGCGGGCAGCCGATTTGCCGGCTGGCCTGGTCAAGGAAGTGCTCGACCAACGGCGCCAAGCCATCCAGGCATTCGCGCAACGGCGGGATATGCAGCGACAGCACATTCAAGCGGTGATAAAGGTCTTGGCGAAACTCCCCGCGCGCACAAAGCTCCGACAAATCCACTTGGGTCGCACAGATAACCCGTACATCCAAATAGACCTCTTCATCACTGCCCACCCGGCGAAAGCAGCCGTCCTGCAAAAAGCGCAGCAACTTCACCTGCAGGCGCGCGCTCATTTCGCCCACGCCATCAAGAAACAACGTACCGCCCGCCGTCAGCTCCAGCAGCCCCAACTTGCCTTCGGCCCGCGCCCCTTCAAAGGCGCCGGGGCCATAGCCGAACAGCTCGGTCTCGGCCATCGACTCCGGCAGGCCCGCGCAGTTAAGCGCCATCAACGGCGACTGCCCACGCGGGCTGGCCAGGTGGCAGGCGCGCGCCAGCAGCTCTTTGCCGGTGCCGGTTTCGCCTTCTATTAATAGCGGCGCATCCAGCGGCGCCATGCGCCGCGCTTCACGCACCACCGCCGCCATCACCTTGGAACTCTGGAAAATGCTGTCAAAGCCGCGCAGCTCCTGCTTGCGCACATTGTAGATACGCTCACCCACACGGTCGGCGCGGTGCAGGGTCAACACCGCGCCGGCCATGGCCTCGCTGTCGTCATGCTCGGAGGATTGCAGCGGCGCGATGTCCGCCAGGAATACGTCGCCCTTGACCTTGACCCGCAGTCCGTTGATCCGCGACTTGCTCGCGCGCACCAACTCCGGCAAGTCGAAATCCTCGGCATAGCGTGACAGCGGAATGCCTGGCACCTCGTCCACGCGCACGCCGAGCAACTGCGCAGCCGCACGGTTGGCGGCGACGATGGAGCCGCCCATGTCGATGGACAGCACTGGGAACTCCAGGGCGCCAAGCAGCGCATTGAGTTCCATGTGCCGACGCTCGCTGGGCATCAGCCCTACCCGCTTGACGCCAAACACCCCGGCAATCGCTTCGAATTGCGGGCGCAGCGCCTGGAACTGCATGTTCACCAGGTTCGGGCAAAACAGGTAAATGGCGTTGCCATGTTCGCCGCCGACCTCGCCCTTGGCGACGTTGACGCCGTACTCCACCAGCAGGTTGAGAATGTCCCGCAGGATGCCGATGCGGTTCTGGCAATGCACTTTGATACGCATGAAAAGGCTCGAAAGGTGGGAAGGCGCCGCGGCTTTTTGCCGCTGGGCGCAGATAGTCGTCAAGATTATGTGACAGCGCGTGAGCTTTTCACAGCCCAATACAACGACAGGCAGGCCGATCGTAACGAAAACTTTACGATAATCGGTAAATTTTCCTACAGCCCTGGCCATCAGCTGGATGGAATCCACCCGCCTTGCGCGTTATCAATAGGCTCATCGCAGGACATAACAAGAACGAATGCCTAGCAGGAGAGCCGTATGAAGCAGACGCAATACGTGGCGCGTGAGCCCGATGCGCAAGGTTTTATCCACTACCCGCCGGAAGAACACGCGGTGTGGAACACCCTGATCACCCGTCAGCTGAAAGTGATCGAAGGTCGCGCGTGTCAGGAATACCTGGACGGCATCGACAAGCTCGGCCTGCCGCTGGATCGCATTCCGCAACTGGGCGAAATCAACAAAGTGCTGGCCGAGACCACCGGCTGGCAAGTCGCCCGCGTCCCCGCACTCATTCCTTTCCAGACCTTCTTCGAATTGCTCGCCAGCAAACAATTTCCGGTGGCGACCTTTATTCGCACCCGTGAAGAATTGGACTACCTGCAAGAGCCAGATATTTTCCACGAGATCTTCGGCCACTGCCCACTGCTGACCAACCCTTGGTTTGCCGAATTCACCCACACCTACGGCAAGCTCGGCCTCGCGGCCACCAAGGAGCAACGGGTGTACCTGGCGCGCCTGTACTGGATGACCATCGAATTCGGTTTGGTGGATACCCCGCAGGGTCGGCGCATCTACGGTGGCGGCATTTTGTCGTCACCCAAGGAGAGTGTGTACTGCCTGTCGGACGAGCCCGAGCACCAGGCCTTCGACCCGCTCGAAGCCATGCGCACGCCGTATCGTATCGACATCCTGCAGCCGCTGTACTTCGTCCTGCCTGAGCTTAAGCGCCTGTTCGACGTGGCGCAGGAAGACATCATGGGCATGGTCGAGCGCGGTATGCAGCTGGGTCTGCACGCGCCGAAATTCCCTCCCAAGCCCAAGGCTGCTTGAGCCTTACGTTTTGAGGCCAGGTGAGTCTGTTCCCTGGCCGCGCGTTGCTTTAGGGTAACGCCCACTGATCTTCAATCATTCGAATTCAGGACACCCACATGACCACCTTGAACCAAGCCCACTGCGAAGCCTGCCGCGCCGATGCCCCACAAGTCAGCGACGAAGAGTTGCCGGTACTGATCAAGCAGATTCCCGACTGGAACATCGAAGTACGCGACGGCGTGATGCAGCTGGAAAAGGTTTTCCTGTTCAAGAACTTCAAATTCGCCCTGGCCTTTACCAACGCCATGGGTGAAATCTCCGAAGCCGAAGGCCATCACCCAGGCCTGCTCACCGAGTGGGGCAAAGTTACCGTGACCTGGTGGAGCCACTCGATCAAAGGTCTGCACCGCAACGACTTCATCATGGCCGCGCGCACCGACGACGTGGCCAAGGACGCCGAGGGCCGCAAGTAATGCATTTCGATGCCATTGGCCGCGTGCCCGGCGACCCGATCCTCGGGCTGATGGACCTGTACGCCCAGGACACCAACCCCAACAAATTCGACCTCGGCGTGGGCGTCTATAAGGACGACCAGGGCCTGACGCCGATTCCCCACGCAGTGAAGCTGGCCGAACAGCGCCTGGTCGATACCCAGCCCACCAAGACCTACATCGGCGGCCACGGCAATGCGGCATTCGGTGCGTTGATCAGCGAGCTGGTGCTGGGCAGCGGTTCAGCGCTGATTCGCGAACGACGTGCCGGCGCGACCCAAACCCCGGGCGGCACCGGCGCACTGCGCTTGAGTGCCGACTTTATTGCTCAACACTTGCCCGGCCGTGGCGTGTGGCTGAGCAACCCGACCTGGCCGATCCACGAAACCCTCTTCGCCAAGGCCGGGCTCAAAGTCAGCCATTACCCGTACGTGGGGGCTGATAACCGCCTGGACGTGGCCGCGATGCTGGCGACACTCGCCACCGTGCCCAAGGGCGACGTGGTGCTGCTGCACGCCTGCTGCCACAACCCGACCGGTTTTGACCTGGCCCAGGATGACTGGCGCCAGGTGCTGCAGATCGTGCGCGAGCGCCAGTTGCTGCCGCTGATCGACTTCGCCTACCAGGGCTTTGGCGACGGCCTGGAACAGGACGCCTGGGCGGTACGGTTGTTTGCCGCCGAGCTGCCGGAAGTGCTGATCACCAGTTCCTGCTCGAAGAACTTCGGCCTGTACAGCGACCGTGTCGGCGCGTTGATCGTGTGCGCAGCGGATGCCGAGAAGCTCACGGATGTACGCAGCCAGTTGGCCAATACGGCGCGTAATTTGTGGTCGACACCGCCGGATCATGGCGCAGCCGTGGTGGCAACCATCCTCGGCGATGCCGAGCTCAAGCAGGTATGGAGCGACGAAGTCGAAGCCATGCGCTCGCGGATTGCACAGCTGCGCGCAGGCTTGGTGGAGGCACTGGCGCCCCACGGGCTGGCTGAACGCTTTGCGCATATCGGTGCGCAGCGCGGGATGTTTTCCTATACCGGCTTGAGTGCCGAACAGGTCAAGCAACTGCGCGAGAAGCACAGCGTGTATATGGTCAGTTCGGGCCGGGCCAACGTTGCCGGGTTTGACGCGACGCGCCTGACCCTGCTGGCCCAAGCCATCGCCGACGTCTGCAACTGAAGAAACCGAAGCAAACTGTGGGAGCTGGCTTGCCTGCGATAGCGGTGTATCAGTCACTTAATAGGCTGACTGAACTACCGCTATCGCAGGCAAGCCAGCTCCCACATTTGAACTGAGTAAGGCCTTTAGCTGGCAACCATCTCGGCTTTCAGCTGTGCCTCTTTCGCCTGCGCGTCCGCCAACCGATACAACTCGATATGCCCATCCCAGTGCTCGATCAACGCCGTGCACGACTCCACCCAATCCCCGCAGTTGAGGTAATCCACCTCGCCCACTTTGCGAATTTCTGCGTGGTGAATATGCCCGCAGACCACGCCATGCAATTCGCGCTTGGTCACTTCGTGGGCGATGGCCTCTTCGAAATCGCTGATAAAGCTCACCGCCGTCTTCACCTTGTGCTTCAGGTACGCCGACAACGACCAGTAGCCGTAGCCATAGCGCGCACGCCAGTGATTGAGCCAGCGGTTCAGCGTGAGGGTGAACTCGTAGGCCGAGTCGCCAAGAAACGCCAGCCAACGGTGGTAACGGGTGATCACATCAAACTGGTCGCCGTGAATCACCAGCAAATGGCGGCCATCGGCGGTGACGTGCACGGCTTCGTCCACCAGCTGGATATTGCCCAGGATCAGCTTGGAATAGCGCCGTAGAAACTCGTCGTGGTTGCCGGTGACGTAGATCACCTCGGTGCCGCGCTTGGCCATGGTCAGCAGGCGGCGAATCACGTTGGTATGCGCCTGGGGCCAATACATGCCGCCGCGCATTTTCCAACCGTCGATAATGTCGCCGACCAGGTACACCTTGTCGGCATGGTAGCCCTTGAGGAACTGCGACAAGTGTTCGGCCTGGCAATCCCGCGTGCCCAAGTGCACGTCGGAAATCCACAGGGTGCGAACCCGTTGTTTACGGCTGGGTTTGGCAAACTCGGCACGGGTCATGGGCTTCCCTCAACGGTGTTTTCGCGAGCTTGCGCCCTGGCGGTTAATAGCCCATGACAACTTTGCGTCAGTCTAATGACAGCGCCTGGCGCCCATGAAGCGTTGTAGACTGCTGCCTTGCGCCACCAGGAGACCGCGATGAGACCGACCCTCACGCTGCGCCACTACCTCGAAGAGCCCCTCGCCCACAGCCATGACCACGCACAGCTGGTGTTTGGCCTGTCGGGGCATTTGGACCTGGAAGTCGATGGCCGTGGCAGCCAGGTGCACGAAAGCAGCGTGATGGTGCTGCCCTTCTGCGCCCACCATGCCTGCGGCAGTCGCGATGGCAGCCGCTGCCTGGTGCTGGATGTGCCCACCGACCATTGGGTGGTGCAATCGCTGGGCGAGCATGCCGATGCCAGCCGCCGCCTACTCGACCAATCGGCACACCTGACCCTGGATTCGCGCCAAAGCCAGCTGGTGCAATGGCTCGCGCACAGCCCGGTGGATGACCCGCTGATCGTGCAGCAAGGTGCGGTGCTGTTGCTGGCCAGCCTCAATCACCCGCTGGCCCAACCGGCGCCGGGAAAACGCCTGCCGTATGCGGCGTTCAATGCGCATATCGAACGCCACGTTAAGCACCCCTTGCAGGTCGCAGACCTGGCGCGCATCGCCGACCTGTCGGTGGCGCGCTTGCATGCGCGCTTTATCGCCGAGTGCGGGCAGACGCCGATGGACTACATCCGCAGCCGTCGCCTGCACATGGCCCTGGCCATGTTGCGCGAAACGCCGCTGCCCATCGGCGAGATCGCTGAGCGCGTCGGCTACAGCTCGCAAAGTGCGTTTGCCGCCGCCATGTTGCGCGAGTTTGGCGCCTCCCCAAGCGCCCTGCGACGCTCATCATAGTCTGGCGATAAAAAACGCGAGCCGCGCGACAGACGCCCACGCGTCCAACCCTCTAGACTGCGATGCTGTCACCCCCGTTGGTTCAAGGATCGCAATGACTCCCCGCTCAGCCCTCGGCGCCCTGCATATCGGCGCATTGATGTTTGGCCTCACCGGCGTATTCGGCAAGCTGGCGGCTGCCTCGCCGGCCATTATCGTGTTCGGCCGCGCAGCCTTTGCCGTGGTCGCCCTCGCCGTCTTTGCGCGATTCGCCAGCAACACCGCCTGGAAAAAACTCGAAATGCGCGACTGGCGCCGCCTGCTGGTCAGCGGCGTGCTGCTGGCGGCGCATTGGGTGACCTTCTTTATTGCCGTCAAAACCGCAGGGGTTGCGGTCGCCACGCTCGGGTTCACCGCGTTCCCGGCGTTTACCGTGATCCTTGAAGGGCTGATCTTCCGCGAGCGCATTCGCGCCAATGAAGTGCTGTTGGTGGTGCTGGTCAGCGTCGGTTTGATTCTGGTGACGCCAGACTTCAACCTCGCCAGCGCCGCCACAGGCGGCCTGCTGTGGGGCATCGCCTCGGGCCTGCTGTTCTCGCTGCTGTCGCTGAACAACCGCGCCAGCTCCGGGCGCATCCCGGCGGTACAAGCGGCGCTGTGCCAGAACGTGGTGGTCGCGGCCTGCCTGCTGCCGGTGGCGGCACCGGGGCTGGCGGATGTGCGCGCAATCGACTGGTTGTGGATCGGGCTGCTCGGGGTGTTCTGTACCGGCCTGGCCCACAGCCTGTTTGTCGCCAGCCTCGCGGTGATCAAGGCGCGCACCGCCTCGGTGGTGTTCGCCATGGAGCCGGTCTACGGCATTACCGCTGCCTGGCTGCTGTTTGCCGAAACCCCGACATTGCGCATGCTGCTGGGCGGCGCGCTGATCATTGTCGCGATCGTGCTGTCCGGGCTGATGGGCAGCACCAGCCAAGCCAAGGCACCTGCGGCGGCGGCCTGATGTTCAGGCTTTGCGGTCGTTGTGGCCCAGATCCCGTTGCGGGTCGATCTGGTCGCGCACGCGCTGTTTAAGCACCTTGGCCTCCGGGAAGCCGCCATCGGCCTTGCGCTCCCAGATTTGCACACCGTCGCAAGTAATGCGAAACGCGCCGCCGGTGGCCGGTTCCAGGGCCACACGCGCCAAATCATCGGCAAACGTACTCAACAGTTCCTGGGCCAGCCAGGCGGCGCGCAGCAGCCACTGACATTGAGTGCAATAGGTGATGACGATCTCGGGTTTGGTTGCAGACATAATTTGAGAGGTTCCTGGCATAACGAGCTCGGCGGATCGAGTGGCTATAATACCGGCCTTTATCGCCCAGCCTCGAGATTCATGATGCGCCGCCTGCTGTCCTGCCTGTTTCTGTGCCTGCTCCCCCTGCTCGCCAACGCCGTCGAAAGCCCACGCCCGAAAATCGGCCTGGTGCTGTCCGGCGGCGCTGCCCGTGGCCTGGCGCATATTGGTGTGCTCAAAGCCTTGGAGGAGCAAGGCATTCAAATCGATGCCATCGCCGGCACCAGCATGGGCGCCGTGATTGGCGGGCTGTACGCCTCGGGCTACAAGATCGATGAGCTGGAAAAGCTCGCGCTGAGTATTGACTGGCAACAGGCGCTGTCCGACGCGCCACCCCGCGAAGACGTGCCGTTTCGACGCAAGCAGGATGACCGCGATTTCCTGGTCAAGCAGAAGCTCAGCTTTCGCGACGATGGCAGCCTCGGCCTGCCGCTGGGGGTGATCCAGGGACAGAACCTGGCCCTGCTGCTGGAGAGCATGTTCGCCCATAGCAGCAACACGCGTAATTTCGACAAGCTGCCGATTCCCTTCCGCGCGGTGGCCACCGACATCACCACGGGCGAAAAAGTGGTGTTCGCCAAAGGCCACTTGCCCCAGGTGATCCGCGCCAGCATGTCGATCCCGGCGGTGTTCGCCCCGGTGGAAATCGACGGCCGGCTGCTGGTGGACGGCGGCATGACCGACAACATCCCGCTGGATGTGGCGCGCGAAATGGGGGTCGACATCGCCATCGTGGTCGACATCGGCACCCCACTGCGTTCGCGCAAACAGCTGGCTACTGTGGTGGATGTGCTCAACCAGTCGATCACGCTGATGACCCGGCGCAACTCCGAGGAACAGCTCAAGGCCCTGCACCCCAAGGATGTGCTGATCCAACCGCCGCTGGCGGCCTACGGTGTCACGGACTTCGGCCGCGCCAAGGACATGATCGACGCCGGCTACCGCGCCACCCGCGCCCTCAATGTGCGCTTGGCCCATCTGCGCCCCGCCGAGCCAATAGATCCACAACTGGTAGCAGCGCGCACGCCGGGCGAACGCACCCCGGTGATCACCGCGATCAAGGTGGAGAACGACTCGAAAGTCAGCGATGACGTGATCCGCTACTACATCCGCCAGAACCTGGGCGAGCCGCTGAACCTGGGCCGCCTGCAAACCGACATGGGCACCCTGTACGGCCTGGATTACTTCGAGCAGGTGCAATACCGCGTGGTGAAAAAGGGCCAGGACAACACCCTGGTGATCAGCGCACGCGGCAAACGCAGCGGCACCGACTATTTGCGCCTGGGCCTGAACCTGTCGGATGACATGCGCGGCGACAGCGCCTTCAACCTCGGCGCCAGCTACCGCATGAATGGCATCAATCGCCTCGGCGCCGAATGGCTGACGCGCGTGCAGATTGGCGACCGCCAAGAGCTGTACAGCGAGTTCTACCAGCCACTGGATGTCGGCTCACGCTACTTCGTTGCGCCCTATATCAGTGCTCAGGCGCAGAACGTTGAACTGATTCTGGACAACGACCCTATCTCCGAATACCGCCTGGAGCGTTACGGCTTCGGCCTGAACGTCGGCCGCCAGATCGGCAACAGCGGCGAAATCCGCTTCGGCGTCGGCGAGGCCTGGGGCAAGGCGGACGTGCGCATCGGTGACCGCGACCTGCCGAGCGTGAGTTTCAACGAAGGGTTCTATGAGCTGAAGTACTCGTTCGACTCCCTGGATAACGTGTACTTCCCGCATACCGGCGAAGACATCGGCCTGGCCTTCCGCGAGTTCGAACCCGGCCTGGGCTCGGACCAGCGCTACCGGCAGTGGGAGTTCAAGCTGGACAAGGCCATGAGCCATGGCCCGGACACACTCATACTGGGCGGTCGCTACGGGCGCACCCTGGATAAATCCGACGTGGTGATCTCCAGCTTCCTGCTCGGCGGGGCGCGGCAATTGTCGGGCTTTCGCGAAGATGCGATATCGGGGCAGAACATCGCGTTGATGCGTGCGGTGTACTACCGCCGCCTGACGCCGCGCTCATACCTGCCGCTGGATTTCCCGCTGTACCTCGGGGCCTCCGTGGAACGCGGCCGGGCATGGAACAACGACAATCAGTTCGACAGTGGCTACATCAATGCCGCGAGTGTGTTCCTGGGCTTTGATACGCCGCTGGGGCCGCTGAATTTCAGCTATGGGTTCAATGATGATAATCAGCAGGCGGTGTATCTGAACCTGGGCCAGACGTTCTAGAGCCCTACACAAATCGAATGTGGGAGCGGGCTTGCTCGCGAATGCGGGGTGTCAGTTGATGTATAAGTTGACTGATCCACCGCATTCGCGAGCAAGCCCGCTCCCACATTTTTTAATTTGTGTCGTGCCTAGGATCAGGACTTTTCCAGATTCGCCAGAATGTGCCCATGCACCCGCATGCACACGCGCAAATCCTCTTCGTCCACGCCCACAAACAGTTCATGGCGCAACGCCGTGGCGATGGTTTCAATTTGTTCGATCAAAGGGCGGGCGGTGTCGCAGAGCAAAATGCGCTTGGCGCGGCGGTCTTCGAGCACGGCCTGGCGTTGCACCAGGCCCTGGCTTTCGAGGCTGTCGAGCAGGCGCGCCAGGGTCGGCCCTTCTACCCCGACACTTTGTGCCAGCTCACGCTGGGTCGGCGCCTCGGTGAAACGGGCCAGGTGCAGCAGCACCAGCCAACGCGCCTGGGACAAACCCAGCCCCGCCAAACGGCGGTCCAGCTCGGCGCGCCAACCTCGGGACATTTGCGCCAACTGCATGCCAAAGCGGTGTTGATCGGTTAAAGGCATAAAAAACTCATGGTTTAGACTGAAAATAAAGTGTGGCTAATTATTAGTCAGCTAAGCATGCGCCATGCCAGGAGGCAAGCGTCGCTATGTACTGATTCGTTACATTGGCGCAATTGGCACACTAAATTTCGAATTCAGACTGCAACGCGGCCCGCACGCAGTACAAAACACCCTCTGGAACACGACCGGTAAACAGCGGCGCGATCTCCGTAACCGGTGGCAGTTCGCCTTCTCCGTCGAGGAAGGCGTCCTGGATTTCACCGAGCAGATCTTCCGGCAAATCAAGGGCCTGCTCCAACGACAGCTGCTGCTTGCCGATGGATTCAGCCAGCAAGGTGTAGACGTTTTTTTCCGAACATTGCAGCTGGCCGGCAATCTGCATCGGGGTCATGCCGGCACGCGCCAGGCTGATCAGTTCGTGGCGAATATCGGCGACTTCCTTCGGCGCTTCGGCCTGGCCGCCAAGCACTTCGAGGAAGGCCTGCCCATAACGCTCCAGCTTGCGTGCGCCCACACCGCTGACCCGGCCCATTTCGGCCAGGGTGGTGGGTTGTTCGCGCAGCATCTCCAGCAACGTGGAGTCGGGGAAGATGACGTAAGGCGGCACGCTGTGCTCCTGCGCCAACTTGCGCCGCAGGGTGCGCAAGGCTTCCCACTGTTCGCGCTCTTCGCCACGTACCAACTGGCTGGCCGGGCTGGTGCTGCTGCTTTTGGCGGTGGTTTGCGGCTTGAGGTCGCGGCGCAGCTCCAGGCTCACTTCGCCCTTGAGCAATGGCCGGCAACTGTCGTTCAAGCGCAGGCCGCCATAGCCTTCAATGTCAATATCCACAAGGTTGCGTGCCACCATCTGCCGGAACAGCGAGCGCCACTCACCCTCGGCGCGGGCCTTGCCGACGCCATAGACCGAGAGTTTTTCGTGGCCGAAGCTGCGCACTTTTTCGTTGTCCTTGCCCAGCAATACATCCACCAGGTGGCCGACGCCGTAGCGCTGCCCCGTGCGGTAGATGGTCGACAACGCCTGGCGCGCCGGCTCGGTGGCGTCCCAGGTCTGCACACCGTCGACGCAGTTGTCGCAGTGGCCGCACGGCTCGGGCATGTCTTCGTCGAAATACGCCAGCAGGGTTTGACGGCGGCAGCGGGTCTCTTCACACAGCGACAGCATGGCGTCGAGCTTATGTTGCTCCAGGCGCTTGTGGCGCTCGTCGCCTTCGGAGTTCTGCAGCATCTGCTTGAGCATCACCACGTCTTGCAGGCCGTAGACCATCCAGGCATCCGCCGGCAGGCCATCACGGCCGGCGCGACCGGTTTCCTGGTAGTACGCCTCAAGGGACTTGGGCAGGTCCATGTGCGCAACGAAACGCACGTTGGATTTGTCGATGCCCATGCCGAACGCGATGGTCGCCACCATGATCAGGCCTTCCTCGTTAAGGAAGCGTTTCTGGTGCGCAGAGCGCGTTTCATTGGGCAGGCCCGCGTGGTACGGCAGCGCCGGGTAACCTTGCTCGCAGAGGAACGCGGCCACTTCGTCGACCTTCTTGCGTGACAGGCAATAGACGATGCCTGCATCACTGCGCCGCTCGGACAGAAACGCCAGCAACTGCTTGCGTGGCTGCTCCTTGGGCACGATGCGGTAGAAAATATTCGGCCGGTCGAAGCTCGACAGAAAACGCTCGGCGTTCTGCAAATGCAGGCGCTCGACGATTTCTTCGCGGGTGCGTTTGTCGGCGGTGGCCGTCAGGGCGATACGCGGGACGTCGGGAAATAATTCCGCCAACTGGCCCAGTTGCAAATATTCGCGACGGAAATCGTGGCCCCATTGCGATACGCAGTGGGCTTCGTCGATGGCAAACAGGGCAATTTCCAGGCTCTGCAGAAATGCCAGCATGCGCGGCTGCACCAGGCGCTCAGGCGCCAGGTAGAGCATCTTGACTTCGCCGCGCTTGATTCGCGCGGCCAGGTCGCGCTGCTGCTCGGCGCTGAGGGTGGAGTTCAACGACGCGGCGGCGACGCCGAGTTCTTCGAGGGTGGCGACCTGATCGTCCATCAACGCGATCAGCGGCGACACCACCACGGCCAAGCCATTACGCAACAGCGCCGGCACCTGGAAGCACAACGACTTGCCGCCGCCGGTAGGCATCAATACCAGGGCATCACCGCCACTGGCCACGCGCTCAATGATCGCACCCTGGCGGCCACGAAAGCTGTCGTAGCCGAAGATGTCCTTGAGGACGCGTTGAGCCTGCTCGAGCATGTAAAACTCCAAAATGGTGCCGAAATCCCTCTGTACAGGCTGGCCGAAAAACCCGGGCTTCACGGGAAATAATCCGTAAGCGAAGTTTTCGCGGGTTGGCGCTTGGCCTGCAGGGGCATCACAAAACGCGGCAGTATACCCGAGCGTCGGCCCGCAAAGGGCGCCACTGACGAATAGCGACCGCTATCTAAAACCCGGCAAATATGCCTTGCAGCTGGCCGGGGCGCTCAAGAAAGCCTAGAATTGCGCATCGTTTATTCCCAAGGTATCCCGTAATGTCCTTCGCTGAGCAACTAACCCGCCTGCAAGCCTTCCTCGACGCCGATGAGCTGCATGACGAGGCGCTGGACTACGTGGCCGCCCACGGCTACCTGACCGCCCTGTCGATCTCGTCCGACATCGTGCCGGACCGTGAGTGGATCGACGCCTTGTTTGCCGAAGAGCCGCATTACGCTGATGCCGCCCAGCGCGAAGAAATCGAATCCACCCTGCTGGCCCTCAAGGCCCATATCGGTCGCCAATTGGCTTCCGATGAGGAATTCGAGCTGCCATGCGAGCTGGACCTGGGTGAAGACCCGGATGACTCCGACCTGCGCGGCTGGTGCATCGGTTTCATGGAAGGCGTGTTCCTGCGCGAAGCCGCCTGGTTTGAAACCGCCGAGGAAGAAGTCAGCGAAATGCTGCTGCCGATCATGGTCGGTTCGGGCCTGTTCGACGACCAGCCGGAGTTCTCCGACATCGCCTCCGACGCCAACCTGATGGACGACATGATCGTACAGATTCCGGAAGCCCTGACCGCGCTGTACCTGCTGTGCAACGCGCCTGACGAAAAACCGGCGATCCTCAAGCCACGTCACCACTGAGTCGTTTGCCCGTGACACCCATGGGCACTCGCTCGCCGCTCCTGCGTTACGCACTGCTGGCCATCGGCTGGCTGAGCGTGGCGCTGGGAGTAATCGGCATCTTCCTGCCGGTGCTGCCCACCACCCCCTTTCTGCTACTCGCCGCCGCCTGCTTCGCTCGAAGCTCCCCGCGTTTCTACCACTGGCTGGTGGAACACCCGCGCCTGGGCCCGTGGATCAAAGATTACCTGGATGGCAATGGCATCCCGCTCAAGGGCAAGGTCTATGCCATCGGCCTGATGTGGCTGAGCATTGGCGTCTCCTGCTACCTGGTGCCGCTGCCATGGGCGCGCGGGTTTATGCTGACCAGTGCGGTGCTCGTGACGATTTATATCCTGCGCCAGAAGACCCTGCCGCCGCGATAATCGTGGCCGCTGGCTTGTGTGGGAGCCGGGCTTGCCCGCGATAGCATCGCCACGGTGCAACTGTCACACCGCGGTGCCTGAATCGCAGGCAAGCCAGCTCCCACAAAAGCCAGCGGCCACACACGCCAGATCCTGCACACGACCTTGGTCGACACTGACTAACCCCAAGCATCATGCGAGACTGTGCCACCGGGCCCGGAATGCCTGGGTGTTCTTATGCTCGGAGTTACCATGACGCTGTCCAGCGGGCTGATCGCCGCCGTTGCCCTGGCCTATATGGCCATTATGTTTGCCATCGCCTTTTACGGTGACCGCCGCCACGCGCCGCTGCCGCCACGGGTGCGTGCGTGGGTGTATAGCCTGTCGCTGGCTGTTTACTGCACCAGCTGGACCTTCTTCGGCGCTGTAGGCCAGGCCGCCGAACAACTGTGGGCCTTTTTACCGATTTACCTCGGACCGGTACTGTTGCTGGTGTTGGCACCTTGGGTGCTGCAGAAGATGATTCTGATCAGCAAGCAGGAAAACATCACCTCCATCGCCGACTTTATCGCCGCGCGCTACGGCAAATCCCAGTCCCTGGCAGTGGTGGTGGCGTTGATCTGCCTGGTCGGCGTGCTGCCCTACATCGCCCTGCAACTCAAAGGCATCGTGCTGGGCGTGAACCTGTTAATCGGCTCCGGCCCCGACACCACCGGCACCCGCGCCCAGGACACCGCGCTCATCGTGTCGCTGGTACTCGCGCTGTTCACCATTGTGTTTGGCACACGCAACCTCGACGCCACTGAACACCACCGTGGCATGGTGCTGGCGATTGCGTTTGAATCGCTGGTCAAGCTGTTCGCCTTTCTCGCCGTCGGTGCGTTCGTGACCTACGGCTTGTACGACGGTTTCGGTGACTTGTTCAGCCAGGCGATGCTGGCGCCGCGCCTTGAGGAATACTGGAAAGAAACCATCAACTGGCCGTCGATGGTGGTGCAAACCGGCGTGGCGATGATGGCGATTATCTGCCTGCCCCGGCAGTTCCATGTGACCGTGGTGGAGAACATCGACCCGCAGGATTTGCGCCTGGCCAAGTGGGTGTTCCCGGCCTACTTGATCCTCGCGGCACTGTTTGTGATTCCTATCGCCCTCGGCGGCAAAATGCTTTTGCCAGGCTCCGTACTGCCGGATTCCTACGTGATCAGCCTGCCCATGGCCGAAGCGCATCCGGCCCTCGCGGTGCTGGCGTTTATCGGCGGTGCATCGGCGGCGACCGGCATGGTGATTGTCGCCAGCATTGCCTTGTCGACCATGGTCTCCAACGACATGTTGCTGCCGTGGCTGCTGCGGCGCTCCAGCGCCGAGCGGCCATTCGAAGTGTTCCGCCACTGGATGCTGTCGGTGCGCCGGGTCAGCATCGTAATCATCCTGTTGCTGGCCTACGTGAGTTACCGGCTGCTCGGTTCCACCGCGAGCCTGGCGACCATCGGCCAGATTGCGTTTGCGGCGGTCACCCAACTGGCCCCGGCGATGCTCGGCGCGCTGTACTGGAAGCAGGCTAACCGGCGCGGGGTATTTGCCGGGTTGGCGGCGGGCACATTCTTGTGGTTCTACACCTTGGTCCTACCAGTTACGGCGAAAAGCCTGGGCTGGTCGCTGAGCCTTTTCCCTGGTCTGACGTGGCTGCATTCGCACCCGTTTGGCTTCGCCGTCACCTCGCTGACCCTTGGCACGGTGTTCTCGCTGGCGGGTAACTTCACGCTGTTCGTGTGGGTCTCGATGCTGTCGCGCACACGGGTGTCCGAGCACTGGCAGGCCGGACGCTTTATTGGCCAGGAAATCAGCCAACGCGCCAGCGCGCGCTCGATGTTGTCAGTACAGATCAGCGACCTGCTCAGCCTGGCGGCGCGTTTTGTCGGCGAAGAACGTGCCCAGCAGAGCTTTATCCGCTTTGCCTATCGCCAAGGCAAAGGCTTTAACCCCAACCAGAATGCCGATAACGATTGGATCGCCCACACCGAACGCCTGTTGGCCGGCGTGCTCGGCGCTTCGTCGACGCGTGCCGTGGTAAAAGCGGCGATTGAAGGGCGGGAAATGCAGCTGGAGGACGTCGTACGCATCGCCGACGAAGCCTCTGAAGTGCTGCAGTTCAACCGCGCGTTGCTGCAAGGCGCAATTGAAAACATCACCCAGGGCATCAGCGTGGTCGACCAGTCGCTGAAGCTGGTGGCCTGGAACCGGCGTTACCTGGAGCTGTTCAACTACCCCGATGGCTTGATCAGCGTGGGCCGGCCGATTGCCGACATTATTCGCTACAACGCCGAGCGCGGGCTGTGCGGGCCGGGTGAGGCCGAAGTGCACGTGGCGCGACGCCTGCATTGGATGCGTCAGGGCCGCGCGCACACCTCCGAACGGCTGTTTCCGAATGGCCGCGTGATCGAGCTGATCGGCAACCCGATGCCCGGTGGCGGGTTTGTCATGAGCTTCACCGACATCACCGCCTTCCGTGAAGCCGAGCAAGCGCTGACTGAGGCCAACGAGGGCCTGGAACAACGGGTGACCGAGCGCACTCATGAACTGTCGCAACTGAATGTGGCGCTCACCGACGCCAAAGGCGTGGCCGAGTCCGCCAGCCAGTCGAAGACGCGCTTTCTGGCTGCGGTAAGCCATGACCTGATGCAACCGCTGAACGCGGCGCGCCTGTTCTCAGCCGCCCTCTCCCACCAGAACGACGGCCTGTCCAGCGAAGCCCGGCAGTTGGTGCAGCATCTGGACAGCTCGCTGCGCTCCGCTGAAGACCTGATCAGCGACCTGTTGGATATCTCGCGCCTGGAAAACGGCAAGATCAACCCGCAGCGCCAACCCTTTGTGCTCAACGAACTGTTCGACACCCTGGGCGCCGAATTCAAGGCCCTGGCCCACGAGCAAGGGCTGCGTTTCCGCCTGCGTGGTAGCCGCTTGCGGGTAGACAGTGACATCAAGTTGCTGCGGCGCATCCTGCAGAATTTTCTCACCAACGCCTTCCGCTATGCCGACGGCCCAGTGCTGCTTGGCGTACGCCGGCGCAAGGGTGAACTGTGCCTGGAAGTCTGGGACCGTGGCCCGGGCATCCCGCTGGATAAACAGCAGGTGATCTTCGAAGAGTTCAAGCGCCTCGACAGCCACCAGACCCGCGCCGAAAAAGGCCTGGGCCTGGGTCTGGCGATCGCCGACGGCTTGTGCCGGGTACTCGGCCACCGCCTGAGCGTGCGTTCGTGGCCGGGCAAAGGCAGCGTGTTCAGCGTGCGCGTGCCTTTGGCGCGTAACCAGGCCAGCCCGAAAGCCAAGCCGACGCCAGATAACGGGCTGGCGTTGAGCGGGGCGCAGGTGCTGTGCGTGGACAATGAAGAAAGCATCCTGATCGGCATGCGCAGCCTGCTCACCCGCTGGGGTTGCGAAGTATGGACCGCCACCGACCAGGCGCAATGCGCGGCACTGTTGGCCGAGGGCGTGCGCCCGCAACTGGCGCTGGTGGATTACCACCTGGACCATGGCGAAACCGGCACCGAGTTGATGGGCTGGCTGCGCGCGCAATTGGCGGAGCCGATTCCCGGCGTGGTGATCAGCGCCGACGGGCGCCCGGAGATGGTGGCCGAGGTGCATGCGGCAGGGTTGGATTATTTGGCCAAGCCGGTGAAGCCAGCGGCGTTGCGGGCGTTGTTGAGTCGGCATTTGCCACTGTAATTCGGCTGAACTCGGTTAAAAATGTGGGAGCGGGCTTGCTCGCGAAAGCGGTGTGTCAGCCACTAAATACGTCGCCTGACACTGCGCATTCGCGAGCAAGCCCGCTCCCACATTTCGGACTGCGTTTATTCAGGTAGATGCGCCACGCCATCCGAATCGGTCATCGCCCGCTCGAGCAAATCCGCCGGCAGGCTTTTACTCGCACGCGCGCCCAGCAACCTTAACTGCTCGGTACGGCTGACCAGGTTTCCGCGCCCATCCGTCAGCTTGTTTCGCGCCGCACTGTAAGCCTTATCCAACTGCTGCAGGCGGTTGCCCACCTCATCCAGGTCCTGGATAAACAGCACGAACTTGTCATAGAGCCAGCCGGCACGCTCGGCAATTTCCCGCGCGTTCTGGCTCTGGCGTTCCTGCTTCCACAGGCTGTCGATAACCCGCAGGGTGGCCAGCAAAGTCGTGGGGCTGACGATGACGATATGGCGGTCGAACGCCTCCTGGAACAGGTTCGGTTCGGCCTGCAACGCGGCGGAAAATGCGGCTTCTATCGGCACGAACAGCAACACGAAATCCAGGCTGTGCAGGCCTTCCAGGCGCTTGTAATCCTTACCGGCCAGACCTTTGACATGATTACGCAAGGACAGCACGTGCTGCTTCAGGGCAGCCTGGCCAATCACGTCATCGTCTGCCGCCACGTACTGCTGATAGGCCGTCAGGCTGACCTTGGAGTCGACCACCACCTGTTTGTCGCCGGGCAACATGATCAGCACGTCCGGCTGGAAGCGCTCGCCGTCCGGGCCTTTGAGGCTGACTTGAGTCTGGTACTCGCGGCCCTTCTCCAGCCCGGCATGTTCCAGTACACGTTCAAGGATCAACTCGCCCCAGTTACCCTGGGTTTTCTGGCCCTTGAGCGCGCGGGTGAGGTTGGTGGCTTCGTCCGACAGACGCAGGTTCAGTTGCTGCAGGCGTTCAAGCTCCTTGGCCAGAGAGAAACGCTCGCGCGCTTCATTCTGGTAGCTTTCTTCCACGCGCTTTTCGAAGGACTGGATACGTTCCTTGAGTGGGTCGAGCAACTGGCCGAGGCGTTCCTGGCTGGTTTCGGCAAAGCGCTGTTCACGTTCGTCGAAGATCTTCCCTGCCAGCTCGGCGAACTGCGCGCGCAGCTCGTCCCGCGAGCCTTGCAGGTCGGCAAGGCGTTGTTGATGGCTTTCCTGTTGTTCGCGCAGTTCGGCACGCAGCGCGGCTGATAGCGCGTCGAGACGGCGAAGCTCGGTGTCCTTGGCGCTGCGGTCGAGGTTCCAGGCATGGGCGGCGTCGCGGGCGTTATCGCGGTCGATCTGCAGCAGTTCGACTTCACGGCGCACGGCCGCCAAGTCAGCTTGTTTGGCGGCGTTGGCCTGGCTGAGGTCGCTGATCTCGTCGCGGCTGGCATCCAGTTGCGCGGCCAGCCCTTCCTGGGCCAGCTGCGCGGTGGCCAGGCGCTCTTCGAGCAGTTCCCAGCCGGTCATGCGCGCGCTCAGCCGCCGTTGAATCTGCCAGCACACGGCCAATAAAGGCACTGCAGCGCCAGCGACGCCCAAGGCAATACTGGTCCAGTCAAAAGCCATCGCCATTTCTGCCATCACCGAAAAAGACCAAGGTTAACCAAGCACAGGGCTGGAGGACAGCTCAGTCTTCGACCTGGCCCAGTTCGCGTTGGGCGCGGCGGTCGCCGGCGCGCGCGGCCAGGCGCAGCAGGTCATGGCCGATGCGACGGTCGCGGGCATTGCCGCACTCACGGCACATTAATTGGCCCAGGCGGCTCTGCGCAGCCACTACACCTTCACGGGCGGGCTGCTTGAGCAAGCGCCCGGCGAAGTGCTTGACGTTGGTGCTGTGCCCCAGGCGCGGGCTGTCGAGCAGCCACAAGGCAACTTTCAAGGAAAAACGCTTGGGTACGGTAACAGTCTGAGGGGTGTCGGTAACAGAAGGTGATACTGAGCGAAACTTCATAAAGCACTGCGGGACAGAACGGAAGGCGCGCCACTCTACTCTTTTTTTCCTACAGGTAAAGCTGAAAAATCCCTGCACGCCCGTTCTAGAGCAAGCGCTTGGCACAATCCACAGAAGCTGTGGATAACTCAGTGGACAACCCGCCTTTAACTCGCGCAAAGGCCCATGGAACGGGGGCCGCAGTCAAACTGACGATTTTTTCACCAATAAAAAAAAGCGATATTTTTCATTGACTTAAATTTTCATTACAGGCAAATGGCGCTGCTTCCACGTCAGGATCAGAGTGGTTACACACCTCGCAACTAATGTGCACAAGTAACCATCCGCTGGTTATATCGCCGAGATTTTTTGCGCCTACACGTCTGAAAAATGTTACCGGAGGTCCAAGCCGGGGACTTTTCAAATCTGCCCCGGCTCGCCACACTGCCTTACCTCCACGCAACCTCGAAAGGCTCGATGAAAGGAATCCTCGTATTCGCCGTGTTGCTGCTGGCTATCTGCGCAACCTCGCTGGGTATCAATGCAGCGCTGCCCTCGCCCGACGGTGCATTGTTTGCCATCGCCATCCTGCTGTCGGCAGCGTTTACCGCCGTGAGCCTGTGCATCGAACTGGGTGAAGGTCGGATCAATGACATGCGCGACGTGATCAATGTGATCGAGACTGGCCGCTCCTTGCGCCTGACCCTGGCGGCCTACGGGCTGGGTTGCTCACTGGCGGCGGCGGTTACCGTGCTGGTCTATCGCGGGTTGCTGGGCGCCTGATTGAGGTTTTTTGGTTAGCACACTTCCCTTCCGTGTTTCAATCCGTTACTATCCGCGGCGTTAGTACCAAGCTGAAAGTCAATTCTGGTCGAACAACTCCCCTGAACAACACGGGATCGACCACCTCGATGGTTTCCAGGTATTCCTTGTGACGACACTGCCTTTGAACAAGCAAAGGGTGTCGCGAAGTTTAAATACTCTGACCGAACCAACCTGCAAATTGATCAGGATCTTCACCCCGGGCCCAGAACCTTTGCCCTTGTCGTGTTGCCTGCCCTCCTAAGTACCTACCTGCCAGCCCAAGCGCGCCTAACTTATTAGCGCTTCAAACTGGCTGCTTTGTTCCAGTCGGGTTCTTCGTTTGATCAATGGTGATCAACGTTACTGGAACGTTTTAACGTTGCACGGTTCTTATCCGTGTCATTTGTAGGAACACCAATAATATGTCCACTCAAATCCACACTCAGGATGCCATTCGCACCCTCACCAACGCTTTTGCACCAATGAACTGCCTGATCATGGCCGCTCGCAAAGGCTGCTTCAGCTTCACCCTGGTCAACGAACACGGCATCGCGCGTCACAGCGAACGCCTGTACCCCGATCAATACTCCAGCGCAGAGCCGCTGCAGGCCGTGATCGAGCGTACCCGTCAGGCATTGATTGCCTGATCGACCCGAGTCGCTGAAACACAAAAAACCCTGCTTAAAACGCAGGGTTTTTTATTGCCTGGCGTTTAAGCACAGGCGATGAATTAAGTTCAAAACGATATAAACGTTATAACTAAATGAAGAAGATGTTTTAAAAACAATCCTTTACATCGTAAATATGACACTACACTTCAACTCAAGCGGCATGATCCGCTTACGACGAGCCTGAGCTCCGATTCACCGCTGCCAAGCCCCCTCTCAGGCATCGTCGACCACTTTCATGGATCGAGGCTTGTATGGGTATCGCCGCCAGTGAATTGTGTCGTTATGTGATCAGGCCGACGTTGATATACCTCGGCCGCCATAACCCGACAGCCGAAGCCCTGCTGCTGGGCATTGCCGCCAGCCAGTCGGAACTCGGCTCGGCCCTGCATGACCGGCGCGGCCATGGCCTGTACAGCATCACCGAACCTCGTCACCGCGCCCTGTGGGACGACTACCTCGCACCAGACCCCGAACGTGCCAGCCTGGTACGTGGCTTGGCCAGCCAGCATGCATTCCTCAGCGCGCCGCAGCTGGAACTGACCGTCAACCTGCGTTACGCCACCGCCATCGCTTGGCTACTGGTAGAACAACACCGCCCTGCCCTGCCGCCAGCGGGTGATGTGCTGGCCATGGCGCGTATCTGGAAAGAAATATTTCACCCTCAAGGTCGGCTCCGGGACTTCACCCAAGCGTGGCAAACCTGTGTTTCACCCATGAATCAGGTCACTTGTTGATCAGGCGTTTTGCAAGATTCGGCAAAAAACCGCGAATCTGGTCGGATTGTCCTACAAAACAGCTCTATCTCCTGCATTACGCCCTATAGCGCTAACTTAAATTTATTGTTACTTTCCGCAGCGGTGATCACCACGGAGTTCTAATAATGAAAAAAGTAATGCTCAAGACCACACTTAGCCTCGCCGTTACCATGGCCTCCTCCCAACTGTTTGCAAGCGGCTTCGCCTTGAACGAACAAGACGTTGCAGGCATGGGTACGGGTTTCGCAGGCCGTTCTTCTTCTGCCGAAAACGCCAGCACTGTCTACGGTAACCCTGCCGGTATGGCTCGCCTCGAAGGCCAGCAAATCACCGGCGGTGTTGCAGCGATCGATGCCTCGACCAATATCAAGGATGTCAGCGGCCGCTCCAGCGGTTCGAACAAAGGCGATATGGTGCCTTTCACCGCTGTGCCTTTCGGCTTCTACACCAATAAACTCAACGAGCAATGGGCTGTCGGTTTCGGCGTTTATGCTCCGTTTGGCTTGGTGACCGACTACGAAAATGGCTTCCAGGGCAAAGCCTTTGGCAGTAAGAGCGAAGTGAAAGTCATCACTTTCCAGCCGACTGTCAGCTATGCCTTCAATGACCGGGTTTCCATCGGTTTTGGTCCGACCATCAACCGTATCTCGGGCACGCTTGAGTCCGACATCAACTTGCCAGTCCCGGGCACAGGCTCCAACAACATCAAGATCAAGGGTGATGACACCGCCGTCGGCTTCAACGCCGGCCTGTTGGTTCAAGCCACTGATACCACCCGCGTGGGCCTGACCTACCACTCGAAGGTGAAATACAAGCTCGAAGGCCACACCGAAGTGAGCAAGGGCACCAACGTACCGGCCGGGCTGTTTAACAATGGCCGCTACGACGCTTCCTTGAAAATCGACACCCCTGAAACCTGGGACCTGTCCGTTACTCAAGACATGAGCGACGCCTGGAAACTCTACGCAGGTGCCACCTGGACTCGTTGGAGCCGCCTGAAAGACATCACCGTCAACAACGAAGGTGTATCGGCCGCAGCCGGTAGCGGTCTTTTGGCTCCGCAAATTGTCGGCACCATCAAAGAAGATCAGAACTGGCACGATACCTGGGCATATGCCCTCGGGACGTCGTACCGCGTCACCAAGCAAGTGGTGTTGCGTACCGGCCTGACCTTCGACCAGTCGCCGACCAACAACACCGATCGTTCGCCACGTATCCCTACCGGTGACCGGACTATCTTCAGTCTCGGCCTGGGCTACGACGTAATGCCGAACATGACCGTTGACCTGGCTTACTCCTACCTCAAGGAAGAACCGGTCAAGGTTGCGCGCGCCAACGCACTGGGCCAGTCCTACAACGCCAAGTACGAAAACAGCGCCAACGGTTTTGGCCTGGGCGTAACGTACAAGTTCTGATCTGACGCTGCATAAAAAAGCCCCGCTCTCCTGCAAAGGAGGCGGGGCTTTTTAGTCGGCGCTAATCAGGGTTTGGACGCAATCGCCTGTTCCACCGCCTTGATCAGGTCCGGACTGTCCGGTTTGGTGAGGCTGGAGAAATCAGCAATCACCTTGCCCTGGCGGTCGACCACGTACTTGTAGAAATTCCACTTCGGCGCGTTGCTCTGCTGCGCCAGAGCCTTGAACAGATGGACCGCATCCGGCCCCTTGACCGTCTGCGGCTCGGTCATCGTAAAGGTCACGCCGTAATTCACGTAACAGACCTTGGCAGTCTCTTCACCGGTCTTGGCTTCCTGCTTGAAGTCATCGGACGGCACGCCGATCACTTCCAGCCCTTCGCCCTTGTAGCGCTGGTACAAGGCTTCGAGGCCTTTGAACTGCGGTGCAAAGCCACAAAAGCTGGCGGTATTGACGATCACCAGGGGCTTGCCAGCAAAGCGCTGACACAAATCGATGGATTCCTTGGCCCGCAACTTGGGCAATTGGCCCTCCAGCAACGGCGGGCAATTGGCGGCCATGGCCACGCTGCCAACAGCCATCAGGACGGGTACAGCAAGCCAGCGCATCAGCATCTTGGAGGTCCTTGAGTCAGTTCAGACACAGAACTTAACAGATCGACATACCCAGTTGCATCAACGCCAGCCCGCCGTGCTGCCAGCCCCACCAGGCCAGCAGCAACAAAACCACGCCCGCCGAAAGGGCCAGCCAGCGCACCGTCACACTCATGCCGCCTCCATTTGCGTCTGCAAACGCGCCACCGGCCTCTCGCGCACCGGCCAATTCAGCGCGGCAGCGAGCAGGCTCAGCAGGATAGCCACCTGCCAGATCAAATCGTAGTTACCGGTTCGATCATAGACCACCCCACCCAACCAGCCGCCGAGGAACGAACCGAGCTGGTGGAACAGGAACACAATCCCACCGAGCATCGACAGGTTGCGCACGCCAAACAAAGTCGCGACGGTGCCGTTGGTCAGCGGCACGGTGGACAGCCACAAAAAGCCCATGGCCATGCCAAACAGGTAGGCCGTGACTTCGGTCACCGGCGCCCACAGGAACAGCACGATCACCACCGCGCGCAGCAGGTACAAGCCGGTGAGCAAACGCGGCTTGGACATACGCCCGCCGAGCCAACCTGCCGTGTACGTACCAAACACATTAAACAGGCCGATCAACGCCAGCACCGTGGTGCCCACCGTGGCCGGCAGATGTTGGTCGACCAGATACGCCGGCAGGTGCACACCAATAAACACCACCTGGAACCCGCAGACGAAAAAGCCGAACGCCAGCAACCAGAACCCGGAATGGGAGCAGGCCTCTTTCAGCGCTTCACGCAGCGTTTGCTGGCCAACCATCACGGGCAGCGGTTTGTCCTTGAGCATCGCCACCAGCGGCAGAATCAGCGCCACCATCAAACCCAGTGCGAGCAAGGCGGCCGACCAGCCCAACCAGCCGATCAGGCCCAAGGTGCCCGGCACCATGGCGAATTGGCCGAAAGAACCGGCGGCACTGGCGATGCCCATGGCCATGCTGCGCTTTTCCGGCGGCACGGCGCGGCCGACAACACCGAGAATCACCGAAAACGACGTGCCCGACAGGCCGATGCCAATCAGTAACCCTGCGCTAAGCGACAACGACCACGCCGAGTCGGACATGCCCATCAACACCAGGCCCACGGCGTAAAGTACCCCGCCGACAAATACCGCCTTGGTGGCGCCGAAACGGTCGGCCAGGGCGCCGGTAAACGGCTGTGCCAGGCCCCAGATCAGGTTTTGCAGGGCGATGGCGAAGGCAAAGGTCTCACGGCCCCAGCCGAACTCAATGCTCATCGGCGCCAGGAACAAGCCGAAGCCGTGCCGCACGCCCAACGACAACGCCAGGATCAGCGCACTCCCCACAAGAACCCAGCCACTGGTGCGCCACATCGAGGTCATTTCTTATTCTCCGCTCGCGGGTATATACCCGCTTGTAGTCGAACAAACCCGCTTTTAGGCGAGTTCGTCCAGCAAGGCCAACAGGGTTTCGCGCTTTTCGGCGCCTAACCGGTCA
Organism: Pseudomonas sp. D2002; assembly: GCF_013385735.1. Taxonomy (NCBI): domain Bacteria; kingdom Pseudomonadati; phylum Pseudomonadota; class Gammaproteobacteria; order Pseudomonadales; family Pseudomonadaceae; genus Pseudomonas; species Pseudomonas sp. D2002. The sequence goes on along the minus strand of NZ_JACAPL010000023.1, from coordinate 3,595 downwards.
ATTAATTTCTGCTGCGCCGCTTCCCACGCCGGCAAGGCGGCAGCCAGGCGTTCTTCGCCGGCCGCCGTCAACAGCACCAGGCGGTTGCGCAGGTCGTCACCCTCAACCAACTGCACCAGGCCTTCGCCTTCCAGCACCCGCAGGTTACGCCCTAACGTGCTGCGATCCAGGCCCATGGCTTCGGCCAGGCTGGAAATGCTCGGTTGGTCGAGGCGCTGCAGGTTACACAGCAAAGAATACTGGGCGACGTTGATCCCGAAGCCGTCGAGAGCGCCGTCGTAATGCCTGCTGACGCCACGGGCGGCACGTCGCAGGTTGGTGCATAAACATTGAGAGGCAAGCATGGAACGTGTATATACCCGCGATTATGGAAATGCAAGAAAGTGTTACAGCGCCAAGCCGATCAACACCGCGACTTCCAGCAGCTCCAGCAGGGCTCCTGCAGTGTCGCCGGTGGTGCCGCCAAGCCGATTGACCATCAACTGGCGCAGCCCGATAAAGCACAGGGCCGCGAGCAAAACGGCAACCCCGCCGCTGAAACCGCCGATCAGGATGCAGGCCAGGCCGCTGAGGATCAGCACTTGCTGGCCGACAACCCTCGGCAGATGATCCGCCAATGCCTGCCCCAATCCGCCTGCACGCACATAGCCTGTGGTGAGGAACAGCGCCAGCATCGAAGCCCGCCCGATCAGCGGCGCCAGAATCAGCGCCGCACCGTTGTGCTGTTCGATCAAGGCCACCAGCGCGGTGAACTTGAGCAGCAACACCAAGCCCAGGGTGACCACGGCAATCGGCCCGCTGCGCGGGTCTTTCATGATGGTCAACGTGCGCTCGCGGTCGCCAAAGCCGCCGAGCCAGGCATCGGCGCTGTCCGCCAGGCCGTCCAGGTGCAGACCGCCACTGAGCAGCACCCAGGCCGTCAGCAACAGCGCGGCGTGCAGCAACAACGGCGCGCCCATCAGTGCTGTATTCAGCGCCCACAACAGCAACCCGAACAACAACCCCACCAGCGGATAAAACAGCAGTGAACGCCCCAACTCCTGAGGCTGCGGCATGCCCGGCAGACGAATCGGCAGGCTGCTGAGAAATTGCAGGGCGATCCAGAACGGCAACATTGTCAGATTCCTTCCTTTAACGCGCCGTCGGCTGTCACCTGCAGGCTGAACAGCCCGCCGTGGCCGACTTCGACATTCAGCAGTTGCGCCCGAGGCAAGCCACGCGCCTGCGCCAGCAGCAGGCGCATTACGCCACCGTGGCTGATCAACAACACACGCTCACCGGCATAGGCCTGATGCAGACGTGAGACGGCGCCGAGAACACGCTCGGAAAAGTCGCTGACGCGCTCGCCCTCAGGCGGCGTAAAAGCGTACGGATCGGCCCAGAACCGGCCCAGCCCTTCAGCGTCGGTCTCCATCAGCGCTGCGGCGCTCTGCCCTTCCCAGGCACCGAAGTGCAGCTCCTGCAGATCCTTCTCCAAGCTCACCGGCAGATTCAGCCGCGCGCCCAGCTCATGGGCAAACAGCGCGCAGCGTTGCAGCGGCGAACTGATCAACCGGTCCCACGGCCCCTGTTCCAGCACGGCGGCGCGCATCTGCGCCCAGCCCTTGGCCGTCAACGCATCGTCGAGGCTGCCGCGCAGGCCACCGCCCAGCTCGGTTTCGCCGTGGCGCAGCAGGTCCAGGTGCAAGATCATGCCGGGCGATCTGCCACGGCCGCTTCGGCGAACGTCGCCATCTGCCCGTGCAGCGCACACGCCAGGCGCAACATCGGCACGGCCAGCGCCGCGCCGCTGCCTTCACCCAGGCGCAGACCCAGCTCCAGCAACGGTTGCGCGTCAAGGCTTTGCAGCACATGACGATGGCCTGGCTCGGCGCCACGATGACCAAACACCAGCCACTCACGGCATGCCGGGTTCAGGCGCGTGGCAACCAAGGCGGCGACCGTGCAGATAAACCCGTCCACCAGCACCACGATGCCTTCCTGGGCGCAGGCCAGATACGCCCCCACCAGCGCGGCAATTTCAAAACCGCCGAGGTTGAACAGCGTGTGCAGTGCGTCACCCCGTTGCCCGGCATGCAGCGCCAGCGCGCGTTCGATGACGGCCACTTTGTGGCTGACGCCCTGGGCATTCAAACCGGTGCCCGGGCCGGTCAGGTCACTCACCGCGCAATCGAGCAACGCGCACGCCAAGGCGCTGGCGGCGGTGGTGTTGCCGATGCCCATCTCGCCACCGATAAACAGCTGTGCGCCGTTATCCAGTGCACGGCGTGCGCTGTCGCGACCGGCTTGCAGGGCCAGGCGCCCCTGGGCCTCAGTCATGGCCGGGCCGTTGACGAAGTTGGCCGTGCCCGCGCCGATGTTCAGGTGACGCACACCGGGCAGATTCAGCGACGGCGTGACCGTGCCAAGGTCGACGACTTCCAGCTGCGCATTCAACTGCCGCGCCAACACACTGATCGCCGCGCCACCGCTGACAAAGTTGTGCAGCATCTGCCCGGTCACTTCCTGGGGAAATGCCGACACGCCTTCTGCGACCACGCCGTGGTCACCGGCGAAAATGGCGATCCATACGTGATCCACCAGCGGCTTGACCTGGCCTTGCAGCCCGGCCAGCTGCACCGCCACGGCCTCCAACTGGCCGAGGGAGCCGGCCGGTTTGGTCAGTTGCTGCTGGCGAGCCAGTGCTTGTGCATGTGCCGAAGCATCCACGGCTTTACAGGGGTTGAGCCACCAGGTGTCAGTCATAACGCAGTACCTTTCAAAGTCAGGGGCAGGCCGGCGACGGTCAGGACAACGCGCTGACACCGCTCGGCCAAGGCTTGATGCAGCCAACCGGCTTCATCCACATAGCGGCGAGTCAATTCGCCCAGCGGCACGACACCCAGACCGGTCTCGTTGCTGACAAACATGATTTCCCCTGGCAACGAAGCCAGGGTTTCCAACAGTTGATCACGCTCAAACGCCAGGCGCGCCGGGTCTTCGAGCATCAGCAGATTGGTCAGCCACAGCGTCAGGCAATCCACCAGCAAGCAGCGCTCGGCGGATGCGTTTTCGCGCAACACGCGCGCGAGCTCGACCGGCTCTTCGACCAGCCCCCAGTGCCCGGGACGGCGCTGACGATGCAGCGCGACGCGCTCGTTCATCTCGCCGTCCAGCGGTTGGCTGGTGGCAATGTAGATGACATCCAGGCCGCTCTCACTGGCGAGCCTTTCGGCGAGCCGGCTCTTGCCGGAACGAGCACCGCCGAGGATCAGTTGATACATGGGAAGGCACCTTTGTCGGCCGGCCAAGAATTTGAGGCGAACACTGTCAAATGTGGGAGCGGGCTTGCTCGCGAATGCGGTGGTTCAGTCAGCTCATTTGTAACTGACACACCGCATTCGCGAGCAAGCCCGCTCCCACATTTAGGACGTGGTGCATCAGATGAATAGGGGTTGGCTGGCAGGCCGCCATCGCAGGCAAGCCAGCTCCCACAGAAAGGCAGATTGGCTTTTGATCTGGCTTTTGATTTTGATCTCAGGCGCCCCGTTAAACCACGCTGGCCGAACGCAGGCTTGAATCCGTGGGTAACCCGGCAGGACGCCGGGTTAGCCGC
>NZ_JACAPL010000022.1:0-606 GCF_013385735.1 Pseudomonas sp. D2002 | reverse complement strand
ACCTTCAACCACCGACGCTTTGTCGGCGGAGAGGGAAACCGTGGTGTTGTCGATCGAATCGGTGATGGTCGTTTCGGCTGCTTTCGGATCAGTGACCAGGTTCTCGAAGTTACCGCCTTCGGTTTTGGCGATGGTGGTGCTGACGGTGGAACCGTTGTTGTAAACATCGTTAGCCGGCGTCTGGAACACCGTCGAACCTACGGTTTCACCAGCTTTGATGGTGATGGTCTGGCCGTTCGACAGCGTAACGGTTACGTCAGTCTGAGCTTTGTTCGTCAGGGTCGCGGTGTAGGTAATCTCACCGCCTTCAACCACAGACGCCTTATCGGCAGTCAGAGAAACCGTGGTGTTGTCGATCGAGTCGGTGATGGCTGTTTCAGCCGCTTTCGGATCGGTTACCAGGTTCTCGAAGTTACCGCCTTCGGTCTTGGCGATGGTGGTGCTGACGGTGGAACCGTTGTTGTAGACGTCGTTCGCTGGCGTCTGGAAAACCGTCGAGCCGACGGTTTCGCCGGCTTTAATGGTGATGGTTTGGCCGTTGCTCAACGTAATAGTGACATCGGTTTGAGCTTTGTTCGTCAGTGTTGCGGTGTAGGTAATCTCACC
>NZ_JACAPL010000021.1:0-11803 GCF_013385735.1 Pseudomonas sp. D2002 | reverse complement strand
GGATGGCCCATTGCGGCGGCCCACGGATTCAAGCCGGAGTGAGGGCACACCGAGCGTGAGCGAGGTGCCGAGTGGTGGGGCAAGAGCCCTTTTGGTTACTTTTGGGGCTCTTTTCCAAAAGTGACCCGCCGTAAGGGCGGAACCCATATCAGCCACAACCACAAAAACGGATATGTACCCATGGGCTGCGTGGCGCACTCAAGCCACCTGTTTCGCCTGCTCACGCTCCGCCACCAACTGCCGCGTCAGCGGAATCAACCGCTTGCCATAATCAATCGCATCATTCAGCGGATCAAACCCACGAATCAGAAAAGTGGTAATCCCCAAATCGTAGTAATCCAGCAACGCCTCGGCGACTTGCTCAGCAGTGCCCACCAACGAGGTGGAATTGCCTTGCGCACCGAGCAACCCCGCAATCCCCGTCCACAACCGCTTATCCAACCGCGAGCCCTGTGCCGCCGCCGCCAACAACCGGCGCGAGCCCTCGTTCGGTGGTTCACGCCGCACAAACCCATTCTTCTCAGCCAGCGCCGTGGCCTGCTGCAAGATCGTCTCGGCACGCGCCCAGGCCAGTTCTTCGGTCTCGGCCAGGATCGGCCGCAGCGACAAACTGAAGCGAATCGTACGCCCATGCTTGGCCGCCTCCGCACGCACCTGGGTCACTATTTCGCGCACTTGCTCGTAGGTTTCGCCCCACAGCGCATACACGTCGGCATGCTTGCCCGCTACCGCAATCGCCGCCGCTGATGAACCGCCAAAGTACAACGGAATATGCGGCTGTTGCGGCGACTTCACCGTCGAGTGCGCGCCTTCTACCTGGTAGTACGTGCCCTTGAAGTCGAAGGGTTTTTCGCTGGTCCATTCCTGGCGCACCACGCTGAGGTACTCGTCGGTGCGCGCATAGCGTTCGTCCTTGCCGATATGGCTGCCATCGGCGCGCAGTTCGCGGTCGTCGCCGCCGGTGATGATGTGCACGGCCGTGCGCCCGCCGTTGAACACGTCCAGGGTGTTGAACTGGCGTGCAGCCAGCGTGGGCTGGGCAAAGCCTGGGCGGTGGGCGATCAGGAACTGCAGTTTTTTAGTCACGCTGGCGGCATGCGCGGCGATCAGCGTGCTGTCCGGGCTGTTGGAGTGGAAAGCCACCAGGGCGCGGTCGAAGCCGGCCTCTTCGTGGGCGCGGGCCACGGTTTCGACGTAGTCCGGTTGCAGGGTCGGGCCGCTGCGCGGGTGGATCTCGGATGCGTGGTGGCCGCCGATATAGCCGATAAATTCAATGCTCATGGTCTGTCCTTGTTCAGTACGGGATCAACACCTCCTCCGGGCGTGGGGTCGGTCACTCGCGTCAAAAGTAAGGGCAGTGGCCGGGTCTGTAAAAGGCCTGTTGGTTCTAACCTAAGTATTAAAATGCAGAATTATTTAAATAGGGTTTTATAAATAAGGTGCATTAAGCGAAGCCGCTAGAAACTCAGCCGAATCTCCGCGCACAGCCCGCCACCCGCGCGGTTGCTCAAGGTCAGTGAACCACCGATGGCCACCGCCAACTGCTGCGCAATCGCCAAGCCCAGGCCGGTGCCACCGGTGCCGCGATTGCGTGAGCTTTCCACCCGATAAAACGGCTGCAGGACCTGCACCAGTTCGTCCTCGGCAATTCCCGGCCCACGGTCGAGCACCTTGATCGACAGCTGCCCGGCTGCGGTCGAGCCGACTTCCAGCTGCGCGCTGCCGGCGAACTTCAGCGCATTGTCGACCAGGTTCACCAGCACCCGGCGCAACGCGTGGGGGCGGGTGTCGAGCACCACCGAGCTTTTGCCGCTGAGGCTGACCTGCTTGTGCATGTCCTGGTAGTCAAACACCAGGCTGTCGAGAAAGGCATCGAGGTTGATGCGATGACTGGCTTCGGTGGCGCCGTGCACGCTGCGCGCATAGGCCACGCCTTCGCGCACCAGGTGTTCCATTTCACCCAGGTCGCTCCAGAGTTTGTCGCGCTCGGCGCAGTCTTCCATGAACTCGGCGCGCAGCTTCATGCGCGTAATCGGCGTTTGCAGGTCGTGGGAAATCGCCGCGAGGATCTGCATGCGCTCCTTGAGGTATTCGGCGATGCGCTGTTGCATTTGATTGAACGCCGCCGCCGCATGCGCGACTTCGGTCGGGCCGTGTTCGTCCAGCGGCGTGGGGGGGGCGTTGGGGTCGAGGGTTTCCACCGCTCGCGCGAGCCGCGTCAACGGGCGGATCGCCAGGCGCACCGCCAGCCAGGTGCAGCCGAGCAACAGCGCCAATTGCAGGATCAGTACCACCGGCAACCAATACGCCACAGGCAGGGCGGCGGGGCGCACGTCGATGGTGATCGGGCTGCCGTCGGCCAGGGTCAGGTGCGCCTGGAAGTGTTTCTGCAGGCCGGGAATGTCGCGAAACGTCAGCGCGTACTGCTCGCCCAGCGCGTCCGCAATCGAGGTGGCGGCCATTGGCACGTCATCACTGTTCATCGGCTCGCCGGTCTCACCGGCACTCAGCAAATAGTGATAGTTCTGGCGGTCGATACGCGGCAGCCAACTGGCGCGCTCGTTGGCGGGCAGGCGGTCGAGGATTGCCACCGAGGTGGATACATCGTTCTCCAGGTTGCCGAGCATCGCGGTGCGCGCGCTGATATAACGCTCGTAAAACTGCGCGCAGAACGACAGCCCATGGGCGCACACCAGGCTGATCAGAAAGATCAGCGACAACTGCGATGCCAGCGTGCGTGGCCAGCCCACGCGCCACTTCATTGCTCGGCCCCGAGGATTTCCACAGCGAGGGAGAACACATAACCCTCGCTGCGCACGGTCTTGATATAGGCCGGTTCGCGGGCGTCATCCAGCAGGCGTTGGCGCAAGCGACTGACCAGCAGGTCGATGGAGCGGTCGAACAGGTCCGCGTCACGGCCCTGTGTCAGGTTGAGCAATTGGTCGCGGTTGAGCACGCGTTGCGGGTGGTCGAGGAACACCCGCAGCAGGCGGTATTCGGCGCCGCTCAGGGCGACCAGCGTGTCGTCTTCGTCGAGCAGATGGCGGGCGGTGGTGTCCAGGCGCCAGCGGCCAAAACGGATCAGCCGCCCGGTTTCACTCACCACCAGATTCGGCGGCAGCATGCGCGTGCGACGCAGCACGGCGTTGATGCGCGCCAGCAGTTCGCGGGCGGCGAAGGGTTTGACCAGGTAATCGTCGGCGCCCATTTCCAGGCCGATGATGCGGTCGGTTTCATCGTTGCGCGCGGTGAGCATCAGCACCGGCGTGGCTTTGTGCTTGCCCACTCGCAGCTCGCGGCACAGCTGCAGACCGTCGTCGCCGGGCATCATGATATCCAGCACGATCAGGTCAACCGGCGTGGTGTCGAGGAAGCTGCGCATCTGGCGGCCGTCGGCGACCACGGTGGTGCGCATGCCGTTTTTCTTCAGGTAATTGCCCACCAGCTCGCGGATCTCGCGGTCGTCATCGACGATCAGGATGTGGTCGACATGATCCATGCTGCGTTCCTCGTTAAATGCTTATGGGCCGCAGTCTAGCCATCGCCGCAGGCTTTGCCTTGTGCCCTTTGTATTGCAGTGTATCTGGCGATAATGAGATACACAGCGAAGCAAAAAAGCTGACAGGCCAGCGCGCGAGATCGCTCAGCCCAGCAAGGCCTCGAACGCCCGTTGCACCCGTGGCTCATCACTGTGGGCCACATTGAACCGCATCAAGTTGAGGTGCGCCGGCTCGTAGCCGAACAGCGCGCCCGGCGCCAATACCAGGCTGCGTTTTAACGCCTCCTGGGCCAGCCGCTCGCCATTCACGCCCGGTGGCAGGTGCGCCCAGATAAACATCCCGCCTTCATACGCCATCGGCAACTCACAACCGCAGCGTTTCAACCATTGCTCGACACGCCCGCCGGCCTCCATCAGCCGCTGCACCACGCGTTTGCGGTGCTTGGCGTAGCTGCCTTCGCTGAGCATGCGATAGACGAGCTGCTCGAACAGCTCCGAGGTTACGCCGCCGCTCATCAACTTCATGTTGGTCAGGTTAGCCGCCAGTTGCGGCGCGGCCACCACGTAGCTGACGCGGGTGTTGGCGCTGAGGATTTTGGAGAACCCCGACAGGTAAGTGACCTGGTCCAGGCCGGCGAGGGCGGCCAGGCGTGGCGGCGGGTTGGGGTGCAGGTCGCCGTAGAGGTCGTCCTCGATGATATGGCAGTGGTATTGCCGGGTCAGTTGCAGCAGGCGAAACGCCTGGCTGGGGCTGAAGGAATGGCCGGTGGGGTTGTGCAGCACGCTGGTGGTCAGGTAGAGGCTGGGGCGGTGCTCGGCCAGCAGCTGTTCGAGGGCGGCGAAGTCAAAGCCGTCGGGGCGACGCTCGAGGGTCACCACCTTGACCCCGTGCAGCGCCAGGTTGGCGTGGAAGTTGAAGTAGCACGGCGCATCCAGCAGCACCGTGTCGCCGGGGCGTGCGAGCAGGCGCATAAGCATGTCCAGGCCTTGCACGGTGTTGGGCGTGGTGATGATTTGCTCCACCGGCACCGACAGCCCATCGGCGTGCAGCTTCTGTTGCAAGGCCTGGCGCAACGGCAATAGCCCGGCCGGCGTACCCAGCCCGGCAAGGCGCAGCGACGGCGCGCGGACCACGCTGCGCATGGCTTGGCGAATGGCTTCGTTGTTCAGCCAGTCCTCCGGCAAGTGGCCGCTGCCGGGGCGCAACTCGCCGCTGGCCGTCACCAAGGGGCGGCGCAGCACGCTGAGCAGGTCCTGGGGCAGCAGGTCGACCCAGTTCACAGACGCGGGGCGGGTGCTGTCCATCGCCACAAAGTAACCGCGGCCCTGGCTGGAGGTCAGCAAGCTGCGCCCGCGCAGGCGGTCCAGCGCTTCGTTGAGGGTGAACTTGCTGACGCCCAAGGTCAGGGTCAGCTCGCGCACCGAAGGCAACTTGCTGCCGGGCGCCCATTCACCGCTCTCGATGGCCTGGCTGAACGCCTCGACAATCTGCTGGACCTTGGGCGTGCCTTGGACAAAGGCGATGGCGGATACGAACATAAACCTTCCTGGTATTTGCCGGTTATTTTACCGGTGAAGTAAGGCGGGATTAGGCATTACTTTACCTGCCTTGCGCAAGGCGGTGGCTCTAGACTGCGGGCCATCGACGACAGGAATAACTCCATGCCAAGGCAATTGCTCAACCCCGGCGCGCCGTTCTGCATCGCAATGGCGCAGCAGAAATACCTGGCGGCTGAAAAAGGCCTGCAAAGCGCCATCGACGGTGGCTTTACCCACTGGTACATCGACGGCAGCCTGTTGGGCGAAAGGGCCGAGGACTGGACCGATGCGCGTATCGCTAGCCTGCAGGCGAAGATTGCGGCAAGCGGCGTTCAGCCGATCTTTCACAGCAACTTCAAGGCGCCGCTGAGCAGCGATGTCGGGGCGTTCCGCGCGGCGGCGGTGGAGTACGTGGAAAAAGAGATCGATATTGCCAGCCGTTTGGGCGCGCCGCTGATCATCCACGGCGGCTGCATCGTCGGGCCGCAACGGGTGCAGGAGGCCAAGGCGATTGCCCTGGCGCAGTACCTCAAATCGGTGCGGGCGCTGGCGCAGTATGCCGAGGCTCAAGGCACGGATATCTACCTGGAAAGCCGGTCCAACTACGTCAACTACCGGATATTTACCGACGAGGCGCAATTTGCCTCGGTGTTCGAACACCTGCAGGCGCACAGCAATGTGTACTGCTTCCTCGACGCCGGCCATGCCGCCGTCGACAACGGCTTGGCCGCGCATGTACTGCGCACGTATCACGCGTTGATCAAGGGCATTTCCTTCAGCAACAACCCGGGTGTGCAAGACGCCAGCGACTTCGCCGACGTGGTGCGGGCTATCGTCGACACCCAGTGGAAAGGCCTGGTGGCGTTCGAAACGTGCAGCCAGACCGTGGAGGCCGCCTTGGCCGGGTTGGCGCGTACCTTCGCTGTGGTTTCTTCCAACCCAGGTGTCGGCCCATGACCAGCGCGTTAACGCTCTCTTCGTTTCTCTACTTTCTACTGTTTTGCGCCACCATGACCTTCAGCCCCGGCCCGATGACCCTGCTGTTGTTGGGCCTGGGCTTGAAAGACGGCTTGCGCAGTTCGATCCCGGCGCAGATCGGCGCCAGCGTGTCGTACCTGATTTCGATCCTGATCTTTGCCGTGGGCTTTTCGGAATTGATCAAGGGCAACCTCGCTATCACCCAGACCCTCCAGCTCGTGGGTGTGGCCTACATTCTTTACCTGGCTTACAGGCAGTGGACCAGCAGCGGCGTATCAATCGACAGGGTCGGCGCCGTGGAGGGTGCGCGCAGCCTGTTCGGCAAAGGCCTGTTGACCGGGTTTTCCAACCCCAAGACCATCATCATGTTCAGCGCCGTATTCCCGCAGTTTGCCGGGGCCGGGGAGCACACTTCAACGGTGGATATCGCCATCCTCGGGCTGACCTTTCTGACGCTGCAATTTGCCAGCGGTTGCCTGTACTGCTATTTCGGCCAGCGCATCAAGCATGTACTGGAAAACCCCAAGCGCCGGGTGATGTTGCAACGGGTCACGGCGGTGTTGCTACTGGGTGTGGCGTTGATGTTGGCGCGAGGATTTTCCCACTGAAGTATTAGCCTATAAGCGGTAGTGGCGATTTGACGTTGCCCTGATAGACTCCAGGCATTCATCCAGGATCACACCAGACCATGTCAGCCGCCGGAGGAAATGGACTTCCGCTCGCTTCACGGTTGTATAAGTCGCGCGCCTTGGGATTGTCGCTCGGCTTTGTGTGCGTGGTGTTTGGTATGTACCCCTTGCACCCGCCACTGTGGGTGTGGGCCTGGATGTTGATCAATGCCTTTGTCTGGCCGCACATCGCCTATCAATGGTCACGCCGCGCCAGCAACTCACTGCGCAGCGAACGCCGCAACCTGCTGTTCGATTCCTTTTGCGGCGGATTCTGGGTCGGCGCCATGCACTTCAATCCGCTGCCCAGCGTGACCACGCTGTCGATGATGACCATGAACAATGTGGCCATCGGCGGGCCGCGTTTTATGTTGGCGGGCTGGGTGGCACAGGCATTGGGCATCGGCGCCTCGTTGCTGGTGTTCACCCCGGCGTTTATTGCCGTGACCACTGAAACCCAGCTGTACGCCTGCCTGCCGATCTTGATGGTGTATCCGCTGGCCCTGGGCTGGATCTGCTATCGCCAGGCCGTGACCCTGGCTCGACACAAGCGCGAACTGCTTGCCCTGAGCCGCACCGACAGCCTGTCCGGCCTGCTCAATCACGGCGCCTGGAAGGATCATCTGGAAATCGAATTCCAACGCTGCCGCCGCGAGCAGGTCGGCGCCGCCATTGCGCTGATCGACATCGACCATTTCAAGACCATCAACGACACTTACGGCCACGTCACCGGCGATATCGTGCTGCGCCAACTGAGCAAAATACTGCGCCAGAACCTGCGCGTTACCGACCTTGCAGGCCGTTACGGCGGCGATGAGTTCTGCGTGATCCTGCCGGGCATGCCGCTGCACCGCGCCACCGAAGTGATGGACGCCTTGCGCGATCGTTTCAACGCGCTGGCCTATGCCCAGGACCCGACGCTGCGCGCCAGCTTGAGCATCGGCCTGGCGCCTTTTCAACCCGCGCATGCCGATTCCACCAGCTGGCTCAACGACGCCGACCAGGCATTGTATGAGGCAAAAAGCAGTGGGCGTAACCGCGTGAGTTCGGTGCAAGGGAGTTGGTTGCGGTCGGTTTAGTGGGGTAGGGTGTCGCAGCCCCTCCCAACAAAAACACAAGGATCGGTCCATGCTCTTCACCTTCTCCCGTACCCTCCTGGCCGCGACCCTGGCCTTGTCCTTCGCCGTGCCGGCCTACAGCGCCGAGCCGCACAAACAGATCCAGGCCGATTCCGAACAGTACAAGGCCGAGGCCCTGAAACTGCTTGAACGCCTGGTGAGCATCGATTCGGGCTCCGGCTACGAGCCGGGCCTGACCCAAGTGCGCGACATCGCCGTGGATGAATTGAAGCAGCTGGGTTTCAGCATCGAACTGGTGCCGGACAAAGCCGCCAATAACAGCCATGTGATCGCCACCCTCAAGGGCACCGGCAAGGCCAAGATCCTGCTGATGGCGCACATGGACACGGTGTTCAAGGAAGGCTCGGCCGCCGAGCGCCCGTTCCATATCAAGGACGGCCGCGCCTATGGCCCCGGCGTGATGGATGACAAAGGCGGCATCGTTGCCGGCATCTACGCGCTGAAAGTCCTGAAAAACCAGGGCTTCAAGGACTATGCGCAAATCACCTTCCTGCTCGACGCCAGCGAAGAAACCGGCTCCGAAGCCGCCTCCGAGCTGATCCGCACCACCGCCAAAGGCCACGACGTCACCCTTAACCTCGAACCCGGCCGCCCAGCCGACGGCCTGGTGGTATGGCGCAAAGGCAGCGCCACCGCCGTGGTCGAAGTCAAAGGCAAAGCCGCCCACGCCGGCGTCGCCCCGGAACTGGGGCGCAACGCCGCCATGGAAGCCGCACACCAGATCCTGCAACTGGGCAAACTCGGCGACGAAGAGAAGAAAACCACCATCAACTTCACGGTCATCAAGGCCGGTGACCGCACCAACGTCATCCCCGACCAAGCCACTGCCAAGGCCGACGTACGCGCGGCGTTGCCGGAAGAGTTTGACCGGATCGAGAAAGACCTGGCCCGTGTATCAGCCAACAAATTGATCCCGGACACCGAAGTGAAGACCAGTTTGCTGCGCGGCTTACCGCCAATGCCGCAAACGCCGGAGTCGGACAAGTTGGTCGCAATTGCCCAAGGCATTTACGGGGAGTTGGGGCGTAAGTTGACCATCGAAGGCAGCGGCGGGGCGGCGGATGCAAGCTTGTCGGCCGGGGTGGGTACGCCGACGTTGGACGGGTTTGGGATTGTGGGGGGGAATATCCATACCCCGGAGGAGTATGCGGAGGTGGAGAGTGTCGCGCCGCGGATCTACCTGCTTAGCCGGATGATTGTGGAGCTTTCGAAACGGTGATTTGTTCGCAGGGCTGGCCATTCTCTAAGTGTGAGCCTGGCTCTGTGGCAAGCAAGCTACTTGTGGCGAGCAGGCTTGTTGTGGCGAGCAGGCTTGCCCTGCGTTGGGTTGCGTAGCAGCCCCAAAACTGACGACGCGGATCTGGCTTCAGAACCGCGTCGGGTTTATTGGGGCTGCTGCGCAGCCCAGCGCGAGCAAGCTCGCTCGCCACGGGTAAAGATCGAATGGTCTGTTTAGAGGTGGTCTCTCAACGTTATTCAAGGCTGTATGAAGTATAAATTAGACGCGGAATCTTCGATTTTCTTGGCTTTGCCCGTTTTTAGGTACGCGTTGAATTCGTGTTCCAAGAATTCTTTATTGGTGTATTTTTTGTATCTGCGCGGCAACTCACATGCGTACATGTACAGGCGCCATGCGTCGAAGCCGTCGACTCTTCCGTCAGGGCCATAATCAAAGTCGATACACATTTCGGGTAGGTAGACGCGACAACCAATTCCGTGTAGTTCGTACGTTACGCTCGCGGTGACTGGACCTCGCTGGGGAATTTTTTTGGAGCGCCATAAACCCAAAATATTTTTGGCTCCGAATGAGATCTCAAGTAAATCTGTTGCTTTTTTGACTTGCGTTAGATACTCAGTGATCAAATTTTCTATAGGGTGAGTCTTTATTGTTTTTGATTGAGTCAATCTGTCGGGTCCTGTTGTAAAGGTTTTGATTTTTTATGAGTTCAGACGCGGTGATGGATTTTAAGAGTAAAAGTCGCCTTCAATGGAGGCGAATGCGAGGTTTAATACCCATCTCTTGCGTCGTATTCAACGAGATATCCGGTGCTATTGCTCAAGGTATGCATCCCCATGGGTTTGTGGGGCCCACTTTATAAGGGTTAACCTAATTCCATGGTGAGCAGTCCTATTGTGGCGAGCAGGCTTGCCCTGCGTTGGGTTGCGCAGCAGCCCCACAACTGGTGTCGCCAATTTAGCTGTTTAATCGCGTTGTTCATAATTTGGCTGCTCCGCGCACCAACGCGAGCTAGCTCGCCACAGGGTTTCTCCAGCCGCCAATACCTGATTATTTCACAAGGTTTTCTTCTTTACTTCTTATTTGAGCCTTTGCTAATTTCCAATGATGAAGCAACGTGCCTCAACCACGTTCGGGCATCCTCCCATTCGTTAAGGTAATAGTAATAGCATCCAATCTCGGTGAATAAATAGTCCTGAAGTTCTTGCTTGGTCTTTTGAGTTGTTATCAGTCTGTTTAGTTCTGATTGCACTTTGAATAGTGTGTCCGCAGAGATATCAGAAATAAAAAATTCAATTACCTCGCTCGCGCTCTGGTGGTCAGCCATCCAGTCTTGATTAAAATACCCAGCAAGGAATTGCTGCAGTTCGGGATAGTCTTTGTTCATGGGTTTGGAAATCCTGTATGAATTCGGTAGCCGTTATGCATGTTTTCATCTCTGCGGATTATAAGGTAAATTTCTGTTCCCGGAACGGCTGTTGCATTGTTCCTTATAAAGCTAGTGCCTATAGGCTCCTCAAGCCGTTGAATAATGACGATTTGATTGTTTTGCCCTGTAAGGAAGTTATCTATCTGGGTTCGGTTTTCATCTAATACATTTGATACTGCAAATTCCGCTGTTGCGCGATCATGAAAAGTAGAAGCTGCCGGGATGTTTGGTTCCTGCTGCAATCGATCCAGCAATTGCCTATCAGTTCTACCGATATGCTTTTGCATCAGATGCCCTCCTGCTCGTTCATGCGCGGCTAAACCTCCTCCTGGAACTATTTTGCTATACGGACCTTCAGGACAATTCGTGTTCTTACAACTCAGCCCCAAGGGATCTACCCAACCTGTCGGGTTAGGCACGTACTGGTACGCATTGATCCCACCCGCCAGCTTCACCGGGTCGGGTGTCAGATAGCGACCAATATCTGGATTGTAGTAGCGATGGCGGTTGTAGTGCAGCCCGCTTTCCGCGTCGAAGTATTGGCCTTGGAAACGTAGCGGATTGTCGATCTTGTTTATGTCGAGGCGGCTGATTTGGCCGTAGGCGCGGTAATGCGCGGACCAGACGATTTCGCCGTCGGGCGCGGTGAGTTCCTGCGGTGTGCCGAGGTGGTCGAGTTGGTAGTGGAAGGGCTGGGTGTCTTGAGGGCCAAAACCTTCCAACAGTACTAAGGGCCGAAAGCTGTCCGGCTCGTAGATGTAGCTGCGATGACGATCGGCGTGATGCTCCGCAACCAGCTTGTCGCCTTGCCAGAAAAACTCAGTGGTTATCCCATCAACGGTTTTGCTGATCCGCCGACCAAATGGGTCATAGCGGTAGCTGGCGGTTTGCCCGTTAGGTTGAGTAACGCCGATCAACCGATGCTGGCAGTCGTAGCGATACTCGGTGACGAGTTGATGACCCTTGCCGCGCCTTTGGCGGATCAGATTGCCGAACGCGTCATAGTCATAATGATGATCGCCTTGGATCACCAACCGATTCCCCGCCACGATGTCCGGGCCGGGTCGATCCTGCATCAGCAGGTTTCCAGCCGGGTCGTGGCCGAAACGCTCTTGCTGATCTTGCGAGTGATCGGCCCGAGTCAGGCGGGCGAGGGGGTCGTAGTGGTAGTGGTGTTCGCCTTTGCGGGTGTCGAGCAGGCGGGTGAGGTTGCCGGTTTTGTCGTAGTCGTAGTCGCGGCGGTAGAGCTTGTGTTCTTCTTGGGTCACCGCGTGGGCGTGGAGGCGGTTTTGGTCGTCGTAGTGGTAGTGGCTG
>NZ_JACAPL010000020.1:117757-155122 GCF_013385735.1 Pseudomonas sp. D2002 | reverse complement strand
GGGCGAGGACTTTTTGGTTACCTTTTTGGTCCCTCAAAAAGTGACCCGCTGTAAGAGCGGAACCATAAGCCGCCGTTACCTCAGGAATGGATATGTACTCAGTCTGATCCAGCCCCCTGGTCGGCTGTCAGGCCGCCATCGCAGGCAACCAAATCCCACAGAAAAGCAGATCAGCGCCCAACAGCAGTGCGCCACACCCGCGCAATATCCGCCGCGCGTTCGCGCAATAGGCGTGGCGCTTCGCTGCAGGCCTGTTCCAGGCTCATAGGCCCCGAGGGCAAGGCAAAGGCCGCATTCACGCCGTGGGCGTACATGTGCTCGTAGCCGTCGCCCAAAGTGCCGGCGATCACGATGACGGGAACACCGTGCTGCCGGGCAATGCGCGCCACGCCAAAGGGGGTTTTGCCGCGCAACGTCTGGGCGTCGAAGCGCCCTTCGCCAGTGATCACCAAGTCGGCGCCCTGCACCGCCTCGTCAAGCCCGACCAGCTCAGCGACCACCTCTACACCCGCGCGAAACTGCGCGCCGAGGAAGGCCTTGGCAGCAAAGCCCAAGCCACCCGCTGCACCGCTTCCGGGTTCGTCGCGTACGTCTTTGGGCAACACCTTGGCGCAGTGATCGGCAAAGTGCCCGAGCGCCGCGTCCAGCTGTTCGACCTGCTGCGGGTTGGCGCCTTTTTGCGGGCCGAAGATCGCCGAGGCCCCGTGCGGGCCGCACAACGGGTTGTTCACGTCGGCGGCGATTTCAAAACGTACCTGGGCCAGGCGCGGGTCCAGGTGCTCCAGGCTGATGCGCGCCAGGCGTGCCAAGGCCAGGCCGCCGGGTGCGAGTACGTGGTCTTGGGCATCAAACAATTGCACCCCAAGCGCCTGCATCGCACCTGCGCCACCGTCATTGGTGGCGCTGCCGCCAATGGCCAGGATGATGCGCTGCGCGCCCGCATCCAGGGCGGCGCGAATTAGTTCGCCGGTGCCGTAGGTGCTGCTGGAGCAAGCATCGCGCTGCCCCGGCGGCACCAATTGCAAACCACTGGCCTCGGCCATTTCGATCAGCGCGGTGTGGCTGTCGGCCAACCACCCCCAGCGCGCCTCGACGAAGCCGCCCAAGGGGCTTTGCACGGTTTGGCGGCGCAGTTCGCCATTGCACGCAGCGAGTACCGCATCCACCGTCCCTTCACCGCCATCCGCCATCGGGCACTGGACCAATTGCGCGTCCGGCCACACCTGGGCCAACCCGTCGGCAATCGCCTGGGCGACGCCTTCGGCACTCAGGCTGTCCTTGAACGAGTCGGGGGCGATGATGATTTTCATGGGCTTTCTCCGGTTTTTATAACGCCCATGCTGCCAGTTGGCCGCGGCAATAACGCCGGTCCGATGCACAAGTGTGGGTGAGGTTTGTTGTTCATTCCGACAAAGCCTGGGGCAGCAGCTGTACGCCGAGGTACAGGGCGAGCATGCCATCCAGGGTCAGCGGGTCGACACCGCTGAGCTCGGCAATGCGCTCCATGCGATAGCGCAGGCTGTTGCGGTGGATGCCCAACGCGTCTGCGCAGGCCTGGCTTTGGCCGTCGTGCTCGCACCAACTGCGCAAAGTGGCCAGGAGTTGGCCGTTGGTGTCCTTGGCCAGTACTTTGCGCAGCGGGTTGAGCAACTCATCCAGCGCATCGTCGTTGCGATGGCGCCAGAGCATCACCGGCAGGCGATAGCGGTTGAGGGTCAACAGCCGTGACTGCGGCAAAATATCCCGACCATAGGCCAACAAATCGCCGACCCGTCGGTAGCAACGGCGTAAACCGGCCAAACCCTCGGCCTGCCCGCCCACGGCAACGCGCAGCACGTTCCAACCCAGGCTTTGGAGTTTTTCCAGCAGCCGTGGGTTGTCCACCTGCACCGTCGCCGGCCGGCACCACAACAGCGAAAACTGTGCGGAGCTGACGCACCAACTGTCCGGGTAACGGCTGGTCAGCCAGGCACTTAATGCCTCCGCCGATTGGCCCACGCCCAGTTCAAACAGATACGGCGTGCGCGCCATCTGCGGCTTGAGCCCCAGTTGCTGGGCCTCATCGACCAGGCGCGGCGAGTCGCCACTTTCAGCCAGCAACAAGGCCAGCAAGTCATCGCAACGCTGGCGCCGCCATTGTTGCTCGGCCTGCTGATGGCGATGACTGACCAGCATCTCGGCGGTCATGCGCACCAGTTCGGCATAGGTGCGCAACAATTCAGGTTCGCCGGTGATGCCGAGTACGCCGATCAAGCGTTGGTCGTGCATCAAGGGCAGGTTGATGCCGGGCTGCACGCCTTTGAGGTGCTTGGCGGTCTGGCCGTCGATTTCCACCACCCGGCCGTTGGCCAGCACCAGTTGCGCGCCCTCATGCCGGGTATTGATTCGCTCCGGTTCGCCGCTGCCGAGTATCAGGCCCTGGCTGTCCATGACATTGACGTTATAGGGCAAGATCGCCATGGTGCGATTGACGATATCCTGCGCCAGGTCATGATCCAGCTCGAACATGG
Source organism: Pseudomonas sp. D2002 (assembly GCF_013385735.1). Classification (NCBI taxonomy): domain Bacteria; kingdom Pseudomonadati; phylum Pseudomonadota; class Gammaproteobacteria; order Pseudomonadales; family Pseudomonadaceae; genus Pseudomonas; species Pseudomonas sp. D2002. Next base: position 152,612 of record NZ_JACAPL010000020.1, on the reverse strand, counting down.
GGCTAAATTCCTGAAAAAAGCGACTTGGTCATCGGCACAGCGCAAAGCCTGCTTGACTGTGCGCGAGCACAAAGACAGCAGCCCGCCAGGTGGCCGAGACTCATTGGGCGATCAACGTTACCTTCGCATCGCGAAAAATCATAATAAAGAGAGACTGCCATGTCACAGAGCGCCGCTGCCACACTGGCCACCGATGACGATAAAAACGCCATCTACAAGCGCATTACCCTGCGCCTGATCCCCTTCATTTTCATCTGCTACCTGTTCAACTACCTTGACCGGGTAAACGTTGGCTTTGCCAAGTTGCAGATGCTCGATGCCTTGAAATTCAGTGAAACCGTATACGGCCTGGGTGCCGGGATTTTCTTTATCGGCTACGTGCTGTGTGGCGTGCCGAGCAACCTGGCGTTGACCAAATTCGGCCCACGGCGCTGGATTGCGCTGATGATGATCGTGTGGGGCACGCTCTCGACGTGCTTGCTGTTCGTGACGACACCGACGCATTTCTATGGCTTGCGCTTGCTGACCGGCGCCGCCGAAGCTGGCTTCTTTCCGGGCGTGGTGCTGTACCTCTCGCAGTGGTTCCCGACCTTTCGCCGTGGGCGAATCATGGCGCTGTTCATGTCCGCGATCCCGGTATCCGGTTTGCTCGGCAGCCCGTTTTCCGGCTGGATTCTCAACCACTTCGCCGCTGGCCAAGGTGGCCTGGCGGGCTGGCAGTGGATGTTCCTGCTGCAAGGCATTCCCACCGTAATCCTCGGCGCCCTCGCCTACTTCCTGCTCAGCGACAGTTTTGCCAATGCCAAGTGGCTCACGCCCCATGAACGCGCGGTGCTGGAAGCCGACCAGGCGACGGACTTGGCGAACAAGCCGAAAACCACCACGGACTCGTTGGGCGAAGTGTTCAAAAACCCGGCGATCTGGGCGTTCGGCCTGATCTACTTCTGCATCCAGAGCGGCGTCTACGCCATCAACTTCTGGCTGCCGTCGATCATCAAGAGCCTGGGCTTCAGCGATAACCTGGTGATTGGCTGGCTCAGCGCGATTCCGTACTTGCTGGCCGCTGTGTTCATGTTGCTGGTGGGCCGCTCTGCCGACTTGCGCAAGGAACGACGCTGGCACTTGGTGGTGCCGATGTTGATGGGCGCTATCGGCTTGGTGATTGCCGTGAATTTCGCCACGACGCCGGCAATCGCAATTCTCGGCCTGACCATCGCCACCATGGGCGCCCTCACCGGCCTGCCGATGTTCTGGCCGGTGCCGACCGCCATGCTCAGTGCGGGCGCAGCGGCAGGCGGCCTGGCGCTGATCAACTCCATGGGCCAGATGGCCGGCTTCCTCAGCCCTTACATCGTCGGGTTTGTGAAGGATGCCACCGGGTCGACGGATGTGGCGTTGTACTTGCTGGCGGCGGTGATTGTGGCGGGTAGTGTGTTGGCGCTGCGTATGACGCGGACGTTGAAGGCATAACCTTTTCTCAGCTGCAATGAGGACAATGTGGGAGCAGGCAAGCCAGCTCCCACATTTTTGTCCTGTGTTTACAAAGGACCGCCGCCGTCGATGTCGATGACGGCGCCGGTCATAAAGCCATTTTCCATGGCCAGCACATACCCCGCCGCCACTTCTTCAGCCTGCCCTACTCGCCCCACCGGCAGCGCTCCACCGGCCTTGGCGAACATCGCCACGCGCTGCTCCTCCCCCAACCCGGCATAGGCTGGCGTATCAATCACCCCTGGGCTGATCACATTGACCCGGCGCGGTGCCAGTTCTTTCGCCAACTGTTTGCCGAGCGCCTCGGTCGCGGCGTTGATGCCGGTCTTGATGAACTGGCCTGGCGCCAATTTGCGGCCCAGTTGGCCCGAGGTCAGGCTGATGCTGCCGTGTGCGTCGAGAAAAGGTAGCGCCAGTTGAATCGCGCGCAACGAGCCCCACAGCTTCACATTGAAATTGTCCTGGGCTTCGGCCAGGTCGGTCTCGATCAAGGGTTTGGCGCGCACCGACGGCCCCGAGGTATAGACCAGATGGTCAAAGCGCCCGACCGTCTCGAACAAGCGCTGCAAGGACGCGCTGTCAGTGACGTCGACCGGCTCGCTGCGCACACCGTTGTCGACACTGGAGGTCAACCGGCGCCCGGCCAGCACCACCTGTGCGCCACGTGCCACGGCGGCCTTGGCCACGGCGGCGCCGATACCGCTGCTGCCGCCAATCACGATGATGGTTTTACCGCTGAGAGAAGATGCCATGGGGTTAATACCTGACTGAGAAAGTGAGTTTTCATCTTCCCAGCTTGGCAATCACGGAAAAATCCCGGTAAAACGACAAGATCTTTAAAGGATTTTTACAAATGAGCTCAACCCTGGACCTGGAAGTGTTCGTACGCACCGCTGATACGGGAAGCCTGTCGGCGGCGGCGCGCAGCCTCAACCTGACGCCGGCGGCGGCGAGTATTGCGCTCAAGCGCCTGGAAACCCGGCTGGGCATCCGCCTGCTTGCCCGCTCCACGCGCAGCATGCGCCTGACCGAGGAAGGTCGGCGCTACCTGGACAGCGTGCGGGTCGCCCTGGAGGCCTTGGCGGAAGGCGAGCAGGCGATCAAGCAACAGGGCCAGAGCCTCAGCGGTTTATTGCAGTTGGCGGCGCCTTCGGATTTTGGCCGCAATGTGCTGCTGGGCTGGCTGGATGAATTCAAGCTCGAACACCCGAACATCCGCCTGCAGTTATTGCTCAACGACAGCAATGCCGATTTGTTCCGCGACACCGTCGACATCGCCCTGCGCTTTGGTGTGCCACGGGATTCAAGCCTGGTGGCGCTGCCGGTGGTACCCGGCCACCATCGCATTCCCTGTGCGAGCCCCGACTACCTGGCGCGTCACGGCACACCGCGCACGCCGGCGGATTTAGCGCAGCACAGTACGCTGCGCTACATGCGCCGAGGGCAAGCCAACAACACCTGGTATTTTCGCCAGGGCGCCGTGTTGCAGGAGGTCGAGGTGAGCGGCGATTACCTGAGCGACGACGGTGAAATTGTGCGGCGCTGGGCCTTGGCCGGTCATGGCATTGCCTATAAAGCCAACCTGGACATTGCCAGCGATATTCGCGCCGGGCGCCTGGTGCCGCTGTTGCCCGACTGGCAAGGCGAACCCACACCGTTCAACCTGATGTGCCCGCACCGCCTGCAAGTGTCGGAGCGGGTGAAAGTGCTGCACCGATTTTTACAGGCGCGCTGTGAGGCCTTGCTGAGTGCATGAAGAAACGCGCACAGGGCTTGTTCCAGAGCCATCGAGTCTGGTATTGCATGGGGCACGTTTCCCTGCCATGAGGAGCTTTGCATGATTTACCGCACATTGGGCCAGTCCGGGTTGAAGGTCAGTGCACTGACCCTGGGCACCATGATGTTTGGCGAGCAGACCAACACCGAGGACTCGCTGCGCATCATCGACAAGGCCTGGGACCAGGGCATCAATTTTATCGACACCGCCGACGTCTACACCGGCGGGCGCTCCGAGGAAATCGTCGGCGAAGCCATCGCCCGCCACCGTTCGGATTGGGTGCTGGCCTCCAAGGTCGGCATCGGCCCGGCGGACGGTTTGCCCAACCGCAGCGGCTTGAGCCGCAAGCGCATTTTCAATGCCGTGGAGGCCAGCCTCACACGCCTGGACACGGACTACCTGGACATCTACTACCTGCACCGGGAAGACCACGACACGCCGTTGGAAGTAACCGTGTCGGCCATCGGCGACCTGATCCGCCAGGGCAAGATTCGCTATTGGGGGCTGTCCAACTACCGCGGCTGGCGCATCGCCGAAGTAATTCGCGTGGCCGAGCGTCTGGGCGTGGACCGGCCGATCATCAGCCAGCCGCTGTACAACATCGTCAATCGCCAGGCCGAGGTCGAGCAGATCACCGCCGCAGCCGCCTACGGTTTGGGCGTGGTGCCCTACAGCCCGCTGGCCCGTGGTGTACTCAGCGGCAAATACGCTCCCGACGTGACACCTGAAGCCGGCAGCCGCGCGGCGCGCCAGGACAAACGCATTCTGGAAACCGAATGGCGGGTGGAATCGCTGCGCATCGCCCAGCAGATTCAGCAGTACACCCAAGGGCGTGGCGTGGGCATTGTCGAGTTTGCGATTGCCTGGGTGCTGAATAATGCGGCGGTGAGCTCGGCGATTGTCGGGCCGCGTACCGAGGCGCAGTGGGATGCGTATACCGGGGCGTTGGATGTGACAATCACGGCGCAAGATGAAGCGTTTATTGATTCACTGGTGACGCCAGGGCATTCGTCTACGCCAGGGTTTAATGATGTGAGCCATTTTGTGTCGGGCCGTGTGACTCGGTAAAAAACCCGCCCAATTTTTCAGTATGGGCGGGCTTGCTCGCCCTGTGCTTACAGTCGGTCTTGGAATAGGTCTTCGAGCTCTTTTACGGTCCTATCGGTTGGCTGCCTATTTTTTATCGCATCGCCTGCCGCCTCACCAAGCACCCTGCCCCAGCCGTATTTAGGCACGAGCCCTTGGATATAATCGCCAGCCGTTGCAAGCCATTCATCCATTTCAGCCTTGGACTTTCCGAGCTGCTTGCCGATATCGTTATGCTTATTCAGGAACTTCAGTAACGCGGTCACTGGATTATCCAGCGTCACCTCAACAGACGCTGCGGTCTCTCGGCTGACCCCGAGTAATTCGAGAAACTCCGATGTCCAGAAAAACGGGTTCTTCAAAAAATCCCCGAACCCGTTGACTAACAAATCATAGGCACCGCTGATGCGCCCCCCCCAAACTGTTCTCGGATTGCAATAAGACAATGGGCTTGTTACTGGTCAATGCATCTTTCAAATAATACAAATTACCTTTATTACCCAACCCCGTGAGGCTGCCGCTGGCATCGTATTTATAGGTAACCACCTCACCATCAGGGCGTACGCCGGAGTAAATGGCAAACCCCAGATGACTGACCCCAATGCGCTTTAAGTCTGAAAGGCCGTTGACATCAATTGGCGTTTTCGGTTCTTGACTGAACCGGTGCAGTTGCTCGAACACATTGCCTAGAATGTTGCCCGCCTCTCCCAATGTTCCTTCGGGCACGCTATCGTCCGGGGAGGACGCCCACGCCAGCATTAATTGCTTCACTTTTTTGACGGTATCGGAATTGGGATCACTGTCGAAATGTTTGAGAAATGCCTCCAGTGCAACAGGATCCTGTGCGAGCTCCTTCAAATACTGTTGCACCTCCTGTGTGGTTTTAAACTCGCGGAGGGAGTCGGTATGTTTCTCCGGTATATAAAGTACAAAATTAGTTTTCCCAGGAACCACAGGTTCACGCCTGATCATAAATATATCGTTGGCTCGCACATCGCCGACGCCAAAATACTGCGTTTGTACTTTGGTGTCGTGTGACGCGTCCGGATAAACAAGCGGACGAATCAATTCTTTGCCTTGTGGACTCAAGGCGTGATGCGCGGAATCTCGCCTCAATGCCTTGGAGAAGGTCTTGTAGGTGCTCGATGTTTTCCAGGCAGGGACAGTTTCGGGGGATGGCGTAGAACTATCGTTGGACGTGTTGAGCGCATGAGGTTCACCGGCAGGTATCAGTGCAGTCTGCGAGGCAAGATTGTCTAGTTGAGTTCGCATTGAGTTATCCTCTTGTCTTTTGTCTGAGTCAGCAAATAGGGGTGGACTGCCCATTGCGTGAGGGCCGTTACCACACGGCGATGCCGTCCATTAATCGGTGTTAAATCTGCTCGCTCGTTAGTTGAAGCTCGCACGTGATACTTATCAGTCATGCAGAACTTTGCGTCTAAACAACGCAGGGCATATGAGCAAGCGTCGTCATCCTTATGTGACGTCGGCGTGGGAAACTGTTCCATTGAAATGACTTAATCAGCGTGACAAAGAATGTCGCGAACCCTATATTCCCCGCCTAACTTCCCCTTCTTATGAGTCAACGGCTTTCGCGAGGACAGTGTGTCTAAAGGTGTTGTGTTATCGGTATTGGCCTCGGTGTTGTTTGCCGTGATGTATTACTTCACGTCGCTGCTCACGCCATTGAGTGGCCTGGAAATTTTCGGTTGGCGCATGTTGCTGACCGTGCCGTGCATGACCGTGTTCATGATCGTCAGCGGCGAATGGCGGCGGGTCTGGGAGCTGCTGCGCATGCTGGCGAGTAAACCGCGACTGATCGGCGGCGTGCTGCTGTCGTCGGCCTTGCTCGGTGTGCAGCTCTGGCTGTTTATGTGGGCACCGCTGAATGGGCGCAGCCTGGATGTGTCGGTGGGCTATTTTCTGTTGCCGCTGACCATGGTGCTGACCGGGCGCTTGGTGTACGGCGAACGCTTGTCGCGCCTGCAGCAGATCGCGGTGTTTTTTGCCGCCCTCGGCGTGCTGAACGAGCTGTATCAGGCCGGTGGTTTTTCCTGGGCGACGCTGGTGGTGATCATCGGCTACCCGATCTACTTCGTGGTGCGCAAATACCTGACCACCGACCACTTGGGCGGCCTGTGGCTGGACATGGCATTGATGCTGCCGGTGGCCTGGTGGTTTGTGCAGCACGGCGAACAGGGCTTTGCCGTGATGGATATTCACCCGAAGCTGTATGCGTTGATTCCGATGCTGGGCGTCATCAGTGCCTCGGCACTGGTGAGCTATATCGTTGCCAGCCGCTTGCTGCCCTTCAGCCTGTTCGGGCTGCTCAGCTATGTGGAGCCGGTGCTGCTGCTGGCGGTGGCGTTGATATTGGGTGAAGGCATCAAGGGCGGCCAGTGGCTGACCTATATCCCGATCTGGCTGGCGGTGATGGTGCTGGTGTACGAAGGCTTCAAGCACTTGGTGCGCCAGCGCAAAGCGTGATTCGCAGCCAATAAAAAGCCCGGCCGAGGTTAACTCGGCCGGGCTTTTTTACCCTTAGTCGGCGGTCAAAACACCGCGACGCACCTGGTCACGTTCGATCGACTCGAACAGCGCCTTGAAGTTGCCCTCGCCGAAGCCATCATCGCCTTTGCGCTGGATGAATTCGAAGAACACCGGGCCCATCAGGGTTTCCGAGAAGATCTGCAGCAGCAGGCGCTTGTCGCCGGCAATCGACGAACCGTCGAGCAGAATGCCGCGTGCTTGCAGTTGGTCCACCGGCTCGCCGTGGTTCGGCAGGCGGCCTTCGAGCATTTCGTAGTAGGTGTCTGGCGGCGGGGTCATGAAGCGCATGCCGATCTTCTTCAGCGCGTCCCAGGTCTTGACCAGGTCGTCGGTGAGGAATGCCACGTGCTGGATGCCCTCGCCGTTGAACTGCATCAGGAACTCTTCGATCTGGCCGGCGCCCTTGGACGATTCTTCGTTCAGCGGGATGCGGATCATGCCGTCCGGCGCGCTCATGGCCTTGGAGGTCAGGCCGGTGTATTCGCCCTTGATGTCGAAGTAGCGCGCTTCACGGAAGTTGAACAACTTCTCGTAGAAGTTGGCCCAGTAGACCATGCGCCCGCGATAAACGTTGTGAGTCAGGTGGTCGATGACCTTGAGGCCGGCACCCACCGGGTTGCGGTCCACGCCTTCGAGGAACACGAAGTCGATGTCGTAGATCGAGCTGCCTTCGCCGAAACGGTCGATCAGGTACAGCGGCGCGCCGCCGATGCCCTTGATCGCCGGCAGATTGAGTTCCATCGGGCCGGTTTGGATATGGATCGGCTGGGCGCCGAGTTCCAGAGCGCGGTTATAAGCCTGTTGCGAGTCTTTGACGCGGAACGCCATGCCGCACACCGACGGGCCATGTTCGGCGGCGAAGTACGAGGCGAGGCTGTCAGGCTCATTGTTGAGGATCAGGTTGATCTCGCCCTGGCGATACAGGTGCACGTTCTTGGAACGGTGGGTCGCGACTTTGGTGAAGCCCATGATCTCGAAGATCGGCTCAAGGGTGCCCGGGGTTGGCGATGCGAATTCGATGAATTCAAAGCCCATCAGGCCCATTGGGTTTTCGTATTGGTCTGCCATGGAGGCACCTCATCATTCTTGTAGTTAACAAATAGTTATTTGCGAGCAAGGATGAGGTCGGCGGGTGGCGCGCAGGAGAGGCCTCGCACGCTGCGGGCGAGGAAGTCACCAAAGATGAGGGGGGAGCCGAGTAGCTTCATGGTTACATCAGTCTCTGACGGCCGAGGCTTGCGTGAGCGCAAGTCCATATTCTTGTATGCGTAAATCGATTCTACACAGCGTAACAGGGTTTGTCCGCACTCTTATCAAATCCCCAATGGCCGGGCCGGTGCAAGGGGTTTGTTGCACAGATAGATTCCCAGCAGGATGACTGCCCCACCCAGCAGCATCGGCGCGGTCAATTGCTCCCCCAACAGCACGGCGCCGCAGATGACGGCTGTCAGCGGGTTAAGCGCAATGAACACACCGGCGCGGGTCGCGCCGATCCGGCGGATTCCGTCATACCAGGCGATGTAGGCCAGCGCGGAGCCGAGTATGCCCAGGTAGAGCAGGCTGAGCAGTTGCGGCAGATGGATGGCGCTCAGGGCTGACAATGTCAGCTTGCCGCCGACCAACGCGGTGAGCGCCAACATCGCCGTGCCCAGCAGGATGGACCAGGTCACGGTTTGCAGTGGCCCCAGACTTTTGTTGAGGCCACGGGAAAACAACGAGTACACGCCCCACCCCACCACGCAGCCGAAAATCAACAGGTCGCCGCGCCAGGCATTGTCGGCGCCCTGCAACAGGTGCGGGTTGCGGCTGACAATGACCACACCCGCTCCACCCAGGCAAAAGGCGATGCCCAGGGATTTGGCCGCGCCCAGGCGCTCCTTGTGCAGAAGCCACGCAGCCAGGCCGATCACCGCCGGGTTGAGTGCGACGATCAAGGACGCTCGCGACGCGTTGATGTATTGCAGGCCGTAAAAGAAACACAGGTTGTAGAAATAAATCCCGAAAAATCCCAGCATCGCCAACTGCATTAACTGGGTGCCGCTGGGCCGCGCCAGGCGCACGCGCACAAGGGCCATGAACCCCAGCAGCGCTGCGCTTGCCAGCACAAAACGCAAGGTTGCAGCCAGCAGCGGGTCAACGTCAGCGGCCAGGTAGCGGCCAGCCACAAAGGTCGCGCCCCAGATCATGGTGACAGCGGCAAGTTTGAGGTAAGTCAGGCGGTCAGGCGAAAACGTCATGGTGGTGCTCTTTGCGTGTCAGGGTTGGGTTATCCTGCGACTAATGTCTGATCATCGTAAAATGAGTAAATACTCATGACACTCACGCAACTGGAAATCTTCTCGCGTGTAGCCGAGCTGCACAGTTTCACCCTCGCCGCGCACCGACTGGGTATCGGCCAGTCGGCCGTTTCCCATGCGATCAAAGCCCTTGAACAGGAACTGGGTGTCGAACTGTTTCGACGCCATCAGTCTCACGTCGAACTCAGTGACATCGGCCGGCAACTGCTGATGCGCGCCCGCACGCTGCTCGGCGTGGCCGACACCCTGCAACAGGAAGCCTCGGATGCCCGGGGCATGAAGCGCGGCACGCTGCGCATCGGTTCGTTTGGCCCCACTTCATCCAATCGCCTGTTGCCGCGCATTCTTGAGCGGTTCAGGCGTGAGCATCCAGGCATTGAAGTGCATGTGGATGAAGGCCCGGACCGCCAAGTGATCCAGTGGCTGGATGAGCGCCGTATCGACGTCGGCTTTGTGGTGCTGGAACAGGAGCGTTTCGATACGTTTGCGCTGTTCCAGGACCAGATGGTCGCCCTGCTGCCCGCAGCGCATCCGCTGGCCGTGCAGCCTTGCGTGGAATTGAAGGCGCTGTGCGACGATCCGTTCATTCTCACCGACGCGGGTTCCCAGGAGCTGGTCTCGCGGTTGTTCACGGCTGCGCGGCTAACGCCGAATGTACGTTACCGCTGCTCGCAACTGCTCAGTACCCTGGAGGCAGTCAGCCGCGGCGACGGCGTGAGTGTGGTGGCGCAGGCATCATTGCCCGAGACGCCGGACACGCGTTACCACGTGCGGCCGCTGACGCCACGCGTCAGCCGTGACATCGGCCTGGCGGTGCTGGACCAACGCCAGTCGACGCCGGCGACGCTCGCGTTTATTCATCTGGCGCAAGGCCTTGATTTCTAGCGCTGCCCCTGGCGGAACGGCCAGGTACGGCGAGCTTATTTGGCCTGCGCCATCTATCATTCGACTAATCTGATCAGCGCCGTCGGCGCTTTTCCCACTCTGCGACAGGCCGTTCCCTTCATGCCCCTGACCGTCAACGGCCCGCGAAAACGCGCCACCCGCTATGTAATCACAGCGCTCAGCGGCCTGCTGCCGATCGCGTTGGGCGTCGTCATCCTGTATTGGCAGGCCGAACGTACGCTGCAACAAAGTACTGCGCAAACCGCCCGCGAAGCGGTGCGCCAGTTTGACTTGATGCTCAGCAACACCGAGCTCGCCGCCCAGGCGTTGCTGCCGCTGGCTGGCCAACCTTGCGACAACGGTGCGCAACTGGCGCTACGCGAACAAGTCACGCGGCGGCCCTTTGTGCGGGCCACCACGTTGTCCTGGCAGAAGAACATCTATTGCAGCTCCCTGTTCGGCGGCAATTACCAGTCGCCGGTCAACCCGGACGATTATGTCGATGGCAAACTGTGGTTAATGAACGGCAACCCGGTGACGCCGGATACGGCGCTGCTGGTGTACCGCTTGGTTGACGGTGACAAGGCGGCCTTTGCCTCGATTGATGGCTACCACCTGACCAACGCACTGCGCCTGATCAGCCGCTACACAGACCTGGTGCTGCAAGTGGGGCCTAACTGGCTGGACGCCGACGGCAAGGTGCACAACACCGCAGTGCCGGCCTTCGCCGTGGCCCACCAGCATTTGGCTTCAGAGCGCTATCACTACAGCGTCGAGGCGGGCATGCCGTCCGGCGAAGTGTGGCGTTATATGGAAGCACGCTACCCGGCGCTGTTCAGCCTGCTGGTGTTCTTTGGGGTGCTGGCCGGCGTGCTTGCGCACTGGCTGCAAAAACGCTCCTCTGCACCCACCCATGAGTTGCAGCGCGCCTTGGGCGCCAACGAGTTCATCCCGTATTTCCAGCCCGTAGTGCGCGGTGATACGCATGAATGGGCGGGTTGCGAAGTGCTGATGCGCTGGCAACATCCGAAGGAAGGCTTGGTGCGCCCTGACTTGTTTATCCCGCTGGCGGAGCATTCCGGCTTGATCGTGCCGATGACCCGCGCATTGCTGCGCCAGACGGCTGAACAACTTGCCCCGCATGCCGGGCGTTTCAGTCCGGGCTTTCATATTGGCGTGAATATCACCGCACGCCACTGCCTGGATCTGGACCTGGTGGAGGACTGCCGGGCATTTCTCGCCGCCTTCACGCCTGGCCAGGTCACGCTGGTACTGGAGTTGACCGAACGCGAACTGATCAAGCCAACCGATATCACCCGTCGCCTGTTCGATGCCCTGCATCAACTGGGCGTGATGATTGCGATTGATGACTTTGGCACCGGCCATTCCAGCTTGGGTTACTTGCGCAACTTTAATGTCGACTACTTGAAGATCGATCAAAGCTTCGTGGCCATGATAGGTGCGGACGCCCTCTCGCGGCATATTCTCGACAGTATCATTGAACTGTCCGGCAAGCTGGATTTGGGCATCGTTGCCGAAGGCGTGGAAACAGCCGAGCAGCGTGACTATCTTGCAGCACACGGTGTGGATTTCCTGCAGGGTTACCTGTTTGGTCGGCCATTACCCTGTGAAGAGTTCATTAAGTCGCTGACCAGCCATTGAATAGCCATACACCGCGCTTGATGAAATTATCTTATTTAGTCAACAGACGTGATTTACTCCCGACGCATTAACTACTACAATTTTTCCTGCCTGTGCTGAACTCGCAGAAAGGCCTCTTTCTTTGAGTTATTTTAAAGCTCTTGGCCTACAGCTTTATCTGCAGTTGATGTCAGCAAACACCATTATTGGAGTACAGATTTTGTCCAGACTCGCCGAATTTCGCGCAGCAGAAAAAGCCCTTCAAGAGCAGCTTGCCCAGCTCGAATCCTTGAAGAACGACGCCGGCCTGAAGAAAGAAATCGAATTCGAAGAAAAGCTGCAAGGCTTGATGAAGCAGTATGGCAAAGGCCTGCGCGACATCATCTCGATCCTTGATCCAAACCCTGGCAAGGCCAGCGCCACGCTCGCCGCACCAAAACAGCGCCGCGCACGCGTGGTCAAGGTGTATAGCAACCCGCACACCGGTGAGCTGATCGAGACCAAAGGCGGCAACCACCGCGGCCTGAAAGCCTGGAAAGAACAGTATGGCGCCGCCACTGTTGATTCCTGGCTTCGCGGCTGATCGCAACGCATTAACAGAAAGCCCCGCATAAGCGGGGCTTTTTGTTTAAGGGTTCGGAAACGAACTTAACTACTAGTTCATTGGGTTCAAAATCGATCAACCTAGTGCATTCAAAGTTTCAGACTGTCGCGCACCGAACCGACTTCTGCCTTGCTGGCCTCATAAGCCTCAGCTTGGCCGGCGTATGAAAAAACATAGGCTTTATCGGTATCGACCGCGCCCACCAATGTTTGCGACAACACGTGTCGGCCGTTCTCGGTAATCACGCAAGTAGTTTCCAGTGCTTCAAGACGGCTCAATGTGCTGGGGTGCATCTTGCTGCACACGCTTTGATAACCACCCTGGGCAAAATCCTTCTGGATGGATTTACGCATTTCCAGCAAAACACCTTGAAGATTAACTTTATGCCCCGCCTCTATGGGTGTGCCGGTCAACTCCATGACCATCAAGGTGTTGCCATTTTCATCGTTTTTGATCGCGCGTTGCCGAGACACAGCCTGGGGTTTACCCGGCGCCTCGCCATCCGGTACAACTTCCTCGACTTGCCAGCCGCTGGGCCAGTGAATTTCCGGGTCGGCCGCCTGCACGAATGGGCTGACCAACAGGAAACACATGGAGCTCAACAGCGATTTACGGAATTCAATCATTACGAAAAACACCCAAGGTTCAAGCGACAAAGTTTGAGCCTCGGCACCCGCTGGTCGCAAGCGCTGCGTGACCTTTTTCATTTGGCGCAGTAGCCAGCCCTTGCGTATCATGGCTGCGCTGCAGGGATGCTTGCCGCAAGCCAACGGACCGCGCCTATTCTTTCAAGTCGCGTTTGCCCCATTTTTTTCTGGAGGGCCCATGAGCCTGCACGATCTGAACACTTTCCCGGGCGTCACCGCCCAACCTGACACCGCCACCACGAACTTCGTGTTCAACCACACCATGCTGCGGGTCAAGGACATTACCAAGTCGCTGGATTTCTACACCCGCGTCCTGGGTTTTTCCCTGGTCGAAAAGCGCGACTTCCCGGAAGCTGAATTCAGCCTGTACTTCCTGGCCCTGGTCGACAAGGCCCAAATCCCGGCCGACGCCGCTGAGCGCACCCAGTGGATGAAGTCGATCCCAGGCATCCTGGAACTGACCCACAACCACGGCACTGAAAACGATGCCGACTTTGCCTATCACAACGGCAACACCGACCCGCGTGGCTTTGGCCACATCTGCATCTCGGTGCCGGATATCGTCGCTGCGTGTGAGCGTTTCGAAGCGCTGGGCTGTGACTTCCAGAAGCGTTTGAGCGATGGCCGCATGAAAAGCCTGGCCTTTATCAAGGACCCGGATGCGTACTGGGTTGAAATTATTCAGCCGGCGCCGCTGTAAGCGGACGGGGTGACGCGGAGCGTCACCGGAGGCATTCCCACGCGGAGCGTGGGAACGATCAAGCAAAAACCCCATGATCAGTCATGGGGTTTTTTATTTGCGGGGCTGGATTTACGCGGGTGCGGAAGTGCGGATCAGGTGATCGAAAGCACTCAGCGATGCTTTGGCGCCCTCGCCTACTGCGATCACGATTTGCTTGTACGGCACGGTTGTCACGTCACCGGCAGCGAATACGCCTGGCAGTGAAGTCTCGCCACGCGCATCGACAATTATCTCGCCACGCGGGGTCAGTTCCACAGTGCCTTTGAGCCAGTCGGTGTTGGGCAGCAAGCCGATCTGCACAAAGATGCCTTCCAGGTCGATGGTCTTGAACTCACCACTGTCGCGGTCCTTGTAAGCAAGACCGGTGACTTTCTGGCCATCGCCTTTGACTTCGCTGGTCAGCGCGCTGGTGATCACGTCAACGTTTGGCAGGCTGTAGAGCTTGCGCTGCAACACGGCGTCGGCGCGCAGTTTGCTGTCGAACTCCAGCAAGGTCACGTGACTGACGATACCCGCCAGGTCGATGGCCGCTTCAACGCCGGAGTTGCCGCCGCCGATCACCGCCACGCGCTTGCCTTTGAACAGCGGGCCATCGCAGTGCGGGCAGAAGCACACGCCTTTGGCTTTGTATTCCTGCTCGCCCGGCACACCCATTTCGCGCCAGCGGGCGCCGGTGGCCAAAATCACGGTCTTGGACTTGAGCGTCGCACCACTTTCGAAGCGAATTTCGTGCAGGTCGCCGGCGTTTTTCGCCGGGATCAAGCTGCTGGCGCGCTGCAGGTTCATGATATCCACGTCGTACTGACGCACGTGGGCTTCAAGGGCACTGGCGAGTTTCGGGCCTTCGGTTTCTTGCACCGAGATAAAGTTCTCGATGGACATGGTGTCCAGCACTTGCCCGCCGAAGCGCTCAGCCGCCACACCGGTGCGAATGCCTTTACGTGCGGCGTAGATGGCGGCTGCCGAACCGGCTGGGCCACCGCCGACGACCAGTACATCAAAGGCGTCTTTGGCGCTGATTTTCTCGGCAGCTTTTTCAATGCCGCTGGTGTCGAGCTTGGCGAGGATTTCTTCCAGGCCCATGCGGCCCTGGCCGAAGTTCACGCCGTTGAGGTAGACGCTGGGCACCGCCATGATCTGACGCTCATCGACTTCAGCCTGGAACAATGCGCCGTCGATGGCGACGTGGCGGATGTTCGGGTTGAGCACGGCCATCAGGTTCAACGCCTGGACCACGTCCGGGCAGTTCTGGCAGGACAGCGAGAAGTACGTCTCGAAGCTGAACTCGCCTTTGAGGGCGCGGATCTGTTCAATCACTTCGACACTGGCCTTCGAGGGGTGGCCGCCGACTTGCAGCAATGCCAACACCAGGGAGGTGAATTCGTGGCCCATGGGGATGCCGGCGAAACGCAGGCTGATATCGGCACCCGGGCGGTTGATGGAGAACGAGGGCTTGCGCGCATCATCGCCATCGGTTTTCAGGGTGATCAGCGTGGTGAGGCTGACAACATCCTGCAAAAGGGCAAGCATTTCCTGGGATTTCGCACCGTCGTCGAGGGAGGCGACGATCTCGATCGGCTGGGTGACCCGTTCCAGGTATGACTTCAACTGAGCTTTAAGATTGGCGTCCAACATACGGGCGATTTCCTATTAATTCGGTTTATTGCAGACAAAAAAACGCCCGAGCGAAACTCGCCCGGGCGTTTTGGGGGCGGATGCAGCTTACTTAAGTGCGGAGTCCCGCCCTTGATATTTCACAGACTTAGATCTTGCCGACCAGGTCCAGGGACGGAGCCAGCGTGGCCTCGCCTTCTTTCCACTTGGCTGGGCACACTTCGCCTGGGTGGGCAGCAACGTACTGAGCAGCCTTGATTTTGCGCAGCAGCTCGGAAGCGTCACGGCCAACACCGCCGTCGTTCAGTTCAACGATCTTGATCTTGCCTTCTGGGTCGATCACGAAGGTGCCACGGTCTGCCAGGCCAGCTTCTTCGATCAGTACGTCGAAGTTGCGCGAGATGGTCAGGGTCGGGTCGCCGATCATGGTGTACTGGATTTTGCCGATGGCTGGCGAAGTGTTGTGCCAGGCAGCGTGAGCAAAGTGGGTGTCAGTGGAAACGCTGTAGATTTCGACGCCCAGTTTCTGGAATTCGGCGTAGTTGTCAGCCAGGTCTTCCAGCTCGGTTGGGCAAACGAAGGTGAAGTCGGCCGGGTAGAAGAACACGACGGACCATTTGCCTTTCAGGTCAGCGTCCGACACGTCTACGAAGTTGCCGTTTTTGTACGCGGTAGCTTTGAACGGTTTTACTTGGCTGTTGATGATAGGCATCGTTGACTCTCCGTCAGGGTTAAGAAGTTGATGAGATGAATCCTACCGACTCTTTCCGTCGATGGCTCATTGGCAAACCTGATGCTGACGATTGGTTTTCCCTATCAGGTGACGGTATTAATAGAAGAAATCTCAAATCAGCGGCTGGGTCGCCAAGGTCATCCCGAGAAAGGGCGTCGCTTCAACATAGCGCATAGCCGATTTCATGTCCTTCCAGCCGACGTAACTCATCAGCGACTTAAGGTCCCAGCCGCTGCGATGAGCCCAGGTGGCAAAGCCCCGGCGCAATGAGTGACTGGTGTACAGGTCGGCCGGGATGCCCGCACGCTCCAAGGCTTGACGCAAAAGCGGGATCACGCTGTTAGCGTGCAAGCCCTCCTCGCCCAGGTTGCCCCAGCGATCAATCCCACGGAACACCGGGCCGCGTACCAGCCCCGAGACGCTCAGCCAGTCGCTGTACGCCTGCACCGGGCACAGGCGCAGCAAGGCTGGCGTCTGGTAGGTCTTGCCGAGGTTGTCGCGGTCACTTTTGCTGCGCGGCAGGTACAGGCTGATGCCGGCGCCGGGCACCGCCTGCACGTGCTCGATATTCAACCTGCACAACTCATCACTGCGAAAACCGCGCCAGAAGCCCAGCAGGATCAATGCGGTGTCGCGTTTGGCACGCAGCAAGCGTGGCAAGTCCTGGTCGCTGTTCGCCTGCTGGGCCTCGGCGGCCAGTGAAGCCACCACTTGTTCCAGGTGCTTGAGCTGCAGCGGTTCGGCCTGCTTCTCCTGCGCCGGGTGCACGGCGCGAATGCCCTTGAGCACCTTGCGCACCACCGGTGCCTTGGTCGGGTCGGGGAAACCCTGGCTGGTGTGCCATTGCGCCAGCGCCGAGAGCCGCAGCTTCAGGGTGTTGACTGCCAATACGCCGGCGTGCGCCACCAGGTAGCGCGCCACGCTGTCACTGGTGGCAGGCAGGAACCCGCCCCAGCTCACTTCGAAGTGCTCGATGGCCGCCCGGTAACTGCGACGGGTGTTATCGCGGGTGGCGGCGTTGAGATACCGATCCAGATCGCTCATGAAGGGCCTATTCGTACTGCTACAGGGTGAATCCGCGCCTAAAACGGCTATGACACGGGATAATACGCCAATATCCCATCTGTTAAATCATGAATTTAAACGTCTTTTTATCCGTGTTACAGTATGTATCTACATACCACGTACCACAGTACTAAATCGACGGAGACCCCATGGCTCGTGGCGGCATAAACAAAGCAGTAGTTCAAACGGCACGCTTGGCGATTTTGGCCCGCGGCGAAAACCCGAGTATCGATGCAGTGCGCATCGAGATGGGCAATACCGGCTCGAAAACCACGATTCATCGCTATTTGAAGGAGCTGGACGACAGCGAAAGCCGGGTGACCATCACCGAAGCGCCGATCGACGACGAGCTGGGCGAACTGGTTGCGCGCCTGGCTCAACGCCTGAAAGACAAAGCCCAGGAGCCCATCGACCTGGCGCTGGCGCACTTCGAACAGCAGAAAGCCGCCCTGCTCGCCCAGATAGAAACGCTGGAGGCCGCTCACACCGACCTTAAGCAGCAATTTGAAATCCAGTCTTCAGCACTGGCAGAAGAAAGCGCCGCCCTGCAAACCGCGAGCACCAGCCTGCAAACCGAGCAGACCCGCAACGCCGGGCTCAGCCAGGCGTGCAGCGATTACGAGCTGAGGATTACGGATAAGGACGAACAGATTCGTTCGCTGGAAGAAAAACACCTGCACGCCCGGGACGCCCTGGAGCATTACCGCAATGCGATCAAGGAGCAGCGTGAGCAGGAACAACGACGCCACGAAGGCCAGTTGCAGCAGGTGCAGGCGGAATTGCGCCAGGCCCAGCAAAGCGCCATGGTGCGTCAGGACGAGATCACGCAATTGCATCGCGACAACGAGCGGTTGCTGATCGAGCAGCGCGTGACCGCAAAGGAATTGGCCGCGCTGCAGGAGCAGAGCCGCAAAGACCAGGCCGCGCAGCAAAAACTCAGCGAGCAGGTCAACCTGATAGAAAGCGAACGCACCCTGCTTCAGGAACGCCTGCGGGTTGCCGTGCTGGAGAGCCAGTCACGCCAGCAAGCGCTGGCCGAACACCAGCAGAGCAACAAAAGCCTGGAGCTGGACCTTATCAAGGCCCAGGCCAGTATCGAGGCGTTGCGCCTGGCCGCTGCCGTTGCAGCAGCGCCAGAGGCAACTCCGCAAGGCTGATCAGTTCGCCACAGGCGTGCGCATGGTGACGAACTCTTCCGCCGCCGTAGGATGCACGCCGATGGTTTCGTCGAAATGCTGCTTGGTCGCGCCCGCCTTGAGCGCGATCGCCAGGCCTTGCACGATTTCACCAGCGTCCGGCCCGACCATGTGGCAGCCCAGCACCTTGTCGGTGTCGGCGTCGACCACCAGCTTCATCAAGGTTTTTTCCTGGCAGTCGGTCAGCGTCAGCTTCATTGGCCGGAAGCGGCTTTCGAAGATCTGCACCTTGTGGCCGTTCTTCTTCGCCTCTTCTTCAGTGAGGCCGACGGTGCCGATATTCGGCAGGCTGAATACCGCCGTTGGGATCATCGCGTAATCCACTGGGCGGTATTGCTCAGGCTTGAACAGGCGCCGCGCTACCGCCATGCCTTCGGCCAGGGCCACCGGCGTCAATTGCACACGACCAATCACGTCACCGATTGCCAGGATCGACGACTCGGCGGTCTGGTACAGGTCATCCACCGCGACGAAACCGCGCTCATCCAGTTTGACGCCGGTATTTTCCAGGCCCAGGTTGTCCAGCATCGGGCGGCGGCCGGTGGCGTAGAACACGCAGTCCGCTTCGAGTACGCGACCGTCTTTCAAAGTGGCCTTGAGGCTGCCATCGGCTTGCTTGTCGATGCGCTCGATATCGGCATTGAATTGCAGGTCCAGACCGCGCTTGGTCAGCTCTTCCTTCAGGTGCGTACGCACCGAACCATCAAAGCCGCGCAGGAACAGGTCGCCGCGATACAGCAGCGAGGTCTGTGCGCCCAAGCCATGGAAAATGCCCGCAAACTCAACGGCGATGTAACCGCCGCCGACTACAAGCACACGCTTGGGCAACTCTTTAAGGAAGAACGCCTCATTGGAGCCGATCGCGTGTTCGCGCCCTGGAATCTCTGGAATCTGCGGCCAGCCGCCCGTCGCGATCAGGATGTGCTTGGCGGTAAAGCGCTCACCGTTGATCTCTACCTGGTGCGGATCCACCAGGCGCGCATGGCCTTCATGCAAGGTCACGCCGCTGTTGACCAGCAAGTTGCGGTAGATGCCATTGAGGCGGTTAATCTCGCGGTCCTTGTTGGCGATCAGCGTGGCCCAATCGAAATTCGCCTCGCCCAACGACCAACCAAAACCGCTGGCCTGTTCGAAGTCCTCGGCAAAATGCGCCCCGTACACCAAGAGTTTTTTCGGCACGCAGCCGACGTTAACGCAAGTGCCGCCCAGGTAGCGGCTTTCCGCCACGGCCACCTTGGCACCAAAACCGGCAGCAAACCGCGCTGCGCGAACACCGCCGGAACCGGCGCCAATTACATACAGGTCAAAATCGTAGGCCATTTCACTCTCCTCGGCAGGACATCAGCATACCGATTTAGATGGGGCTGAAAAACGAAAAAGCCACCCTAAGGTGGCTTTCTCTTAAAACACTGAGCAAGCGTGAATCAGTAAGCCTTGCCAGTTTTGTAGAAGTGCTCGTAGCAGAAGTTGGTCGCCTCGATGTAGCCTTCGGCGCCACCGCAGTCGAAACGCTGACCTTTGAACTTGTAGGCAATCACGCAGCCGTCTTTAGCCTGCTTCAACAGGGCGTCGGTGATCTGGATCTCGCCACCCTTGCCTGGCTCGGTTTCTTCGATCAGCTTGAAGATGTCCGGCGTCAGGATGTAACGGCCGATGATCGCCAGGTTCGACGGTGCATCTTCCGGTGCCGGTTTCTCGACCATGTCACGGACGCGGATCAGGCCATCACCAATGTCGTCACCGGCGATCACGCCGTACTTGTTGGTTTCGGTCGGGTTCACTTCCATGACCGCAACGATGGTGCAGCGGTATTTCTGGTACAGCTTGACCATCTGGGTCAGCACGCCGTCGCCTTCCAGGTTGACGCACAGGTCGTCCGCCAGTACCACGGCGAACGGTTCGTCACCGATCAGTGGGCGGCCGGTCAGGATCGCGTGGCCAAGGCCTTTCATCTGGGTTTGACGGGTGTAGGAGAACGAGCACTCGTCGAGCAGTTTACGGATGCCGACCAGGTATTTTTCCTTGTCGGTGCCCTTGATCTGGTTTTCCAGCTCGTAGCTGATATCGAAGTGGTCTTCCAGCGCGCGCTTACCACGGCCGGTGACGATGGAAATTTCGTTCAGGCCGGCATCCAGTGCCTCTTCGACGCCGTACTGAATCAGTGGCTTGTTCACCACCGGCAGCATCTCTTTGGGCATGGCTTTGGTCGCTGGCAAGAAGCGAGTGCCGTAACCGGCTGCTGGGAACAAGCATTTCTTGATCATATGAGTCCTTACAAAGGGCTGTGCGTACGGAATTCGGCGCAGTCTAATCAGGCCGCAGTCACCTTACAATGGGTCCTGCTGGCGTTGCGATGTCAACATAGAGAAAAAATGTCGGCGTAAGTTCCACTTATCTTCCGACAAGTACCTTCACCGTCGACAGGCAAACAACCTACAAGCCAGTGTTTCTGAGGGCTACATCCTTTTTAGCATGCTTTCAGGCCGAGGGCACTGATGTGGAATAACTTCGGCGGGCACAGGCTATTTGGCGCTATCATTACGCCCTTGAACCAGACCACGAGATTGTTAATAGATGTCAGAACCAAAAGGTGTAAACGGCTACTTGATCACGAAGCGCGCAGACGGCTGGCACTTGATCAACTTCCACGGTGACAGCGTCGCCGGGGTATTCGAGACCGAAGCCATGGCGATTGCCGTCGCCGAAGTGTTTGTGGATGAAGCCGGTCACGCATCGAGCAAGCGACCGAAGGGCAAGTAAGCACATTCGCCCCGCGCACAAAGCCCCGTTAAGCGGGGCTTTTTTGTGTTTGTCTGTACCTTGATGGCCGTTCGCTATAATCTGCTGCCAACGCCCCACGACAGTGTCAGCGCCCCTTCAACACCCTCGACGACGACCCACACATGAACAAGATTCTGGCACTTACCGCGGCCCTCGCGCTGATGACCGGCTGCACCACCACCTCCGACACTTACCTCAAAAACGGCGAGCAAGGCCTGACCATTGACTGTTCAGGCGAGGCCAACTCGTGGGCCAGTTGCTACGAAAAAGCTGACGCTTCCTGCGCGGGCACCGGTTATCGCATTGTCGGCACCGACGGCACACCCTCGCTGAAAGAAAGCGACAAAACCCTGGGCAAGGACGTTGGCAACTACAAGAGCCGCAGCGTAGTTGTGGTCTGCAAGTAAGCCGCCGGGCTACAGGTGAATTTCAGCGAACTTGATCCCCAGTTCGCGCAACAGCGCTATCAAGTCATCCAGGCGCGGGAACGACTCGACCTCATCCTGTTCATCCACCAGGAAGTAACTGCGCCCGCCGCTTTTCTTGAAAAACACGATCCACTCACCCAGGTCGGCAGGGTTCTGAATGACATGGGTGGCCGATATCTGGCCCTCGGCATAGCGGGCTTTGACGTGTTCACGTTTCATGGCGGTTTTCCGAAAAAGACACATGCCGCGCAACCTCAAGGCTTGCGCGGCATGTTTGGCATTGAATAGCCGACAGTTTAACGGATGCCCTGGCCAATCAACACGCCATCAACGGTTTGCCCATACAGATTGACGCCATCGTTGGCGTGAAACTTCACGCGGGTTTTCTCCACCGAGCCCTCCACCAGGCGCGGGTCCTGCGGCCGCTCATGGCTGTTGACGTAAGCGGCGACGTCCCAGGCCTGCTGATCGCTCAAGCTGCCGCCCTTGCCCAATGGCATGTTGTGCTTGATGAAAGAGGCCGCCGTGTTGATTCGGTGCATGCCGGCGCCCCAGTTGTAGGAGTCTTTACCCCAAAGTGGCGGCATGACAAAGCTGTCACCGACCTTCTGCCCCTGCCCTTCGCCGCCATGGCACACCGCACATTGCCCCTTGTAGACCTCGGCGCCCTGAGCCAGGTTGTAGCCATTGGCCGGTTGCGCAACATCGGGATAACCACGCCCCGGCAGCTCCACACCCAAAGGCGCCTTGCTGGCCAGCCAGTAGGCATACACCGACAGCGCGGTAATCTCCGGGCTGTCGGCCGCCGGGGGTATGCCGCCGTTCATGCTGAACTGGAAGCAACCCTGTAAACGCTCGGCGAAGGTGTTGACCTTGTCATTCTTCTTCCGATAGGCCGGGTACATCGGGTACGCGCCCCACAGCGGTGCCGAGTTGGCGAGGCGGCCCTGGTCCAGGTGGCAGTTGCTGCAGTTGAGCCCGTTGCCGACAAATTGCGGCGCCAGGCGCTGGGTGTCGACGAACAACGCGTAACCCTGCCGGACCAATTTGCCGTAGGCGTTGTCAGGCAATTCGCTTTCTTGAGGCGGCTGGAATTGACTGGCCACCGGGTGCGCGGCAGCGGGCGGCAATTGCGACTGGTCTTCCATGGCGATCGTGGCGGCATGGGCCGGCAGTGCCAGCAACAGGCTCAGCGCGGGTGCAAACAGGCAGGGCTTCATGGCTTGGCCTCCACGGGCAGCGACGCGAAGTAGTGGGCGACGCCCTGCACTTCCTCGGGAGTCAGGGATTTGGCGATGTGGCCCATCAAGTCATTGGGATCATTACGTCGAGTGCCGTTCTGCCAGGCTGTCAATTGCGCGGTCAGGTAGGCGGCAGGCTGGCCGGCCAACGCTGGGAACGCATCGCCAACGCCCACTCCCGCAGGCCCATGGCAGCTGACGCAGGCGGGAATCTGCCGCTCCCAGGCGCCTTGCAAGGCGAGTTTCTGCGCTGCGTTGCCGGGCATTTCGCTGCGCGGCACCGTGGCAGGCGCCGGAAATGGCATCGCCGCCACGGCCTGGCTGACTGCAGCAATTTCGGCTTCAGTCAACGCCTTGGCCAGCGGCTGCATCACCGGGTTGCTGCGTGCGCCGCTGCTGAAGTCCGTCAGTTGTTTACGCACATACGCTGCCGGCAAACCCGCCAAGCGCGGGAAGCCCGCTGCGGCAAGTCCCAACCCATCGGCGCCGTGGCAGGCCACGCAGGGCATGGCACCCGGCTGTGAACCGCCTTCGGTGAATATTTTTTTCCCATCCAGCGCGTAGGCGTTGCCTAGCAACAGCAACAACGCGCCGCCCATTAACACTCGTTCCAGAGACATCATCACGGCTCCATTTTTATAGTTATATGCTTAGCTCACAATCGCATAAGCCTACAAATGGTAGGGTAATGACCTGCTCCCCACAACACCCAAAATCAGCACAAAAAAAAGCCCGGCGCTGCAGCTGCAGCGCCAGGCTTTTTTATCGGATTCAGTGCGCGGGATGAACCGGCAAGGCTCAGCCGGAGATACATTCCTCTGCGGCTTTCTTCACGTCGCCGGGGCGGATGGGTACATTGGACATGCTTTCATACAGCTTGATGCTGCTGCCACTGGAGCGCTCCTCGATTTCGAAGATTGCCGAAGGGTCAGCCGAGAATTTCTGCGGCACAATCACCTGCACACCGTCCTTATGCGGTTCGATCTGCGGCGGACGACGGGTTTCCGCCAATTTGTGTACAACGCACGCCGCATATTCCTGCGGCTTCTTCCCTGAAATGACCACCAATGTTGGCGGGGTCTGCTTGATATCTGCAACCGAAGCACATCCACCTAACGCCAAGGCCAGAACCAACACACTCCACTTCATACTAAAACCTCCGATAAAGACCCTACGACAGCGCAGAGAGGTATTTTCTCCCGCCAATGTAGGATTTATCTCTGAAAACACGGTGAATAACTGTTTTAAATTGTCGAAGTCGTCGACGACGACCCGATAATAAACTCGCTGGGGCTGATAAACTCCATCTTAACCTACGTATCATTCTGATTTTTCAGAAAAAGCCCTTCTGGAGACACCCGCATGAAATTCATCCACCAGCGCGAGCACCTCAACGAGGGCGACATCGTTGTCATCGAATGCTCGCAGACCTGCAACATTCGCCTGATGAGCGATGCCAACTTTCGCAGCTTCAAGAACGGTGGCCGCCACACCTACCATGGCGGCGCATTCGATAAATTCCCGGCGAAGATCACCGCACCCAGCACCGGCTTCTGGAACATTACCCTGGACGTGGTGACGCGCCGCGCCATCAGCGTTACGCGCAAACCGGCGTTGTCCCATAAAATTCGCATCGTTCGGCGCACCAGCACCAAGCTGAGCTGACCCGCACACTCGACAGGAAAACCGCTGTGACTACCACGACCAAATACGTCATCAAGTACAAGCTCAACGGCGAGCGTCGCTTCGAATTCGCGCAGTTGCACAGCAACGACGTTGAAGAAGCCAAGCAAGCCCTGGCGAAAATTCACGACGCCGAAGACGAAATCACCGACATCAACGTGAGCAAGGCGCTGTAAGCCATGCCAGGCCCTACTGGCGATCTGTTCGGCGATGAAGCCCTGCAACAACCCGCAGGGCGCGAGCAGATCGGCGAAGAGTCCTACGTATTACGGGGCTATGCCCTGCCCTGGATCGAGCGCCTCTTACCTGAATTGCGGCGGATACTGGCCCAGTCACCGTTTCGGCAGATGGTCACACCCGGTGGCTTTACCATGTCGGCGGCGCTCAGCAGCTGCGGCGAGCTGGGCTGGACCACCGACAGCAGCGGCTACCGTTACAGCCCGCTGGACCCGCGCAGCCAGCAACCCTGGCCGGCGATGCCCGACACCTTGCGCCAACTGGCCGCGCAGGCCGCACACGAGGCCGGTTTCAGCGACTTCGACCCGGACGCCTGCCTGATCAACCGCTATGTGCCGGGTGCCAAAATGTCCCTGCACCAGGACAAGAATGAACGCCGCTACAATGCCCCGGTGGTCTCGGTGTCCCTGGGCCTGCCGGCGATTTTCCTGTTCGGCGGCCATGAACGCGGCGACCGCACGCAAAAGATTTCGCTGTTTCACGGCGATGTGGTGGTCTGGGGCGGCGTTGATCGCTTGCGTTTTCATGGGGTGATGCCTATCAAGGACGGCGTGCACCCGATCATGGGCCCGCAACGCATCAACCTGACCTTTCGCACCGCCGGTTAATTTGACCGCAAGCTTCAGAGTGTCGAGAGGCCCCCGCGCGGTTAATCTGCCCGTGACCCGTCAAGAGTGCAGGCCATGAACAACCAACAAGACCCCCGCTGGGCCGCCATCGTCGCCCGCGACGCCAAGGCGGACACGCTGTTCGTCTACGGCGTTAAAACCACCGGCGTGTATTGCCGCCCCAGTAGCGCCTCGCGTTTGCCACGCCCGGAAAACATCGAATTCTTCGACACGCCGCAGCAAGCCGAAGCCGCGGGATATCGTCCCAGCAAGCGCGCCTCCGGTGACCAGACGCAATTGGCTGCGCACCACGCGCAACTGGTGGCCGATGCCTGCCGGCAAATCGAACAGGCTGAAACCCCGCCCAGCCTGGATTCACTCGCACGCCGCGCCGGATTGAGCCCGTTCCATTTCCATCGCGTGTTCAAAGCCATCACTGGCCTGACCCCAAAGGCTTACGCCAGCGCCCTGCGTTCGCGCAAAGTACGCGATGGCCTGAAGGGCCAGCATTCAGTGACCGATGCGCTGTATGACGCGGGCTTCAATTCCAACAGCCGCTTTTATGAGTCCGCTGACCAGCTACTCGGCATGAAGCCCAGCGACTACAAGGCCGGCGGCACCAACAGTGAAATTCGTTTTGCCGTGGGCCAGTGCTCGCTGGGGGCAATTCTGGTGGCCCAGAGCCAACGCGGTGTGTGCGCGATTTTGCTCGGAGATGACCCGGACAAACTGGTGCGTGACCTGCAAGACCAATTCCCCAAGGCCGAACTGGTCGGCGCGGACCGCGACTTCGAACAGTTGATCGCCCAGGTCGTGGGCTTTATAGAGGCGCCCGCACTGGGCCTGGATTTGCCCCTGGATCTACGCGGCACCGCGTTTCAGGAACGGGTGTGGCAGGCACTGCGCGAAATCCCGGTGGGCAGCACCGCCAGCTACGCGCAGATTGCCCAGCGCATCGGCGCACCGAAGTCCTTTCGCGCCGTGGCTCAGGCGTGCGGTGCTAACCACTTGGCCGTGGCGATCCCCTGCCATCGCGTGGTGCGCAGCAATGGCGAGCTGTCGGGCTACCGCTGGGGCGTTGAGCGCAAGCGCCAGTTGCTGGAGCGCGAAAACCGCTGAACCGCCAGCGGACGCCGATGTGGATCAGCACCACGTCATCCGCCTGGTACACCTCGAAGTCGGTGACACGCCGTGTTGGGGCATGCCATCGACTAACGATGGCGCACGAAACTGCGCCATCGTCCAGTGAATAAAACAGACTGGCCGGGTGCCAATGGCCCTGCTAAAACAGCGAAAAGCCCTACTAACGCTGGAGACGCATCCCATGAGCACCTGGCCAGACACGCGAATTCTCGACCTGCTCGGCATTGAAGTGCCGATCATCCAGGCCCCCATGGCCGGGGCAACCACAACGGCCATGGTGATTGCCGCCAATGAAGCCGGCGCGCTGGGCTCGATGCCCGCCGCGGCGCTCAGCATCGAGCAACTGCGCGAAGCCTTGACTACGATTCGCCAGGCCAGCTCGCGCCCTATCAACGTGAATTTCTTCTGCCATCAACCGCCCGCGGCCGATGCTGCACGCGACCGCCGCTGGAAGAATTTGCTGGAGCCCTACTACCGCGAACTCGGTGCCGATTTTGACGCACCAACCCCCGTGTCCAACCGCGCACCGTTCAATGACGCCGCCTGCCAAGTGGTCGAGGAATTTCGCCCCGAAGTGGTGAGCTTTCACTTTGGCCTGCCGGAAAAAGCCTTGCTCGACCGCGTAAAAGCCACCGGCGCCAAGGTGCTGTCATCGGCCACCACCGTGGAAGAAGCAATCTGGCTGGAACAGCATGGCTGCGACGCCATTATTGCGATGGGGATTGAGGCCGGTGGGCATCGGGGTTTGTTCCTCAGCGACGACCTGAATACCCAGATCGGCCTGATGGCACTGCTGCCGCAGATTGTCGATGCGGTCAGCGTGCCGGTGATTGCCGCTGGTGGTATTGCAGATGCGCGCGGCATTGTCGCGGCATTCGCCCTGGGCGCCAGCGCGGTGCAAATCGGCACGGCTTACCTGTTTACCCCCGAAGCCAACGTCAGCGCGTCCCACCACTCTGCGTTGCGCCACGCCCAGGCCAGCGAAACCGCGCTGACCAACCTGTTCACCGGCCGCCCGGCGCGCGGCATCGTCAATCGTGTGATGCGTGAACTTGGTGCGATCCACCCAGCCGCTCCCGCGTTTCCCACGTCCGGTGGTGCGTTGATGCCACTTAAAGCCAAGGATGAAGCCGGTTTCAGCAACCTGTGGTCCGGCCAGGCGTTGCGCCTGGGCAAAAACATTTCCACCTATGCGCTGACCCGCGAATTGGCCGCGCAGGCGCTGGCCAGGTTCAAATAGAACTGACGCCTGAGGCAACTTTGCACTGTACCGGCAATGGCCAACCGCTATATATTCCCATACATAGCGGTTACGCCTTCTACCTATAACGCGCCGTACACCTTCAAAGGAGCTGCTTCATGATGATCCGCGCCTCACGCCTCGCCCCTGCCCTGATTGCCGCCTTTGCCCTGGGCTCGGCCCACGCCGATGAAGTGCAAGTCGCCGTGGCCGCCAACTTCACCGCGCCAATCCAGGCGATTGCCGCCGACTTCGAAAAAGACACCGGCCACAAACTCGTCGCGGCCTACGGCGCCACCGGCCAGTTCTACACCCAGATCAAGAACGGCGCGCCGTTCGAAGTGTTCCTCAGTGCGGATGACACCACGCCAAAAAAACTCGATGACGAAGGCGCCACCGTCAAAGGTTCGCGCTTTACCTACGCGGTCGGCACCCTGGCGCTGTGGTCGGCCAAGGAAGGTTACGTCGATGCCAAAGGCGATGTTCTGAAGAAAAATGAATACCAGCACCTGTCCATCGCCGATCCAAAAACCGCACCTTACGGCCTCGCCGCCACCCAAGTGCTGGCCAAGGAAGGGCTGACCGAAAAGGTCGAGCCTAAGCTGGTCACCGGGCAGAACATCACCCAAGCCTTCCAGTTCGTCTCCACCGGTAACGCGGAGCTGGGCTTCGTCGCTCTGTCGCAGATTTATAAAGACGGCAAAGTCACCAGCGGTTCGGCGTGGATCGTGCCGGCCGCCCTGCATGACCCGATCAAGCAGGACGCAGTGATCCTCACCAAGGGTAAAGACAGCGCCGCTGCCAAAGCCCTGGTCGAGTACCTCAAAGGCCCGAAAGCCGCTGCGGTGATCAAGTCCTACGGTTACGAGCTGGCCCAGTAAATGCCGCTGTCGAGTGCCGATTTTTCTGCGATTTGGCTGACCGTCAAACTGGCGTCACTGACCACTGTGATCCTGTTGGTCATCGGCACTCCGATTGCCCTGTGGCTGTCGCGCACCCGTTCCTGGTGGCGCGGCCCCATCGGGGCGATTGTCGCGCTGCCGTTGGTGTTGCCGCCCACGGTGATCGGTTTCTACCTGCTGCTGACCATGGGCCCGAACGGCTATTTCGGCCAGTTCACGCAATGGCTGGGCCTGGGCACCCTGACGTTCAGCTTTGCCGGGCTGGTGATTGGCTCGGTGATCTATTCCATGCCGTTTGTGGTGCAGCCGTTGCAAAACGCCTTCTCCGCCATCGGTACGCGCCCGCTGGAAGTGGCCGCCACGCTGCGCGCCAATCCTTGGGACACGTTTTTCACGGTGATCCTGCCCCTGGCTCGCCCAGGCTTTATCACCGCGTCGATTCTGGGCTTTGCCCACACTGTCGGTGAATTTGGCGTGGTGCTGATGATCGGCGGCAATATCCCCAACAAGACCCGCGTGGTCTCGGTGCAGATCTACGACCACGTCGAAGCCATGGAATATGCCCAAGCCCACTGGTTGGCCGGCTCCATGGTGGTGTTCGCCTTCCTCGTATTGCTGGCGCTCTACTCCAGCCGTAAAACCAAGATGGGCTGGAGCTGATCGCCATGATTGATGTACGCCTGCAAATGCAATACTCGGGCTTTGCGCTGGATGTGGACTTGAAGTTGCCCGGCCGTGGCGTAACCGCGTTGTACGGGCATTCCGGCTCGGGCAAAACCACCTGCTTGCGCTGCATCGCCGGGCTGGAGCGGGCCGAGGATGGCTTTGTGCAGATCAACGATGACGTCTGGCAAGACAGCCGCAACGGCGTGTTCGTACCGCCGCACAAGCGTGCGTTGGGTTATGTGTTCCAGGAAGCGAGCCTGTTTCCCCATCTGTCAGTGCGGGCCAACCTGGAGTTCGGCCTCAAGCGCATTCCACGCACGCTTCGCCGCGTGGACATGGCTCACGCCACCGAATTGCTGGGCATCGGCCACCTGCTCGAGCGCCATCCGCAGCACTTGTCCGGCGGCGAGCGCCAGCGCATCGGCATCGCCCGCGCGTTGCTCACCAGCCCGCAATTATTGCTGATGGATGAACCGCTGGCGGCCCTCGACAGTAAACGCAAAAGCGAGATCCTGCCGTACCTCGAACGTCTGCACGATGAGCTGGATATTCCGCTGCTGTACGTCAGCCATGCCCAGGACGAAGTGGCGCGGCTGGCCGATCACATCGTTTTGCTCAGCGACGGCAAGGCCCTGGCCAGCGGCCCGATTGGCGAAACCCTGGCGCGGCTGGATTTGCCCCTCGCCTTGGGCGACGACGCCGGCGTGGTGATCGATGGCAGCGTCAGCGCCTACGACGAACACTACCAATTGCTCACGTTGCAGTTGCCCGACAGCGCCTTATCGATACGCGTCGCCCATGCGCCGCTGGCATTGGGCAAACAGCTGCGCATCAAGGTGCAGGCGCGCGATGTGAGCCTGAGCTTGCAGGCCCAGGAAGCCAGCAGCATCCTCAACCGCTTGCCGGTGACGGTGGCCGAGGAGATTTCGGCGGACAACAACGCCCATGTGCTGGTGCGCCTGGACGCCGGCGGCACGCCGTTGCTGGCGCGGATTACACGCTTCTCCCGCGACCAGTTGCAGCTGCATCCCGGCCAGGCGTTGTGGGCGCAAATCAAGGCGGTTGCGGTGCTCGCGTAAGTATTTGGCACCCGCGCAAAACCCTGCGGTCAATCAGACATACCGGCCTGATTACCGATAAGGATTTTGCACCATGCCCGACACCGCGCTGCCTGCCGACCTGCCCCGCGACCTGCATTACGTTGACGACACCCAACCCGGGATCCGCCGCAAGAAGGTGCGCGGCAAGTTCCAGTATGTCGACGCCAAAGGCCAGACCATCACCGATGCCGATGAAATCAAACGCCTGAATGCCCTGGCCGTGCCGCCGGCCTACACCGACGTGTGGATCTGCGCCGACCCGCGTGGCCATCTGCAAGCCACCGGCCGCGATGCGCGCGGGCGCAAGCAGTACCGCTATCACGCGCGCTGGCGTGAAGTGCGCGACACCGACAAGTATTCGCGCCTGCAAGAGTTCGGCAACGCCTTGCCAAAACTGCGTAAACAGCTGGAGGCGCAAATCGCCGAGCCCGGCTTCACCCGGGAAAAAGTCCTGGCCACGGTGGTGATGCTGCTGGACGCGACACTGATCCGCGTCGGCAATACGCAATACGCCCGCGATAACAAATCCTACGGGCTGACCACCTTGCGCACCCGTCATGTGGACATCAAGGGCAGCGAGATCAAGTTCCAGTTTCGCGGCAAGAGCGGCGTCGAGCATCAGATCAGCGTCAAGGACCGGCGCCTGGCCTCGGTGGTCAAGCGTTGCCTGGAATTGCCGGGGCAAAACCTGTTTCAGTACTTGGATGAGGACGGCGAACGCCATACCGTCAGCTCCCACGACGTTAACGCTTACCTGCACAGCCTCACCGGCGCAGACTTCACCGCCAAGGATTATCGCACCTGGGCCGGCACCGCCATGGCGCTGGCGGTGTTGCGCGAATTGCAGTGGCAGCCCGAGTCGGATGCCAAGCGCCATGTGGTGGCAATGGTCAAGGACGTCGCCAAGCAGCTGGGCAACACCCCGGCGGTGTGCCGCAAGTGCTATATCCACCCGGCCGTGCTGGAGCATTTCAGCCTTGGCGAGCTGTCCAAACTGCCCAAGCCACGGGTGCGCAAGGGCTTGAAAGCCGAAGAAGTCGCACTGGCGATGTTCCTCGAGCAACTGGCTGCGGACTTGCCGAAGAAAGCCAAGGTGGGTTAGCCTCTGAATCCCTTCTGACTCCCGGGATGACCGCCGACGTGAACAACTAAGCCTTCCAAAATGTAGCTGCAACGAGCCGCCTGGCGCGCTTGTTGGCCTGTTCGACATTTTTTTGGAGGTGCTGATGACTGACGTCAACCGGCTGCCCGTACTCGTTTCCCTGCAACACCTGACATTCCAGTTCGCCGATGGCGCGACCTTGCTGGAAAACCTCACCCTGTCGATCGATCACACGCCCACCGGGATTGTCGGCCGTAATGGCCGTGGCAAAAGCATCCTCGCCAAACTGATCGCCGGGCTGCTGGCGCCCTCCTCCGGCACGCTGAAAGGCTCGGCCAGCGTGGCCTACGTGGCGCAGACACTCGCCGTTCAACCCGGTGCAACCCTCGCCGATGTGACGGGCACCGCCGAGGTGTTGGCCGCCCTTGAACGCATGGCCCGGGGCGAACCCCAGGCGCACGACCTGGCGCTGATCGACGACCGCTGGGACCTCGCCCAGCAGCTGCGCACGGCGCTGGACGCCGCAGGCTTGCCCCACCTCGATGCGCACACGCCAGCCGAGCAACTCAGCGGCGGCCAACTGGCCAGAATCGCGGTGATCGGTGCGCTGTTGGCAACGCCGCAACTGCTGATTCTTGATGAGCCCACCAACCACCTCGACAGCGTCGGCCGTGACTGGCTGCTGAGCGTACTCGGCGCGTGGCGCGGCGGCCTGGTGGTGGTCAGTCATGATCGGCAGTTGCTCAACGCCATGGGCCGCATCATTGAACTCTCGCCACTGGGTGTTCAGGTGTACGGCGGCAACTACGATGCCTACCGCTTGCAGCGCGACGCGCAGCAACACGCCGCCCTCGCCGCCCTGGAACACGCACGCCTGGCGCGTAGCCGCGAGCGCCGTCGCCTGCAAAAAGATCATGACAGCCTGCAGCGCAATGCCGCCCGCGCGCGTAAGCACGCAGAAACCGCCAACGTCACCGGGTTTACCAAAGCGCGCTGGAAAGGCGCCGCGAAGGAAATTGTCAGCACTATGCGCAGTGAACATCGCGCGTATAAACATGAACTGGATGGGCAGGTGCGCCAGGCCTATGAACGCGTCGTCGAAGAACCGCCGACGCTGTTGGCCCTGCCCGGCTCGGCAGTGCCCAACGGCCGTCACGTACTGACGCTGCATAACGCCCAACTGCCGTGGCTGGCCCCGCAAGCGCCTTCAACTTACCTCACGCTCAACCTCATGGGCCCGCTACGCATTGCCGTGCGCGGGCCGAATGGCTGCGGTAAATCCACGCTGCTCAAGCTGCTGGCAGGAAGCTGGCAGGCGGTCAGCGGCGAATGCAGGGTGCACGTGCCCAGCGCGTATATCGATCAGCACGTGGCATTGCTGGACGACCATCGCTCCATCGTCGAACAGCTCAACCTGCTCGATACGCTCTTGGCCGAAGCCGAACTGCGCACGCGCCTGGCGTTACTGCATCTGGACGCACTGCAGGTGACGCAGCCGGCAAGCCGTTTGAGTGGCGGTGAGCGCCTGAAAGCCGCCATGGCGATTGCCTTGTGGCGCGAGGTGCCGGCGCAGTTGCTGCTGCTGGATGAGCCGACCAACCACTTGGACCTGGAGTCAGTACTCGCCTTTGAACAGGCGTTGCAGGGTTTTAACGGAGCGATGATGGTGGTGTCTCATGACGAGGCGTTTGTGCAGGCCATCCGGCCGACGCACCATTTGACCTGGCAACCCGAAGGCTGGCGACTGCAAGGTGTGTGAGGTCATTGCATGCGCGCTCAAAGCGTCCTACGGTAGTGGCCGAATAATCT
Source organism: Pseudomonas sp. D2002 (assembly GCF_013385735.1). NCBI lineage: Bacteria > Pseudomonadati > Pseudomonadota > Gammaproteobacteria > Pseudomonadales > Pseudomonadaceae > Pseudomonas > Pseudomonas sp. D2002. The sequence continues at coordinate 119,344 of NZ_JACAPL010000020.1, read as the reverse complement.
CACCCGGGAGTCCAGCACCATGCTGCCTGCAGCGCGTACACCCTACGCCAAGGCCGCCCTCGCCCATCGTCAGCGTTGGCGAGGGCGGGTCGGTTTAATGTTGGTGGCGAGCCTTTCCGTGCTGGCCGGCATGACCGATGCCATCGGCTTTATGGCCAGCGGCGATTTTGTCTCGTTCATGAGCGGCAATACCACGCGGCTGGCGGTGGCGATTGGCGCGGGTGATGTGGGCCTGTCGGGGCGTTTGCTGTTGCTGGTCGCGATGTTCGTGGTCGGCAACGCCCTGGGCGTGGTGGTCAGCCGCCTGGCCAAACGGCATGCGCTGCCTTTGCTGTTGTGCATTGCGGCGTTGTTGTGCGGCGCGGCCTTGTGGCCTTTTGTCGATACCTTGCCGGCGTTGCTCGCAGCGATTATCGCCATGGGCATGCTCAATGCGGCCGTGGAAGAGGTCAACGGGTTGCCGGTGGGCCTGACGTATGTGACGGGCGCGCTGTCACGCTTTGGTCGCGGGCTGGGGCGCTGGATGCTGGGGGAGCGGCGCAATGGTTGGCGGGTGCAGTTGATCCCGTGGGCCGGGATGTTTGTCGGCGCGGTAATCGGCGCACTGCTGGAGCAGCAACTGGGCCTCAAGGCGCTGCTGGTCAGTGGCGCATTGGCGGCGGTGCTGGGGGTGGTGTCGCTGAAGATTCCCCGGCGCTGGCACTTGGGTTACATGCCGCGATAAGGATAAAAAGAGGCCCGCCCGACGTTTCGGCCTCGACATCCGTGTACCGGTAAAGAGCCATCACGTCGAGCGAGCGGGTGGAATGATAAGCGAATGTCCGGCGGCTGTCCCGCCGGGCATTTCCGAAAACCACTAAGGCAACGGCCTACAGGCAAGTCGCGAGTGCGGCGAGGCGGCGTTTAGCCGGCATCGTGTCCTCGCCCGCGAAGTAGTTCACGCTGGAACCGGCGCCTGCGCTGCGCACGTCGACAAAATAGTCGCCGCCGGTGGTGTACACCGTGAAGCCGCCGGTTTCGAGCGGTTCCTTGAAGCCACCGGCGTCAACGCCGAATACCGCTTCGTCCTGCCAGCCGAACTGGATGCATTGGGCAACCACCAGTGGGGCCTTTTCCGACGCCAGGGTCTTGTAAGGCGTACCGGTGCGCGCCTCCTTCATCTTCGAGCCCGCGCAACCGGACAGTGCTGCCACTACCAATGCGCCAATTACCACCTTCCGCATGCCATCGCCTCCTTGGAAAAACCGCGACTCTATCATTTGCAGGCGGCATTCAAGGATTATTACATCAAGGCTGGAGCCAGGAAGAAGGCGTTACCGGCCGCCGAATGAATTTTGTTTCACTGTGAAGGGAGGTGGCGCTGCCTATAGTTGCCAGGCTCATTTTTAAGAAGTCTCCCTTCTGCCCGCCCTCCCGCGGGCTTTTTTTTGCCTGCGCGGTGCGCAGATGCCGTACTCGGTCAAATGTGGGAGCTGGCTTGCCTGCGATGACCATAGTTATCTACACAACTTTGTAGCTGCCAACCGTACCCACGATGCGCAGCGAGCCGCTCTTGCTCTTGATCTGGCTTTTGATCTGGCTTTTGAT
>NZ_JACAPL010000020.1:0-117693 GCF_013385735.1 Pseudomonas sp. D2002 | reverse complement strand
GCGAGGTGCCGAGTGGTGGGGCAAGAGCCCTTTGCTTACTTTGGGGCTTTTCCAAAGTGAGCCGCTGTAAGAGCGGAACCCTAAGTGGCCGTTACCGCAGGAATGGATATGTACTCGGTCTGATCCGGCACCCTGGTCGGCTGTCAGGCCGCCATCGGGGGGCAAGCCCCCTCCCACATGTGGAACGCGGTGCATCAGTTAGATAGCTGTAAGCTGCCAGAAAGCAAGTTCCCTCTCCTGGGGACTAGCGCCGCACTCAAAGTTGTGTAGATACCTATGCTGCGATGCGGGCGCCGCGGTGTACCAGTGGCCACCCATGGATGCCATCGCAGGCAAGCCAGCTCCCACAGAAGAACAGATCTGCTGTGTCTGCGACTCAGAGCCACCAGCGAAACAGATAGAACAACCCCATGCTCAGCAGCACCGTGATCAACACACTGCGCGTCCAGAACATCAACGCCACCGCGCAGATACCCGCCAGCAAGTAAGGATTGGCCGGGCTCAGGTTGAGCGTGTGGTCGGCGAGAAAAATAATCGGCCCACAGATCGCCGTCAGCATCCCCGGCACCGCGAACCCGAGAAACTCCCGCGCGCCGCGATTGAGCCGCACCGGCAACCGCGGCTCAATGAACACGTAACGGTTGAAAAATACCACCAGGCCCATGGCCACAATCATCACGTAAATCATCGCTGCCCCACTCCCAGCCGCTTGCAGGCAAACCCCGCGCTCATCCCCAACACACCCGACACCACCACCGCCGACTCCCAGTGCAAGTAACTCAACCACACCGAGCACAACAGCGACACCGCCACACACACCACCGTGGGCACGTCGCGCACCACCGGTGTGATCAAGGCGATAAAGGTCGCGGCAATCGAAAACTCCAGCCCCAACTGGTCCAGGCCGGGAATGCTTTTGCCCAGCACGATGCCGGCCAGGGTAAACAGGTTCCAGATGATATAGAACGTCAGGCCGACGCCCAGGGCGTACCAGCGGTTGAACGTCTCACGGTCATAGTGATTGACCAGCGCAAAGAATTCGTCAGTCAGCAAAAACCCCAGGCTCATGCGCCAGCGTGCGTTGAGCGACGACAATGTCGGGCGCATGTGCATGCCATAGAGCAGATGCTGGGAAGTCAGCAGCAAGGTGGTCAGCACGATTGAAATCAGGCTGGCGCCACTTTTGACCATGCCGATTGCGACTAACTGCGCGGCACCGGCAAACACGATGGCGGACAAACCTTGGGCTTGCAGCGGGGTAAATTGCGCATCGATGGCCATGGAACCGGCCAGCAGCCCCCACGGCGCACAAGCGAGCGATAACGGAATGACGGCAATCGCGCCGCGCCCGAAGGCGTAATGAGGTAAGGCTGTAGGCATGGAGACGGCTCATCGACAGACAGTCGACAAGCATGCCAGCGCGATAAGGGTGTTGTCTTGAACGATCGTGCTCAGGCGAGCTTGACCGAGACCTGCTCCACCGAGTCACGCGCTTCGCGCAGCTCATAAGCATCCTGGTTGAGCCGGTGAATCGTATTAAGCAGGCGTTGGCGCAGCACTTCGTCGCCGAGTTTTTCCACGGCGCGCATCAGGTCAAACGCCGCAGTTTCGTTATTGTCCGCGACGGAATCGAGGGTCTTGCGCAGGTTGCGAGTGGCACGGGTCACGCGGGTTCTTCCTTCATCAGCAATGGGCAGGCACTTTAGGACATTCGTGTTTCATTTTAATTTCAGTCACTTGTGGCTGATTTGGTGGCATTTGATCCACGTCAATCGAATTCAGGATTTGACCTACATATATGGCTATACGTATATTCGGACAGCCATATATACGAAGACCCCGACATGCCGGACCTCATCTCCCCGCCCACCCTGTTCAAATGCCTGGCCGATGCCACCCGCGCGCGATTGACGTTATTGATCCTGCGTGAAGGCGAACTTTGCGTGTGCGAACTGATCCATGCTCTGGACGACAGCCAGCCAAAAATCTCCCGTCATCTGGCGCAACTGCGCAGTTGCGGGCTTTTGCTGGACCGTCGTCAGGGCCAATGGGTCTATTACCGCATCAACCCGGCACTGCCCACTTGGGTGACACACGTGCTGGAAACTACCTTGCAAGCCAACCAGCCATGGTTGCACAACGACGCGCAGCGTCTTGATGCAATGGGCGACAGACCACAACGGGCCAGCACCTGCTGCTGAGCCATCGGAGCGTTTATTCATGCTTGTCGCAATTGCGATTTTTATCTTCACCATCGTTTTGGTCATCTGGCAGCCCAAAGGCTTGGGCGTTGGCTGGAGTGCAACCATGGGCGCGATCCTGGCCCTGGCGTGCGGGGTGATCAGCCTGGCGGATATCCCGGTGGTGTGGCACATCATCTGGAACGCCACCGGCACCTTTGTTGCGCTGATCATCATCAGCCTGCTGCTCGATGAGGCCGGGTTCTTCGCCTGGACCGCGTTGCATGTGGCGCGTTGGGGCCGAGGGCGTGGCCGGCGCCTGTTCGCCTATATGGTGCTGCTCGGGGCGCTGGTGTCGGCACTGTTTGCCAACGACGGCGCGGCGTTGATCCTCACGCCCATCGTGATGTCGATGCTGCTGGCCCTGCGCTTTTCCCCGGCGGCGACCCTGGCCTTCGTGATGGGCGCGGGGTTTATCGCCGACACGGCGAGCTTGCCGCTGGTGGTGTCGAACCTGGTGAACATCGTCTCGGCGGATTATTTCAAGATCGGCTTCAACGAGTACGCGGCGGTGATGGTGCCGGTGAACGTCGTCAGCGTTGCAGCAACCCTGGCAGTGCTGCTGTGGTTCTTCCGCCGCGACATTCCACAGGCCTATGACCCGGCAGACCTGGATGACCCGACCAGCGCCATCCATGACCGTGCGACCTTTCGCGCCGGTTGGTGGGTGCTCGGTATTTTGTTGGTCGGCTGTTTCGCCCTGGAGCCGCTGGGCATTCCCATCAGTGCGATTTCCGCCGTGTGCGCCGTGCTCCTGCTGGTGATTGCCGCCAAGGGCCACAAAATCTCCACGCGCAAAGTGCTGAAAGACGCCCCGTGGCAAATCGTGATCTTTTCCCTGGGCATGTACTTGGTGGTCTACGGCCTGCGTAACGCGGGCTTGACCACCTACCTGGCGACCTGGCTCGACACCTTCGCCACCTACGGCGTGTGGGGCGCAGCCATGGGCACCGGCGTGCTGACCGCGCTGCTGTCGTCGGCGATGAACAACTTGCCGACGGTGCTGATCGGCGCGCTGTCCATCGAATCCAGCCATGCCGTGGGCGTGGTCAAGGACGCGATGATCTACGCCAACGTCATCGGCAGCGACCTGGGCCCGAAAATCACCCCGATCGGCAGCCTGGCCACCTTGTTGTGGCTGCATATCCTCGCGCGCAAAGGCATCACCATCACCTGGGGTTACTACTTCAAGGTCGGGATTGTGCTGACCTTGCCCGTGCTGTTGATCACCCTGGCCGCACTCGCTTTGCGCCTGAGCATTTGAAGGTAATAGCCATGAAAGTCCTGTTTATGTGTACCGCCAATAGCTGCCGCAGCATCTTGTCCGAAGCGGTATTCAACCATTTGGCGCCGCAGGGCTTCGAAGCGATCAGCTCCGGCAGCTTCCCCAAGGGCCAGGTGCTGCCGCGCAGCCTGAGCACGCTGCAGGCGGCGGGTATCAGCACCGAAGTGCTGTACAGCAAGGGCAATGATGCCTTTGAAGGCAGCCCGCCGGACGTGGTCATCACCGTGTGCGACAAGGCGGCCGGGGAAGCCTGCCCGGTGTATTTCGGGCCAGCGGTTAAAGCGCACTGGGGGTTGGAAGACCCGTCGGAACTGCACGCTGACGACGCCCGCGTCGACGCCGCGTTTAACGCCACACTCGACATCATCGCCACCCGTTGCCAGGCGTTTTTCGCCCTGCCCTTTGCTCAACTCAGCCCGCCTGAATTGAAAGCTGAACTCGACCGCATCGCGCAGTTGTAGCCGGAGACGCTCATGACCACCCTGCCCAATCTCGACACAACGCTCGTCAACCCGATGCCTGCCGAACCGCCGCACCCGCCGCGCATTCTGTTGCTTTACGGCTCCACGCGCGCGCGCTCATTCAGCCGCTTGCTGATAGAGGAAGCCGCGCGCCTGTTGCGTCACTTCGGTGCCGATACGCGAGTTTTCAACCCGTCCGGCCTGCCGCTGCCGGACGATGCGCCCAACGATCACCCCAAGGTTCAGGAGCTGCTGGACCTGATGCAATGGTCTGAAGGCCAGGTGTGGTGCTCGCCGGAACGTCACGGCTCGATGTCGGCGGTATTCAAGGCACAACTCGACTGGGTACCACTGGCCCTCGGCGCCGTGCGGCCCACGCAGGGCAAAACCTTGGCGGTAATGCAAGTGTCCGGCGGTTCGCAATCGTTCAACACGGTTAACCAACTGCGCGTACTGGGGCGTTGGATGCGCATGTTCACCATCCCCAATCAATCCTCGGTGCCCAAGGCGTTCATGGAGTTCGATGACCAGGACCGCATGAAGCCTTCCGCGCTCTATGATCGTGTCGTCGATGTGATGGAAGAATTGGTGAAGTTCACCCTGTTGCTGCGCGATCGCCCGGACCTGGTCGACCGCTACTCGGAACGCAAGGAAAGCGCCGCTGAACTTTCACAGCGCGTCAATCAGCGGTCGATCTGAGCCACACTGGCGGCGTATGCTCATGCCCACTCTCTAACCGAGTTATAGCGATGAGCGCCATGCAACACGCCTGGCTGGGCAATTACGAAGTCAGCAGCACCACCTGCACCGGCCTGACCTTTGCCCGCCACAGCCATGATGAATGCGTGATCGGCGTAAACCTCGTGGGCGAGGAAAAAGTCTGGCTCGACCGCCGCGAATTCGACGCCGGCCCCGGCAGCATTACCTTATACAACCCCGGGCAGATTCAGGGTGGCGGCGCGGCGGATGGCGTGCCTTGGCAGTTCGTCAGCCTGTACATCACGGCCGCTCAGTTAGCGGCGGATCTAGGCCTGGCGCATGTGGAATTTGAACGTTCGCTGTGCTTTCAACCGGAGCTGGCGCAGCGCCTGGCGGCGGCGGTAAAAGGCGCTTTGAGCGGCGATGCGTTGGTGCGCGAACTGAATGAAGACGCTTTGGTTTTGCTGCTGGGTGAAGTGGTCGGCGTCAGCGGTGTGCGCCTGCCCGGCGCGGCGAAAACCGGCACCAGCCTGATCAGCCGCGCGCAGGAATTGCTCGCCGCGCAGTTGCACCAGTCAACGCCTCTGGAGCAATTGGGCGACGAACTGGGCCTGTCCAAATTCCACCTGTTGCGTACCTTTCAGAAAGAAACCGGGTTAAGCCCCAGGCAATGGGCCATGCAACTGCGCACCTGCCGCGCCAAAGGCCTGTTGCGCAACGGCGCCTCGGCCAGCGCCGTCGCCCATGAGCTGGGCTTTGCCGACCAGAGCCACCTCAATCGACATTTCCGTGCCGCGTATGGCATCACGCCAGGCCGCTATCAAAGCGTGTTGAAGCGCTAAAAGCGCAATCTGGTTCAAGACGCCTGCACGCCGCACCAGCACACTGTTCGCCTGATTTGAAGGAAAGCGAGCATGTTGACGATCTTCGTTTACGCATTGGTATTCGGTTTTGTGTTTTGCCTCTCCCCGGGCGCGGTGCTGGCCGAGACGTTGCGCCGAGGCCTGCTGCACGGCTTTACCCCGGCCTTGCTGGTACAGGTCGGCTCGCTGGTGGGCGACGCCGTGTGGGCAGTCATTGGCCTCACCGGTATCGCCCTGCTGATCCAGCATGACGCGGTGCGCGTGCCGCTGACGGTGGTGTGCGCGCTGTACCTGGCCTGGCTGGGCGTGCGCAGTTTGCTCGATGCCTGGCACTTGCCCGCAACGGACACCGCACCGGCCAGCTCCGGGCAGAACGCGCTGGCGGTGGGTGCGGCGATTTCCCTGGCTAACCCGAAGAACATCGTCTACTGGGGCGCGCTGGGCAGCGCCCTGTCCGGCATCGTTGGCGCAACGCCGAGCCATGGGCAAACCCTGATGTTTTTTGCCGGGTTCATGTTGGCGTCGGTGCTCTCGTGTTTTCTGATTGCAGCGTTGGTCGATCTGTTACGCAAGAACGCATCGCCGCTGTGGCAGCGCATCAGTTACGGTGCGTGTGGCGTAGTGTTGATCTATCTGGCTGTTCTGGCGGCACAGGGTATATGAAGTTATATACCTCGCAAGTTGCTGCGCGCTTATCTGAATGAACTCTGAACACGGGCTAATTTAATTAATCATGCGTTGACATTTTGTAACCGTCTGAGTAGATTGCCCGTGCCCGCAACTGGGGCCTTTTTTAAACCTCACAAAAGAAGCCAATGGACACAGTATCTAGTCGCTGTCCGAGCACCGCATTAGCGGGCATCGGGCGCCAAACCCAGAATATGACAGGACTCGCCTTCCAGGTCCGGTAAGCTGCGCTAGAGCTTGATGCTCCACCGTAACTGCCTCACCGGTCGCCCGTCCGGTCCCGAGGTGTGTTATGACCTTCCAACTCCTTGTTTTGCCCGATGTACGTACGCTAGCCGCAGCCCTGCGTGCCAAGCTGTGCCGCGAGCCTGTGGGCTTTTCGCCTACTCGCACCGCCTTTGCTGCACCCTCTTCCCAACTGCGTCCGGCGCCCCCGCTGGCGCACTGGCGTGTCTGCCCTGACAGCGGTCAACTGCTGCAGCACTGGGACCACGCCGACCCTCAAGACCCGCAGAGACCTCAGGTTTCCACCCTGGCTCAAGCCAGCGTGCTGCTCGGTGTTTACCTGAGCCTGCGCGCCGCTTAAACCGGCTGGAAACAGCAACTTTCTGATTAACAGTCTGGAGTTCTTTATGAACACGTCCAGTAGTAGCCCGCTGCGCGTTAGTTAACTAACGCGCGTCTGGCGGGCGCTGTAGAAGTTATGTGAACACCTTATTTAAACCGATCGCGAAGTCCGCGGCTCGGCATGCTTTCGCTCGCCTGTATTCAGGTAAGTACCGGGTATGTTTTGTCGAGAATTGGCGACAGGAGTACAGACAATGAGCGCCGTAAAAAACACGCCTCTGCACAAGAAAAATGGCACCACCACCGACACCAAACTGTCGATGCGTGCCGCCCGTGAAGCCCAGAACGGCCTGCAAGCCACCCTTGCCAATGTGCGAGCGACCCAGGACGGCCTGACCGAACTGGACGCCTCGGCGCGCCTGCAACGTGAAGGCTACAACGAAGTGGCTCATGACAAGCCGCCTCACGCCATCGTCCAGTTCCTGCAGGCGCTGAACAACCCCTTCATCTACGTATTGCTGACCCTGGGCGGCATCAGCTTTGTCACCGACTATTGGCTGCCGTTGCAGGCCGGTGAAGAAGTTGACCTGACCAAAGTCATCATCATCATGACCATGGTCCTGCTCAGCAGCTTGCTGCGCTTCTGGCAGGAACACCGCTCGGCCAAATCCGCCGAAGCGCTCAAGGCCATGGTGCGCACCACCGCCACTGTGCTGCGCCGCGAGCAAGTCGGCGCCCAGCCGACGCTGCGCGAAGTGCCGATGCGCGACCTGGTGGCCGGCGATATCGTGCAGTTGTCGGCCGGCGATATGATCCCGGCCGATATCCGCCTGATCGAATCCCGCGACCTGTTTATCAGCCAGGCCGTGCTGACCGGCGAAGCCTTGCCGGTGGAAAAGTACGACACGCTGGGTGACGTCACGCAGAAATCCGCGTCCTCGCTGGCCGCCGACCAAGGCAACCTGCTGGACCTGCCAAACATCTGCTTCATGGGCACCAACGTGGTCAGCGGCCGCGCCAAAGCGGTGGTGGTCGCTACCGGGCCACGCACCTACTTTGGCTCGCTGGCCAAGGCGATTGTCGGTTCGCGGGTGCAGACCGCGTTCGACCGTGGGGTGAACAGCGTCAGCTGGCTGCTGATTCGCTTCATGTTGGTGATGGTGCCCATCGTGTTCCTGCTCAATGGCTTCTCCAAAGGCGATTGGGGCGATGCGTTCCTGTTTGCCCTGGCGGTGGCCGTGGGCCTGACCCCGGAAATGCTGCCGATGATCGTCAGCGCCAACCTGGCCAAGGGCGCGACCGCCATGGCCAAGCGCAAAGTGGTGGTCAAGCGCCTGAACGCGATCCAGAACTTCGGTTCGATGGACGTGCTGTGCACCGACAAGACCGGCACCCTGACCCAGGACAAGATCATCCTCGAACACCACGTCAACGCCTTCGGCCAACGTGATGATGCGGTGCTGTCCCTGGCCTGGCTCAACAGCTACCACCAGAGCGGCATGAAAAACCTGATGGACCAGGCCGTGGTGCAGTTCTCGGAACACAACCCCAAGTTCCAGCTGCCATTTGCCTACAGCAAGGTCGATGAGTTGCCCTTCGACTTCGTGCGCCGTCGCCTGTCGATCGTGGTCAAGGACGCCGCCGGCGACCAGTTGCTGGTGTGCAAAGGCGCCGTGGAAGAGATGCTGAGCATTTCCACCCATGTGATGGAAGATGGCGCAGCGGTGCCGCTGGACGATCGTCGCCGTGATGAGTTGCTGGCGCTGGCCAACGACTACAACGAGGACGGTTTCCGTGTGCTGGTGGTCGCCACCCGCAACATTCCTAAAGCACTGGCACGCCAGCAATACACCACCGCCGATGAGCGCAACCTGGTGATCCAGGGCTTCCTGACGTTCCTGGATCCACCGAAGGAAACCGCAGGCCCGGCGATTGCTGCGCTGCAACAAATCGGCGTGGCCGTGAAAGTGCTGACCGGCGACAACGCCGTGGTCACCAGCAAAATCTGCCGCCAGGTTGGCCTCGAACCCGGCCAGCCGCTGCTCGGCGTAGAAATCGAAGCCATGGACGACGCAACCCTGCTGCGCCGCGTGGAAGAGCGTACGGTGTTTGCCAAGCTGACGCCGCTGCAGAAATCCCGCGTGCTCAAGGCGCTGCAAGCCAACGGTCACACGGTTGGTTTCCTCGGCGACGGCATCAACGATGCACCGGCGCTACGCGATGCCGACGTGGGTATCTCGGTGGACAGCGGCACGGATATCGCCAAGGAGTCGGCCGACATCATCCTGCTGGAAAAGAGCCTGATGGTGCTGGAAGAAGGCGTGCTCAAGGGCCGCGAAACCTTCGGCAATATCATGAAGTACCTGAACATGACCGCCAGCTCCAACTTCGGCAACGTGTTCTCGGTGCTGGTGGCCAGTGCGTTCATCCCGTTCATGCCGATGCTGGCGATCCACCTGCTGCTGCAAAACCTGATGTACGACATCTCCCAGCTGGCTTTGCCGTGGGACAAAATGGACAAGGAATACCTGGCCAAGCCGCGTAAGTGGGATGCGAAAAACATCGGCCGCTTCATGATCTGGATCGGGCCGACCTCGTCGATCTTCGACATCACCACCTTTGCGCTGATGTGGTACGTGTTCTCCGCCAACAGTGTGGAAATGCAGACCCTGTTCCAGTCCGGCTGGTTTATCGAAGGGCTGCTCTCGCAAACCCTGGTGGTGCACATGTTGCGTACCCGCAAGATCCCGTTCTTCCAGAGCACGGCCGCCTGGCCGGTGTTGATGATGACCGCCATCGTCATCGGGCTGGGGATCTATGTGCCCTTCTCGCCGCTGGGCACCCTGGTGGGTCTGGAGCCGCTGCCGCTGGCGTACTTCCCATGGCTGGTCGGCACCCTGCTCGCCTACTGCTGCGTGGCCCAACTGATGAAAACGATCTACATCCGCCGCTTCAAGCAGTGGTACTGATCACCCGCCTCTGAAAACGGTGGTCGTCGCCCGGCGGCCACCGTGCAACACAAGGACTCTGACTATGCGCGTGTTGATCTGTGCAGGTCGTCATTACGCCGACACCAAAAAGTCCCGCCAAGTGCTGGACGCTTACCACCGCCTGCGCCCGATGCAGGTATTGATTCACGGCGGCAACCAGTTCCTCGGCAGTGACATTGAGGAATGGGCGCGGGAAATCGGCATCGACGTGGTGCGCTACCCGCCCAATTGGCAACGCCACGGCAAGCAGGCGGAACGCCAGCGCAACCATTTCATGCTGTCTGACAGCCGCCCCGACGTGGTCATCGCCCTGCCGGGCGGTGACGACACCTCGGAGTTGGTCTGCCAGGCCAAAGCCAGCGGCATTTCGGTGCTGACCGTAGAAAGCTGAATTCAAGCGAGGTGCATCATGCACAAAAAACACACTCCTCTGCGTCAGGACGGGTTTGCCAAATACCGTGCCCGTCACTATCGCGGCGCTCGCCATACCCTGTTGCTGCTGCCACCGGCCAAGCGCCGCGCACTGCAACGTAACCTGACGTTTATCGGCGTGACCCTGGGCCTTATCTTGTTCATCGCGCTGTTATCCAAGGCCCACGCGGCCGGTGGCGCTTATGTAGTCGACGACGGCGCCGTCAACGCCCCTGGAGAATGCAATGTGGACGCCTGGTACACGGCCGATCGGCATCAAGGCAATGTCCATAACGAGACATTGAACCCGGCCTGCACCTTCAGTGCATTGCCGTCAGTGCAGTGGAGCGCCGCGCTGTCGCGTGCCAGCCAGGCAGGCGACGCTGAAACCCAGGTCAGCCCGCAGGTAAAGGCCCAGGTATGGTCGCGGGATGACCTGGGGCTGCAAATGGCGGTGTCGGCTACGTCGCATTTTGCGTTGGACCGCCAACATGCGTTCGACGGCGCGGATCTGAATGTGCCGTTGACCTGGCAACCCGTCGAAGCGCTGCGCCTGAACGTCAATGGTGGCTGGACACATGCCTATAACGGCGGTGAGCAGAATCATCGGCTGACGTGGGGGACCGGGTTCGAGTATCAACTGGCGGACGCGTTGACGCTGATCGGTGAGCGCTACGGCCAGGAAGGCGGCGACCAGGCCTGGCAGGCCGGGCCGAGCTTTCATGTGGGCAAACTGGTCGATGTGGATGTGGTGGTTGGGCAAAGCCTGAGCGGCGAACGGAACCAGTGGCTGACCACAGGGGCTACGGTGCGTTTCTAGTTTGAGTGGTGTGGATCAAAAGAACGCCTCGGACAACCTGTGGGAGCGGGCTTGCTCGCGAATGCGTTGGGTCAGTCAGCTCATTTGTCACTGGCCCACTGCATTCGCGAGCAAGCCCGCTCCCACATTTGGATCTCATTACATCAGGTCGCTGTTGTGGTGCTTCGCCTAGCCTGCTGCTCCAAATGCAGTTGCAGCTGTGGATCGATCTGCAACTGTTCTGCCAGGGCATCCAAGTAATTGCGCTCTGCTATCTGTTGGTCGTTCACCAGTAGCACGCTGGCCAGGTAGATCTCCGACGCCACCGCCGGGTCGCTTGCATACTCGGCAAAATCCGCCGCATTCAGGGGCTTGGCGGCCTCGGCGTCTAACCACTGCTGCAACTGCGGGTCATCGGTGTGGCGGCCGATCTCGGCGGAGATCATCTGCTGCTCCTGCGCATCGATGTTGCCATCCGCCTTGGCCGCTGCGATTAGCCCACGCAACAATGCGTGGCTATGGGCTTGCGCTTCGGCGCCGTCCAACTGATCCACCGTCTGGATGGCTTGCTGCGGCGCGGTTGCCTGCTGGCGTTGCCAGGCCTGATACGCCTGAAACGCCGCCATCCCCAACGAGGCCAGCGCCGCGTAGTTCATCCCACCGGAGCGCGCCTGCGTCGTACCACCGCTGGGTGCGCCGCCCAACAAACCGCCGAGGCCGCCCAGTAACCCACCCAAACCGCCGCCCGCCGAGGCGTTGCCGCTGCTGGTGCCTTTCAATAAGCCGCCGAGCAGCCCGCCCAAGCCACCGCCTGAAGCCGCGCCGCCTTGCTGCCCGGCGCGCAACAGCTGTTCGAGTAGATCGCTGGTATTCATGGTTTCACCCTCCCAGGGCGCAATAATGGCGTTCAACAACCATAGCCCGCTGCCGTGGGAACACCATGACCGCCGGGCGGGCACGCTTTATGATGGCGACATCGCGCCGTTAAGAGAGAGCACACGTGAACCGCATTGAACACATCGCGTTGATGGCCAACTACAACCAGTGGATGAACCGCAAGGTCTACGCCGCCGCCGGCACGCTGACAGACGCCGAACTGGCGGCGGACCGCCAGGCGTTCTTCGGCTCGATTCTCGGCACCCTCAATCACCTGGCGCTCGGTGATACCGTCTGGCTCAAGCGCTTTGCCCAGCACCCGGCAGGCTTTTCGGCGCTGGCACCCTTAAGCGCTATCACCACCCCCGTCGACCTCAAGCAACTGGCGTTTGCCGACATCCGCGAGCTGTCGGCCCATCGCGCCTGGCTGGATCAACTCATCATCGACTGGGCCCAGAGCCTGCGCGAGCCCGACCTGGATCATCACCTCAGCTACCAGAACATGCGCGGTGTCGCGAACAACAAGCCGTTCTTCGGCCTGCTGGTGCATTTCTTCAACCACCAGACCCACCACCGGGGCCAGGCAACCACGTTGCTGACCCAGGCGGGCGTGGATGTGGGCGATACCGACCTGCTGGCGCTGATCGACTGAGTTCAGCGCGCGTTGAACGCGGCGTAGGCCTGCATCAAGCGCGCAAAGTCTTGCGGCTCGGGTAATTGCGCGAAACTTTCGACGGCGGGCGTGGAGGCCCACGGCAGCTTTTCGCTGGTCCAGGTTTCCATGAACGGCACGTAGTCGTGGGCGTTATCCAGCAAGGTTGCGCGCACATTGACGAACTCGTCGATGCCATGGGGGCGCGTAAACAGCCAGCTCATGCAGTGCGGGCAGCAATAATGACGGTCCACGCCGTGCAAACCGCCAATCACCGGGCAGCCCTGGGTGACGGTGAAGCCACTGGCGGGAATCAGGACGCTGAGGGAGAACGCGCTGGAGGTCATTTTCTGGCAGCCGTTGCAATGGCACGCCATGGTGATCACCGGCGGCAGGCTGACACTGAAACGCACCCGGTTACAGCGGCAACTGCCTTCCAACGGCAGGGTTTCGAGGCTCATCATTGATTCCTTTTTTATGCTTGTAGTCGCACAGGGTAGCGTGAACCCGCGTGGGGGCAAAACCGAACGCTGCGCCGCGCCTGGGGTCGTAACCATAAGGCGCCGGGGTTAATTGCCCCGCCCTGCTCGCGCGCCACCGCTGCTGTTGGAGGCGCGTACCCCCATAAGAAGGAGACGCTTACATGGTCACTCACTTCAAGGTCGCCGGCCATTTGGCCTGCGGCCACCACGGCACCAACCTCACCTCCAGCACCGAGCTGAACCGAGTCAAATGCCGTACCTGCCGCAATACCGAAGCCTATAAAGAAGCGCGCCGCACCCAGCGCAATGCCGCTCGCCGCTCTGCGCGCAAAACCAAGACCCACACCGCCATCGACTGGCGCAGTGCGTGGACACAACGCCTCACCGACCTCCCTGGGTTGCAGCGTTTGCCACGCGGGTTCAGCGGGCAGGCGTTTGTCTGAGCTATTCGGCTTTTGAAAAGATATTCACCAGGTTCTCATCGGGATCCTGGAGCAGCGCGGACGTATTACCCCACGGCATCTTCGTCGCGGGCATCACCACGTTCGTGCTGCTGACCCGGCTCGCAACAGCCGCCACATCCAACACTTGAAACTCCAGGACGGACAGAGGCAAATTTCATAACGGGGCCTGGCTTGAAAGTGAAACCGCACTCTATTTCACACCCGCGTCAGTTCCTGGCAGGAGCGTTTCACCCCGTATCAAAAACCTCGCCACGGCGGCAGGTTCCCCATGTAGATCACTGATCCTGCGAGATTTTTCGGATTTTAATGAATGCGACAAACTCATGCTTTCACCTTGCATCCAAGCGCCTGGGTCTATATATTCCCAACCCTGCTGCACCGCGCTGCCGCCCGAATGGCGAAACTGGTAGACGCATGGGACTTAAAATCCCCCGCTCGTAAGGGCGTGCCGGTTCGATTCCGGCTTCGGGCACCATAGATATCAAGGGCTTGCATGATTAACCTCATGCAGGCCCTTATCTTTTTGCGCGCCGCAACTCTCCATTTGCTCGGTTGTTCCGGCGCTCGCCAGGCGATAGTACGTCCCCCGAATCATTCAAATGCACCGAGTCCCTCCAACGCCTCAAGCACCACGCGTAGCTTGGGCGACGCCTGGCGACTTTTAACCCAGGCCAAGGTGATCTCAAACCCTTCAGTCGCCAGGTGCGGCAGCACTTCCACCAATGTCCCTTGCTGCAGCTGCTGCTCGATCAGCCACGAGGGCAATTGGACGATGCCGCAGTCTGCCAGCGCGGCCATCACCAGCCCTTCACCATTGCCCACCACCAGCTGCGGCGCGACTGGCCTGCGCAGCGCCTCGCCCTGCTCACCGGTGTAGCGCCAGTGGCTGATGCGCCCATCAACCCAGCCATACGCAATGCACTGATGCTGTTCAAGGTCGCCCTCCGACAACGGCGTGCCATGGCGAGCCAGGTACGCAGGCGATGCGCAAAACACATGCCGCTCGCGCGTGAGCAGCCTGTGCCCAACCGTCTCCGGCCAGGCATCCGCACGACCAATACGCACCACGATGTCAACGCCAGCCTGAAACGGCTCGATGAGGCCGTCAGAGAAGGTGATGTGCGGTATCACCAATGGATAGTCCTTCAGCCATGCCAGTAGGATCGGCAATACCTGCGCGCGTCCGAATGCGCCCGGCAAATCAATGCGCACTCGCCCACGGGGCTCAGTGCTTTCGCTGTGCAGTGACAACTCGGCTTCTTCAAGGTCGGCCAACACCCCGCTGCAGGTGCGCAGGAACGCCGTGCCCGTGTCGGTCAGCGCCAATCTGCGCGTCGTACGTTGAAACAGTCGCACGCCCAGGCGTTTTTCCAGCCTGGCGATGCTTTTACTGATGGCAGAGGCCGTCAGGTGCATCTTCTCGGCCGCCGCCGCGAAGCTGCCGCACTCCGCGACGCAGACAAACACATCGATACCCTTCAAGCGTTCGGAGGCAAACATTGACGTTCCTTATTCATGAATTCAGTTCCTTTCATTCGATAGAAAGCATCCTAAATCAGAATTCACCTCACCAGTAAGCTGTGTGACTTGCACCTTATGAATGGACGATGAGGCCCGAATGCTCGCCACGCTGAAAACCTACCCCGCCACCCTTAACCTGCTGCTGTCTGCGTCACTGGTATTAACCCTCGCGCGCGCAATCACCCTGCCCTATTTGGTGATTTACTTGTCCGGCAACTTTGGCTTGAGCATTGCCGATATCGGCCTGGTGATCGGCAGCACGCTGATCATCGGCTCGCTGTTGAGCCTGTATGGCGGCTTTCTGGTCGACCGAATCTCCAGTTACCGGCTAATCCTCACCTGCTGCGGCGTGTTCTCGCTGGGGTTTCTCGGCGCGTATGGCGCCTCCACGCTGTGGCTGTTCTACCTGTGCCTGGTGTCGATCAACCTGGCGTATGCGGTCATCGATATCACCGTGAAGGCCGGGTTTGGCAGCCTGCTGCCTGTGGACCAGCGCAGCGAAGTGTTTTCGATCAAATACACGCTGACCAATATCGGCTATGCCGTCGGCCCGTTTCTCGGCGCAGGCGTGGCCGCCCTCGACATCAGCCTGCCGTTTTTGCTCTCGGCGGGGCTGGGTGCCGGGTTCTTTTTTGTCTACTTCGTGTGGGGCGACCGAGGCCTGGCGGCTGGCGACGCACAGCATAAACCCGCGCCATTCCTCGCCGTCGGCACACTGCTGCTGCGCGATTACCGCCTGGTGTGCTTCACCCTCGGCGGGGTCTTGAGTGCGGTGGTATTCGGCCAGTTCACCGCTTACCTCTCGCAGTATTTGATGGTGACCACCACGCCCCACGCGGCCTATCGAATTATCAGCAGCGTGGTGGCGACCAATGCCCTGATGGTGATCAGCCTGCAATACAGCATTGGCAAGCGGATTTCCCGTCGACACCTGAACCTGTGGCTGGCCGGCGGGCTCAGCCTGTTTATCGTCGGGCTCGGCGGCTTCGCCCTGTCGACCACGTTGATGGTATGGATGGCGTCCATGGCGATTTTTACCCTGGGCGAAATCATCGTCTTCCCAGCCGAATACATGTTTATCGACAACATTGCACCCAGTCATCTGAGAGGGATGTATTACGCGGCGCAGAACTTGAGCAACGTCGGCGCTGCGTTAGGGCCAGTGCTGTGTGGAATCGTGCTGGCGACGCAGCCGGCTCACTACATTTTCTACATGTTGGGGCTGTTTATCATCGCCGGTGGGTTGTTTTACGGGTTGGGGGTTGCTCTTTCAGACCCTGAAGAACTGAAGTAAGCCCATAAGTGAGCGCCTGGACTGCTCGCCAAAGCGCTCGTACAACCCTGCACCGCCGCACTCGCTGGCTATGAGTTAGTAGTCAGTGAGGCGACGTTGCGCCGTCGACTGGCGGATGAAGGGATTAATTTCAGCAAGTTGCTGACGGAGATCCGCATGCACCACGCGATGATGCTATTGCAGACCACGCACCTGGGGGGGCGCAGATTGCGGAAGTGTGCGGGTATCGGGCGTTGTCGCGGTTTTCGATGCACTTTAAGCGGCGGTTTGGGTTCGCTGCAGCGGGATTCGGTAAAGCTGAGTTTTAATATTACCCGGGAAATCTTCATGGATCTCTTCACTTCCAGGTAAAACTATCGCTCCCTTCGGAGTAAAGGGTCATCGAAAACATAGCGCCAAGTCATCCACATGGTTTGTATGAACGACCGCTGCTCTCTGCGCAAGGGCTAAAGTAAATGCTCGGAATCTCAAGCTGTTCGCACTGCTCATGTTTCCATAGATGGATGAAGCCACAAAGCGATAAACTTTTCTTCTTTGAAAGACATCACGGCATCAGTTGAAAACTCTATCAATACTACATTTTCACTCATATCTGCATTTCCAACGCAGATCCAACCCGTATCCAAATCTCGGAGTAACTCCCACTGATCAGCACCCGGGATCGCATACGCGACCCCTGACGCCAACACTAATTGGGTGATATCGACATAAATCTCGCCATTGATCAAAGGCCTCATCGTTAGTTTTGTTTGCTTGCAGTGCATGAGCGGAAACAATCCCCATGGGTACAGCACCCTACCCGTTTCAATGCTGACTTCGAGTTGCAGCGTCCCCATAGTTAAGGAGGAGCGTCCGAGCTGGCCCGAGGCGCTAGCTATTTCACTTTTTGAGGTCGGCAGAAAGTCAATTGAGTACTCCGCGTTTCTATATAAAAGCTCACCGACCAAGTGATTTTGAGATTTCTTTGTTGCAAACATTATGCGTTGCATGATCAAGCACCACTTTTAAACAAGAAATGGAGAACCGTTTTCGTGTTGGGATCTATTACCAACTCATATGCGCCCTTGCTTCCATTCATTATGCCAGGTACATCCCATCTCAGTGCACCTGGAACACCTCTTGGGTCTAGAGTAGGTGGCTTTGCATTGATAATTTCTTGCATCAGCATCCTATTGTCACCGTAGGGTCTTACCAAGTCTCCAGCTTTATTGATATCCGTAAGATGGTTTTCAACTGTCTTGGTTAACTTAAGTTCGTTGGCATCTATTTTTACGCCTTGCGATAGCCCTCTAGATGCCCCCCCTTCGGTAAGCTCTCCAACTGTCCCTGTTGCTCTTCCCGCGCCGAGCCCTGCATCAGTCGCACCCGACCCGCCTGCTCGTATTCCCCCTGCTGCGCCCTCGCCAATTTCGCTCAGTAGCGGGCCGAATATAGGAGAAAGCTCAGCAAAAGCCCCTCCAAGTGAAGCGCCCAGTCTACCTGCAACTCCGCCTGCGATTGCCGCGGCCCACAATGCTGACTGACTAAAAGGATTATTGGAAGACGTACTCCCGGGGCCACTTGGATCATCAAATCCTGCGGTCGGATCTAGAGCGCCGTTGAATTTTTCCGGGTCACCCTTGGGGGATCCCTGATGATTGCGAGCAAAGGCCTCTGCAAAAATCTCCAATGCATGGATTTGTAAATTATATTTCTCTCCATACCCGCCAATCATGCTGCCAGTGGCAGGATCTCCGCCTGCTAAGGACGCTGACAAGAGTCCAATGATCTGAGCCGTTGCAATTTTTTTCTGACTGCCCTGCTCACTCAAGTCATCTGCAGCAAATTGATCGCTCGCATATTGGGCTAGCAGCGCGTTCGCAATCGGTGTGAGTCCCTCGGCCACACCACCGGCGATTGCGCCACTCATAAAGTCCTGCCCCTTAGCCACCGATATCAGACCGCCTAACGTAGCGTGGAGCAACATGGTCGAAGCCGTTCCGGAATCGACTTGCAACTGTTTGGCTAAGTCCCCAACACCTCGGTTTCCTGCGGCAGCAGCCAGATCCATCCCTTCACTCAATAGAGCATTCCCGAGGTTCTTACCGAAACTCCCGCCATTGATGGCAGTGGAAATGCCGCTACTGATTACTGCGTGTGCCCCACTCCTTAGCGCCGTATCACCCGCGTTCTGCCAAGTTAGCATCTGCTCGGAGTAGCCAGGATTTTGCACGGGACCGGTGGTGAATATACGAGATCCACCATCAACCGCACCTGTTGAAAGCTTGAGAAAAGTCGTATCGGCATAGCGCAGTGCACCCGCAGTCAAGCCACCTATCGCTGCGTTTTTTAGGCTGTCTGAGCTAAAAGTGTCACCTAAGGCTGCGCCCAGATTACCCTTGTTGTTGATGAGACTGACTGTACCCGTGCTCGCTAATGAGGCCAGTCCGACCGATAACGCAGCATTAGCCCAACCCGCAGATGCAAGGCCCACCGCAGTGCCCGCACTCATCATCGCACTGCTGCCTCCTGCTGCCAGTGCCGCACCGCTCCCGGCCTGAGCACCGGCCCCCGCCATAGTCCCAATAGCTCCACTCGCGGCACCCGCCGTCAATACAGACACCACGATAATGATCGCCAGCATCGCGCCCTGCCCAATGCTGGAGTTGCTGTACTTAAATGAGTCGTGCGTTTCTTTAATCAGCTTCCAATCAACATCCCCGCGCTTCTCAGCTTCCTTCAGCCACGCCAGCTGAGGATCAGCCGCCACCATCGCATCAATAGCCTGGCTGACGGTCTGCTGATTGACCTGCTTGAGGTCGATATGCAGACCGTCAACCGCCTTGATAATGATGTCGCCCTTGGCGGCCATCTGGGTTTGCCTGAGGGTCTCATCGGTATTGCCCTGCCCCTTCGCACTGGTCCAGGCAAAACTGCTTTTGCTCTTCTCATGACTTTCCTGATGAAGGTCCTTCATCCCCTCGAAAGTCACCGCCCCACCACTGACAATCGTCAGGTCTTCGCCACTTTCCAACTTGGCAACCTGGTACTTCTGGTCACCCAGGCTCTGAATGGTGAGATCACCACCGGTCTTGATTTCGCTGCCGATGTTTTTGACTTTAGTCACTTCATCGCGCTGGGTTTTGCCTGAACCGAAGCCGCCTCCGCGCTTCATGTCGTACAGCGAATAGTCGCTGTTTTCGGCAGAAAGCAGCCCAAGGTTATTGCCTGCGACCAGATAGGCTTCATCCCCTGCGCTGATACGACTGGCGATCAACGCCAGGTCTTTGCCCGCACTCAAGGTCACATCACGCCCGGCTGCCACGGTGGTGGCGACCTGGCTGACGTGATCCTCCTGGCGCTTGGTGCTCGAGGTCTTGGAGTAGGAGTGCTGCTCGTCAGCGCCTGAGGCAAAGTACATATCGCCGCCTGCGCTCATCGCGATGTCGCGCTTGGCGTCGATTTCGCTGGCGATTGCGGTGAAGTCTCGCCCTGCGCTGACTTTCAGGTCACGCCCGGCCTCGACACTGGAACCGTTTTGGGTAATTTCTTCAGCGCGATTACGCTTACCGCCATTCAGGGTGTCGTGCTGCTGCGCGGCAATCAGGTTTACGTCGCGCCCTGCAACGATGGTGGTGTCATTACCGCTCTGAAGCACACCGCCGGCGCTGGTGACGTCGCGACCGGCGCGGATGCTGAGGTCGTTGGCCGCCTCGATACGGGCGGCGCTGTCGATGTAATCGGTGTTCTTCGAGAAGCTGGTTTTTTTCGAGTAGTCAACGTTGTAACCCGCGCTGGTAATGCTGCGTTCGTTGATCACGTCGCCATTGACCGCCGTCATCGACACATCGCGCCCGGCAATAATGCCGCCGGCTTTGTTGACGATGTTATTGCCCGCCAGCAGGTCCACGCGTTTGCCGGCTTCGATCAAACCACTGTTGACCAAGTCGTTGCCCGCCACCGCCGACAGGTTGTTGCTGGCGCGCAATGTGCCGGCGTTTTCCAGGTTTTTACCGGCGATCAAGCTCACATCCTGGCCCGCGATCAGCGCGCCATTCGGTGCCAGGCGGTTGTCGGCCTGGGCCAGGTACACCACCGGCACCAGGACTTTTTCACCATTGACCTCATGCTCTTCCAGCCAGACGATGTCGTGGGTCAGCGCAGCGACTTGCTGCCCCGTCAGCGCCACACCCACCGACAAGTCGAGGGTCTGTTTGCTGCGGATGGCGTTATCCATCAAGTAACGGAACACCGCCTCGTCCGAGGTCTGGCCGTCGATAAAGCGTTGCCCGGTGCGCTCGACAATCGCTTGCTGGATCAGCCGTTGTTCGTAGAGGCCATCGCCCAAGCGCTTGGCGCTTTCATCCGGGTTGTAGCCCAGGCCTGCGAGCAGGTAGTCCGAGCTCATGAATTGCTTGAGGTCAGTGAGTACCGGGTTGGTTTCGATCAAGTATTTGTGCGGCTGCGACACCGCCTTGCTGCCCGGCAAGCCTTGCACCCGGTTGAGGGTTTGGCCGCTTGCCCCTGAAGAAACCGGCGTGGTGGAGGCCAGCGGGGTCAGGCCAGGCAGGTTCAAACCACCGACCTGATTGGCGCCTACGCGGGTATCGCGGTCAGCGTTGGACACGCCTGGCACGTTCAGGCCTGGCACATTCCCTGGCGCTGTTACCAGGTTTCGCGGGTCCCTGTCCGCGGGGTTCAGTCCGCCACCGATGACGGCGGGCGCCCCCGTTGAGTTTCCAGCACTAATGCCATCAACGCGTGTGCTATCGGTGCGGCCCGGCAAGACGATGCCGGTGTCTGCATTACCGACACCGGATGCATCGACGGTGCGGGCCTGGACGTTGATGCCGTTGGCTTCACGGGCGGCGACCACGACCTGGTGGGTGTCTGCCGCCACCTGAGCCGCGCCGCCCAACTGAAGGGTTCGGCCCTGGCTTTCCGGCAGTGGTTTTTCACGTTGGGCCAAATCGATATCCGCCCCGCCCATCGTCCAACTTTGCGAGCCGGAATGCCCTTGGCCCGCAGGCTGGGCACTGGCGCCATCCTGACTCAGACGAAACAGTCCGTTTTGGCCGCTGGGCAAGCTGAAGCCGCGTAACGTCACGGGGTTGACCTGCTGCTGAGCCAGGTCCGGAGGCAGTTGACGGTTGAGGTTGATGACAGTGGTGTTGCCCGTTCCTGCAACCTGGGTATTGGTATTGCGCGACGCGCCGGCAGCGGTTGTGGTGAAGGAGCGCTCGACGCCGTTGGTGATTTTGTTCGCGGCGTTGATCGCAACGTTACCGCCAGCTTGAATAGTCGAAGCTATAAAAGTACTTCCAGGCGAGGCGATAATTTTTTCCGCAAACGGAGTGGCATTCAGGATTTCTGCCGGTGCCTGCACGGTCACACCGGGTATGAAGTAAGCTTTAGGAACAGTAGCCCCAAAACCGCCCTTTGGCCCAAAATTCAATTTATAGGTCGCGATAGTTTGGTTGCGATCAGTGGGTTGTTTAAGCCCGACAATGGTTTCTTGTTCAGCCGCATTCCAGAAATGGATATTTCTGTCATAGGTCGGATCGTTGGTGGCGTTGTAATTGAATATCCGGCTCCACAGGCCGACGCTGGGACGCATCGTTATATATTTGAGACTTTGATAACCGCCCAGTGCACTGGCGGTATTCTTAAAATCATTAACGGCAATGTTGATATCGCTGACGGCAGAAACACTGGAGTTAAAGTTCTCAAACTGATCACCCTGCACATTCAGCTTTTTGCCCGATACGAGCGAGGCCGCCACCTGCTCGCCCGTGGCTTCGACATTAAAGTTTTGCTGCCAGACCAGATGGGACGTGAAAACGCCATTCTGTCCCGCATAGCTGCAGTCAAGGCACCTCACCCCAATCGAGGCAGACACCACATTGGTCGCCTTAACACTAAAACTCTCCATCTTGTTGTTCACAACCGCCGCCTTCAGCGACATATCCCCCGTCGACTCAATCCGCCCCGACAGGTTATCCACCCGCGCCGCACGCTCAGCGCCGTTGTACCCACCCACCTCGACCCCGCCGAGGCTGTAAATATCGCTGTAGCTATTGGTCAGCGTACCCACCTGCAGCTTCATGTCGCCGCCGCTGATCAGCGCTGAACCTGCACCCACGCGCACGCGATCATTGGTCAGGGTTTGCGCATTGATCAGCAGGTTTTGTCCGCTGGCCAAAGTGCCGAAGTTGCTGACGCCAACCGCGTTGATGTTCAACGCGCTGTTGGAGGTTAACCGTCCACGGTTGGTCAACTGCCCACCAACGGTGACGTTGGTGATACCACCGGCAGCGATGCTGGCCGCTTCAGTGAGGCTCAATTGCGCCGCCGACATGTCCAAGGCGCCGACGCTGCTGACCTTGCCGTTGCCCTGATACGCGCCGGTCAATTGCAAGGCCATGCTGCCGTCGCTGGCGATCAGCCCGTTGTTGGTCCAATTGCCGCCCTTGCCTTCCAGGCGCGTCGACGCCAAGAGTTGCCCGGTCTCTGACTGGGTAAAATTATTGACGTTAACGTTCAGCCGGCCGGCCTGGATCACGCTGCTGTTGTTCCAGGTGTCGGCGTTGAGGGTCAAGCCGCCACGGGTGACGATGCTGCCACCGGCGCCGGTGACGTTCGGCAGGGAAATATCGAAGTTGCCGTCGCCCAGGTGCAGCAAACGGCCGTCGCTGTTCTGGAAGCTGTTGGCGGCCAGGGTCAGGTCGGTATTGGCGGTTTCCACCACGCCGCTGCGGTTATCGAACACACTGCCGATCTGGAACTGCGTCTTGCCGTCACGGCCCAGTGCACGCAGTTTGCCGCCGCCGTTATCGAGGCTGCTGGCCGTGATGCTCAGCGTGCTGTCGCTCTCGATCACGCCATTGCGATTGGTCAGCGCAGCGTTGCTACTCAGGTCAATCGCGCCACCGGCCATCTGCCCGGCCGTGTTATCCAGGCTTTGAGCGCCTACTTTCAACACGCCCTTGGCGTACACGGCGCCGTTGGTGTTGGTGAAATTATTGGCGTTGACCCATAGGTCGCCCGTCTGCGCAGCCACGCGGCCGCTTTGGTTATTGAGGCTGCTGGCGAGCAGGTTCAGGCGCTGGCCTTGGGTGGTGCCACCCAGGTTATTCAAAGCACCTGCCAGTTGCGCATCCAACAACCCCTTGAGGCTGGCGAGCGTGCCGCCACGGTTGTCCAGGTTGCCGGCCTTGACGTTGAGGTCACCGGTTTGCGCGACGAGTTTGCCGGCGCTGTTGTCGATGTCGCCGTTAACACTCAAGCCCAGGCCGCTCTGGCCTTGCACCGAGCCATTGGCGTTATTGAGGCTGGCCGCGCTCAACTGCACGTCAGCGTCCTGGCTGTAGATCAAGCCGTCGGTTTGGTTTTGCACCGCGCCGGTGCTGGTGATTGCTACGCGTTCCTTGCCGGCGATGGTGCCGCGCCCGCTGTTATTCAGGCCGCCGGTGAACAGCGTCAAAAGGCCTTGGCTGACAATCTGGCCATCGGCGTCGTTGTAGACCTGGTTGGCCCGTTGCAACAGCAACGGCCCGGCGCTGGCGAGTTTGCCGCCGCTGTTGTTGAGGTTGCCGAGCAGGTCCAGGGTCAAGCGACCGTTACTCGCCAGGGTGCCGCCGTTGTTGCTCAGATCCGTACCGGTGAAGGTCAGTGCCTGTTGCGCGGTGATGCTGGACTGGTTGGCCAGGGTCGCCGCTTGCAGGTCCAGCGTGGTACCGCTGTCGATCAAACCGCCGTCGCCGTTCACCAGCGCCCCGCTGACTGTCAGGTTCTGCGCGCCACCGCTGGAAATCACGCCCTTGCCACGGTTATCCAGGCTGGCCGCACGGATATCCAGCCGCCCCTGGCTGACGAGCGCGCCGTCGGTGTTGTTTTGCAGCGCGCCGGTCAGGCGCACATCAATCGCGCCATTGCGGCTGGACAACGTACCGTGGGCGCGGTTGTCGAGGCTGCCACCGTTGACGTTCAGGCCTTGCCAGCCGGACATCAAGCCGTTTGCGCTGTTAACCAGGCTCGCGGCGTTGAGGGTCAACGCCTGGCTGCTGATCAGCTTGCCGGCGCTGTTGTCCAGGCTGCGCGCCGCCAGCGAAAAGCTTTGCTGGCTGGAAATTTCGCCGCCCTGATTGTTGAGGTCGCGCAGGTTGTTCAGGGTCAGCGGGCCGTTGGCGAGAATCAGGCCATTACGGTTATCCAGGTCGCTGTTGTTGAGGTCGAGGGCCACGCCCTGCTCACCGACAATCCGCCCGCCCGCGACCGTCAGGCCGTTCACGCCGATGCTCAACACACCTTTGGCCGAGACTTCGCCCGCGCTGCCGGTATTAAGGCTGGCGGCGGTCAGGTTCAAGCTGCTCTGGCTATTGATCAGGCCGCCGGCGCTGTTGTCCAGGGCCATCGCGTTGAGCGTGACGGCGCCGCCGAGCACGCTGCCTTTCTGGTTATTCAGGTCAGCGCTGTGCACCGTCAACGCTTGGGTTGCGCTGATCAAGCCTTGGTCAGCGTTGTTCAGCAGGCCGTCGCTGGTCAGTTGCAGGCCGCTGCGGCTGGTCAAGGTGCCGCCACGGTTGTCCACGCTCGCCGCGCGAGCCTCCAGGCTGGCAGCGCCGATCAGGCCTTTGAGATTCGTCAGGGCCTGGTTGATACGCAGCGTCAGGCCTTGGTTGCTGAGCAGTTTGCCGTTGCTGTTATCCAGGGTTTGCGCGGCCAGGGTAAACGCCTCGCCGCTGGAAATTTCGCCGTTCTGGTTGTTGACGGTTGTGAGGTTATTGAGCAGCAACGGGCCTTTGGCGTTGATCAAACCACCTGCGTTGTTCAAGCCGCCGTTGTTCAGGTCCAGGCTCAAGCCGGCGTTGCTGAACAGCTTGCCACCTCGCTGGTCCAGCCCGGTAACGCTGGCGATCACGCCCTTCTCGCCGCCGATGCTGCCGCCGTTGTTCAACTGCCCGGTGGTCAACGCCAGGGTGTCGCCGCTGTTAAGGCGCCCGCCCAGGTTATTCAGTGCACCCGTGGTCACGGAGACCACGCCTTTACCGCTGAGTGTGCCCTGCTGGTTGTCGACGCTCGCGCTGCGCACTTGCAGATTGCCGTCGGTGAGCAACGTGCCGTCCTGGTTGTTCACGCTGTCGGTGACGACGACGCTCAAGCCTTGGGCGCTGGAAACGCTGCCCTTGCTGTTGTTGAGGCTGCGCGCTTTGACGCTCAGCGTGTCTTCGCTGCTCAGCACGCCTTGGCTGTTGTCCAGGTCGCCCGCCAGTTCCAGCACCAGCGGTTGTTGGCTGAGCAGCTTGCCGCCACTGTTATCCAGTGAGGTGCCGGTGAGGGTCAGGCGCTGGCCGTTCAATTCGCCGAGAGTGCGGTTGATGAGTTGCTCAACCGCCAGGCTCAAGGCGCCGCCGGCAAACACGCTGCCTTTGTCGCTGTTGTTCAACTGCTGGCCGGTGATACTCACGTCGGCGTTGCCGGTCAGCTCGCCGGCGCGGTTGTCGATGCTACCCACGTCGAGTTTCAGCGCTTTTGTCGCGCCTACCAGACCGTTGCGGTTGTCCAGCGTGGCAGCGCTCAACTCCAGGGCGTCGGTGCTGATCAGCTTGCCGTTCTGGTTATCCACGCTGGCTGCGTTAACCGTGACGTGGGCCTTGCCGGCAATCTCACCGCCACGGTTATTCAGTGCCGCGCTGGTCAACAGCAAGGCTCCGTCGGCAATCAAACTGCCGCGCTGGTTATCCATCGACTCAGTCGCGCTGATGTCCACACCACCGCGACCGCTGAGCAAGCCATCGGCGTTGTTCAGTTGAGCGCTACGCGAATTGAGGCTGGCGGCGCTGACCTGGCCTTTGACGTTGGCCAGCACCTGTTCAACGCGCAAGGTCAGTGCCTGGTTGCTGATCAGCTTGCCGTTGCTGTTGTCGAGGTTTTTAGCCGCCAGGGTGAAGGCGTTCTGACTGGAGATCTCACCGTGCTGGTTGTTGAGGCTGGCGAGGTTGTTCAGCACCAGGATCGGTGCGTTGATCAACCCGGCATTGACCAGTTCGCCGTTGTGCAAGTCGAGGGTCAGTTGCGTGGTGCTCAACAGCTCGGCGCCGCCCAGTTGGGTGAGCCCGGTGAGGTTGGCATTCAGTACACCGACGCTGCCGATATGCCCGCTGTTGGTGACTTGGGTGGCCGTAAGATCAAGGCTCTCGCCACTGGTGACACGCCCGTCGACAGCGTTTTTAAGCACACCGGTAGTGAACGTTGCGGCGCCCTGGCTTTTGATCAGGCCGTTGGCGTTATCGAGGCTGGCGCTGACCAGCTTGAGGCTTTGTGCGCTCTCGACGGTGCCGCCTGTATTGATCAAATCCGTGGCGCTGTTGATGGCCAGCGGACCGGCACTGGAAAGGCTGCCACCGCTGTTATCGATACGCTGGGCAGCCAGGTCCAGCAGGCCTTCGCTGGTGAGCTTGCCGCGCGTGTTGTCCAGCCCCGCCGACAGTTGCAGCACCAGCGAGCGCTGGGCACCCACGGTACCATCCGTATTGTCCAGGCTGGCGCCGATAAGGTGGGTGTCCTGGGCAAAGACCAAGCCTTTGGCCTGGTTGATCACCTGCGCCATCGCCAGTTCCAGCGCAGTCCCGGCCAGCAGCTTGCCGCCCGTGTTATCGAGACGCTGGCCGCTCAGGTCGAGATTCTGCTGGCTGGAGATTTCACCTGCACGGTTGTCGATACTGCCAACCTTGAGTTTCAGCGCTTTTGTCGCGGCGATCAGGCCTTTGTCGCGGTTGTCGACAGTGTCTGCGGTAAGGGTCAGGTTGCCCTGGGCAACCAGCTCGCCGCCCTGCTGGTTCAACACGCCGACGCTGGCGTCAAGATCATCCTGGCTGGCAATCCTGCCCTTAGTGTTATCGATACTGTCCAGGCTCAAGTGCACCGGCCCGATAGCGCTGGCCAGGCCACCCTGATTGGTCAGGGTTTGGCCGGTGATTGTCAGCGCCTGCTTGCTGTTGAGCACACCGTTGCGGTTGTCTACCTGGCCGACTTGCAGGTCGAGGTTCTGATTGGCACGCACGGCCCCACCACGGTTATCCAGGCTGGCGCTGCGCAAGGTCAGCAGGTTCTGCCCGGACAGGCGGCCTGCGCGGTTGTCCACGCTACCGGCCTGGATATCCATAACGCCTTTGGACAACAGGCTGCCGTTGGCTTGGTTATCCAGTAAGCCGTCGACCTTGACCGCGAGACTGCCATCGCTCACCAGGCTGCCGGATTGGCTGTTGTCGAGGCTGGCCGCCGTCACCGTCACACGCTGGCCGCTGCCCAAGGTGCCGCCACTGTTGAGCACTGCGCCTGAAGTGCTCAGATCAAGGCTGTTGTCGCCCATGACCTGGCCGTTGAGGTTATTCAACCGAGCCGCTTCAACGTTGAGCGCGGCAGCCGTAATCAGGCCTTTGACGTTGGTCAGCGCCTGGTCGATCTTGAGGCTCACTGCCTGATCGCTGAGCACCTGGCCATTGCTGTTATCCAGGCTGGTTGCAGCCAGCGTGAAGGCGTTTTCGCTGGAGATTTCGCCGTTCTGGTTGGCGACCGTCGACAGGTTGTTAAGCAGCAGCTGACCGGGCGCATGAATCAGGCCGCCAGCGTTATTGAGCTGGCCCTGGTGCATGTCCAACGTCAGGTCGGTGAGGCTGTAAAGCTCGCCGCCATTGCGCTGATCAAGCCCGGTGACATTGGCGGTCAGCGCCTGGTTGCTGGCGATATGGCCGTCAAAACCGTTATCCACCTGCCCCGCTGTCAGCTCGAGGCGCTCAGCACTGGTGAGGCGCCCGCTGTACTGGTTGTTCAAGGTGCCGGTGGTGACGCGCACGGCGCCGTCGCCCATCAGTTTGCCGCCACGGTTGTCGAGGCTGGCGCTATTGAGGGTCAGCGCCATCGCGCTGAGCAATTCGCCGTTGCGGTTGCTGACGGCCCCCGTGAGGGCCAACAGTTGCGCCGCGCCACTGCTGATGCGGCCACCGTCGTTGGTCAGCGTGGCGGCCTGCAGCGTGAGGTTGCCATCGCCGCGCACGGTGCCTTGTTTGTTGTTCAGGTTATCGAGGGTCAGTTGCACCGCGCCATTGGCCAGCAAACGACCGCCGTTGCTGTTATCGAGCTGGCTGGCGATGAAGGTCAAGTCGCTGACGCTGGACACTTCACCGCCCTGATTGTCGAACTGGCCGACGTTCACATTCAGCCGCTGGCCGCTGATAAAACGACCACCCCGGTTGATCGCAATCCCGGCATTGGTAACGGTCAGCAGGCTGTCGCCCTGGAGCAGGCCTTGGCTATTGTCCAGGGTCACACTGTTCACGCGGGTAGTCGCACCAGCAATTTTGCCTTGGCGATTATCCAGCGCGGTGGTGACCATCACCTTCGCGTCATCGCGAATTTTAAGCTCGCCTTCGGCGTTGACCAGGCTGTTGGCCCGCAGGTCGAGGCCTGTGGCGGCGATCAAGCCCCTGGTGTTTTCCAACACCTGATCAATACGCACCAATAACCCTTGCTCACTGAGCAATTTGCCGCTGCGGTTGTCGAGGCTCGCAGCGCTGAAATCCAGCGCCTGGGCACTGGAGATTTCCCCACCGCTGTTATCAACGCTGTTGAGGTTGCTCAGCAGCAACGCACCCGGCGCGTGGATCAAGCCGCCCTGGTTATTCAGGTGGCCGTGGTTCAGGTCGAGGCTCACGCCCGCCTGGCTGTAGAGGTTGCCCTTGGCGCTGTTGTCGAGGCTGGCGGCGCTGATTTGCAGCTGGCCCACTGCACTTAACAGGCCGGTTTGGTTGAGCAATTGCGCGCTGATCAGTGCAGTCAGGCGGCCGTCGCTGGTCAGCTTGCCGCCGCTGTTGTCCAGGCTGCCGGCGGTGAGGTCAAACGTTTGGCCGGCGAACAGCGTGCCTTGGCGGTTATCGAGCAGGCCCAGGCTGTTGAGGTTGAGCGTGGCGTCGCCTTGCAGCAGGCCTTGGCGATTGTCCAAGGACGCGCTGTTGACCGATGCGGTGCGGGCCAACACTTTGCCGTTGCGGTTATCCAGCGCGGCGTCGATTTGCGCAAGCAGGCCGTCACCGGCGCTGAGTGTGCCGCCATTGTTGTTCAGGCTGCCGGCATGCATATCCAGGGCTTTGGCCGAGACCAGGCCTTGGGTATTGTCGAGCGCCTGGGCGATGCGCAGGGTCAGTGCCTGCTCACTCAACAGCTTGGCGTTGCGGTTGTTCAGGGTGTCGGCGGCCAGGGTAAAGGCTTGGCTGCTGGAGATTTCGCCGCCCTGGTTATCGACGCTGTTGAGGTTGCTCAACAGCAATTGGCCCGGCGCATTGATCAGGCCGCCCCGGTTGTTGAGGTGCCCGCCATTGAGGTCGAGGCTGACATCGCCTTGGCCAAAGAGCCGGCCATCCTCGTGCTGATCAAGGCTTGCTACGCTGGCATTCAGCGTTGTGCCGGCGCTGATGCGCCCGCCCGTGCTGTTATCGACCTGGCCAGCCGTCAAATCCAGCCGGGCTTCACCGCGCAGGGTGCCGTGGCTGTTGTTGAGCGGGCCATTCACTTGCAGGTTGAGGGTGTTGGCGGCGAGATTGCCCTGGCGGTTATCAAGGCTGCCGAGGGTGAGGCGTGCATCGCCCTTGGCGGCAAATAGGCCGGTCTGGTTGAGCAACTGCCCGGCGACAATCGCGGTCAACGTGCCGTCGCTGGTCAGCTTGCCATCGGTGTTATCCAAACTGGCTGTGGTGGCGTCCAACCGGATGCCGGCAGCCAACGTACCGCCCCTGTTGCTCAGTGCGCCGCTGGAGATCGCCAGCGTACGGTCGCCTTGCAGCCTGCCGCCGCCATTGTCCAGCGTGCCGGTTACCAAGCCGATATCGGTAGCCACAAGCTCGCCACTGCGATTATCCAGGCTGTCGGAAACCACCTGCAGCGCCTGACGCGCGGCAATCCGGCCGCTCTGGTTATTCACTAAACCCGTGGCATTCAGGCTCAACGACTGTCCCGCCGACACAAGACCGGCAACGTTATCCAACGCCGCCAGTTGCAGCGTGACCTGCGCCTGGCTCGACAGCTCGCCGTTGCGGTTGATCAGTTGGCCGATGCCTGCCGTGAGGTTGCCGGTGCTGGTGACGAGGCCGCCTTGGCTGTTGAGCAGTTGGTCGGCGTTGATGGCGAGGCTGCCGGCGCTGAGGATGCGGCCTTGGTTCTGGTTGTCGATCTGAGTGGCGGTCAGTTGCGCATCGCGTTGGGCGCTCAGCGTACCGCCCTGATTGGCGAGTTCGCCGGTGTTGACGCTGAGGTCGCGGCTGGCGATCACGGTCTTGCCGGTGTTGTCGAGGGACTGCGCATTCAGGCGCACGTCGCCTTGGGTGTTGCGGCTGTTATCGGCGTTGACGCCCGCTTCGATAATGCCGTTGTTGGTCACCCGGCCACCAGCGTCCAGCGTGATGCTGTCTTTAGCGGCGAGGGTTTGTTGGTTAGTCAGTGCGCCCTGGGTTTTGATCGACAAATCCGTACCGGCGTAGACCGCGCCTTTGGCCTCGACACTCTGCGCCTTGACGTTAACGGCCGTACCGGCCGAGGTTTGGCCCATGACTACATTGCCAGCGGCATCGATTTGGATATCGCCACCGGCGACCATGTCACCCGACAGCCGCACACCCACACCGGCTTCGGTGCCCACCAGCTTCACCGCGCCCACATACATGCCGCCGAGTGCCGACGAGTCAATCGCCAGATCCGGCGCCTGGCTGCCATCCGCCGCACGCGCTGTGGCATTCAAGGTGCGGGCGTCGACGTCGTTGCGACCGGCGACGATGGTGAGTTTTTTTGCCTGGATCTGCGCGTTGATGGTGGTGGCGCGGGTGATGATTTCGAACTGGTCGACGTTGCTGGCATTCAAGCCGGCGCCTTCAATGGCGACGTTGCCTCGGTCGACTTGGTAGCGATTGATCTGGCCGTTTTCGATCACCGCTTTACCGGTGGTGAGCGTGGCTTGCGGGGTGTTGATAAAGCCGCAGCCGTTACAGCTGATGCCATACGAGTTGGCGACGATCACATGCGCCGACTGCCCCGCCACTTCGGTGTAGCCGCGCAGTTGGCTGGGGCTGCCGCCGTTGACTTCATTGAGGATGATATTGGCGGCGGTGCCCTGGAAATTCGGGTTGCCGACGATGATCCCGCCCAACTGAGTCGACTGAGTACGCCCAGTGGCGTTATTGAGAATGACGCCGTTGGCACCGACGTTGTAGTCATGGAATTGGTTGTGCGACAGCCCGTTGGCGTTCGGCGCGGCGATGTTGACGATGGGCACGCCATTGCCCGCTTGCGCCAGGCCCGTGCCCGGTGCGCTCACCACGATGCCATCCGCCTGGGCCAGCAATGGCTGCCAGAACATGGCGTTGGCCAGGATCAATGCTAACCCACGTTTAGGCAGCCCCAGGAAGTGGGAACGGCTTTTTACGGCAGCAGAAGGCTGGCGCGCGAGGAAGGCGAACTGACGAACATCCATGTCGTGTCTCGATGCCCAAGGGCGGTCAAAAATTTAAAGAAAGAAAGCCAGGCGGAATTTGATCGGCGCTTCACATTCCGTAAGGGCGCCCGGTCGTTCCAAAGGAGGTGCAAGGCGCATCGCCGGGGATGCCGCGTGCGCGAGCCCGGCAGGGCTCAGGCAAAGAAAAGCGGAGAGCAGGCCCAGACTGGCCCGAAAAAAAAAACGCCACATTTCCAGATCCCTCTACATGGCTTTGTGCCATTAGTTTTTGGGCGATCTTAGGGTGGCGTTTTGATGGCGTCAATTAAATGTACGGCTTTGTATCGAACCCAATACACACGGTTTTCGGGCAGGCTGAACTATCTCCATATATATCAATTAGTTAATAAAATTCAGCTCGCCAGGCTTTCTGCCGTCCTCTGCCGCGACAGGTTCAACGCCACCCACAACGCCAACGTCGCCATGACGATCCCGGCCAAAAACCCACCGCTATACCCCGCCTGTGCCGTCAACCCAACCAGCAAAGTCGAAGACAGCATCTCGCCCAGATCACGCGTGCTCTGCACCGCAGTCATGTCCGTACCGGCCTGATCACTTTGAGCGGCGAAGGCCATGGACGCCGTCATGATCACCACCGAGGTGGCGCCGGTGGCAAACGAGCCCAGGCCCACCGCCAGCCAGATCAGCGCGGTGTGCGTGGCCAGCAGGCCGCTGGCTTGCATCAACCAGGTCATTGCGGCCACGCCGGCCATGCCGACCGCCAGCATGAAGGTCGGCCACAGGCCCAGCACACGGATCAACCACGCGCCGCCGCCGCAGCCGAGCACGATGGTGACCACACCACCGCTTATTCCCAACTGCCCAATCGCTTGCAAGGACCAGCCGGCGTCATTCAGGAACAGTTTGGACAAGCCGAACCCCGAGACCGAGGTCATCGCCGACAGCAACGCCAGCAGCACCAGCGACAGCGCCTTCGGCCGTTTGATAAACCGCCACAACGAGGCATGCGACACATCCGGCTGTTTGGGTTTGGCCGGTGCCACGTGCAACCAGCCCACGCACACCAAGCTCAGCAACGGCACCAGTGCCAGCAGCGTGAATGCTGTGGTTTGCCCCAGGTAGCCGCTGAGCAGCAAGGTGCCGGCGCCGCCGACAAAAAAGCCGACCATGGTGCCACCCACCTGAATCGCATTGATCCGCGCAAGCATGCTGTCGGCGAAGTACTCGGCGGCCATGCCGTCGGTGGCGATGTCCTGCGTGGCACTGGCCAGCGACGCCACTATCAGCAGGCCGACAGCCACGCCGGCGGTGTCCACGCTCAGGCCGATGGTTGCCAGGGTGGCGATGCACAGCAGCACCAGCATCTGCATCGGAATGATCCAACTGCGCCGCCGTCCCAGCCGTGGGCTCCAATGGTTATCGACCTGCGGCGCCCAAATGAATTTGATCACCCACGGCAGCCCCACCAAGGGCAGGAACGCCAGTGCGTGGAGCGCGGCGCCGTCATGGCGCAGCAGGGTCGGCAAGGCGTCCATGGCGATGCCGAAGCAAATGCCTTGGGACAGGTACAACAGGGCGAAGGTCAGCACCATGCGCCAATGTTTCAGCAGCTCCAACATACGAATATCCCCTCAGACAACATTGGCGGCGGCAGCCCGTGCCGCACGCGTAAAAGAAATCAATCGGCGCAGCGCCCACAAGGCACTGGCGCCGCACAGCAACAACACAAGATCGACAGGCCATAGCGCTAAGCTGCCGTGCCTGAAGCTCCCCGCCAGGTGCAGCACAGCCGCCGCGACGAAGGCCAGGCCGGCCACGGCCAACAACAGGTGCAACGGTTGACGGCGCGGCGGCATGGCACACACAAGCAACAGGCTGGCGAACCAACTGCCCCAGAACCACCACGCCAGGTTGCCGACCCCCAGCGCCCCGGCGCACAGCAACACAGCAGTGGCCGCCAGCAAGCCGCCGCCTCCACCCACCACCAGGCGCAACAGCACCTGCCAACCGGCGCCAGCCTTCAGGCGGCGGCGCTCCAGCCACAGGTACAAACCGCTGAGCACCAACACCGCCGCCGCCAAGGCCATGGCGAAATGCACCGCGCGCAACAGCGGCCCGGCATAAGGCACCCAGCGGTAGTCGGCAAAGTGCAGCGGCTGCACCGCAATAAATGCCTGCAACCACACGCCGCGCCCACCGGCGCTGCGGGTGCCCACGGCTTCGCCGTCACTGGCGCGATAAGCGTGGCGTTCGAATACGGCGGTGCTGGGCAAGCCTTGCTGGATACCGCTGACTTCAACCCAGGCGCCCGGCTCGCCCCAGTGGTGCAAGGCGACGTTTTGCGCAGAGAAACCCGGGTGAGCAATGGCGTCCCGGTGTAGCAACTGATCGAGATCAACCTGCCTCGTACCTGCCTGCAGGCTGATGGGCGGCGGCGCACCCAGCAACTGCATAAAGGCCTGTTGCGGCGCACCGGGAAACGCTTGCCCAGCCAGGCCCAGCGTGCCCAACGCACCGAGGCCAGACAACGCGCCGGTCACGCCGAACAACAGCAGCCACGGCCCGCACCAGCGGCCGATCAAGGTGTGCAAGTCGTGGGCAAACACTCGCGCGCCACGGTCTCGACGCAGGCGCTTGAGGTCTTGCAGGCGCCCGCTGTGCAGCGCGCTACCGGCCCAAATCATCAGCAACAACACCACGCCGAGCAGGCTGATCAGCACCCGTCCGGGGAAGCCGATAAACAGGCTTTTGTGCAGGTTGAAGAGGATGTCGGCCGCATCGCCCGACGCCAGTTCACGACCATTGGCCGGGTCCAGTGCGCCGCTGCAGTCGGTGGGCGACCCGCACAGCTCAACCACCGAGTGGCTGCTGTCCGGCAGGCGGATACGCAACTCACCCAGGGCCAAGCCCTGTTCACGGGCGATTCCCAGCCACTGCGACAGCGGCAATGCCGGCCCTTGCGCCAGCGCCGACGGGCCGCGAAACCAGGCGCGCAAATCTTCATGGGCCATGCTCCACGCGCCGCTCAGCAGGATCACAAACAGCACCACGCCAAACACGCCGCCGACCCCGGCATGCACGCGCTGCACCAGCGCCCTCGGTGCGCCCATCATGACCAATGCCCATCCCATAACAACCACGGTGTAAACAGCAGCAGCCAGGCGCTGGAGCGGTACACCACGCGCTTGCGGTCCGGCGCCAGCAAAGACCACAGCAGCACCGTCACCAGAAACCCAAGGCCAAGGAACACCCCGGCATACAGCCGCTCCAGCCCGCCGCCCCACGGATAATGCCGCGCGAGCAGCACCGCTAGTTGCAGGCTGCTGAGCAGGCTGCCCGCCAGCGCCAGGCCGATGCGCAGCGGCCAGGGGCCGAGGGCCGGCGTGGCCATCAGAACGTGCCTCGCAAGGTCATGTTGAGGCTGCGCGGCTCGCCGTAGCGGTTGTTCCAATTGACGTTGGACAGGCTCTGGTAGTACTTGCGGTCCGCCAGGTTGTTGCCGTTGACCGAGGCCGTCCAATGGTCGTCGATGCGGTAGGCGACCCGCGCATTGAGCAAGGCATAGCCGCCCTGCTCCAGGGTCACCGCGCCGGATTGCGTGGAGTAATCACTTTGCGCCTGCACACCGGCGCCGACGCTCCAGCGATGTTCCTGCAACGGCAGTTCGTACTGGGTCCAGACCCGCGCCATGTGGCGTGGCGTGAATTCGGCATAACGCTCGCCGGAGGCGTTGTTGGTGTCCTTGAGGTATTCGGTGGTGGTGTAGGTGTAGCCCGCAGAGACGTTCCACTGCGGCGTGATGTAGCCGGTGCTTTCCAGCTCGAAGCCCTGGCTGCGCACCTTGCCGCCGCTGATGTAATAGGTATTTGGCCCCGCGCTCGGGTGTTCGGGGTCGACCTGCGGGTTGTTTTCCAGGTCAATGCGGAACACCGCCAACGACACATTCAAGCGGCCATCAACCAACTCGCCCTTGATCCCGGTTTCGTAGGTTTTGCCCTCCACCGGCTTGAGCGGGTTACCACTCCAGGTTTGCCCGGTTTGCGGCTGATACACCTCGGCGTAGCTGGCGTACCACGACCAGTTCTGCGCGAAGTCCCAGATCAGGCCGCCATACGGCGTAATTTCCCGGCCGGGTGTGAAGTGGCTAGTCGGTGCGTCCTGGTCCCACCAACTGGCGCGGCCGCCGATCACCAGGGTCAACGGGTCGAGCAGTTTGTAGCGGGTCAGCGCGTAGACGCCCTTGGACGTGGTGGTGGTCGAGCCCGGCGAGGTGTAAGCGCCGATGCCCGGCTTGGGCACGCTGCTCGGGTCCCAGCGGTACACATTCACCGGCACATTCAGCGGCGTGGTGAATTGCGCCGTGCGTTGCTCGGTTTCGCCCTGGCTGTAGTTGGTGCCCAGGAGTAATTCATGGCTGCGCCCGAACAGCGAATACGGCCCATTGACCGACGCATCCACGCTCTTCTGGGTGCTGTTGAATTTATACGCCGCGCCCATCAAATGCCCACCGTCACCGGTCAGCGGGTCGATGGCGCCGTAGGCCCCGGCATAGCGCAGGCTGGAGTCGGCGTCTTGATACTCGGCGGCAACCTTGGCTTTCCAGTCGTGATCGAGTTGCTGCTCCAGGGAGCCGAACACCCGGCGTGTGGTCCACTTGAAGCGGTCCCAATCCACATCCAGGTAGGTGGAGCGCGGCAGGTTCAGGCTCGAACCGTCCTTGGCCATCGGCACGCCGGCCATGTTGGTGACTTGGTCGATGGTCTGGTACTGCGCGCCCAAGGTCAGCAGCGTGTCGGGGCTGAGGTCGAACTCGGTGACGCCATAAAGCAACTGCGTGTCTTGCTTGCCGACGTCGTAGAAATAGTCGCGGTCTTCATACGCCGCCACCATTCGCCCGCGCACATTGCCGGTGGGCGTCAGCGGCCCGCCCACATCGACTTCGCCCCGGTAGCGGTCCCAACTGCCGCCGCTGAGGGTGGTGCTGGCGGTAAATTCCTTTTGCGGGCGCTTGCGCACCAGGTTGACCGTGGCCGCCGGGTTGCCGCTGCCGTGCAGCAAACCGTTGGAACCGCGCAGGATCTCGACGCGCTCGTACACCGCCATGTCCTGCGGCGAGCCGGCCGTCTCACCGAGCATCGCCGGCACGCCGTCGAGTTCAAAAGAGTTGATCTTGAAGCCACGCACGTAATACGCGGTGGTCAGCAGTTGGAAGGGTTGCACCGTCACACCGGTGGCCTGCTGCATGACTTCATCGAGGCTGAACAGGTTTTGCTGCTCGATACGCTCGTGATCGATCACGCTCACCGACTGCGGGGTCTCCCGCAGCTTGAGCGGCAGCTTGCCGAGGGTGGTCACGCCCGGCGACGTCACATCGCCGGAAGTGTCCTCGCCGGCAATCTCGACATTGCCCAACTGCACGGCGGCCAGCGCCTGTGCCAATGGGCTCAAGCCCAATACCAGCACAATCCCCCACTGTGCGCCGTTACGTTTGAACCCCCGCCCCGCCTGTGTTGCTCCCCGGTGTGACATTGCCCCGCCCCATTTATCGATAATAATTCGCATTAGTATCGTTTAAACGAAGCAGCCGACTTTTCGATTTAGGGACTTTTTCAATTGATGCCCGGCACTCCATCACCCGTGTTGTTGCTCAGCAAACCGCGCATACCACGGATGTGTCGCCAGCAAATGCTCATGACTGCCGCAGCCGCTCACGCTGCCGTCTTCCAGCACCAGGATCTGGTCGGCGTCGCGCACCAGCGTCGGGTTGTGCGACACCAATACCAACGTGCGCTTGCCGTGCAGTGCCTGCAGGCTGCGATTGACCCGTGCTTCACTGTGCGCATCAAGGCTGGCGGTGGGTTCGTCGAGCAGCAGGATCGGTGCCGGCGACAACAGCGCACGCGCCAGGCCTACGCGCTGGCGCTGGCCGCCGGAGAGCAAGGCGCCGCCCGGTCCCACTTCACTGTGCCAGCCGTCCGGCAGGCTGGTGAGCACATCATCCAGTGCCGCTTCCCGCGCCGCGTGCTGCAATTGCGCGGGCGTGGCGTGTGGCCGCGCCATGCTCACGTTCCACAACAGGCTGCCGGCAAACAGGCCGCTGTCCTGAAACACCTGGGTCATGTGCTGGGCCAGGGTGTGTTCGCTTAACTGGCGAATGTCGACATGGCCGAGGCGTACTTCGCCGGTCTGCGGGTCCATGCCCCGGCCGAGCAGCGCCAGCAAGGTGCTTTTGCCCGCGCCCGAGGGGCCGACAATCGCCGTAAACGTGCCGGGCGCGCATTGCACGTCCAGGTCCTTGAGCAGGTGTTCGCCACCCTCGCCGAAGCTGTTCAAGCCGTGCCCATGCAGGCTCGCATCCTGCGGCTGTTCTCCGGGCTGCGGGCTGTGCAAGGTCGGCGCCGCCAACACCGCCAGCACTTGCGACAGCGC
The DNA here is from genome assembly GCF_013385735.1 of Pseudomonas sp. D2002. Taxonomy (NCBI): domain Bacteria; kingdom Pseudomonadati; phylum Pseudomonadota; class Gammaproteobacteria; order Pseudomonadales; family Pseudomonadaceae; genus Pseudomonas; species Pseudomonas sp. D2002. Next base: position 79,495 of record NZ_JACAPL010000020.1, on the reverse strand, counting down.
GTGCCACGCCATGCGCAAGGCCTGATCCAGGTAAGCCAGTTGCGACAGCGGCTCGATAAAGCGCACCAGCAACACCAGCACCGCCACCAGCAGCGCACCGGGCAAATGCCCCGTCGCCACTGCGAACACGCCACCGGCCAGCACCAGCGAAAACACCATCTGCACCGCCGTGGCAAACCCCAGGCCTGCGGGCAAGGCACGGCGATTGAGGCGGCGCGTTGCCTGGTGTTGCTCATGCAAGGCCTGGCGCAGTGCCAACTGGCCCTGGCTGGCGTCGCCGGCGCTGCGAATCAACGCCTGCTGTTGCGCGAAAGTCTGCAACAACTGCGCGGCGTGGCGATCCACGGCCTGGCGTTGTTGCTCCAGGCCCAGGCTGCGCCGCCCGGCCCAACGCAACAGGCCGAACAGCGGCAGATACGCCAACGCCAACACCAACGCCAGGCGCGGTTCAATGAAGAACAGCCCGAGCACCACCACCGTCGGCGTCACCAGCGCCGTCATCAGCGGCGCCAGCAAATGCGCGGGAATGCCCATGCTGTTAAACACCGGCCCGCGCACCAGCCCTTCAAGCTGGCCACGGCGGGTCAACGGCAAGCGCGGCAGGTGCTGCACCAACTGCGCGACCAGGCCCGCCGCCAACCCCGCACCGGCCAGGTAACCGCGTCGCTGCGCGACGTAACTGACCACCACTTGCAGCAGCGTCAGCCCCAGCAACAGCAGCACGCTCGACTGCAGTGGCGAGCCTTCGAACCAGGCCAGAATCAACGGCACCAGGGCCAGGCCCGCCAAACCATCGAGTACGGCGGCCAGCAGCATCCACACCAACGCCCCGCGCAGTGCGCGCCGGGCCAACTCGGGCAAATGCCGTAACGGCGAAAAAAAACTCATGACACAGGCTCCAGTTGTTCAGCGTTCGAGGTTTGCTCGTTCCACAGTTGCCGGTACACGCCGTCCACGGCCAACAACTCGGCATGCCGCCCGCGCTGCACGATGCGCCCTTCACACAACACCAGGATCTGCTCGGCATGGCGGATGCTGTGCAGACGATGGGCGACGATCAGCCGCGTGCGTCCGACCGCGTCGTCCTGCAAGGCGGCACGCAGTGCGCGTTCGGTTTGCGGGTCGGTGGCGGACGTCGGCTCGTCGAGCAACATGATCGGCGCACGCGACAGCAGCGCGCGGGCAATCGCCAGGCGCTGCACTTCACCGCCGGACAGCCGCACATCCTCATCGACTACGCTGGCGTAGCCCTTGGGCAAGCCCATGATCCAGCTGTCCAGGCAGGCCGCTTTGGCGGCGGCGCGGATTTGCGCTTCACTGGCCTCGGGTTGATACAGCGCGATGTTCTGCGCCAACGACAGGCGCAACGCGCCAGCCTGCTGGAACACCAGTGCCAACTGCTGCTGCAACTCACGGCTGGCGATCTGGCGCACATCCACCCCGCCCACGCGGACTTGCCCGCTGTCCACGTCCATAAAGCGCGCAATCAACCCGGCCAGGGTGCTTTTGCCCGCACCCGACGGCCCTACCAGCGCAGTCGTGGTGCCGGGCTCCAGGCGCAGGTTGATTGACCTGAGTATCGGCACGTCAGCGTGGGAGAAATTCACCTCGAGCATCTCCACGCTGGCGTCCCGAGGCGCGTGCGGCGCGTCGGGTTCGGCCAGCGGCGGCGTGTTCAGTACCGCCTGCAAACGCCGGGCACTTTCACGCGCGTTGTTCAACGCATCGAAGCCGTGCCCCATGGCCAGAACAGGCGCCGCCATGGCGCGCACCAGCAGCAAAAACGCGCAGATCTGCGCAGCCCCGACGTCACCGACCCACAACGCGCCGATAACCACCCAGGCCAACAGCCACGGGGCACTCAGCAGCACCTGGATCAAGGCCGCGAGGTGCCCGGCGCGGCTCACCCAATGGCTGAAGCGCTGATCAAACTGCTGCACCGCCTCCTGCACGTTGCGATGAATACCCGCGTCCGGGAATTGCCGCACCAGGCCAAGGTTGCCGGCGAATTCGCTGTAGTCGCTGAACAGGCGCTGGATCGCACCGTTGCGCTGCTCGACATCGTCGCGATAATGCGCCGAGCCCAAACGCCAATAGCCGAGCACTCCCACGGCCAATGGCAACAGGCACCACAGCGCCAGGGCGCTGTGGCTCCACAGCAGGTACGCGAAGGTGGCCAGGGGAATCAGCAGCAGGTTGACCAGATCCGTCGGCGCATGCCCGACCAACTGGTGCAGCGCCCGTACATCCTGCTCGGCATAACGGGTCACGCCGTCGGGCCCCAACCGTGCAAACCAACCCAACGGCAGGCGTTGCAGATGCTCGGCCAGGCGCACGCGCAAGCGGTCGCACAGGTCGGCATCCACCTGATGGGTGAGGTGCAGCGCCAAGGTTTGGCCACACAACCACAGCGCCGATGCGCCCACCGCCAGCGCCACCCAGGCCATGGCCGAAGGCGCCAGCGGCGGTGCCTGGCGCAGGCTGTCGGCCAATTGCGCGAGGGCAATCAGCGGCAGCAACGAACAGATCCCGGCAACCGCCTGCAACCCAATCGCCAACCCCAGGCGCCGACGAAACGGGCGCAGCATTTCACTCAGCTGGCTCATCGAGCGGCCTCCAAAGCCTGGGCCAGGCTGGCCGCAGGCAACGTCACGGGTGGCTGCTGCGGAAACCCCAGTGCGGCCGTGACCTGTTGCCACAGCCCGACGACCTCCACGCTGCGCTGCTGCAAGCGCGCCAGCCCCACACCGGTAATCAACGGTTGCAAGGCATTCGCCGCTGCAGTCGGCCAGACCTTGCGGTACACCTGGGCCCAATCCGACGCGGCAGCTTCCAGCACTTCGGCGCACGGCAAGGGCTCACTCGCCAGCGGCCCGAATAGGTCAAACACGCCGTCGGCATCCTCCACCGGCGCGCGCACAGCGGGCAGCCACAACAGCGGGCCGTGGGGCGATGCCAACAGCAGTGTGCCGCTGTCGGTGGCGATGCTGATGCGCAGCAGCATCTGCATGCGCCCGTCATCATTGGCCGCCAGCTCGTTGAGCACACGCAGCGACACCGGCACCTGCGCCATCACCAGGCTGATATCGCGCCAGGCCGACAGCGCCGGCGCCACGCTGTCCAGCGACCACGGCCCCACCGCTTCCAACAGCGCCGCCAGCACGTCCAGCGTTGCGTAGCTGACTTGTACCGCGCACTGGGCGTCGATATGGCGAATGCCCTGTTGGCGATGCAGTTGCCGCGCCAGCGCGATAAACCGCGCCACGCAGGGCAGTTGCGGGTAGAAGCTGTTGAGCAGGCAGCGCCGTTGCAGGCGGTTCGCGGTGCGCAGCAGTTCATGCAGCTCCTGGGGCAGCAGCGGGTGCTCGATCAGCACGTCAATGCCGCGTTCCATCAGCGCCTGCGCCAAGGCCGGGCCCTGCTCGCCGCGTGCCGCACCGCCCACCGCGACGCACGCCAGGCGCGTATCGGCAGGCACCTGTTCCAGCGCTTGCAAACTCGGCACTTCCAGGTAGCGCGCCAAGGCCTGGGAACGACGACTGCCCTGCCCCAGCACGCCGACCAATTCCAGCTGCTCGACGGCGGCAACACCGGCCGCATAGAACAGGCCAAAGCGCGAGCCGACCACCAAGGTTTTCAATGGCAATGTCATGGGCGTTTCTCCAGCAAATAATCACTCAGCCCGGCGTTCAAGCAGTCGAAGTGATTGCCACGCAGGGTGTGCACAGTCAGTGGCGCCAGCGATGCGGCCTGCCACCACGCCTGCAAACTGGCCTGGTGATCGGGGATCAGCGGGTTGGCGACACTCGGTACAAACAGGCGGATGGCCCCCACATACGGCGCGCCATCGCTGTAGTGACTGGCGTGCACGGAATGGGCGAACACCCGATACAGCTGTTCATCGGCAATGCCCTGGGCCGCCGCCAGTACACGGGATTTGAGTAACGCCACATCCAGGTTGAGGGCCGCTGACGCTTGCAGCTGCTCAGCCGTCGGCAGACCGAGCGCTTCACCGTCGAGCCCCAAGGTGGCGGCAAAGCTGTAGAGCATCAGCACTTCATCGTCGACGACATACGGAATGCGGTAGCTGGAGACGATGTCCAGCTGACGCACCTCGGCGCCCAATTGCAGCAGGGCCTTGGCCAATTCCAGGGCCACCAGCCCGCCGGAGCAGTAACCCAGCAAGTCGAAGCTGCGTCGGCCGCTGTCCCATAGGGCTTGCGCGTAGCGTTTGCCGAGGGTTGCGTTGACATGCTCCGCGGGCACGCTCAGGTAGTCGTCGCTGTTGTGCACCGCCAGCCCCAGCAACGGAGCCCGCTCCAGTAACGGACCATTGCCGGCCAATTCAGCGATCAGCCCGCGATACGGCAACAGCGTGCCGAGCCCTTCGTGCACCAGCACGCGCGCGGTGCCCTCGCCGCCGATCAGTTGCGTCAACGCATCCACGCGCACGCGCCCGCCCAGTGGCGCGCGGCGCGTATCCAGCGCGGGCGCCGCCACCGGTGTTGCATGGCTGGGCTCGCTGCTCGACTCGCTGCGCAAGCGCTGGGCCAGGCCATGGGGCGTCGGTTGGCTGAGGGCCCAGCGCAGCAAGCGGTCGAAAGGTTGCGCCTGGGCCAAGGGTTCGTGCTCGCGCAGGCCGGCGATTAACTGCGCGATCAACAGCGAGTCGCCACCGGCGGCAAAGAAGTCCTGATCCGCCGACAACCCGCTGCAATCCAGTACGCGCTCCCACTGCGCGATCAAGCGCTGCACCAGTTCATCCGCCACATCGGTGTTTGCGCGGTGCACCGGTTGCAATTGGCGTTGCTCCGCCTGCGTGGTGAGCGCGCGGCGGTCGATCTTGCCATTGGCCGTGACCGGCAAGCGGTCAAGTACCCGCACTTGCGCCGGCACCATATAACGCGGCACCCGCTCGGCAATAAAGGCCAGCAAGGCCTCTGAACTCAGCAATGGCCGATCGGTTTTCAGGCGTGCGACCAGCACGTCATAACCCAGCAGGTTCAACACGCTGTCGGCACCCGCCAACGATTCAGCCTGATCGCCCGCCTCACTGTTGAGCCACGCCAGCCATTGATCGGTGTGCACAAACAGCTGGTGGTTGCTGGCGCGCACATCCTCGGGCGTTTCCATCATCAGGCTTTGGCTGATACTGATTTCGCGGTGTTCACGCGTCAGTTCCTGCACCACCAGCCAGGCATCGGCCTGCAGCAATTGGCGCAGACCGGCGAGCAGGCGCGGCGTATCCAACGCATTGTTCAAGGCGCCGGAGCTCAGCAGCAGGTCCAGTGAGCCGGCCGGCAAGCCTTGTTCGCAGGCCGGTTTGTTCATGTCGAACGGCATGAAGCGCACCCACGGGTACGCCGCAAAACGCTCGCGCGCCGCGTTGAGGAAGTAACTCGACACGTCGGAAAACACATAGTCGATCTGCACCCCGGCGGCCACCAATGGCGCCAGCGCCGGGATGATCAACGCACTCGCCGCGCCAGTGCCGGCGCCCACTTCGAGGATGCGCCAGCGGCGTTGGCCCTGGCGCGACACAATCGCGCTAACAGCCTCAGCCATCGCCCGGTGCAGCACCTGGGCGTGCAGGCCACGGCTGTACATGGCTTCGGCGATATGCGCCGAACCTTGCGGGAACATCAGGCTCGCCGGGCTCAGGCGCCCGTCGAGTTGCTCGGGCAAACGGGTCGCACTGTCGCGCAGGTAATCCACCAGTTCCACCGGCCACAGGCCTGGCGGCGCCAGCCGGGCAAACTGTGACCATGCATGATCTTGATCGAAGTCTGTTGCCAGGCAGCGCCAGCCGTCACCGTCGACTTGCAGGTGGCCACTGTCGACCAGCAACGCCAGCCAGTGTCGCAGCAGGCGATGCTGGCCGGGTGCGAGGTTCAACGCGGCGCACAGCGGCGCGAATGCGATGGCTTGCCCTGGGTTCAGCAAACCGCTGCCCGCCAGCCAGTGCAGCAGCGACGCATCTGCCGCATGGTCCAACGCGGCGAGTGCCGCTTCGATGTCGGCACGCTCGCCAAAATCCGCCTGCGCAAGGCTGTGGCGCGCCTGGGCCGTGACTTCACGCAGTTCGTCGCGCACACGCTGCGGGTCCGGCGCGTGGGTTTGCAACGTCACGAAGCTGCACAGCGAGCGCTCGTGACACTCGCCGAGCAATACCGTGGTGCTCGCGGCCAGCTGCGGATGGGCCAGCCACGCGGCGTCGATTTCCGCCAGTTCGATACGGTGGCCGCGAATCTTCACCTGATCATCCTGGCGCCCCAGAAACTCGATCAAACCGTCTTCGCTCAGGTAGCGTCCCTGGTCGCCGGTGCGGTACAGGCGGCGCCCGCTGGCATGGGTGATAAACCGCTCGGCGCTGCGTTGCGGGTCTTCGGCGTAGCCCAGGGCCAGGCCGAGGCCGCCGATATGAATCTCACCGCGCACGCCCACCGGGCATTGGCGGCCTAGGCTGTCGAGCACTTCCAGGGTCTGGTGCTTGAGGGCGCGGCCATAGGGAATGCTCGGCAACGCCGTATCCGGCGGGCGAATCGGATGCTCCACCGACCAGATCGCTGCTTCAGTGGCGCCGCCCAGGCTGAACAACTGGCTGTCGGGCCAGCGTTGCCACCAGCGCGTGGGCAACGTGGTGGGAATCCAGTCTCCCGACCACATCACGCAACGCGGCCCCGGCATCGCCGCCGGTTCGGTCTCCAGGTAGTCCACCAGCATCTGCCCTTGGGCGGGCACTGAGTTCCACAGCGTGATGCTGTGTTCCAGCATCAATTGCGCCCAGTGCGAAGGGTCGGCGCCGCGCTCCGGATCAGGCAGCACCACCTGCGCGCCGACAGCAGTGGCGCCGAAAAAGTCGTACACCGACAGGTCGAAACTCAATTCCGCCAGGCCCAGTACACAGTCGTCGGCGTTGACTGCGTAACGCTGGTTGATGTCATCGAGGGTATTGACCACCGCGCCGTGGCTGAGCATTACGCCCTTGGGCGTGCCGGTGGAACCGGAGGTGTAGATGATGTAGGCCAGTTCCTCGGCGGCCACCGCCAGCGGCTCGCGGGTTGGCCAATGCGGGTCGGCGTAGAGGCTGTCGATGGCAACGCGCGGCAGCTCAAGCGTATCCGGCAATGCCTGCGCTTGCAGGGTGACCACGGCGGCAATCCGGGCATCACGCAGGATCGCTTCACGGCGCAGGGCCGGCTGGCGAATGTCCACCGGCACATAGGCCGCGCCCATTTGGGTAATACCCAGCACCGCCATCAATTGCCAGGCGCTTTTGGGCAGCATCACCGCTACCCGCTCGCCGCGTGCAACGCCGAGCGCTTCAAGGGCTGCGCGCACGGCGGCGGCGTGTTGGGCGACCTGGCGATAACTGTAGCGGCCATCGCGGTCGCTGATCACCACGGCGTCGGGCGTGCACAGTGTCTGTTGAGCGAAACCGGCGGCGATATTGCGCGCCGGGGCAACCGCCTCGACCTGTGGATTGGCCCGTTGCGCCGGCAACACGATATCGCCACGCGCCTGCCACACCTGCGGGTCGGCGGCCAGGCGTTGCAGCAGGTCGACGTAGGCATCGAACATCTGCGCGGCCATGCCGTCGGGCAGCACGCCGACGCGCACGTCCCAGCCAATCTGCAAACCGCCGTACTGGTCGCTGACCTGGCAGTCGATCCACACCTGCGGGGTCTGGCTGATCATGTAGCTGGGCGGTTGCAACAAGCGCCCGGCATCGCCGAGCAAGCGTTCGACGCTGCCGATGCCACTGGTGAACACCACCGGCATCAGGTCGGCGCCACGCCCTTGCAGCCGGGCCAGTTCACGCAACACCTCAACGCCGGTAAAGCGGCTGTGGTCGAGGTCATCGAACAGCTGCGCACCGATACGCCGCGCGCGCTGGACAAAACTCGCACCGTCGGCGCCGTGCACGGCGAGCAGGCTCAAGGCGGTGAAGTCACCGATCACCTGGCCCAGCTGCGGGTGCAGGTTCGGCCGGTTGAGCACGGTGAGATTCAGGCAAAAGTCCGGGCTTTGGCTCCAACGCCCGATGACTTCGGCAAAGGCGGCCAGGGTCACGCCCGCTGCGCTCAGGCCCTGGGCGCTGGCGAGGGAACACAGCGCGTTCCATTGCGCGCTGCTCAACACGCCATGGTGGTGCTGGAAACGCGTGGAGCCCAAACCGGCGTGCTCACTCAGCGGCAGGTCCGGGCGCCCCGGCAGGCTGTCCAGGCGGGCCAGCCACCAGGCTTTGTCGCTGTGCCAGGCGGCGCTGTTGCGCGCGCTGCGTTCGTGCTCAAGGTAGTCGCGGAAGATCGCTTCAAGCGCGGGCCAATGGCGCGTCGGTTCGAGGTAACGCTGGGTCAGTTCGACCAGCAACAGTTGCAGGCTGGCGTAGTCGAGCAAGGTGAAATCCACCGAGCAATGCAAAATCGCCTGCTCGCGGCCCAGGCTCACTTCGGGCAGCAGGATCGGCCATTGATCAAGGGCATGGCAGGCATGGTCCAGGCGTGTGCGCAACGCCTGCAGGTGAGCGTCGAATGCCTCGGGCGTGGCCTCACGCAGGTCATGCACCGGCAGCGATTGCCAGGGCACCTGGGCTTGCACGCATTGGCGGCTGTTGTCCTGCACCACCGCGCGCAGCATCGGGTGGCGTTGCACCAAGGCGTTCCAGGCCTGGGTCAGTTGCGCGGTGTCGACATTCGCCGGCCACGGGTATTCGACATACAAGTGACAGGCGTTGCCGCCGTAGTCGAACGCCGGGTTACGCCCCAGCACGTAGGCGCCCTGCACCGCGCTGAGGGCGAAGGGCTGCAGCGCCTGTTCCGGCTGCGCGCGCCAATCCTGGGGCGAGAGGTGCACCATCAGTGCCTCGCGCTGGGCACGAATGCGTTCGGCCAGGGCTGAGTCCAACGCGCCTTCGGGGGCACGAAAATGCAGCTTGCCCTCGGTGGCCCAGAGTTCAATCTGGCGTTCACGGCAGATGTGCAGCAAATCATCCAGGCTCATAACACGCCCTCCTCGATCGCCACATCGGTGTTACGCACCAGCAGCGCGGCCATGCCGGCGAGGGTCGGTTGCAGGTAGAAGTCGCCCATGCGCAGGCTCACGCCCAGCTGTTCACGTACATTGGCCAGCAAGCGCGTGGCCAATAGGCTGTCGCCGCCGAGGCTGAAGAAACTCGCTTGGGCGCTGTGCACCGAGCGGCCCAGCACAGTTTCCCAACAGGTCGCCAGCGCCTGCAGTTCGGGGCTCAGTTCCGCGTCTTCGTCGCAGCAGGGTTGGCTGCATTGCAACGCGTCGCCGAGGCTGGCTTGCAGGCGCGTGCGGTCGATCTTGCCGTTGGCGTTCAAGGCAAAGCGCGGCACGCACCACAGATGTTCGGGGCGCATCGCCTGCGGCAGGCGTTGTTGCAGCCAGTGGTTGAGGCGTTCACTGCTCAAGGCTTCGTCGGCAGCCTGGGCACTCACCAACAGCATCGCAGGGTTTTGCCACAGGCATTCCAGGTGGTTGAAGCCGCTTTCACCGAGTAAGCGCACGACTGCGTCGGCACTCGGCAGCAGCGGTGTGCGCCCGTCCAGCAGCGCCGCACTGACCAGCCGCAACGGCGAGTCACGCAGCACGTCAGCCAGTATCAAACGGCCTTGGGGTTTGAGCAGCGCCTGGGCCAGGCTCAGGCCGTCGGACGGCTGCGCGTAGCTGTGCAGGGCCGCGAAGCTGATCACCACGTCGTACCGGGACCAGTGCTCAGCGGGCAGCACGCCGTCCACCAGCAGTTGGCCCGCCACGCGCTGGCGCTTGCCCACACTGGCGGCGAGCAGGCCGGGGCTGGTCTCGAACAGGGTCAGTTGCAGGTCGCGTGAACTCACGTGGTTCAGCCACTGGTCGAGCAACTGCCCGCCGCGCACATCCAGCACGGCGACGTTCAGCGCTGTACCGCTGTGTTGCAGCGCGCGGTTCATGGCGTCCAGCACTTGGCGGCCTGCGGGCAGGTTGAGCGCCATGGCCTGTGGCGCCAGCAACGGGTCAAACAACACTTGCGAGGTGCCGCCCTCCGTGCGCAGCAGCACCTGCAAGGCACCGACCATGCTGTGCAGATCGGCTTCGCGCCAGCCCAATTGCGCCAATGCATCATGAAGGCTGATGGACTCGACATAACTGCCCAGCCACTCGCGCCAGGTGTCAAGCAACGGCGTGGGCGGCGGGTCTTGCAACAGGCGTTGCAGCAGCTCGGCGGTGACGCGGCTTTCGGCTGCCAGGCTGTCATCGAGCATCGACGCGGCTGGCACAACCGGCACCGGAGCCTCCAACGACTTGAACACCACGGCCGCGCCCAGGCTGCCATTCAGTACGGCTGCACAGGCGTTGTCGATCAGCGGATGCGCCGTCAGCGCCGCCTCGATTTCGCCGAGTTCGATACGCTGCCCGCGCACCTTGACCTGCTGGTCCATGCGCCCGAGGAACTCCAACGTGCCGTCCTGCCAGAAGCGCCCGCGATCGCCGGTGTGATACCAGCGCCCGCGCTCATCACTGCGAAAACGCTGGGCGGTGAGCACAGGATCATTGCGATAACCGCGGGCCAGGCTCGCGCCGCCGATCAGCAGTTGGCCGATTACCTGGTCCGGTACATCCCGCCCGCAGGCGTCGACTACTCGATAGGCCTGGCCGGCCAACGGCTTGCCATAGGGAATCGACGGCCAATGCTCGGGCACCGCATCGATAAGTTGCAGGTTCGACCAGATACCCGCCTCGGTCGCGCCGCCCAGGCCATACACCCGGCAGGCTGACGTGGCGTGGCGACGCAGGCGCGCGGCGAGGTCCAGGGCGATCCAGTCGCCCGACAGCAACACCGCTCGAAGGCTTTGGTACTGACACTGTTCTGCGCCGATGCCCAAGGCCATTTCCAGCAATGCCGGGGCCGAATTCCACAGGCTCACGCGGTGCTGGCGGATCAGTTGCGCCCAGCTCATGGCGTCGCGGGTTTCTTCAGGCTGCAACAACACCAGGCGCGCGCCCTGCCCCAGCACACCGAACAGGTCATAGACCGACAGGTCGAAATCCAGCGCCGAGACCGCCAGCAGGCAATCATCCGGCGTGACGTGCAGCTCGGCTTGCAGCGCGTCAATGGTATTGATCGCCGCCGCGTGGCTGACCTCAACGCCTTTGGGAATGCCGGTTGAGCCGGAGGTGTAGATCACGTACGCACTGGCGTGTGGCGAGCTTTTTTTCGCTGCCGCCAATGGCGCGCAGTGTTCCAGTTGGGTCGGATCAAGCCATTGCAATGCAGGATCCGCCGGCGGCTGCTCGGCGATCACGCGGCTGATGCCCGCCGCCGACTCGATCAGGCTGCGCCGTGCGTGCGGTTGGGCGGTGTCCACCGGCACGTAGCAGCCACCGGCCGCGAGTACGCCTAACACCGCGGCAACCTGCCCAGGCCCGCGCGGCAGGCAGACTTCCACGGCTTCGCCGGGGCGCATTCCGGCCTCCAGCAAGCCAGCAGCCACGCGCAGGGCTTGGTTGGCGAGTGCCGCATACGTCCACTGTTGGGTGCCACAGATCAACGCCACCGCGTCGGGCTGTTGGGTGCTTTGGCGGAAAAAGTCGTCGAGCAAACCACGCCCCGCAGCCAGCGACGGCACGCTGTTCTGGCGGTCGCGCTGCGCTTGCTGGGCCAGCGGCAGCAACACCGGCTGTGGCTGGTTCCAGTCACTGTCGGCGAGGCGTTGCACCAGTTCGATATAGGCACTGAACATGGCCTCCAGCACGCCCTGCGGGAACAGCTCGGCGATGCTGTCCCAGGCCAGCAGCACGCCGTCTTCGACCCGGTACAGCTGGTGATCGAGCCACACTTGCGGGGTTTGCGAGAGCATGTCGTGCAGGTCGCCGAACACCTCGCGAAAGCTCGCGGGTACAAAACTTGCGTCACTCAGGTTGCAGGAAAACACCACCGGCGCCGAGCGCGGATGGCCCTGGCGACGGGCTTCGCGCAGCACTTCCAGCGCGGGAAACGCGGCGTGGTCGATGGTCGCGTGCAGGTCACGCTGGAAACGCCGGGCGCCTTCGGCAAAGGGCAACTGCGGCGCGTCTTCGCAGGCCACCAGCAGCAAGGTGGTGAAGTCGGCGATCACCTGGTCAATGGCCTGCTGGTCATCGTGGCGGTCGAACAGCGGCACGTTAAGGAGGAAATTCGGCTGCTCGCTCCAACGCGCCAAGACTGCGTTGAAAGCCGTGGCGAACACGCTGGGCAAGGTCAGCCCGTGGGCGGTCGCCTGGCGTTGCAGGCGTTCGGCTTCGGCTGGGCTGAGCACGAAGGCCTGGCGGCTGAAGCGTGGCGTGCGAATCGACTCGGGCGCGCAGGCCAGCGGCAGCGTCGGGCCGTCCGGCAACTGCGCCAGGCGCTGGCACCAGTGCTGACGGTCACGCTCATACGCGTCGGCGCGGCGTTGACGACGGCGGCTCAGGTAGTCGGCAAAGTGCACAGCAGGCGGCGGCGCAAGCGTGGCCGGTGCCTGATAGGCCTGGCCGAGTTGCGCCATCAACAGGCGCAGGCTTTCCACATCAACCGCCAGCAGGTCGACACTCAGCCACACGCGGTCACGGCCACCGGGCAACTGCACCAGGCCGACCAGCATCACCTGCCCGGCTTCGACCGCCAGGCATTCATGCGAGCGCCAGTCACGCAATGCGCGCCAGGCCTCTTGCGCGGCGGCTTGCGAGTGCTGGCGCCAATCCTGATGATCGAACACCGGCAGGTCGGTGGCCGCAAGAATCCGCTGGCGGCCTTCATTGAAACTGGCGCGCAACATCGGGTGGCGCGCCTGCACACACTTCACCGCCGCTTCCAGGCGTTGCGGGTCGATGCCCTGGCAGTCGAATTCCAGCCACGCATGGCAACTGATATTGCCCAGCACTTCGTCCGGCCCGCGCCCCAGCCAGTACGCCTGCTGCACAGCGCTGAGTTCGAAGCTGTCATCCGGCGCAACCATCGGCGCTGCGTCGGTCACCACGTGCTGCGGGACCTGGCCGTGCAGTAAGCCCAGCCAGGCTGCCAGGCACGGCTGCGCACTGAGCTGAGCAAAGTCGAGGTGCAAGCCGTGGCTGCGCAAACGCTCCTGCAGGTACATCAGGCGGATGGAATCCAACCCGCAACCGAGGAGGTTTTCCTCATCGCCCAGGCTGTCGATTTCCGCCACGGTGGCGCCCAGCAACTGGGCGAGGTGTTCGATCAGCCATGTGCGCAATAAGGAGGTGTCTGCTGTTGTCAGCTCGCTCATGAAAAGCTTCCTGTGACCCGTCTAGATAAAGTCCCTGGCTCACCAAGATGGAAGCCATTCTCAATTGGAACTCTATCGCAAGCAGGTTTTCAGAAAGCGCTCAGGGCTTTAGATGCACGGGCCTTTTCATTCGATTCAGAGACACACCCCTGCCCTCAGCGGATTTCGCTGGGCGATACGCCGTAGCGTTTACGGAAGGCGATGGAGAAATGCGCCGGGCTGAAGCCCACGCCATAAGCGACAGTGGAGACGTTGCTTTCCTCGTCGCTGAGCATGCGGTGGGCTTCGTTAAGGCGATGCTCGTGCAAATAGCCGAACACGCTGGTGCCGAAGACCTTGCGAAACCCCGCCGTGAGTTTGCGCGGGCTCATGCCGACGTGGCTGGCCAGCGCATTCAGGCTTGGCGGCTCCAGCAGCGAACGCACCAGGCGGTCGCGCGCGGCGTGTACACGCTCTACGTCCGAAGAGGTGATGCGCAGCTTTTGCTCCGGCTGCCCGCGCTCACCGAGCAGGAACTGCGCGCTCAACGCGGTCAATTCCAACGCCTTGCCGCCCAAATACAACGAGCGGCTCGGGCCCTGCATCGGGCAGGTCGCAATCTGTGTGGCCAGCGCCTGCATCGCGCGCGGCGCCGGGCGCACCATCATGTACGGGTCGCCGCCGCTGCTGGCCAACAGTTTGCGCGGGGCCATGCCCAGGTGACGGTCGAGGGATTCGAGGTCCAATTGCACGATGGTGTAACGCAGCGGCGTGGAGGTGCCGTAGATCTGCGACGAGGTGAACTCGCCGTCATTGACGATGGTGCACAGGCTGGGGCCCTTGATCGATTGCTCGCTGTGCCCGGGGATGCGGCACGAAAGCTCGCCACTCTGCACCAGGATCAGCTTGAGGCCGCGCTCCAGCGGGTCTTCGACCCAATTCTCACTCTCTGACCACAGCGTGCCGGTGACCAGCGTCATGTGCGGTTCCAGGTAAACCGTGCCGGGTTGATTGCCCTTGGGTTCGGCCTGCGTCTCTTGGTGGCTGGGGGCGATGATCGTAATAGTCATTGGGTTTTCCCTTGATCCTTAAGGCCATTACGCGGGGCCTGACCTGAATGAGGAGGAGGCTTTTAAACCGTAAACCTCCCTGTTTAAAGCCGCTGTGTATTTCATCTAATGAAAAAGTCACAGGTCCGAAAGCCTTGGCGTTGAGAAGCGCTCGGCGAAGGACAATGATAATAGATCTCATTTGGGCATTTGTAGCCAATTATTTCTACAAATAGGGGATTCCATGTCATTGCACACCTGCGTACGCGATTCAGACACCTGTGGCGACGAGCCCGACTGGCCCGCCGCGTTCGCCGAACGCTACCGCCAGGCCGGTTACTGGCAAGACCAGACTTTCGCCCAGGCGCTGGATGCGGTTGCCGCACGCAGCCCATCGGCGATCGCCATCACCGACGGCCCGTTGCACCTCAACTACCGCAACCTGGTGCAGCGTTGCCGGCACCTCGCCGGTGGCTTGCGTGCCCTGGGTGTTGCGGCGGGCGATAACGTGGTGGTGCATTTGCCCAACGGCAGCGCGTTTATCGAAGTGTGCTTTGCGTTGTTCCGGCTCGGTGCGCGGCCGATCCTCGCCCTGCCCGCTCACCGTCAACACGAGATCGGCGGCTTTTGCAGCTTTGCCCAGGCCTCGACCTACATCGGCTGTGACCAGCTCGACGGTTTCGATTGCCGCCAGATGGCGCGCCAGTTGGCCGAAGCCAATCCACACCTGCGCCAGGTGGTGATCGACGGCGATGCCGAGGAATTCACCGCGCTGAAGGCGTTGTACAACAGTGAGCCATTGGAGCAGGACGCCGGTCACGCTGACGCAGTGGCGTGTTTCCAACTGTCGGGCGGCACCACTGGCACGCCCAAGCTGATCCCGCGTCGCCATGCCGAATACCTCTATAACGTGCGCGCCAGCAGCGCGGTGTGCGGCCTGGATGCACACACGGTGTACCTCACCGCGCTGCCCATGGCGCATAACTTCACGCTGTGCTGCCCAGGTGTTATCGGCACCTTGTTGGCCGGTGGGCGCGTGGTGTGTACGCGCCGCGCTGACCCTGAAACCTGCTTTGCATTGATCAGCGAACAACGCGTCACCGTTACCGCGCTGGTGCCGCCGCTGGCGATGCTGTGGCTGGACGCCCAGGCCCAGCGCCAGGCCGACCTGTCGAGCCTGCGCCTGCTGCAGGTGGGCGGCGCAAAACTGCTCAGCACCGCAGCCGCGCGTGTCACACCGACACTGGGCTGCACCTTGCAACAAGTACTGGGCATGGCCGAGGGTTTGCTGTGTTTTACCCGCCTGGATGACCACGCGGATCTGCTGCTGCATACCCAGGGCCGCCCGCTGAGTGCCGACGATGAGCTACGCATTGTCGATGAACACGGCCAGCCGGTGCCTGACGGCGAAGTCGGCGAGCTGCAAGTGCGTGGGCCGTACACCATTCGCGGCTACTACCGCCTGCCCGAACACAATGCCAAGGCGTTCACTGCCGACGGCTTTTATTGCAGCGGTGACCGGGTGCGACGTACCCGCGACGGTTACCTGGTGGTTGAAGGCCGCGACAAGGACCAGATCAACCGTGGTGGTGAAAAGGTCGCCGCTGAAGAAGTGGAAAATCTGCTGATCAGCCATCCCCAAGTGCACGACGCGGCGCTGGTGGCGATGCCGGACGCGGTGCTTGGCGAATCCACCTGCGCGTTTATCGTCGCCCGTGACCCGGCGCCGTCGGCGTTTGCGCTCAAGCAGCATTTGCGCGGCCAGGGTTTGGCGGCGTTCAAGGTGCCGGACCGCATCGAGTTTGTTGCGCACTTCCCGCACACCGGGGTGGGCAAAGTCAGCCGCAAGGACTTGCGCGAACGCTTGCGCCAGGCCTGGCTGCAGCGGGCCGCCTCGTGAACCGTTGGGTACGCGCTTACCGGCTGACGCCTATGCCGCGCTGGCGCCTGGTGTGTTTCGCGCATGCCGGCGGCAGTGCGAGCTTCTTTCGCGACTGGGTCAATGCCCTGCCCGCCGATATCGACCTGTTGGCCATCCAGTACCCGGGCCGCGAAGACCGCTTCAGCGAGCCCTGCCTGACCGACATGCAGCGCCTCGCCGACGGCGCCGCCCACGCGCTGGCGGATTACGCCGACCGGCCGCTGGCATTGTTCGGCCATAGCCTCGGCGCGGTGGTGGCCTATGAAGTGGCCGCGCGCCTGGAGCAGCGCGCAATCGCCGTCGACCATCTGTTCGTGTCCGCCCACCCGGCGCCGCATCGCCAGCGCGGCGGGCAGTTGCACCTGGGGCCGGACGCGGCCTTGCTCGACGACGTGCGACGCTTGTCCGACCGGCCCAACCCGCTGCTGGACGACCCGGCGCTGTGCGAACTGTTCCTGCCTGGCCTGCGCAATGACTACCGCATCGTTGAAACCTACGCCTGCCCACAACCGCGGCCACTGAACAGCCGCATCGAGGTGTTCTACCCCGAACACGACCCGGAAATCGAACTGGATGAAGCCCTGGCCTGGCAAGCCGCCAGCCACCAGCCACTGCACCTGCAGCGCTGGCCCGGCGAACACTTTTACCTGATCGAGCAGCGCCAGGCGCTGCTCGACGCCATCGCCGCCACGCTGCTGACCCTTACGCTTGCCCCCAAGGAAACCTGTTGATGAAAACACCCGACGCCTGTGATGGCCTGCCGGACATCCGTCACGCCATCGATTCACTGGACCACCAGATCATCGAACTCATGCGTCAACGCATGGCTTACGTCAAAGCCGCTGCGCGCTTCAAACCGACCGAAAGCAGCATCGCCGCGCCCGAGCGCGTGGCGCAGATGCTGCCGCAACGCCGCGAATGGGCCGAACACGCCGGCCTGGACCCGCACTTTATGGAAACCCTGTTCGCCCAGATCATCCATTGGTACATCGGCCAGCAAGTGCTGCATTGGCGCGCAACGAGAACGCCAGCATGAGGGCCTTTCCTTCGTTGGAGGCCCATGCCCAAGGCCTGGCGGCGGTGTTTGAACAGGCGCGCGAGCGGGCCGTCGAACACGGCGAAGCGGTGTTGGCCAGCTACTCGATTGAACTCGCCCCGCTGGACCTGCTGGAGCTGTTTTGCAGCGTCGACCAACCGAGCGCCGAGTGCCTGTTCTGGCGCGCGCCGGAAGACCACAAAAGCCTGTTCGGCTGGGGCGTGGCCGCCGAACTCAGCGGCGTTGGCGCGCAGCGTTTTGCCGCGGTGGACGCGCAATGGCAGCGTTGGCTGGAACACGCGGTCAGCCACGGCCCATTGGCGCCGACGGTCTGCGGCGGCTTCCGGTTTGATCCTGAGGTCAAGGCCAGCGGCGCCTGGCAAGGTTTTGGCGATGCGTCACTACTGTTGATGACGCTGCTGCTGGTGCGCGATGCCGAGAGTTGCTGGCTGCTGTGCCAGCAACGGATCGCGCCCGGCGATAAGGCGCAACAGCGCTGCGAGCACGTGTTGAACCAATGGAACGCGCTGATGGACCGCTACGTGTCCGGCCCGCGCCCGAGCGTGGCACTGCAACACATCCGTGACCAAGGCCTGCCGCGTGCCTGCTGGGAAAGCAAAATCGCCCACGCCCTGGACGTGCTGCGCGACACCCCGTTGAAAAAGGTGGTGCTGGCGCGCGAAGTGCTCAGCGAATACACCCAGCCCGTGAGTGCCGGGCGCACGTTGAGCGCGCTGGCGAGCAACGACCCCAGCGCCTACCTGTTTGCCTTCCGACGTGATCAGGCGTGCTTTATCGGTGCCTCGCCCGAACGCCTGGCCAAGCTGCACAACGGCCGCCTGCAAACCCTGGCGCTGGCCGGCACTGCGCGTCGCGACCCCAACCCTGAACAGGATGCGCAACTGGCGCAGGCCCTGCTCGACTGCGAAAAGAACCGGCACGAACACGCGGTGGTGGTGCAGATCATTCAACGCGACCTCGCGCCCTGGGTGCAGGCGCTGCACATGCCGCCCACGCCGCATATCAAGCGCCTGAGCCGCGTGCAGCACCTGGCGACGTTGATCGAAGGCCCGCTGCAGCCAGGCTGCAGTTTGCTCAAGATGGTCTCGATTCTGCACCCAACGCCCGCCGTGGGCGGCCACGAACGCCAGCAGGCATTGGCGCATATTCGCCAGTTCGAAGGCTTTGATCGTGGCTGGTACGCGGCGCCGCTGGGTTGGCTGGACGCCCACGGCAATGGCGAATTTATCGTCGGCCTGCGCAGTGCGCTGTTAAACGCTAACCAGGCCCGGCTGTTCGCCGGCTGCGGCATCGTCGAACACTCCGACCCTGCCAGCGAATACGACGAAACCTGCATCAAGCTGGCGGGGATGCGCGCGGCGCTACAGCGGTGACGGCACGCCCGGTGCTTGAATCCAGACCTGTGCAGGCCTACCCTGCACACGCAACACTCACCCTCTGAGTCAGGAAGACCTTACATGTGGGACGGCAGCGTTACCTTTGGTGATTCATGGGCGGGCTACATTGGCCGCGCGGATCAAAATACTGCCCACTCCCATGTCGCCATTCAGCTGTGCATCGGCGTGCACCAACCCGTGAAGCTGGAATTGCCCGGCCAGCTGATCCGCGCGGCCGGGGTGATCATCGGTCCCAACGTCGAGCACCGCGCGGTGGCCGACATTCACCCGGTGGCCTTTGTCTACATCAACCCCGACACGCCACTGGGCCGCGACCTCAAAGCCTTGCTTCATCACAATGGCATCGCCCTGGCCAGTGAGGAAATGCTTGAGTGTTTCCGCCGCACCACCTCCCTGGCGCAGTTTGTCGAGGCGCTCGCGCGGTTGCTGGCAATGACGCCGCCCATCGATCAGCGCCTGTACAAGGCCTTGAACCTCCTGCGCCAGGACCGCGACGGTCCTGGTTCCGTCAGCCGCGCCGCCAACGCGGTCGGCCTGTCGAGCCCGCGCTTGCGCTGCGTGGCCACGCACCAGATGGGCGTTTCGCTGTCGCAATGGATCATCTGGAACAAACTCGAGCGCGCCTCCAAGTCCCTGGCGGCTGGCGCCAGCTTGTCGGACGCCGCTGCCGATGGCGGCTTCTCCGACCAGGCCCACCTGGCGCGCATGATGCGCCGCATGTTTGGCATGACGCCCCGCACCGCTGCCAAGGTTTTGCGCAAGACAAGCGTTTCGTTCAAGACGCAGTGATGTCAAAACGCCAATATCGATCGAATCTTATTCGCTGAAACGTTAAGCGCTGATTGCCTTCCCCCAAAGCACTTCAACGCCACCGCATGTGAATACAGAGTGTTCGCCAGGGGCATCCGTGCCTGGGATTCGGCGAAACGCAACGTTAATTCTTTCGATGAGTCCGCAGGAAGCGTCCTACATGTCAGAACCGCAAAAATTAACCGTCCTTCTCACGGGAGGATCAGGTGTGCTCGGTGAGTCCCTGATCGAGTGCCTGGCGCAGGACTTTCACCTGGTCTGCCTGGCGCGTAAAAGTCGCATTCGCCACCCGCAGGTCGAAGTCCTCAAAGGCGATATCTGCCGCCCTCGGCTAGGCTTGGACGCCGCCGATTATGAAGCGCTGCTCAAGCGCGTCGACTGGGTGATTCACGCTGCGGCCGTCACCCGTATGGATGGCGATGTCGACCAGATTTTCTCGGTGAATTACCTCGGCACCGAGAACGTCGTGAGCTTTGTCCAGCAGGCCAAAGTGCCGCTTTACCACATCAGCACCGCCTTCACTCACCCCTGCGACTACTACGAAGGCGTGCAGGCACAAACCCCGTACGAAGTGGCCAAGCGTCAGGCCGAAACCCTGGTGCGCTCGGCCGGCATTGACGTGTCGATCTTTCGCCCCTCGATCATCATCGGCGATTCGGGCAGTGGGCTTATGCCCAACTTCCAGGGTTTTCACATGACCATGGGCCTGATGATGTCGGGCGTGCTGCCGATCGTGCCCTGCCCGCCTGCCGGCTATATCGACCTGATCGCTCGCGACGTCGCCGCACGGGCGATTGCCAATGCCTTGCGCCAGCGTTTGATCGGCAAGGACTACTTCCTCACCAGCGGCCCGCAGGCCCTGGACCTGACCGGCCTGCTGGACCTGATGTGCCAATCCATGGAAGCCCAGGGCAAAGCGTTCACGCGACCACGCTGCATGGCGCCGGATATTTATGAACGCCTGATCCGCCCGGTGTTTCTGCCGGCGCTGACCGGCAATATCCAGGCCGCCCTGGGCCGCGCCAATCAACTGTGCCGCTATGCGTGCCTGCGCACACCGCTGCCTACCTCGTTGCCCGAGTTGCTCGGCGAAGCGGCGTTCAACGCACGGGATGTCAGCCGCGAATTGCTGCTGTCGCTCAACCACCTGGCGCCCAAGCTGGGTGCCCTGACGCGGATGCTCAAACAGCCGGCGCCGCCCTTCGCTGAGGCCTCCGTGGCATGAACCCGCTACTTATCGAACCCGCAAGCGACGCCGAACAGATTGACCAGTATTTCCGCCAGCATGTGAATTCGGGCTACGCCCGCCTGGCCTCGCTGATGAACCTGCCCATCGAGCAGTCCAGCCAGGGCGTCTACATCTATGACAACAGAGGGCGCCAGTACCTGGATGCCGGCGGCTATGGGGTGTTCTTCCTCGGCCACGGCCACCCGGTCGTGGTGGAAGCCGTGACCCGGCAGCTGCAGCAGAACGCACTGGCCAGCAAATTGTTGCTCAACCCGCAACAGGCCTTGGCCGCTCAGGCCCTGGCCGCCCGCTGCCCCGGCAACCTGGACTATGTGTTCTTTTGCAACTCGGGCGCCGAAGCCACTGAAGCCGGGTTGAAACTGGCGCGCCTTAACGGCTGCCGTCGCACGCTGTCGACGCTTGGCGGTTTCCACGGCAAGACCCTCGGCGCCTTGGCCGTGACCGGCCGCGAAAGCTACCGCGAGCCGTTCAGTGGCCTGCTCAGTGAAAGCGCGTTCGTGCCCTTCGGCGACAGTGATGCGCTGGAACAGCAACTGCTGGCGTCGCCGGACAAAGCCTGCGTGATTCTCGAGCCGATCCAGGCCGAAGCCGGCGTGATCCTGCCACCGCCCGGTTACCTGACGCGTGTCCGCGAGCTGTGCAACCAATACGGCGCGCTGCTGATCATCGATGAAATCCAGTCCGGCCTGGGCCGCACCGGCCATTGGTGGGCCTGTGACCAGGAGCAAGTGGTGCCCGACATCATGCTGGTGGGCAAAAGCCTGTCCGGTGGCTGCGTACCGGTAAGCGCCATGGTTGCCAGCGCGGCGGTCTATGCGCCGTTCAACCGCAACCCCACGGTGCACACCTCGACCTTTGGCGCCAACCCGCTGGCCATGGCGGCGGTGCAGGCCACATTGCAAGTGATGGTGCAGGAAGACCTGGTGCAGCGTGCCCGGCTGATGGGCCAGGACCTGCACGCGCGTTTCAGCGCGTTGCTGCAACAGATGGGCCTGGCCGAGTGCGTGAAGCTGCGCAGCGCGGGCTTGCTGCTGGGCTTCGAGTTCAGCGACGCCTCGATTGCCGCAAACATGGTCATGGCGCTGATCGAGCAGCAAATCATCGTTTGCCACTCGCTCAATGATCACCGGGTCGTGCGGCTGACGCCGTCGCCGCTGCTGAACGCCCAGGACTGCAACTGGTTGATCGAGGGGTTCGCCCAGGCGCTCACCACTTCAGTTTCCACCCTTTGATTTTTGGAGTTACCCCATGCAGGAAGTCAATATCCAGGCGCACATTCCACACGCCTGCGCTGATGAAGTCTTTGCCGTGATCAGCGACTTCAGCAACTACGTCGAGCTGTGCGAATCGGTGCGCAATATCACCATCAACAAGGTCAGCGACCAGGTGTCGTTCACCTCCTGGGAAGTCAACTTCCACAGCGGCATTCTCAAGTGGCAAGAGCGCGATACGTTCAACGCCGAGACCCGAGAGATCCACTTCGAACAACTGGCCGGCGATGTCGACCATTTCTCGGGCACCTGGCAAGTGCTGCCGGACGGCAAGGACGCGATTATCACCTTCAAGTCACGCTTTGACCTGGGCCTGCCGATGCTCGCCGACATGCTCGACCCCGTGGCCAAGACCGCCATTCACGACAACATTAACTCGATCATCACCGGGTTGTTTCCCACAAGCTATGTGAGGCCCCAGCCATGACCCTGTCTCTGTTGAACCGCTCACGTGCGGTGCTGCACAACTACGCCCCAGGTTTTGACGCGCGCCTGGCGGACATTGCCTTTGCCGAACGTGAAGCATCGCACAGCGACGTCGTCGCCCTGTTCAAGCAACACGGCCCGGTCGGGCTGTTGGTCAACCGCGCCGGCGGCGGCCTGGGCGCGGGCATCCTCGATGCGGTGCATGTGCAGATCGCCCTGGGCGCGCGCTCGCCATCGCTGGCCGTGGCCAGCACCATGCACCAATTCTCGGTGGCCAGCCTGTTGGCGCTGACCCAAAACGGCGGCGGCGCCGAAGGCCTGTTGCTGGCCGCCGTGGCGCAGAACCGCTTGTTGCTGTCCTCGGGCTTTGCCGAGGGCAACACGGGCGCCGGCATCCTCGACTCGAACATGCAGGCAGTACAGACCCCGGAAGGCGTGCTGCTCAGCGGCAGCAAAAAGCCTTGCTGCCTCGGCCAGTCGATGGACTTGCTCACCGCCAGCTACTCCCGCCAAGGCGTGGACGGCGAAGAGTTGATGGTGGCGCTGATTCCCGCGAATGCGCCGGGCATCAGCCGGGCACCGTTCTGGCAAAACAGCGCGCTGGCCGCCGCCGAAAGCATCGAAGTGCGCCTCAACGAAGTGTTCGTGCCGGAGCGCATGGTGTTTTCCGCCGGTTACAAGCACCTGCTGGGCGATGTGCAAACCGTGGGTTTCATCTGGTTCGAGCTGTTGATTTGCGCATCCTACGTGGGGACCTGTGCCGGTCTGATCGAAACCGTGACCGACGCCGCGCGCTGGACTGCCCATCACCGCGTCGACCTGGCCGCCCACCTGCAATTGGCGATCACCGCCCTGGAAGGCGCGGCGCTGGATGTGGAACGCAACCCACACGACCTGCACACCGTGCTCGCCCGCCTGTTGCTGGTGCGTTATGGCATCGAACAACTGCTCAACCAGCTGTCGGACGAAGCCCACGCGATGCTCGGGGGCATGGCGTTTATCACCAGCAACCAGAGTTCGAATTGGTTGATGGCCTGCCGTGGCCTGCAATTTCACCCGCCGGCGAAGATCTCGATGGCGACCAACCTCGACTGCTACTTGTCCCAATCCACCTTCAGCATCGCCGGAGTGAAACCATGAACCTGCTCGGAAAAACCATTGTCATCAGCGGCTGTGCACGTGGCCTGGGCCATGCCACCGCGCACAAGCTCAAGGGGCAAGGCGCCACGGTGATCGGCCTGGACATCCTGGAACCGCAGGAACTGGGGCTGCTCGACGGGTTTTATCAAGTCGACCTGTGTGACCGCAGGGCGTTGGCCCAGGTGATCACTGCCATCAGCACTGACTTCGGTGACATCGACATTCTGGTCAATAACGCCGGCACCCTGACCCTGGAGCGTGGCGAAACCGGCGTGACGGACGAAGTCACCCGCGCGGTGGACGTAAACCTGTTCGCGCCCTGGCAACTGGTCGCCGGCTTCTTGCCGGGGCTGCTGCGCAAACGCGGCAAGGTGGTGAATGTGTCGTCGCTGTTCGCCCTGGTCAATGCGCCGTATGTGGCCGCGTATGCCGCCAGCAAACGCGCGCTGAGTGCGTATTCCGACGTGCTGCGCATGCAGTATCGCGGGCAGCTCGATGTGGTCACGGTGTACCCGGGGTTCATCGACACCGCGATCCATTTGCCCGCCCAGCGCGTGGGCCTGTCGGTCAAGCGCCTGGTGACCTTCATGTGGGGCGACAAGACCCTGCTGTCGCTGGAAGAAAAGCTCGATGCCGCCGCCGACGGCCTGGTGCGCGCCTGCCGCAAAGACGGCCTGCGCAACCGTGGCCTGACGTTCATGGGCACCCTGGCCATGTACACCGCGCGCATTGCGCCGAGTGTGGTCGACGCCTTTATCGCCTTGCGCCTGCGCACGCTGACACGCGGTGGGCACCTGGCGCTCAAACCTGAACTGA
This sequence comes from Pseudomonas sp. D2002, assembly GCF_013385735.1. Classification (NCBI taxonomy): domain Bacteria; kingdom Pseudomonadati; phylum Pseudomonadota; class Gammaproteobacteria; order Pseudomonadales; family Pseudomonadaceae; genus Pseudomonas; species Pseudomonas sp. D2002. Next base: position 55,112 of record NZ_JACAPL010000020.1, on the reverse strand, counting down.
TCGAGTAACGCGCAACCAATGGCCAGACAACTGCACGCCAAGCCCCAGGTTCGCCTCGACCGCGCGTTGTTCAAAGCGCACACGGGCGAGTCCTTGTTGATCATCGGTTACGCCCTGTGCCTCTACCTGCTGCCACTCGCGCTGTTTGTGTGGGTGGCGAACTCCGCGTCCAGCCTGTGGGTGGTGCTGCTGTGCGCGCCACTCTGGGTGATGGCCGGATACGGGATGTTTCTGCAAGCGATCCTTGGGCATGAAGGCTTTCACTTCAACCTGAGCCGTAACCCGATGCACAGCTGTTACCTGGGCATATTCACCAGTTCGATGCTGCCGGGGTTCTGCGTGACCGGTTACTTCGTCGACCACTGGCAGCACCACCGCTTCAGCAACAGCGCAAACGACCCGGATTACCGGCATTTCTCGCGCTATCGCACCTTGCTGAGCCGCATCGCGCTGTCACGTTTGCTCGCCACCTCGAACTACCTGCAAGCCACCTTGCGCCTGGCGTTCGGCCCGCTGACCAGCCCCTCGCCGCTGCCCTTGAGCGCGGCGCAGGTTCAACACTTGGCGCGCTGCAATATCGCCTGCCAGCTGGGTTGGCTCGGTGTGTACGCGCTGGCCTTGTGGCAGGTCGACGGGTTGCTGCTGGGGTTTGGCCTGAGCCTGGCGGTGGCGTTTCTGGTGTCGGCCTTTAATGCCTACCAGGAACATGCCTTCAGCGCAGACGATGAACAGCCGCCCGCGCGTTCGCGCACGTCGCGCCTGTGCACCTTGATGCATGCCGGCGCGAACTTTCACCTGGAGCATCACTTTTACCCTGCCGTGCCGTGCTGGCGCCTGCCCAAGGTGCACCGGCAACTGCTGGACGCCGGCTGGTACGCCGACCGGCAGCACCTGCTGGAAAAAAACTTCGTTGCGTCCTTCAAATACGCCACCCGCCGCCACCCTTACCGTGGAGACACGGTGAACGACTGAACACACACCCTAAATTTCCCAATGGATTGACCGCCTGAACCCTCAGGCTGCAGGAGCATGTATGCCGTTTGAAATTGATAGCCACATTGAAGCCGAACGCGCGCAGTTATTCGGCCACCCGCTGTTTGCCAACATCCGCACCGTTGAAGACGTGCGCACCTTGATGGAATTCCACGTGTTCGCCGTGTGGGATTTCATGACCTTGCTCAAGCGCATCCAGCGCGACCTCACCTGCGTCGAGCTGCCGTGGGTGCCGCCGGTGCATATCACCGCTGCGCGCTTGATCAATGAAATCGTGGTGGGTGAAGAAACCGACGAACACCCCAGCGGCGGGTTTATCAGCCACCTGGACCTGTACCTCACCGCCATGGATGAAATCGGCGCCGACAGCTCGGTATTCCGCCGCTTCCTCGCCGCGATCCAGGCCAAGGTGCCGCTGGCCAAGGCGCTCAACGACCGCGAGATCCCGCTGGCGGCCAAAGTGTTCATGTGCCAGACCCTCGATGTCGCCCAACACGGCTCTACCGAAGCGGTGCTGGCGTACTTCTTTTTTGGCCGCGAAGACATCATTCCCGACATGTTCGGGCGCCTGCTCTCGCAGTGGTCGGTGAGTGAGACCGAAGTGCCGATGCTCACCTATTACCTCAAGCGCCACATCGAAATGGACGGCGACGAGCATGGCCCGGCCGCCAAACGCATCATCGGCGAAATCGTCACCACGCCCGAGCAACACCAACACATGATCGACAGCGCCAAGACCGCGATCAACTCCCGCATCGACCTGTGGGACGGCGTGCACCATTTCCTCCAGGAGAAAGCCCAACACGCCACGGAGCGCCCTGTGCGCCGGGTTGCACACAGTTTCTGAGCCGCGCATGAACACAGGGAGCAAGACATGACCAAAGGCAAGCTAATCAAACTCACACTGTGCACTGTCGTGGTCGGGGGTTTGCTGCTGCTCGGCTGGCAGCGCTGGCAGTACTCCAGCGCGTACGTCAGCACCGACAACGCGGAGCTCGATGGGGTGATTATTCCGGTGCGGGCCAAGCTGTCAGGCGTGGTGATGAGCGTGCCGGTGATGGACAACGTCACCGTGGAAAGCGGCGACTTGCTGTTTCAGATACGCGACAGCGAATACCAATACCAGGTGCAGCAGCGCGAAGCACAATGGCAAGCCCTGCTAGCCGCCGCCGGGCGCAGCGGCAGCCCGGGGGCGCTGGACAGCCAGATCCTCGGGGCGGTGGCCATGCGCCAGGCCGCGCAGGCGGCCCTGGCACAATCGAGCGCCAACCTTGAGCAGGCGCGCAATGACTACCAGCGCGCCCGTCGCCTCGGCGCCCAAGGTGTGTTGAGCACCCAGGACCTGGAACTGGCCAAGGCGCGTTTCGACGCGCTGAGCCATGCCCAGGAAGCCGCACGCAGTAACGCCCAGGCGGCGGCGCAAAGCACTTTGGCCAACAAGGCCGAACTCAAGGTGCAGGACTACCGCATCGCGGCGGCGCAAGCCGAGTTGGAGCAGGCCCGGATCAAGCTGCACGACGCCCGCCAGACCGCGCCGGTGCGCAGCATTGTGTCGAAAAAAGAGGTGGAGCCCGGCCAGTTCGTGGTCGCCGGCCAGAAGCTCCTGAGCCTGATCGCTACCGAGCCGCTGTGGATTACCGCCAACTTCAAGGAAACCCAAGTCGGCCGCGTGCGCGTCGGCCAGCACGCCAAGGTCACCGTGGACGCGTTCCCCGGCCAGGCCTTCGACGGCGTGGTCGAAAGCCTGGCACCGGCCACCGGGGCGAAGTTCTCGTTGCTGCCGCAGGAAAACGCCACGGGCAACTTCACCAAGGTAGTGCAACGCGTCCAGGTGCGGATCGCCCTCACCGACGTGCCGGCTGACTACAAGCCCTTGTTGAGCCCCGGCATGAGCGCCTTCGTCGAAGTCGCCACGCCACGCAGCGGCAGCCAGACGTTATGAGGTCGCCGTACCTGATTGCGTTCACGGTGACGCTGGTATCGATGATGGAGTTGCTCGACGTGACCATCGTCAACGTCGCCATTCCAAGCCTGATGGGCACCTATGGGGCGTCGGTGGATGAGATCTCGTGGGTCTCCACCGGTTACGTGGTGGCCAACGTGGTGATCCTGCCGGTCAGCGGCTGGTTGTCCGCCTGGTTTGGGCGGCGCCGCTACTACCTGGTCTCCACAGCGGTGTTTGTGCTGGCGTCGGTGGGCTGCGCGTTTTCCGCCGAGCTGTGGCAACTGGTGGCCTTTCGCGTGCTGCAAGGCCTGGCGGGCGGCGGCTTGCTGGGGATTTCCCAGGCGATCATCTACGACGTGTTCCCCAAGGAAAAGGTCAGCAGCGGCATGGCGCTGTACGGCGTCGGCGTGATGATGGGGCCGACCTTGGGGCCGACTGTCGGTGGCTACCTGATCGACACCTTGTCATGGCATTGGATCTTTTTGATCAACGTGCCCATCGGCGCCGTGGCGCTGTTGCTGTGCTGGTTGTGCATCGGCGATTCGGTCAACGAGCAAAAACCCAGCAGTGTCGACTACAGCGGCTTCTGCCTGTTGGCCCTGGGGGTTGGCAGCCTGCAGATCCTGCTGGAGCGCGGCGAGCATTGGGACTGGATGGAATCCAACTGGACGGTCGCCTGCCTGTTGCTCAGCAGCTTCAGCCTGGTGGGGTTTTTCTGGTGGGAACGGCGAGCGGTCAACCCAATCGTCAACGTTGCGCTGTTTCACAACCGCGAGTTCCTGATGGGCTGCATCTGCGCGTTTTGCGTGGGTTTCGGGCTGTACAGCACCTTATTCATGGTGCCGCTGTTCTTGCAGACGTTGTTGGCGCAAAGCGCCTACCAGAGCGGGCTGGTGATTTTCCCCGGCGCGGTGGCCAGCGCCATCAGCACCTTGGTGATCGGCAAGCTGTCCCAGGAAAACAAGATCGACGAGCGCGTGTTCGTGACCTTGGGCATCGTCATGTACTGCTACGCGATGTTCCTGCACACCCAGTTCACCCTCGACAGCAACCCGGACACGCTGTACTGGCCACTGGTGATTCGCGGGCTGGGCCTGGGCATGATCTTCGTGCCGCTGACCAACCTGGCCATGCGTCGGCTGCCGCTGACGTTGATCTCCGGCGCCTCGGGCGTGCTCAACCTGATGCGCCAGCTGGGCGGCAGCGTCGGCATTGCCATCGCTGCCACCTTGCTCACGCGGTTCTCGTGGGAACGCTATCGCTTGCTCTCCGAGCACGTGACCGAATCGAGCCTGATCGCCAATGGCTGGGGCGGCGTGGAATCCAACCCGCTGTTCCTGTCCCTGGGCCTGGCCAGCCATCAACAAGCGTTGGCCTTGATGCCTTACCTGCAAGCGCGCGAACAGGCGCAAATGCTCGCCTTCAGCATGCTGTTCGGCACCTTGGGCGCGGTCATGGCCATCGGCATACCCATGGTGCTGATGATGCGCAGAAGCACCCTCAGCCGATAATTTTTTTGTGGAGACCTACCCTTGCGTATTCCAGGGCTGCATCTGACACACACCCCCTTGCTCACCTCACTGTGTGGGCTCGCCCTCGCCTGCTGCCCGGCCCTCGCGTCGGCAGAGGACTTGTACCAGCTGTACCAGAAAGCACTGAGCCACGACATGAAGTTCGCCGCCGCCCAGGCCCAGCAGTTGGCCACGGCGGAAAAAGAACCGCAAAGCCGCGCCAACCTGTTGCCGGACCTGTCCGTCACCGGCGGCGCGGCCTGGGTCGATGCCGAGGATTCCAACGATTACCACCGCAACCGCAACAACACCAACGCCTACGCCGTGGTGCTCACTCAGCCGCTGTTGCGCTGGCAGAACGTGATCGCCCATGACCAGAGCAAACTGCTGATCAGCGCCAGCGAGGTGCAGACCGAACAAGCGCGCCAGGACTTGATGCTGCGCGTGGCCCGCGCCTACTTTGATGTGTTGCTCAACCAGGAACTGTTGAACACCCGCACCCAGCAACTGCAAACCCTGCGGGAAAGCCAGGACCGCAGCCGGCGCTTGCTCGCCGACGGCGCCACCACTGCCAACGCGCTCGAACAGGTGCAAGCCAAGTACGACCAGGCGTTTGCCGAGCAGATTGCCGCACGCGGCGCGCTGGATATCGCCACCGAAGCCCTCACCCAATTGACCGCCGCCCAGGCGCGCCCGTGGTCGGGCAAGGAGCCGCAGTTCAGCGCCCCGGTGCCCGCTGCCATCGGCGATTGGGCCAATACCGCGCAGCAAGGCAACCTCGCCGTGCAGCGCGCGCAGATCGCCCAGCGCCTGGCCGAAATGGACATTGACAAGGAACAGGCCGGCCACTTGCCGACCCTCGACTTGATCGCCGCCCACGGCCGCTTCGCCTCGGTGGGCGGCGATGTGTACGACGTCACGCTGCCGGAAAACCGCTATAACCAGACGGTGGTCGGGGTCAAACTCAGCGTGCCGCTGTATGGCGGTGGCCGCACAAGCAGCCGCGTGCGTGAAGCCCACGCGCTGCAGAGCAAGGCTCAGGATGAGGTCGAAGACGCACGCCGCAACGCTGGGCTGATGGCGCGCCAGGCGTACCTGCAAGTCACCAGTGGCATGAGCCAGTACCAGGCGCTCAAGCAGGCGCTCAAATCCAGCCAGGTCAACCTCGCGTCGGTCACCCACGGCTTTGAAGCCGGCTCACGCATCAACACCGACGTGCTGGATGCCCAGCAGAAAGTCACCGACACTCAGCAGCGTGTGGCGCAGCAGCGTTATGCGATCCTGATGGCGCAACTTAACCTGCTGGCCTCCACCGGCAACTTGAATGACGTGCGCTTGCGTGAGGTCAGCCGCCTGCTGGACTGAAAAACCGCGCGGGCGTTCCTTGCAGCCCGCGCAACAGTCTTTTGTCATCACTCCTATTGATAGCTCCCTAACGAAACCCGCATCCTAGAGGGCTAATCCCGCGCTTATATCATTCCGAATGATAGTTACCTTTGTTTCATTCGATTCGTGACATAGCACCTCGCCGCGCATGATCCGCCCATCTCAAATACATTGGCGGATGCACCTCATGGAACAGTCACTCAAACATTTGCGCTTCCCCTTGGCGATCTTGGCCGTGGTGGTGATGAGCGCATGCGGCAAGACCCCGGAACAAGCGGCCGCCATGCCCCCTGCGAAAATCAGCGTGGCCAAGGTGCTTGAACAACCGGTCAACGAGTGGGATGAATTCACCGGCCGCCTGGAAGCCCCGGAAACCGTGCAGATTCGTCCGCGCGTGTCCGGCCAGATCGACCAGGTGGCCTTCACCGAAGGCGCCTTGGTGAAGAAAGGCGACGTGCTGTTCCAGATCGACCCCCGCCCGTTCCAGGCTGAAGTGCGCCGCCTCGAAGCCCAGCTGGCCCAAACCAAAGCCGCCGCCACCCGTAGCGATAACGAAGCGCAACGTGGCGACCGCCTGCGTCAGAGCAATGCGATCTCCGCCGAACTGGCCGACTCGCGCACCACCGCCGCCCAGGAAGCCCGCGCCGCTGTTGCCGGCATTCAGGCGCAGCTGGACCTGGCCAAGTTGAACCTGAGCTTTACCCGCGTGACCTCGCCTATAAGTGGCCGCGTAAGCCGTGCGGAAATCACCGCCGGCAACCTAGTCACCGCCGACGTCACCGCGCTGACCAGCGTGGTCTCCACCGACAAGGTCTACGCCTACTTCGACGCCGATGAGCGCGTGTACCTCAAGTACACCCAACTGGCGCGCGAAGGCCGTCGCGGCGCAACCACCCCGGTGTACCTGGGCCTGTCCAACGAAACCGGCAACCCGCACCTGGGCCAGATGAACTTTGTCGACAACCAGGTCAACCCGGCCACCGGCACCATCCGTGGTCGCGCCGTGTTCGATAACAGCAAGGGCGAATACACGCCTGGCTTGTATGCGCGCTTGAAGCTGGTCGGCAGCGGCACCTACTCCGCCGTGCTGATCAACGATGAAGCCGTCGGCACTGACCTGGGCAAGAAGTTCGTGCTGGTGATGGACGGCGACAAGCCGGCGTATCGCTCGGTGGAGCTTGGGCCGAAGATCGAAGGCTTGCGCATTGTGCGCAGCGGTTTGAACAAGGACGACACCATCGTCGTGAAGGGCCTGCAGCGCATTCGCCCAGGCTCGCCGGTTGCGCCGGAAACCATCCCGATGGCCAGCAAGGAAACCCTCGCCGCCTTGGCACAACAACGACAAGCGCTTGAAGCCAGCAACCTGGAGCAAGTGGCGCCGGATAAAGCCGCGCCCAAAGTTGCCAGCGTCGCGACTCCACGCGGTTAAGGGATACAACTCAAGATGAATTTTTCCAAGTTCTTCATTTCGCGGCCGATCTTCGCAGCGGTGCTGTCGCTGTTGATCCTGATCGCCGGCGCGATCTCGCTGTTCCAGTTGCCGATCAGCGAATACCCGGAAGTCGTGCCGCCCACCGTGGTGGTACGCGCCAACTTCCCGGGCGCCAACCCTAAAGTCATCGGTGAAACCGTGGCCGCGCCGCTGGAGCAAGCGATCACCGGCGTCGAGAACATGCTGTACATGTCCTCGCAGTCGACCGCCGACGGCAAGCTGACCCTGACCATCACCTTCGCTCTGGGCACCGACCTGGACAACGCGCAGGTGCAGGTGCAAAACCGTGTGACCCGGACTCAGCCAAAACTGCCTGAGGAAGTGACGCGCATCGGTATCACCGTGGACAAGGCCTCTCCCGACCTGACCATGGTGGTGCACTTGACCTCCCCGGATCAGCGTTACGACATGCTCTACCTGTCCAACTACGCCTTGCTCAATGTGAAGGATGAGCTGGCACGTTTGGGCGGTGTGGGTGACGTGCAGCTGTTCGGCATGGGCGACTACTCCCTGCGTGTGTGGCTGGACCCGAACAAAACCGCTTCGCGCAACCTGACCGCCACCGATGTGGTCAATGCGATCCGCGAGCAGAACCGCCAAGTGGCCGCCGGTGCCCTGGGTGCGCAACCTGCTCCGAATGCCACCAGCTTCCAGCTGTCGGTGAACACTCAGGGCCGTCTGGTCACTGAAGAAGAGTTCGAGAACATCATCATTCGCTCCGGCGAAAACGGTGAAATCACGCGCCTCAAAGACATCGCACGGGTTGAGCTGGGTTCCAGCCAATACGCCCTGCGCTCGTTGCTGAACAACCAGCCGGCGGTGGCGATCCCGATCTTCCAGCGCCCAGGCTCCAACGCCATCGAGATTTCCAACGAAGTGCGCGGCAAGATGGAAGAGCTGAAACAGAGCTTCCCGCAAGGCATGGACTACAGCATCGTCTATGACCCGACTATCTTCGTGCGTGGCTCCATCGAAGCGGTGGTTCACACCCTGTTCGAAGCACTGATCCTCGTGGTGCTGGTGGTGATCCTGTTCCTGCAAACCTGGCGCGCCTCGATCATTCCGTTGGTGGCGGTGCCGGTATCGTTGATCGGTACGTTTGCGGTGATGCACCTGTTTGGCTTCTCGCTCAACGCCTTGTCGCTGTTCGGTTTGGTACTGGCCATCGGTATCGTGGTGGACGACGCCATCGTGGTGGTGGAGAACGTCGAGCGGAACATCGAGTTGGGGCTGGAACCGTTCCCGGCCACTGAAAAGGCCATGAGCGAAGTGACCGGCCCGATCATCGCCACCGCGTTGGTGCTGTGTGCGGTGTTCATCCCAGCGGCCTTTATCAGTGGCTTGACCGGGCAGTTCTATAAGCAGTTCGCCTTGACCATTGCGATTTCCACGGTGATCTCGGCCTTCAACTCGCTGACCTTGTCGCCTGCGCTGGCCGCCGTGTTGCTGCGCAGCCATGACGCGCCGAAGGATCGCTTCTCCAAGGTGCTCGACAAACTCTTGGGTGGCTGGTTGTTCCGTCCATTCAACCGCTTCTTCGAGAAAGCCAGCCATGGCTATGTCGGCACCGTACGCCGGGTGATTCGCGGCAGTGGTATCGCGCTGTTCCTGTACGCCGGCCTGATGGTCCTGACCTGGCTGGGCTTTGCCCACACGCCGACCGGTTTCGTACCGGCCCAGGACAAGCAATACCTGGTGGCCTTCGCGCAATTGCCCGACGCCGCAAGCCTGGACCGCACTGAAGACGTGATCAAGCGCATGTCCGACATCGCGCTGAAACAGCCAGGCGTGGAAAGTGCCGTAGCCTTCCCGGGCCTGTCGATCAACGGTTTCACCAACAGCCCGAACAGCGGCATCGTGTTCGTGACCTTGAAGCCATTCGATGAGCGTAAAGACCCAAGCATGTCCGCCGGTGCGATTGCCGGTGCACTGAACGGCAAGTACAGCAGCATCGAAGAAGCCTACATGGCGATCTTCCCACCGCCGCCGGTACAGGGCCTGGGTACGATTGGCGGGTTCCGCCTGCAGATCGAAGACCGTGGCAACCTGGGTTATGACGAGCTGTACAAAGAAGTGCAGAACATCATCACCAAGAGCCGCACCACGCCGGAGCTGTTTGGCCTGTTCACCAGCTACACGGTCAACGTGCCGCAGGTTGACGCTGCCATCGACCGCGAAAAAGCCAAGACCCACGGCGTGGCCGTCAGCGACATCTTCGACACCCTGCAGATCTACCTGGGTTCGTTGTATGCCAACGACTTCAACCGCTTCGGGCGTACTTACCAGGTCAACGTGCAGGCCGAGCAACAGTTCCGCCAGGATGAAGACCAGATCGGCCAGTTGAAAGTGCGTAACAACAAAGGCGAGATGATCCCGTTGGCGACCTTTATCAAGGTCAGCGACACCTCGGGCCCGGACCGCGTGATGCACTACAACGGCTTTATCACCGCTGAAATCAACGGCAACGCTGCACCGGGCTACAGCTCCGGCCAGGCTCAGGCGGCGATTGAAAAACTGTTGAAAGAAGAACTGCCCAACGGCATGACCTACGAGTGGACCGACCTGACCTATCAGCAAATCCTCTCGGGCAACACTGCGCTGTTCGTGTTCCCGCTCTGCGTACTGCTGGCGTTCCTGGTACTGGCCGCCCAATACGAAAGCTGGAGCCTGCCACTGGCGGTGATTCTGATCGTACCGATGACGCTGCTGTCGGCCATTACCGGGGTGATTATCTCGGGCGGCGACAACAACATCTTCACCCAGATTGGCTTGATCGTACTGGTGGGCCTGGCTTGCAAGAACGCGATTCTGATTGTCGAGTTCGCCAAGGACAAACAGCAGGAAGGCCTCGATCCGCTGGCTGCGGTACTGGAAGCCTGCCGTCTGCGTCTGCGGCCGATCCTGATGACCTCGTTCGCCTTCATCATGGGTGTGGTGCCACTGGTGTTGTCCAGCGGTGCCGGTGCCGAGATGCGCCATGCGATGGGTGTGGCGGTGTTCTCCGGGATGATCGGCGTGACCTTCTTCGGTCTGTTGCTGACGCCGGTGTTCTACGTACTGATCCGTCGCTATGTGGAGCGCGGCGAAGCGCGAAAAGCGGCCAAGGCCTTGAAGCTGGAGACACAGCAATGAGCGTGAAAGTATTCCTGCCGAGCTTGCTGGTATTGGCGCTGAGCGCCTGTGCCGTGGGCCCGGACTACAAAACCGAGAAGCTGGAGGCGGCCAACATCACGGCCGCCGCCGACACCAAAAGTTATGACCATGCCAAATACGAAGGCATCTGGTGGCAGCAGTTCGAGGACCCGACCCTCAACCAACTGGTGACCCAGTCGTTGAACGGTAACCGTGACTTGCGCGTCGCTTTTGCCCGTCTGCGTGCGGCGCGTGCGATTCGCGATGACGCCGCCAACGACATCATGCCGGTGGTGACCAGCCGGGCCAGCAGCGACGTGGGCAAAGGCCAGATTCCCGGCCAGACCACCAAGCGCGTCAACAGCGAACGCTACGACCTGGGCCTGGACATGGCCTGGGAAGTGGATTTGTTCGGGCGTATCCGCCGCAACCTGGAAGCCAGCGACGCTGACCAACAGGTCGCCGAAGCCGACCTGTACCAACTGCAAGTCACCATGATTGCCGAACTGGTGGACGCCTACGGTCAACTGCGCGGTGCGCAATTGCGTGAACGTATCGCCCTGGACAACCTGAAGAACCAGCAGGAATCGCGCACCATCACCGTCAGCCTGCGGGATGCCGGCGTCGGCGATCAGCTCGATGTGGAACGCGCCGATGCGCGCCTGGCCGCCGTTGAAGCCAGCGTGCCGCAACTGCAAGCCGAGCAAGTGCGCGAGCGCAACCGCATCGCCACCCTCCTCGGCCAGCGCCCCGACAAGCTGACCGTGGACCTGAGCCCCAAAGACCTGCCGGCGATTGCCAAGGCGTTGCCAATCGGCGACCCAGGGCAACTGCTGCAACGTCGCCCGGACATCCTCAGCGCCGAACGCAAGCTGGCCGCCGCCACCGCGCGTATCGGCGTGGCCAAGGCCGACCTGTTCCCGCGGGTCAGCCTCAGCGGCTTCCTCGGCTTTACCGCCGGGCGCGGTTCGCAAATCGGTTCGGCTGCAGCGAATGCCTGGTCCCTGGGCCCAAGCATTACCTGGGCTGCATTTGACTTGGGCAGTGTGCGTGCACGCTTGCGCGGGGCGAATGCCGAGGCCGATGGCGCCCTGGCAACCTACGAGCAGCAAGTGCTGCTTGCGCTGGAAGAATCGGAAAATGCTTTCAGTGATTACGGCAAACGCCAGCAGCGCCTGGTCTCGCTGATCCGTCAAAGTGAGTCAAGTCGCGCGGCTGCCGACCTGGCGGCGATCCGTTATCGCGAAGGCACGGTGGATTTCCTCGTGCTGCTCGACGCGCAACGTGAGCGTCTGGCCGCTGAAGACTCCCAGGCCCAGGCCGAAGTGGACTTGTATCGCGGGATTGTCGCGATCTACAAGGCCCTCGGTGGCGGCTGGCAGCCGGACACGGTCGTCGCCAGCAGCAAGTGATGTAAAGAGCTCCTTTGGTTGGTCGCATCCAGCCAATTTTTAGCCCCGCGGTCCATTCGGTCGCGGGGCTTTTTTTGTTTGGCGGTTGAGGAACGGCTTGTTGCCGAGCAGTACTTCATTGACGTAGCCAGATAAAGGCGCCGCAAACGAAGAAAAACAGGCCGACGAAGAACATGCCTTGGAAAAGTCTTTTAAAAACGCGAGGAAATTCCTGAACTTGCTGCCAGTCAATGAGACCGCGCTTTAGAAACCGTTTCGGCAATAACACGACAACTGCAACCGCATTGAGCCGCATCATTCTTCCGCGCGGCGAGTTATCCCAAAACCGTGAGTGGAAGGCAATAAAACTGCATTTATTCAGAAGGTGCTCCATGTATTCCAGTCGGCGATAGGCCAAAAAAGCGTAGATCACCAGGACAACAGTGAGCGAAAAAAACAAAGCTAACCCCAACGATAAAATGAAATGTGGGCTTAGGAATTCTTCAATATTCATAGAGTGTTTCACCCACCATTTGTCCACCACGCCCTCCAAGTTCTCCTACTGCTAAGCCCCCCGCTGCACCACCGATCAATAGACAAGCCAGTGAGCCCGGACCGGTAGTGGGCGCCAATATGGCAAGACACAAACCTGATCCAATCGCACCACCTCCTAGACCGCCTAAAACGCTTCCACCCAGCTTGCTCACTTCCACATATTTCGCCTTCGTGCATTGCTCTTCCCTCCCCGTCGAGCACGCTTCCTTGATCTCAAGAGCAGTGGACGTCGTGCTCAACGCAATCCCTAACGGCGTTCCCGCCTTAAGCACTTTTGCCGTCCTGGCAATGTGCGAAATCCTCTCGGCATAGCGACCGATTTCCCCTGTATGCAGATAACTGCGAGTGGAAATACCCAACATTTTCTTGATCGAACTTTCCTGGCGCAAACCCGTGCCATAACGGGCGAACCCGCGCATCTGCGCCTCCAGCTTAGCGAACAGCGTTTGGCGGCGAGCCAGGAAGTCGTCCCGCACTACGCCGCCGCCCTGTCGCAGGGATTGTTTGTGCAAGGCATCAATCTCTTCAAGCGTTTTACCAATGTCTTGCAGGTGTCGACTCCAGGCATCACCGGCTGAGCCGATCCCAAGTGACGCATAACCGAGTATTTTTTGTAGCAGGTCATAGTTGTGCAGTACAAAGGCATCCCCACCTTCGGCCATTAGCTCATGCCGTATTGTCCAGGCGGCTTGCATCAGGCGGGATTCTTCCAGCGTACAGGCGGCAGTGGAATCATCCCCCATGATCACCAGTTGCCCTGGCAACACCACAACATTGCGTATATGGGCATTAAGGACATCGAACTTGGTTTCGGCGTGTTTACCCAAGCGCAGGCTGGCCTTGAGTTCTACCGAAGTCTGTTGCCGGTCGTTGATAAACGCATAAGGCTGAGGCATCAGAAGCCCCTCAGCAATTTAAACAACGTTGCGTAGCGATACCGTGCCATCCATGCATTCCTGATCGAACGGAGATGGCGTCGAAATATAGAGAGCTATTTTTTATATGTCCTGCTGCCGCCGAGTAGATTTGACGGCATTTCTTACTTTGGGAAACAGACTACTCAGTAGCAGCCTATTTCTTTCAATACTTACAGCTCAAAGCCTACTTGTGATGTAAAGAGCTCCCTGGGTTGGTCGCTTCCAGCCAATTTTTAGCCCCACGCCCCATTCGGGCGCGGGGCTTTTTTTATGCCGCGTGCGCCAAGCTTAATACCGTGGGTATGCTTCAATCATTCACAGTGATGACTTCACAAGGAGCCTCCGATGGATCGAATGACTGCTGCACCCTACGCATTACTGGTGATGTATGCCTGGGACATGTGCGACATCAACCCGCATCAGATCCCGCCGCAGATCGACCCACGCATCAACGAAGCGGGATGGAATGTGGTTGGGTTCATTTCAGGTTCAGATGACATTTGGGTGTCTGGCCTTGGATTGCGCTCGACGATGATCGGCGCCTCTGACGATCAGCGCAGCCAAGTCTGCTACGGCTATGTGGCCCAGCGTACCGTCGAGGGCCAGGACCAGTGTGTGGTGGCGATACGCGGCACGGACGGTGCGCAGGAATGGGGCGACGACCTCGACTTCCTGATGATGAGCCACCCCAACCCGAAAGCAGGCCTGGTGGATCAGGGCTTTTGGGAAATCTACAGCACGATGCAGTTCCATGGCCTGGACGGTGCACCGCCGGTGCCGCTGGCGCTTGGCATCCGCCAGCTGACGGCGGCAAATCCGCCGATGGTGTTGGGGCATAGCCTGGGATCGGCGCTGGCAACCTACCTTACCCTCGACCTCAACCTGCAAGGCTGCAAGGCGAGCGCCTGCCTGTTCGCCTCACCCAAGACCGGCAACAAAACATTTGTGGAGTTCTTCGAAACGCAGGTCAGCAACTACGACCTGTTCAATTACGCACGCGACGTTGTACCGACCGTACCGAAGTGTGACGTGCTGCATTTCTCTGTCTACTACGCGCTGCAGCAGGCCAAGACAATCCCCGCCGATTGTTCAAGTTTTGCGGTTCAGGACAACCCGCTGTGTAATCACCATCTGATTTGCTACACCGCGCTGCTTGATCCGTCGGCTTACAAGCAAGCCATGGCCGACCCGGCTTGTACACCCGATGACCGGCACTGCGCATTGTGTGTGCTGCCCGCCACGGGTTGATGGGTGCGCTGGCGGGCCTGCGATGCACGCACCTTGCACTATCAGGCACCCCGCCGATGCCATCGCAGGCAAGCCAGCTCCCACAGAAACCTACGCTTCAACTTGCCTCGTTAAGAATCAAACTACGGTAATGCCCGGGATTGGACCCGGACCACTTGCGAAATGCCTTGTAGAACGAACTGGCATCGGCAAACCCCAGCCGCGCGGCAATTTCGGCAAAGCTGATATTCGCTTCGGCCAGCCAGACAATCGCCAGTTCCTTGCGCACGCTGTCCTTGAGCCCTTGATAGGTCTGGCCCTCATCTGCCAGGCGGCGACGCAGGGTCGAGGCGGAAATACACAGGCTGGCCGCCAGGCCGTCGGTTTCGGGCCACAGGTCGGGCGACATCTGGCGCAGGTCGTGTTTGATGCGCGTGGCGAGGCTGTCAGGGTCGCGGTACTTGACCAGGATGTTGGCCGGCGCATGCGCGAGAAAGCGCTTGAGTTCTTCCGGGCTGCGCTTGATCGGCAGGTCCAGGCAGTCGGCGGAAAAAATCATGCGGGTGCGCGGCCGGTCAAAGCGCAGGTTGTCGGAAAACATCACCCGGTAATCGTCACAGAAGTCCGGTTCCGAACAACGTAGTTCGATGGCCAGGATCGGGATACGCCGCCCCGCCAGCCAGCAGGCAACGCCGTGGACGATCATCCAATAGGTGAAATAGGTAAACGCGCGTTTAGGTTCGGGTTCGAGCAAAACGATTTCCGCCAGGCTTTGCTGGCGCACCAGTTGAGCGGGCATCTGCTCCAGCATCAACGACAGAAAACCCAGGCCGGTTTCCAGGCTGGCGCCCAGGCTTGGTTGCGCCATCGCGGTGCGGCACAGGAACGCCAGGCTGCCGGACTTGAGTGCGCGCGGGTCCATGCCAAAAAACTCGTCGTCCATGCGCCGCGCCAGCAAGCGCCACAGGCGTGCATAGGCCGTTGCGGGCACGCGGGCGTCGGGCTGGTCGAGCAACGCCGGGTCTATCCCGACCTTGCTCAACGCCTCCACCGTGGCCGCGCCGGGCGCGCAGCTTTGCAGCAAGGCTTCGCGCACAAGATGGATAGAGATGGTGTCTTTTTCCGCCATGGGAATCGGGCTATTCAATGCTGCAAAAGATAGGGTGCATCATAAGGGCGGTTGCGATTCGCCACCACCGTTCAGCCGCAGTTCAGCAAAGGTCAACATTGCCTGTTTAGTAATGAGTATCATTATGTTACAAATTAGCATCCTATCCAGTCTTGATGCGGTGCCGAATGCTCGTTCCCTTTCTAATCATGCTGCGCGAAGGCATTGAAGCAGCATTGATCGTTGGCATCATCGCCAGTTACCTGCAACAGACCGGCCGCGGCCAGTGGATGCCCGCCGTATGGATCGGCGTATTCCTCGCCGCTGCCCTGGCCTTGCTGGTGGGCGGCGGCCTGGAGCTGGTCAGCGCCGAATTCCCGCAAAAACAACAGGAGCTGTTCGAAGGCGTGGTCGGCCTGGTGGCCGTCGGCATTCTCAGTTCCATGGTGTTCTGGATGCGCAAAGTCGCGCGTTCCATCAAGCATGCCCTGCACGAATCCCTCGACCACGCGTTGGCCGGCTCCAGGCACCAGGTGATCGCGCTGATCGCCATGGTGTTTTTCGCCGTCGCCCGCGAAGGCCTGGAGACCGTGTTTTTCCTGCTCGCGGTGTTCCAGCAGAGCGAAGGCCCCGGCGCGCCGATTGGCGCCCTGCTCGGCCTTATCCTGGCGATCATTGTCGGTTTCCTGATCTACACCGGCAGCATGCGCCTGAACCTGGGCGCGTTTTTCCGCTGGACCGGCCTGTTCATCCTGGTGGTGGCCGCCGGCATTCTCGCCAACTCGGTCCAAGCCCTGCATGAAGCCGGGGTGTGGAACCACCTGCAAACCGTGTTGTTCGATTTCAGCGCGACGCTGCCGATGGATGGCCCGTTGGGCTCGGTGCTGGCCGGGATGTTCGGCTATCAGGATGCGCCGACTGTCAGCACCCTGGGCGCTTACCTGATTTACCTGGTGGTGGCACTGGTGATGTTCTTCCTGCCGTCGGCCCCACCCAAGCCTGTCGCCAACACCTCTTCCGTTTCCAGCCAGTAAGGACCGTCCCTTGTCCAACCCAAACCCTCAACCGGCTCCGCCTTCCCGCGCCTTGCGCTGGGCGGTGGCGGGCTCGGTGGTCGTGATGATCGGCGCCGGTGCGCTGTTCTATTACGCCTCGCAATTGGCCGCCGCCAAGCGCCAGACCAACCACAATGAAATCGCCGTGACGATCCATGGTCACGCCTGTGAGCCCAACGAAATTACGGTACCTGCCGGGCGCGCGAGTTTCCGCATCATCAACCGCTCCGACCGCGCGGTGGAATGGGAAATCCTCGACGGCGTGCTGGTGATCGAAGAGCGCGAAAACATCGCGCCGGGTTTGAGCCAGGTGATCAACGCCAACCTGTTGCCCGGCGACTATGCAATCACCTGCGGGCTGCTGAGCAACCCGCTCGGCACGTTGCATGTCACGCCGACGGCTGAGTCCGACGCCCAGGCCAAGGCCAAGCCGTCGATGGTGGCGTTTATCGGCCCGCTGTCGGAGTTTCGCGTGTACCTGAGCGGCCAAGGCAGCGCACTGGTCAAGGCCGTGACGGCCCTGCAGCAAGCCATTGAAGCCGGCGACCTGGCCCAGGCGCAGGCGCTGTATGTGCCGGCCCGTGAGGCCTACCAGCGTCTGGCGCCGGCGTCGCAACGCCTGGCCGAGCTGGATAACGCGATCAACGCCCGCGCCGATTACTTCGAAAAACGCGAGCAGGACCCAGCCTTCAGCGGCTTCCACCGCCTCGAATACAGCCTGTTCCAGCAACACAGCCTGGAAGGCCTGAACCCGATTGCCCAGCGCCTGGTCACCGATGTCACCACGCTCAAGCAACAGTTGCTCGCGCAGTCACTGCCACCGGAGCAACTGGTGAGCATTGTGGTACGCAACCTCAACAGCCTGGCGGATGTTCGCGCCGCCAGCGGTGAAGAGGAACGCTACAGCCATATCGACTTGAATGGCTTTGCCGCCAACCTGGAAGCCGCCCACAAAGTCGTCGAGCTGATGCGTCCGCTGCTGACCAAATCCGCAGCAGACCTGCTGCCGAAAATCGACAGCGCCCTCGCCGCCTTCGATACCCAGCTCAATGGTTTGAAAGTCGACGGCCAGTACAGCCGCTACGACAGCGTCACGGCCGATCAGCGCAAGCAGATCGCCGACAAGGCCAAGGCTCTGGCCGTTGCACTCGATGGAATCGACCCCGCCCTTGGCCTTTCCGGCCTGCAGTGAAGACGACCTACTACATGAGTGATTCAGAACAGTTTTCTGCAACCCGCCGCCGCGTCCTGCTGGGCATGGCGGCCACCGGCGCCGCGATTGCCGGCAGTACCCTGACCTGCCCGGCCATGGCCGCTGCGGCCGAGCAAGTCACTACCGCACCGCGCAGTGACAAGACCCAGGACCACCACGACTTTTTCGGCAAACACCAGACTGGTATCGTCACCCCGCGCCCGGCCTGCGGCATGGTCGTCGCATTTGACGTACTCGCCAGCGACCGTGAAGACCTGGAGCGCCTGTTCCGCACCCTGAACGAGCGCATCGCGTTCCTGATGACCGGCGGCACCGTGCCGCAAGTCGACCCGAAACTGCCGCCCACCGATTCCGGAATTCTCGGCCCGGTGGTCACCCCGGATAACCTGACCATCACCGTCTCCGTCGGCGAGTCACTGTTCGATGAGCGCTTCGGCCTCACCGCCGTCAAGCCCAAGCGCCTGAGCCGCATGGTCGGCTTCCCCAACGACGCGCTGGAGCCGGCGCAGTGCCACGGCGACCTGAGCCTGCAGTTCAGTTCGAACACCCCGGACACCAATATCCACGCCCTGCGCGACATCGTGAAAAACCTGCCGGACCTGCTGCTGGTGCGTTGGAAACAGGAAGGCAGCGTGCCGCCGCAAGCACCCGCCAAACCTGGCGAGCCGGCGCAGAGCGCGCGTAATTTCCTCGGTTTTCGTGACGGTTCGGCCAACCCGAACTCCAACGACGACAAGGCCATGGACCAGATTGTGTGGGTACAACCGGGCAGCGACGAACCGGCGTGGGCCGCCAATGGCAGCTACCAGGCCGTGCGCATCATCCGCAACTTCGTCGAGCGCTGGGACCGTACCCCGCTGCAAGAGCAGGAAAGCATCATCGGGCGCGTCAAACCCACTGGCGCACCGATGGATGGCGACAAAGAAACCCAGGTGCCCGATTACAGCAAGGACCCGGAAGGCAAGTTGACCAAGCTCGATGCGCACATCCGCCTGGCCAACCCGCGCACCCCGCAGACTCAGGCCAACCTGATCCTGCGTCGGCCGTTCAACTACTCCAACGGCGTCAACAAAAACGGTCAGCTGGACATGGGGCTGTTGTTCATCTGCTACCAGGCTGACCTGGAGAAAGGCTTTATCAGCGTGCAAACCCGGCTCAACGGCGAGCCCCTGGAGGAATACCTCAAGCCGGTCGGCGGCGGGTACTTCTTCACCTTGCCGGGGGTCACCGGGCCCAAGGATTTCATTGGGCGCACGCTGCTCGCTGCAACGCACCCTCAAACCACTGCCAACACTTAAAACAAACCAGAGCGGAAAACGTCCCATGAAGAAGTCGACTATCGCGTTGTCGTTGTTAATGACCCTTTCGCCGCTGGCAGCGTTCGCCGCTACCGCGCCGCTGGACCTGGTAGGCCCGGTGTCGGACTACAAGATCTACGTCACCGAAGAAATCGGTGAGCTGGTCACCCAGACCCAGGCGTTCACCGATGCGATCAACAAAGGCGACCTGGCCACCGCCAAGAAGCTCTACGCGCCGACCCGCGTGCACTATGAGTCCATTGAGCCGATCGCCGAGCTGTTCAGCGACCTCGACGCCTCCATCGACTCGCGCGTCGACGACCACGAAAAAGGCGTGACCGCCGAAGACTTCACCGGCTTCCACCGCATCGAGTACGTGCTGTTCTCGCAGAACACCACCAAAGGCCTGGAAACCCTGACCGCCAAGCTCAATACCGACGTCAACGACCTGAAAACCCGGGTTGACGGCCTGACCTTCCCGCCAGAAAAAGTCGTCGGCGGCGCCGCCGCGCTGCTGGAAGAAGTTGCCGCCACCAAGATCTCCGGTGAAGAAGACCGCTACAGCCACACTGACCTGTATGACTTCCAGGGCAACATCGACGGCGCGAAGAAAATCGTCGACCTGTTCCGTGGCCAGATCGAGAAACAAGACAAGGCCTTCCTGGCTAAAGTCGACAAGAACTTCGCCGCCGTGGACAAAATCCTGGCCAAGTACAAGACCAAGGATGGCGGCTTTGAGACTTACGACAAAGTGAAGGAAAACGACCGTAAGGCCCTGGTAGGCCCGGTCAACACCTTGGCTGAAGACCTGTCGACCCTGCGTGGCAAGTTGGGCTTGAACTGATGCAACGCCCTGGCATTCGGCCGCACTAAGCGGCCGAGTGCCGGGGATCAAGCAGCCGGTTGGGGTTTGAAGTGCTCCAATGGCGTGCGATCCGGTTGCTGGCTTGCCGGGTTGATCGCGTACCACGAGCCATGTTTCTGCACCGCTACGACCTCCTTGGTCCCGCTGAAACCTTTGCGGGCGCCCGGGAACTGGTTAATTGTGCGTGCCCCTCCTGAAAACGATGTATCCCACGCGCCTGCAGTCCAGCGCCACTGTTCGAAGATTTTCGGCGGCACGTAAATATTTGAACCCAGGCGAACCCGAACGTTGTTGGCGACTTTACTCGCCCCCTTAAGGCCACGCGGCACCGTGCGCATCAAGTCAGGGATGTTTTCCAAGGGGTTGAACAGCCCGCGAATAAAGGATGCCCCACCTTTGAGCCCAGCCAGGGTGAATGGCTTGCTGCTGAAAGGCACCAGCATTGTCAGGCCCTTCGCAAACGTCTTTGCGCCAGCCAGCCCACCGGTGATGAGAAAAGATCCAATATCTATCAGCAAGCCCTTGACGCCCGCCAATGTATTGCCCTCCACCAAGTCGGCAATCGCCCCCACGAACGGGATAAGGTTGAGTAACATGCGGGCATTTTCGGCGGTAAAATATTTGCCCGGCTTGAAGGGATAAGTCCGTTTGTGCAGGTCTGACGGTTCGTTGGCGAATGCAATCCGACCCGCGCGATTGTCATCAAAACTATGCTCCAGCAACCGGTCCACTAACTGGGAAGTTATGGAAGACGTAAAGGTGTTGGGAATGCGATGGTGAGTATGCGCCGCAGGCCGCTTCAACGGCTCCCCAAGCTTTTCAACGATCACCTCCGACGATACGCCGGGGCGCGGGGCCACTCCCTTGTGAAAGGCCTCGAAATCAATGGGCAGTACGGTGCCTCGGTGGAATTGGGTAGCGACCTCATTAATGGTCAGGTTTACTACAGGAATTTTGACATGGGGTTTAGTGCCATCGCGTATCTCGCCACCCAGTTTCAAATCATCGGGCAAGCCTTTTATCTCGCCCATCGTCATTGAGTTGGGGTAAATCCCCCAGTAACCATATTTAGGCTTGGCCTGACCGGTTTCGTAACGTATCAGGACGCCATGCCTGCCTTCGTTTTTTGCAACGTTCGATTCGGGCCCGTTATCCTGCTTCAAATCGTCGCCAGTCGGCGCCCTTAAGGTAAAGCACTCGATTTGCGGCGATCGCTCCAACGCCATGCGCTGCTCGAGGGTCAATTGCGTGAACATCAGCTTCAATGCGGTGGCCTGGGCTGCTCGGGTGGCCGCGATGTACGTGTCGACAGCTGGCGCCACCAACGGCTCGATCCTGGGTAATTGCTTGATGCGCTCTCTGAACTCGGCAAGAGACACTTTGGGGTGTATAAACGCGCCGTCCGTCCATTTCTCAAGTGTGCCCAGCGCCGGCTTATTTTCGCTTTGATTCATCAGAATCACGTCGATCAACTTTTTCGATTTGAGGTTATATGACCTTTTCTCGAAAGCAGCCGCAGCAATGCTTGTCGGGGGGTAGCCATCCAGCGTGATGTTGCGAATTTCCTCCTGGGTCATTTCCGGGAACAGTATCGCCAGTTGTTCGACCAGCAGGCTTGCCTGGGTGGGCGGCTCGCTCATTAACGTGGCAAAAGCCTCACGCGTCTGGTTTTCACGCGTGGTAAAGGCTGTCGCCGCGGCCTCGTAGTCACCCGGCGAGTATTTGCCATCTGAACTCGCGGGAAATATCCCCGACATCACCCCCCAGTCCAACAGTGACTGCACGCCCAGCTCCTTGAGCAACGCTTCCTGTTCAGGCCCGGTAATGTCCTGGCGTGCCAGCGCCAGCGCTTGCGTAAAATTCACGCGCGAATCGCCCGCGATTGCACACCCCAGGCGCAGGTTCATCCAGCCGGTGGAGCCGACCTTGATGTTTTCCGGGTCCTGATTGAACGCCTGCGCAGCATCGGCGGCGATGGCCGGGTCTCTCTTGACCAGCATCTCGGGTGCCGACTGAGCCATAAACAGGTGGGCCATCAGGGCCGAGACCTTAGCGTCGACGCCTTTGCCCTCCAAATGCTGCTCGACACTCTGTCGTACCTCTTTAAGCGTACGGCCCATATTGTCCGGCTGATACAGCGAGTAACCGGCCACGTTCCCTGGAAGGCCTGGCACAGGCGCATCCACATTGAGCTTGAGTGCTGTGGCCAACAGTTGATGGCGCTCGGCCCTAGGCAGCGCCTGACCATCGGCCACGGCAAACAGCTTGAGGGACTTGGCGATGTGCTCGGCGAGCGCGACGGCCTGCGGCGAATCAAAAAATTCAGCCAGCTGACGGTCCGGGTCCGGGTAGGACTGAAACCCCGAGGGCGCCCTGGAAAAGTCCTTGAAGGCAGTCATGACCTGCGCCGACTGGCCTTTCAGCGCTTGTAGGGCCTGCTCCGTCAGGCCTCCCTGATCTTCCCCGTAAGGCGTCATGCTGGCGTAGTCACCTGCCAGCGCAGGGGCTGGCAATTGATTGCCGAGCCATCCCAGGGTTGCGCGTAACTGGCCGACGGTTTTCGGCGTGTCAGGTGTATAAAACGCCAGGGTCTGACGCGCGTCATAAGTGCGCGTGTTGTACAGCGCATTGCCGGTTTTTTCGCTCATTTTCACCAACTGGTCGAAATCCGCATTCATCTTGCGGGCGGCATGCCCTTGGGGGTCGTCGACTCTGGACGCGCGCTCGACCTCATCGTCGAACGCGTTCTGAAGGGAAACCCATTCACCGGCGAGATTGCGCATCTGCAGTTCGCCCTCCGACAGCCTGAATTCGCTCATCCTGAATTCGCTGCCGGGAAGCTCAAAACCGGCTTTCTTCACAAAGGCCTGGAATGTGGGAGACGCCAGGAATTCGAGAAACAACTGGCGTGCTTTATGACTGCGCCGATCAAGGCTGGACCCAGGCTCAATGGCGACGGCCTGATTATCCAGCTCAATCACGTATTCATTGGGTTCAGTCGTGAACTGCGATTGAAACTGTTCGACCAGACGCGTGCGTACGGCGCTATCGTGACGATGCTGGAGCAGCGCGTTGAACTGGCCCTCCCAACCGTCGCGTGCCGTTTGGGCAATCGTGGGCCAGCCCTCCTGTCTAAGATGCTTGGCCAATTTCGGCGCGGCCTTTTCATTCAGGGGTGGTTTTACGCCGTAAAAATCCAATAACACATCGCGCCCGATTGAAGCGAAATCCGGGGTGCCGGGAAGCCCCAGATCACTCGGCGACAGCACTTTTTGCAGCGCATTGATCGTGTGGCTGACCTGCCCCCAGCCGGAGCCATCGGTGGTAGAAAAACGCTGGATGATTGCTTTACCCTCGCGCATCACCGTGCCCACCACGCAATCGCTGAATACCCGTATGGTTGCGGGTATCAACCCTTGAGCGCTGAACCAGGCTTGTACAGAGGGCTCATTCAGCGCCTGGTTGTACATAGCGATGAAAGGCGCAACGGATGACTTTTGAGGAATGACGTTTTCGTTCGGCTTGCCGGTTTTCAGCCACTGGACCAGGTTTTTCTGCAGCTTGGTATCGGCCTTTTCAGCGTCGGCCCTGGCGGGGTAGCGGCGCCTTTCTTTTTGACGGGTGGCGGGCACGTCTGTGCCTTGAGCGGCGGTATCACGTTTGGGCCGGCCGGCCTGATCCTGGAGCCGCAGCTGACGCAGCGATGGGGAATTGAAAGGTTGGGAGCGATCGGGACGCGGGTTGACAGCAGGAGCCGTGGACGCGGCAGGTTCATCAGGGCGGTGCTGGGGCGGTTGCGGTACTCGGGGACTTAAAGGCTGACCAAAAAACGTGACATTACCGTTCGCAGGGATTGGCAACATTGCAAATGTCTCTCTTCCGGTTGGAGTGATGAGAGTTTTTGTCCGTAAAAACAGTCAATTACGAAAATATTAAGAAACGCCAAGTTAAGGCGTAGGGGGTTTCTCAATGTATCGAGGGAAATTATCCGAGCTAAAGCAGCCGGCACCCCGCGCCCCAAGGGGGCGCGGGGCATGTTCCTACGCCGCCTTTGCGCCCAGCAGTTGAACCCCGTCCAGCGGCGTACCGAGGGGCAAGCCGTTGCGGGGGTTGGCCGCATACAACTTGTCATCGACCGGCACTGCGTCAACCGCTACCGAATGGTTGTTCACCGCCTGAGTCGGGGGCTGCCTGCTACCGCCATGAGCGGCCGGCGAACGGTTCAACAACCCGCTGTGCACGCCAAGGCACAGGCGCAACTTTTCCTCCACGGCTCCCAGCGTGCTCAACAGCAAGGGCCTCGGTGCCTTGTTCAGCAGTTTGGGCACCGCGATGACACCTCTAGCAGCGCCGTGCAGCAGGTCCGCCGCGCCATCCAGCGGATTCAAAAAACCACTGACGACGACGATGCCCTTTTCCAGAACACGAAAAGCCTTGGCACCGAAAGGCGCAACGACTTTTGTGGATTTGATCAAAGCCCCTGTGGCTGACCCTGCGCCGCCTATAAAAGCGCCGACAGTATCGAGGATCAGCCCTCGCGTACCCTCAACAATGTTGCCCTTGGCCAGCTCAATGATTGCCCCGACAAAGGGGATCATGCCGAGCAATATGCGGTCGTTTTGCCGCAACATTTCGCGCCGTTGCTCCAGCTTCAACTCGCCCTGGGCGAGCTTTACTACCGTGTCACGGTGATGGACGAAGTTGCCGTACATGATGCGCCTGACGATCGCCTGCGTTCGCTCCGAGGAAAAACTGTTGGGGACTGGAACAGCGCCGTCACCTTGCGCCACAGATGGATCGGCGGGCAGTGCGTCGCCCAATTGGTCGATAATGATGCCCTTGGATGTCACCCCAGGCGCAGGCTTGGCGTCGGAACTGTAGGCGTTGAAATCATAGGGCTGTTCCCTGCCAATCAGTTTATGTACGTCCGATGGCGCCCAGGGGCCATAGGTTTTCCTATGATCCTCAAGCGTGCCCCCCAGCGTTAACGGCGCGACCAAGTCGTCACGTTCAACGATCAGAAACTTGTCCGCAAACACTTCAAGAAAACGCGTCACGCCCTGGAATGTGCACTCTACCAACGTACCTTTGCGCCCTCGCCGCGCTTCGACGTGACCGGGCGTTTCGTCCAGTACGAGGACTTCATCGGTTTGCTCGCGCAGGGCGAACAGTTTGACCTCGCCATACTGCAGGGCCTGACGAACAGGCAATGACAGGTTCGCAATCATTCGTGCCGTGGTGCTGCTCAACCCCTGCATGAGATTGGCCAGGTAGCGGTCGACTTCAACGGGTACCTGGGCCTGCACATCCGGCAAGTTGGCGATCTTGGCATTCAACGCCTGAACGTTTGCATCAACAGCCGCTTGTTGGGCCGGGCTCAGTTTGGGCTCAGGCGCATACGGGGTTTTCTTGCGGGCAGGTTGCGGCGCGTCCTCCCCGGGGCCCAACAGCATCCAGCGATCCTGGGTCAGGTCGCCGGTCATGTACGTCTCGACCAAAGAACGCATCTTCGGCTCCAGATGACTCATTTTTCGACGTGTTTGCGGGTCGGCGATGAACACCCTCAAGGCTTTTATCTGCTTGGCGCCAAGGCCTGGAAACTCTTTTTGCAGGTTTGCGATCGCCAGGTCTTCTCGGGTCGGCATCGCTGCGCTCAATAGCTCGAGGGCTTGCAGCATTTGCTCGCGTTCGGCGTTGAAGGCTGCAGCGGCTTGCTGATAGTGCTCGGGTGTGTAGCGGTCGTCCGCCGGCTTGGCGTAGAGCCCGCGCATCAGGCCCCAATCGAGCAAGACGTCGACCCCATAGTTGTCCAGCACCGCCGCTTCTTCCGGGGTGCGCGGATCCAACCGACTGAGGGCGATGATTTCCTGATAACTCATGGAGCGCGAACAGCCCGCGCCGCCCTGGCGCTCGGCCAAGGTGACGGCAAGGCGCAAATCCGCCCACTCGGTGGAGCCTATGCGCAGGGTCGCTGGCGTGCCGGGCACCAGAAACTCCGGCGCCGCGCTCGCCAGAAATAGATGGGCCACCAATGGCGCGGCCCTGGGATCGAGCAGTGGATTTTTTTGCTTGAGGTGGTTTTCGACATCCCTACGCACCTCGGCCAGGGTTCGCCCGCTGTTGCCAGGCTGATAGAGGTCATAGCCGGCGATAGAACCCTTGCGCCCAGGAGCGTCAGGATCAAACTGCAGCTTGATGGCGGCGATTATCCATTGCGCACGCTCAGCGTCCGACAACTGTGACGTACCGTTCTCGCCAAGAAAATCCCGATCCTGGGCAAGAAGATCGCCCCAAAACAACGCCTCAGGGTTTCGAAGTATCCGCTCGAGAAAATCATCTGCTTGAGAACGCAATGCTTCAGGGGTGTTTGCACCCAGGATGCCATCAACACCGAGCAAACGCAGGAGGTTGAGCCCGCTCGACTCGCCTTCATCATTATCATCGTCGTCATGGCTCAGGTGAGCCACAGCGGCCTTATCGGCGGCAGACAGTTTTCCGGGTGCCCAGGTGTACGCTAACAGATGGGAATAGTTGCCCTGGGCCGGCGGCGGCGGCAATGCGGCCGTGAGCCAACGGATGGCGTTACGCAACTCACCCACGGTCTTGGGCAGCGGCTGCCCATGGGACTGCAGGGCGGCGTCGAGCGCAACCTTGCCGTTGACGTTGCGCGCCAGCGTCGAGGTACTGCTGACCTGCACTTCCAGGCCGTCCAGCGCCACCGGCTCGTCGTCTGGCTTGCCTGCGAGATGTTGTTTGAGGATATCAGCCAGGTGCGCACGCTCATCCAAAGCCCCGATGGCGCGCCGGGCCGTTTGCGCCCGGCCCTCAAGCTCAGCCTTTTTGAGGGGCGCCAGCGTGGACCCGTCGAGCGTCGATAACTCATGCTGGACCCGGCTTACGTCACTCGCGTCGGCAGGTGGTTTCACGCCATACCAGCGCAGGAGTGCGTCGCGCGAAAAACTATCGCTGTCATCGTTGACGTACGGCAAGCCGTGGTCGTCAGGGTCAAGCGCCTGCGCAGCGGCACGTAGCCTTGCACTGACTTGCCACCAACCGGATGCATCGCCGGTGGTAAATGTTTGAATGCTGGACACACCGTCACGGGTTACGCTACCACTGACCGAGCCGTGTTTGACCACCAACGTCGACGGCGCAATGCCTTTGCTGCGCAACCAGGCTTGAATTTCTGGCGTATTGATCGCGCTCCGGTAGGCGTCGAAAAGCGGGAACACAGTGGCGTTGGGTGGGACCTGCACTTTTCTGTCTGCCGCGCTGCGCAAAGGCGAGCCAGCCAGCGCCGTCTGCAGCAAGCGGTCGGCGCTTGACGACGCCTCAGCCGTGGGCGTGGCCAAGGGTTGGAGCGTCCAGTTAAAGGGCTGCCCGTCGGATGCCTGAGTTGCCAGGCTGCGCTTGCTGCGAACAACCGTATCGGGTGCAGGATTGGCGACGGGAATGGGAGAGAACGCCAGTAACGCTGGCGTGAACCTAGGGGCCTGATGGCTTGGCGAGATATTCGACATTTCTAGTTCCTCTGTACCAATGAGTGGTAAGAGTTCTTGTCCCTAAGAACTGTCGAGAGGAACTGTACGAACCTGAGCCCGCCATGAAACCCGGCAAACTCGCTAATCTGTGAAGGTTGTCGGACGGTTATTCGTACGAAATCTGTGCTTTACAGAATTCGGTAAAGCAACCGCTCAATGCGCACCCGACTGACCCGTCGCAGGAACTTGCCGACCGCTGCCGGGTAATCCACCAATGTCTGCAATTGCTGGTAACGCTCGATGCGCGTGGTGTGCTCGAAAATCTGCGCCAGCTCGGTGCGCCGTGGTGCCAGCCACTGGCCTTGCGGGTCATCGATCAGCAAGGCGTTTTCCAGGTCGAGTCGGAACGCGCGCGGGTTGAGGTTGTTGCCGGTGAGCAAGGTGTAGCGCTGGTCGACCCACATGCCTTTGAGGTGATAGGTGTTGTCGCCGTCGCGCCACAGGTGCAGGTTCAGCTGGCCGCTTTCGATCATCGGCTGATGGCGCTTGGCGAAGCGGCGCAGGCTGATTTCATACAAATAGGGCAACGCCGCGATCACCTTGAACGGCTCGCTGGGCGGGATGTAGAAGTCGTTGGCGGTCTTGTCGCCGACGACAATGTCGACCTTCACGCCACGTGCCAGCGCGCGGTTGATTTCCCGGGTCACCGGCAGCGGCAGGTTGAAGTACGGCGTGCAGATGGTCAGTTGATGCTGGGCACTGGCAATCAGCTCCAGGATCACCCGGTTCAGCGGGTTGTTCTTGCCGACGCCGAGCAATGGGCTCACCGACATATGCCCATTGGGCAACAGCCCGGTGGTGGTGTCGTAGGCGGCGTGCTTGAGGCGGCTGCGCAGGTCGCCGATGTCATTGCGCAAGCTGCGCGTGGTGGGCGGGTTCGGCAGGTCCAGTCGATGCACCGCCTTGGAGGTGACCAGGCCGTGCTCCACCAGGTGCTGCATTGAATCCGCCAGCGCTTGGCTATGGATCAAGTGATAACGGTCGTAGCGGTACTTGTCGAACTTGTGCAGGTACACGTTGTTCAGGCTGGCGCCGCTGTACAGCACGCTGTCGTCGATCACAAAGCCCTTGAGGTGCAGCACGCCGAACAGCTCGCGGGTTTGCACCGGCACGCCGTACACCGGCACTTCGCTGGCGTGGGCTTGGGTCATTGCCTGATACCAGGCGCTGTTACCCGGCTGCTTGCCGGCACCGATCAAGCCGCGCTGCGCGCGCAACGAGTCAACCACCACCACGATATCCAGCTCGGGCCGCGCCGCCTTGGCGGCGTGCAAGGCGTCGTAGATCTCCTGGCCCGCTTCGTCCTCCTGCAGGTACAGCGCAACGATGTAGATACGCCGCGTGGCCTGGGGGATTTTCTCCAGCAGGCAACGACGAAACTCAGCGGCGCCGGACAGCACCTCGATGGCCTCGGGAGACAGTGGAAAACCGCGCAGTTTGGGTAACAGGGAGCGTTTGAAGAACGACGGCATAAGGCTCGCAATGGGTCGAATCCGAAGAGGCCCCGAGCTTACACCATGGGGCTGCTCAGGTCTCGTCGGCCTGGATGGAAAAAGTTAATTGACCAAGGAGAACGATCATTCTACTGTACGCAACATGAACGAAATCACCAGCAATGACACCCGCGATATTATCCTCGACGTCACCGAAAAGTTGATCTACCGGCATGGCATCGCCGCCACCGGCATGGACTTACTGGTGAAAACTGCCGGCGTGTCGCGCAAAAGTATTTACCGCTACTTCGCCAATAAAGATGAGTTGGTGATTGCTGCCCTGCAACGCCGCGACGCGCGATGGATGCAGTGGCTGCGCAGCGAAGTGGAGCGCAGCGAAGGCAGTGGTGAGCGCCTGCTCGCACTGTTCAGCGCCCTCAAGGCCTGGTTTGGCTCGGCGGACTTTCGCGGCTGCGCGTTTATCAACACCAGCGGCGAAACCGGCGACCCGCACAACCCGGTGCGCCTGTTGGCCAAGGCGCATAAACAGAAACTGTTCGAGTACGCGCTCGAACTGTGTAAAGCACATGGCACCCCCGAACCCGAACAGCAGGCCGCGCACCTGCTGATCCTGATCGATGGCGCCATTACCGTTGCCCTGGTGATGGGCGATTCAACCGCTGCGGATAATGCGCAATGCATGGCGCGAACCTTATTGGCGCTTTGAACGCACAGGCCACGCAACCTTAGATAAGCCTTAATTCTTTCAGGAGTTGCTCCATGTCATCTAACGCAGAAGTACGCCCGCCCCTGCCACCGTTTACTCGCGAGTCGGCCATCGAGAAAGTTCGCCTGGCCGAAGATGGCTGGAACTCCCGCGACCCGCAACGCGTGTCCCTGGCGTATACGCTGGACACGCAGTGGCGCAACCGCGCCGAGTTTGCGCATAACCGGGAAGAGGCCAAGGGGTTTCTGACCCGTAAATGGGCCAAAGAGCTGGACTATCGGTTGATCAAGGAGTTGTGGGCATTCACCGGTAACCGCATCGCCGTGCGTTATGCCTATGAATGGCATGACGATTCCGGCAACTGGTTTCGCTCCTACGGCAATGAGAACTGGGAGTTCGATGAGAATGGCTTGATGGCTAACCGTTTTGCCTGCATCAACGACCTGCCGATCAAGGAAAGCGAGCGCAAGTTCCACTGGCCGCTGGGGCGGCGCCCGGATGATCATCCGGGGCTGTCTGAACTGGGTCTCTGAATCTCACGCAATTCAAAATGTGGGAGCGGGCTTGCTCGCGAATGCGGTGTGTCAGTCAACCGATATATTGGCTGATCCGCCGCCTTCGCGAGCAAGCCCGCTCCCACATTAGATTGTTGTCACGGCTTAATCCTGATTCAACCCCACCCGATACAACACGCCGTTATCTTCATCGGTCAGCACGTACAAAAAGCCATCCGGCCCCTGCCGCACATCGCGAATCCGCGCTTTCAAGCCTCCCAGCAAGCGCTCTTCATGAATCACCTTGTCGCCATCGAACTGCAGGCGAATCAACTCCTGGCTGGCCAACGCGCCGATAAACAGGTTGTGCTGCCATGCCTTGAAGCGGTCGGCGTCATAAAACGCCATGCCGCTGATGCCCGGGGATTTCTCCCACACGTGATGCGGCGGTACGGTGCCTTCCACCGTCTTGCCCTTGGCCTCGGGAATCGGCGTCAGCGAATAATTGATGCCATGGGTCGCCAGCGGCCAGCCGTAGTTCTTGCCGCGCTCGATGATATTGATTTCATCGCCGCCACGCGGCCCATGTTCGTTCTCCCAAATCGTGCCGCTCCACGGGTTAAGCGCCAGCCCCTGCGGGTTGCGCTGGCCGTAGGACCAGATCTCGGGGCGTACGCCCTGCTGGCCGACGAAGGGGTTGTCATCCGGCACACGGCCGTCCGGGAAGATGCGCACCACCTTGCCTTGCAGCTTGTCCAGGTCCTGGGCCGTCGGGCGGTCGTTGTTTTCACCCAGGGTCACGAACAGGTAGCCGTCACGGTCGAAGGCCAGGCGCGAGCCAAAGTGATTGCCGGTGGAGAGCTTGGGCTCCTGGCGCAGGATCACCTTGAAGTCCTTCAAACCACTCAAGTCATCGGCCAAGCGCCCACGCCCGACGGCGGTGCCGGCTTTGCCACCCTCGCCGCCGCCTTCGGCGTACGACAGGTAGACCATGCGGTCCTCTTTGAAATCGGGCGACAGCACCACATCGAGCAAACCGCCCTGCCCTTTGGCCCACACCTGCGGCACGCCGGTCAGTGGTGCGGAGAGCTTGCCGTCCGGGCTGACAAAACGCAGGTGGCCTGGGCGTTCGGTCACCAGGAAGCCTTGTTTGTCCGGCAGAAACGCCACCGCCCAAGGGTGATCCAGACCTTTGGCGATCGGGGTGGCAGTGATGCTGCCTTGTTCACTGGGGAATTGCTGGGCATCGGCGGCGTGCGCCGCAACGAGTGGCAGTAGCGTGGTTGCGCAAATAGCGGCTAGCAGGGTTTTGCGTAGAAACATAAGACAGAATCCTTACCGGCGATTGCCGTTGGCATCGTAAGTGGGTGCTTTGGTGTCGGTCGCAGGGCGGCTCGGCGCGGCGTTGCGCGTGGGATAGCGATTGCCGATGCCGCCGTTTTCGACGGTCGGCGCGGGGCTGGTCGGCCCGGTTTGAATACCGCGGCCAGCCGGTGCATTGGGCTGTGTGCCCTGCATGCTGTTGGGGTTGGCCCGATAAATAGGGCTGTTGTTGGTGTCGTAGGTGCCGGGCAGGTTCTGCGCCTGGGCCAATGGCGCAAGTGCCAGGCCCAACGCGAGTACGGTGAGGTAACGCACACAGCTGTTCATCACAAAGCCTCTCTGGGGCGAGTTGTACGAGCTTTCGATAACACGCTACGCCTTGGGTTCGGCTTTCGACACTAAATACTTTCTCATCAGGTGTAACACGATCTGTCCGCGCATCTGCCCATCGAAACTTTTGCGCACGCCTGCGAGTCACCAGCACACAGTCTCTTCTCAAGGAATCGCAGCTATGCCAAGGGCAATCTGGAAAGGCGCCATCAGTTTCGGCTTGGTCCATATCCCGGTATCGCTGGTGTCGGCCACGTCCTCTCAAGGCGTTGATTTCGACTGGCTGGACAAACGCAGCATGGACCCAGTGGGCTACAAGCGCATCAATAAGACCACCGGCAAGGAAGTCACCAAAGAGAACATCGTCAAGGGCGTGGCCTTCGAGAAAGGCCGCTACGTGGTGCTGAGCGAAGACGAAATTCGCTCTGCTCACCCCAAGTCGACCCAGACCATCGAAATCATCGCCTTTGTCGCCGCCGACCAGATCCCGCTGCAAAATATCGATACGCCCTACTTCCTGGCGCCGGACAAACGCGGCGGCAAGGTCTACGCGCTGCTGCGCGAAACCCTGAAAAAAACCGCCAAGGTCGCGCTGGCCAATGTGGTGCTGCACACCAAGCAGCACTTGGCCGCGTTAATGCCGCTTGATTCAGCCCTGGTATTGGTGATGCTGCGCTGGCCCGCCGAAGTGCGCAGCCTCGACGAGCTTGAACTGGGTACCGACGTGACCAAACCCAGCCTGGCCAAAGGCGAGCTGGACATGGCCAAGCGCCTGGTCGAAGACATGAGCGCCGACTGGCAGCCCGACGAGTACCGCGACAGTTTCCGGGAGAAGATCATGGCGCTGGTGGCGAAAAAGGCCAAGGCCGGCAAAATCGAAGATGTGGAAAGCCAGGAAGGCAGCGAGGAGCGCAAATCGGCGGACGTCATCGACCTCACCGAGCTGCTCAAACGCAGCCTGGCCGGCAAGCCCGCAACTAAAAGCACGACGAAAAAGCCTGCGGCGAAAAAGTCCACCAAAAAGGCCTCTTGAGCCTGCCATTTGCTGGAGATCGACATGGCAAAGCCCCTGAGCGAATACAACCGCAAACGCGACTTCGAGATCACCGCCGAGCCCGCCGGCAGCGCGCCTGCCGGCAAACGCAAAGCCTCGGCATTGTCCTTCGTGATTCAAAAGCACGACGCGCGCAACCTGCACTATGACTTTCGCCTGGAACTCGACGGCGTACTCAAAAGCTGGGCCGTGCCCAAAGGCCCAAGCCTGGACCCGACCCAGAAACGCCTGGCCGTGCACGTGGAAGATCATCCGCTCAGTTATGGCAACTTCGAGGGCAGCATTCCTGCCGGGCAATACGGCGCCGGCGATGTGATCGTGTGGGACCGTGGCGTCTGGCAACCCCATGACGACCCGCACAAGGCCTATGCGGCCGGCAAACTCAAATTCACCTTGGTCGGCGAAAAACTTTCCGGCGACTGGGCCTTGGTGCGCACGCGCCTGAAGGGCAGCGGCGATAAGGAACAGTGGTTACTGATCAAGGAAAAGGATCAGCAAGCCCGGCCCGCGAGCGATTACGATATTGTCCAGGACCAGCCCAAAAGCGTGCTCAGCGACGCTTCGGTCGGCAAACCGAAAAAGCCCGCGAAACGCCAGAAAACCCCAACTGCCCTCCCCGACCAGCTCACGCCGCAACTGGCGACCCTGGTCGACCGCGCCCCCGACGGCGACTGGCAGTACGAAATCAAATTCGACGGCTACCGCATGCTCGCGCGTATTCGCGACGGTGAAGTGCGCCTGTTCACGCGCAACGGCCATGACTGGACCGACCGCCTGCCGCGCCAGGTCAAGGCCCTGCAGGCGCTCAAGCTCAAAGACAGCTGGCTCGACGGCGAAGTGGTCAGCCTTAACGGAGATGGCTTGCCGGACTTTCAGGCGCTGCAAAATGCCTTCGATATCGGCCGCAGCCTGGATATCGTGTATTACCTGTTCGATGCGCCGTTTCTCGACGGCCAGGATCAACGCAAAACCCCCGTGGAGGAGCGCCGCGCCGCGCTCAAAGCGGCGTTGTCGGGTAGCCGCAGTAAATTGCTGCGTTTCTCCGAAGCCTTCGCCGCCAACCAGCGTGACATCTTCGAAAGTGCCTGCGACCTGGCGCTGGAAGGCGTGATCGGCAAACGCGTCGGCAGCCACTAT
Organism: Pseudomonas sp. D2002; assembly: GCF_013385735.1. Classification (NCBI taxonomy): domain Bacteria; kingdom Pseudomonadati; phylum Pseudomonadota; class Gammaproteobacteria; order Pseudomonadales; family Pseudomonadaceae; genus Pseudomonas; species Pseudomonas sp. D2002. Next base: position 20,985 of record NZ_JACAPL010000020.1, on the reverse strand, counting down.
GTGTCCAGTCGCAATGCCGACTGGATCAAGCTCAAATGTCGTTTGCGTCAAGAGTTCGTGATTGTCGGCTACACACGCCCGCAAGGTTCGCGCAGTGGCTTTGGCGCGCTGCTGCTGGCGGTAAATGACGATTCCGGGCTGGTGTATGCCGGGCGCGTCGGCACCGGCTTTGATCAGGCGGCGCTGAAGAACATCTACGCGCAACTCACGCCCCTGGAACGCAAGACCTCGCCGCTGCAAAAACCACTGACCAGCACCCAGGCGCGCGGCGTGCACTGGGTTGAACCGAAGCTGGTGGGTGAAGTGAATTTCGCCGAATGGACCCGTGAAGGCGTGGTGCGCCAGGCCTCATTTATTGCGCTGCGCACCGACAAACCGGTGGCGCAGATCATTCATGAGCTGCCGCGCAAAGCCAAATCCGTCACACAGCCGGCGCCCGCGAAAAAGGCCGGCAGCGGCGTGACCATCACCCACCCGGACCGGGTGATCGACGCACAAAGCGGCACGCAAAAACAGCAACTGGCCGACTTCTACGCCAGCATCAGCGCGTGGCTTCTGCCGTTTCTGCGCCACCGGCCTGTGTCGCTGCTGCGCGCGCCGGAAGGCATTGAAGGCGAACAGTTCTTCCAAAAGCATTCTGAGCACCTGGCCATTCCCCATATCAAGCAGTTGGACCAGGCACTGGACCCGGGCCATGCGCGCCTGCTGGAGATCGACACCAGCAAAGCGTTGATCGGCGCCGTGCAGATGGGCACCGTCGAGTTGCACACCTGGGGCGCGACCTCGGACAAAATCGAAACGCCCGACCTGTTTGTGCTCGACCTCGACCCGGACCCGGCGCTGCCGTGGAAAGCCATGCTGGAGGCGGCGCAACTGACGTTGTCGGTGCTCGACGAGTTGGGCCTGGAGGCGTTCGTAAAAACCAGCGGCGGCAAAGGTCTGCACCTGGTCGTGCCCTTGGCGCGCCGGGATGACTGGGACACGGTGAAGGCGTTCGCCAAAGCCATCGCGCAATTCATGGCCGTGCAGTTGCCCGAACGTTTTACCGCCACTTCCGGCCCCAAGAACCGCGTGGGCAAGATCTTTATCGACTACCTGCGTAACGCCCGAGGCGCGAGCACGGTGGCGGCCTACTCGGTACGGGCGCGACCTGGCCTGCCGGTGTCAGTGCCGGTCAGTCGGGAGGAATTAAAAGGCTTGCGCGGCGCGCAGCAGTGGACAGTCGCCAACTTGCACGAGCGTTTGGACACGTTGAAAGGCGACCCGTGGGCCGGTTATGCCAACCGGCAGAAGATCAGCAAGAAGATGTGGGACAAGCTGGGCGCGACACCACCGCAGTAAGTCGCGCCCAAGCGGGCTTTAGATGAGGATGAAGATCAGCGCCAAACCTGCAAAAATCGCCCACTTTTCCAGGTAGTAACGTGCACGATTGCGCTTTTTCAGCTCCTTGCCACGCAGGCGGATCTTGTACAGGCGGGTAAACGCACGGTTCAGGCCGCCGGTCTTGTCGCCATCATCGTTCGGCGACCCCGCCGCGGCCATCACGTTACGGCTGAACCAGCGGTTGAACGCCGCCGCCCAGCGGTACTTCATCGGCCGTTCGATATCGCAGAACAGGATGATGCGGTTCTGCTGCGTGGTGTTTTCCGCGTAGTGAATGTATGTCTCATCAAACATCACCGGCTCGCCGTCGCGCCAGTAGTAACTTTCGCCATCCACATTGATATAGCAGCCAGGATCGTTAGGCGTGTCCAGGCCCAAGTGATAACGGTAGGAACCCGCGTACGGGTCGCGGTGGCGCACCAGCTTGGAGCCCGGTGGCAACTCGGCGAACATCGCCGCCTTGATCGAGCCGATGCTTTGCACCAGCTCGGTGGTACGCGGGCAGAGCTTCATCGCCGACGGGTGGCTGTCGCCGTACCACTTGAGGTAAAAGCGCTTCCAGCCTGACTTGAAGAACGAGTTGAAACCCACATCGTTGTACTGCTCCGAGCGCTTGATCTCGCCCATGCGCATCAGGTTCTGGCCTTCCTGGCGGATTTCCTCCCAGTGTTCCTGCAGTGGGCTCAGGTCCGGAAAGTCGGCAGGCGACAGGAACGGGCGGCTTGGCTGCCTGGAGAACAAGTAGAGAAAACAGTTGATCGGCGCCAGGAACGTCGAGTGGTCGCTAAGCTGGCGACCCAGCTTGTGTCGCACCCGACCACGCAGGTGAACATACGCGATGGAGGCAACGTAGAGAGCAACAATGATGAGTTTCAAGGGATTCGTCACACGTCAGTAGAGAGAACAGGCTGCTCCTGCGTGCCCACAACGGCCGAGGATTGAATAAGCAGCACCTGAAATCACAATTCACAAATACGCGGCACGACCGGCGATGGGAGCACCGGTTCATGACCATTGGCAGTTATTTAGCCACAGTTTGTAACCAAAGGTTAACTAAGAATTGTGAAAAGCTGTCCACTCATTGTGCTGGATCAACACCCGCACTTGTCTTGCCAGGCGCGCCATGCTGCACTGCAAGAACTTTCCTTCAGCAAAATGGATTTTGTATGTCATTCCTTTCAAACAGCGATTACCAGGCACTTCAAGGCAGTTGGGAGCAAACCGCGCTCGAAGACAGCGGCGTACTCAACCCGGTTGATGCCCACAGCGCACCGGGCGCCCTGACCACCATCACCGGCGACTGCTTTGAAGTGCGCACGACAGACGACGAGTTGCTGCTCGCCGGTCGATTTACCCTCGACAGCACCACCACGCCCAAGAGCATTACCTGGGTTGACGCGATAGGCGAAGACGCCGGCAAGCCATTGCCCGCCAGCTACCGCCTTGAAGGCGATGATTTTGTGTTTATTGCCGCCGATGCGGGTATGCCCCGCCCGACGGTGTTCAGCACCGGGCCTGGGCAAACCATGCGCACGTTTGTACGCAGGGGCTGAGCCGCGCGCATCCGAATGTGCGACACGGTTTTCACACGGCCTTCACTTTCTGGCCTATAGGGTAAGGCCTACCTACTCCAGTGAATCATTTGGCCCGCCTCTCCTGGCGGGCTTTTTTTTTATACGACGATATCTTCGCGAGCAACTCTTCCTTGCACATCAATGTGCATGTCCATTTTGCCATTCCCCGTGGTATCCATCCTGAAGTGCGTTCGCTGAAAGGCTGCGTCGTAGGTCACCAACACATCACCCGGGCGGGTGATAAACGTCGGGCTGAGCGGATCTTGCGCTTTACTGTGGTCATGCGGCAGCGTGGACACAAAGTTCAGAGGGCCCAACTGCTGGCGCAAGCCAGAGAAATCGAGCTTGTCTTTGCCGCTGACAAAATCCATCACCCAGTTCGCTTTACCGCTGGAGCTGGTATCAAAGACAAAGGTGTTTGCACCCTTGCCGCCCCACATCTGTGCCCCGCCACTGCCGCCAAACAGGATATCGTTGCTCGGGCCGCCCCGCAGAACATTGAAGGCGTTATTGCCGATCAGAGTATTCTCACCTTTGCCGCCTTTGGCCTCTTCGATGGTCACACCCTTGGCGATGCTGACGTTTCCTATTAACCCCCCTACGTCAGAAGAGGAACCCGCATTAAGATTTATCGTCTGGTTTTGGCTGAATTCGGAAAAGTCGAGCGAGTCCCAACCGCCGCCGTCCCACACTGCAAATAGCGGCTTGTCTTCGGCCGACTTCAGGCTGTATTGATCGCGCTCGGTATTGGAGTTAAAACCGTAGGTCGTATCACCGTTACGAGTGGCGTAATTGGCGCCGTAGGCTGATTGAATTGCCGCCATATCGTCCATCATCAGACTGGCTGGATAGACAGTCTCTCCAGCCTCACTCAGCAAGGGTACGTTGTAGCTCATGACCGTGTAGTTTTTCGTATCTTCCGCATAATAATAAGGTTCAAGCTCTTCCTCGCCCTCTGCGTGCGAATGCCCCAGGCCAAGGCCATGACCCACCTCATGAATCAGCGTCGAACGCCACTTTTCGTCGCTGATTTGACGTTTGTCATCATCCGCCCAGTTGCCGAATTTGGTCGTCTGATCCAGATGGCGCATCCAAACCGTACCCTGCGCAGGATCCTTCGGTTCCGGCATGTGAGCAAACCCAGCGAACTCACTGACTTGGTCGCCGGTGCTGTAGCCTCTGTAGGTCAGATGCCCCTCACTGGCGCCAGCGGTTTTTTCAGTGAACGTAACATTAGCGACATCGGCATACTCCTGGTGCACCTTCCCGACAAACGCTTTCTGCCCCAGGGTTAAGGGTACGGTTCGCTCGACCTTGTATTCGCCCATTTCTTCCTGGTTTTCGTCTGACGCCGGTGGCATCGAGGTGGAAAACTCAAAAGTCAGCTCAGTCTTGCCATTGTGATTGCTGTCGGGCCAGTGTTTACCATATCGGTTTAGCCGTTGAGCAACCTCTGCGCCGTTCAGAGAAGGATCACCGTATTCCGATGTTTTCCCACCGCCGCGCTGACTATCGTCGAGAACACGTTGGACCACCTCGTACCCCGTGGAAGGCAGTGCCGGTTTGATTTGCGCCATGACTGGATACTCCTGTGATTCCGCAGAGATTGTGGAAGGGAGGAACAGCCTTCCACGAATCAAGCCAGGAATTTATCAGCGTTATCAGCACGCAGTGTCGGACGGGTAGACCGCAGACGTAGGCCTAGATGCATACCGCTCGGATGAAACCTTCCGGGGCGCGAAACTTCCAGCCAGGCCCGCAGGTCACTAAGCCAATGAGTGTTCAGCCCCTGGACACCCTTGCCGAAGATATCGCCGTGGCTAATCACTCCGACCTGCGCAATACCTTGTCCCTGGACAGCCTGAATTTCTTCCTGGCGGATGTGCGTGACGGCCTCGGCCCTTATTTGGCGATCTACCTGCTGGCCGTGCACAAATGGGACCCGGCCAGCATCGGCGTGGTCATGACTCTGGCCGGTATCGCCGCGTTGCTCACCCAAGGCCCGGCGGGCGCATTGATCGACCGCACGCGCAGCAAGCGTGCGGTGATAGCGGTGGCCGCCATCCTGGTAACCGTCAGTTGCCTGGTGCTGCCGTTTGTCAGCTCATTCAGTTGGGTGGCCGTGACACAGGCGGCCAGTGCTGTCGCCGCGTCGGTGTTTGCCCCGGCGATTTCGGCCATCTCTCTTGGGATAACCGGGCCGCGCGCCTTCACCCGCCGCACCGGGCGCAATGAAACCTTCAACCACGCCGGCAACGCCGTGGCCGCGCTGCTGGCGGGCGGCCTGGCCTACCTGTTCGGCCCGGTGGTGGTGTTTTACCTGATGGCGTTTATGGCGCTGGCCAGTATCGTCGCGGTCAGTTGTGTGTCGGCCTCGGCGATTGACCACGAAGTCGCGCGCGGCTTCGACCCGGCTCACAGCAGTGAGCATGAACAACCTTCCGGCGTGAAAGTGCTGCTGGCCAACCGCCCGCTGCTGCTGTTCGCCATCTGCTGCGCGCTGTTCCACTTGGCGAATGCCGCGATGCTGCCGCTGGTCAGCCAGAAGCTCTCGCAGATCAACCTGCAAATGGCCACGCCGCTGACCTCGGCATGCATTGTCGCGGCGCAATTGGTGATGGTGCCGATGGCCTGGCTGGTGGGCAGCAAAGCCGACGTATGGGGGCGCAAACCACTGTTGCTGGCCGGCTTCATGATTTTGCCGCTGCGCGGCGTGTTGTACACCTTGTCCAGCGACCCTTATTGGCTGGTGGCCGTGCAGATGCTTGACGGCATCGGCGCAGGGATTTTCGGCGCGCTGTTCCCGGTGATCGTCAAGGACCTGACCCAAGGCACGGGCCGCTTCAACGTCAGCCTGGGCGCACTGTCCACGGTGTTTGGCCTGGGCGCGGCGCTGAGCACCAGCCTGGCCGGATTCGTGGTGCAACAGGCCGGTTACAACGCGGCATTCCTGACCCTGGCCGCCGTTGCGGCGCTGGCTTTGGCGCTGTTATGGCTGGCCATGCCGGAGACATTGGCAAAACCATCGTTCGCACGCATTACAACTGTCACCTGACATATGCGACAATGCGCGCCAAATTCCAACACACATCCAAAATTTTCTGCTCAGCGACCGGGTTTCGCGCCTTGATGTCGCTGTTGACGCATGCCTGAAGGCTCCTGCCGCCACGCTCGCAACCCATTGATAGGTAAAGTAATTGATCTCCACAGCTAACATCACCATGCAGTTCGGCGCCAAGCCGCTCTTCGAGAATGTCTCGGTCAAATTCGGCGCCGGCAACCGTTATGGTTTGATCGGTGCCAACGGTTGCGGCAAGTCGACCTTCATGAAAATCCTTGGCGGCGACCTCGATCCGTCCGGCGGCCAGGTCATGCTGGAGCCGAACGTACGCCTGGGTAAGCTGCGCCAGGACCAGTTCGCCTACGAAGAATTCACCGTGCTCGACACCGTGATCATGGGCCACGAAGAGCTGTGGAAGGTCAAGGCTGAACGCGACCGCATCTACTCGCTGCCGGAAATGAGCGAAGACGACGGCATGGCCGTGGCCGAGCTGGAAACCGAATTCGCCGAAATGGACGGCTACACTGCCGAATCCCGCGCCGGTGAGCTGCTGCTGGGCCTGGGCATTCCCCTGGAACAGCACTTCGGCCCGATGAGCGAAGTCTCCCCAGGCTGGAAACTGCGGGTGTTGCTGGCCCAGGCGCTGTTCTCCGACCCTGAAGTGCTGTTGCTCGACGAACCGACCAACCACTTGGACATCAACACCATTCGCTGGCTGGAAAACATCCTGACCCAGCGTTCCAGCCTGATGATCATCATCTCTCACGACCGTCACTTCCTGAACAGCGTGTGCACCCACATGGCTGACCTGGACTACGGCGAGCTGCGCCTGTTCCCGGGCAACTACGACGAGTACATGACCGTGGCGACCCAGTCCCGCGAGCAACTGCTGTCGGACAACGCCAAGAAGAAGGCGCAGATCTCCGAATTGCAATCGTTCGTCAGCCGCTTCTCGGCCAACGCCTCGAAAGCCAAGCAGGCCACCTCCCGTGCCAAGGCGATCGACAAGATCCAGCTGGCCGAGGTCAAGCCTTCGAGCCGCGTGAGCCCGTTCATCCGTTTCGATCAGAACAAGAAGCTGCACCGCCAGGCAGTGATGGTCGAAAAAATGGCCAAGGGTTTCGACGGCAAGCCACTGTTCAAAGACTTCAGCTTCCAGGTTGAAGCCGGCGAGCGTGTTGCGATCATCGGCCCGAACGGTATCGGCAAGACCACCCTGCTGCGCACCCTGGTCAATGAATTGACCCCGGACGCCGGCAGCATCAAGTGGACCGACGCCGCCGAACTGGGCTACTACGCTCAGGACCACGCGCACGACTTCGAAGACGACGTCACGCTGTTCGACTGGATGGGTCAGTGGACTCAGGGCGAACAGATGATTCGCGGCACATTGGGCCGCATGCTGTTCTCCAACGACGAGATCCTCAAGTCGGTCAAGGTTATCTCCGGCGGTGAGCAAGGCCGCATGCTGTTCGGCAAGCTGATCCTGCAAAAGCCGAACGTGCTGATCATGGACGAACCGACCAACCACTTGGATATGGAATCCATCGAAGCGCTGAACCTGGCGCTGGAAAACTACCCGGGCACGCTGATCTTCGTCAGCCACGACCGCGAGTTCGTATCGTCCCTGGCCACCCGCATCATCGAGTTGAGCGCCAACGGCGTGATCGACTTCAGCGGCACCTATGACGACTACCTGCGTAGCCAAGGCGTGGTGTTCTAAGTAACGCCACTGTGGCGAGCAGGCTTGCCCTGCGTTGGGCGGCGAAGCGGCCCTGAAATCAAACACCGCGTTTTGCCTGGCAGAACGCGGTGTTTTTTATTGGGGCTGCTGCGCAGCCCAACGCAGGGCAAGCCTGCTCGCCACAACAACCCCCCTGCCACATCAAGCCTGCTCGCTGATCAAACAAACTAGTTAGCCTGCTTCCTTTTCCCCCACGCCCTTGCCATCATGCCGTCACCGCCCGCCCGCGAACGAGTGACCATGCCTGCCGCCGCCCCCAGTTCCCTGTCGATCACCCTGCAGATCGTCTCCATCGTCTTCTACACCTTCATCGCTTTCATCTGCATCGGCCTGCCGATTGCGGTCATTCCAGGCTATGTGCATGAGCAGCTGGGCTTCAGCGCCGTGGTCGCCGGGGTCACCATCGGTTCGCAGTACCTGGCCACCCTGCTCAGCCGCCCAATGGCCGGGCGTATGTCCGACAACGTCGGCACCAAGCGCGCCATCGTGCTGGGCCTGGCCGGTATTCTGGTCAGTGGCGTGCTGACGTTTTTCGCCACCTTGTTCGAAAGCCTGCCCGCCTTGAGCCTGGGTATCCTGATCATCGGCCGGCTGCTGCTGGGTGTGGCCCAAGGCTTGATCGGCGTGGGCACCATCAGCTGGTGCATGGGCGCGGTCGGCGCCGAGCACACGGCGCGCTCGATTTCGTGGAACGGCATCGCCTCCTACGGCGCCATCGCCATCGGCGCGCCGCTGGGCGTGGTGATGGTCGCCGACTATGGCTACACCAGCCTCGGCATCGCCCTCACCGTGTTGGCGGCGTTGGGCCTGGTACTGATCCGCAATAAGCCCTCGGTGCCGGTGGTACGCGGCGAGCGGCTGCCGTTTTGGGCGGTGTTCGGGCGTATCGCGCCGTTTGGCACCAGCCTGTGCCTGGCGTCGATTGGCTACGGCACGCTGACCACCTTCATCACCCTGTATTACCTCAATCGCGGCTGGGCCGGCGCGGCGTACTGCCTCACGGTGTTTGGCCTGTGTTTTATCCTGTCGCGCCTGGTGTTTATCTCGGCCATCAGCCGTTTTGGCGGGTTCACTGCCGCGATTGCCTGCATGACCATCGAAACCCTGGGCCTGACGCTGCTGTGGCTGGCGCCCTCAACAGGCGTGGCCTTGATTGGCGCCGGGCTGACCGGGTTCGGCTTGTCGCTGGTGTACCCGGCGCTGGGCGTCGAGGCCATCAAACAGGTACCCAATAGCAGCCGTGGCGCCGGGTTGAGTGCGTATGCGGTGTTTTTTGATCTGGCCCTGGCGATCGCCGGGCCATTGATGGGCGCCGTAGCGCTGAACCTGGGCTACGGCTGGATCTTCTTTTGCGCCGCGCTGCTGTCGGTCACGGCGCTGGCCCTGACCGTGCTGCTCAAGCGCCGCGCTTACTGATCGGCGGTCTGTAAACCGGCACGGGTCGATTGGCCCAGGGTGTGGGAGAAGAAGCGCCCCGCCTCTGAAATCAGGTCGCGGTGGATGCCTTCACGGTCAACACCGTCGGCGTCGGTGCAAATAGCGGGCATCGCCACCAATTGGTCGCTGTCACACGGCGCCATGAACACGAAGTGCCCTGCCCCCGCCAACAGTTTGAAGTCCGGTGGCTCTGGCAGTTTGCGCGCCAGGGCGGCGGCGTTCTTGTCCACGGCGACCAATTTGTCGCCATCGCCGCTGTACAGCAGCACCGGCACATGCACATCGGCCAGGGTGTGGCGGCCGAACATCAAGCTCAACGGCGCCATCAGCATCAACGAATGAATACGCGGGTCGGCCTGGGGTTGCAGGTCGTCACGGTCGACCACCAGCTCACCTTTGGTGGTGCAGGCATCGCGGTCTTCCGGACGCTCCTGGCAATAGCGACGCAGGCGGTCAAAGTCCGGCTTGGCGCCGGCCAGGATCAACGCGGTTTCGCCACCGGCCGAGTAACCGATCACGCCCACCTGATTAACGTTGACGAACGGTGACAGCATCGGGTCGCCGAGGGTGGCGGTGATGGCTTCGGAGATCTGGATCGGCCGCCCGTACAGGTTGCTCACGGTGCCCAGGCGGCTGTGATCCTTGTAGTTGTCGCCAGGGTGCAGCACCGCCACCACCACAAACCCCTTGCGCGCCAGGGACGTCGCCAAATCGTGCAGGGCCAGCGGTGTGCCGGTGTTGCCGTGGGACAGCATCAACATCGGAAAGCGGCCAATGGCGACTTTGGAATCTTCGCTGGCGGCGACGTGATAGGGGCCCAGCTGGGTGCTGTGCTCATCGTCGGTCGACGGATAAAACGCGATGGCCTTCATCGGCTGTGAATCCAGCGGGTCGAGAAAGGTCATGCGATGGAAGCCCACACTCCAATGCGGGTGCGGCGCTGGGGCGGCGTGCACTGAAATCAGGCCGCCGAGCAGGGAGAGAACCAAAACAGCACAAAGACGCATCATGGGGATGTCCACCTTTGCTGCGCGGCTACGTTCAACACCAGCGGCATGTCTATATGAAAAGTCCATGGTTCAAGGCGCTCGCACCGGTTGATAAACCCATACGTGCATAACCTGGGCCAAGGTAGTGACAGCGGGCAAACGAAAAAACTCCGTACTCCGGTCGTTTTCAGGCGACCACAATACAGAGTTTAGGCGCCCGGTTTCAGATTGGAACCGGGCAATGGCGAAATTTACACAAGCCTTACGCGGCGGCGAACAATTGTTCGTTGATGACCACGTTGGCGTCGCTCAGGGCTTTGCTGCGCACTTCTTCACCGTAGGCCAGGCCTTGGGCGCGGACGAACTCGATGTCGGTGATGCCCAGGAAGCCAAACACCAGCTTCAAATAGTCTTCATGGCCGACGTTGCTTGCCTGGCCGGCGTGCAGGCCGCCGGCAGTGGACACGATGATCAGTTTCTTGCCACCGCACAGGCCTTCAGGGCCGGCTTCGGTGTAACGGAACGTCTGGCCGGCTACGGCGATGCGGTCGATCCAGGCCTTGAGCTGCGAAGGCACCGAGAAGTTGTACATCGGCGCGCCAATGACTACGGCGTCGGCCGCGATGAATTCGGCCAGCGACGAAGCGCTGAGTTCAGCCTCGTGCTGTTGCACAGCGTCGCGCAATTCGGCAGCGGTGCCCAGGGCGCCCAGGGTCAGGCCGGAAAAGTGGCTGATGCCTTCGCTTGCCAGGTCACGGTAAGTCACTTCCACACCCGGCTGCGCCGCTTGCCAGGCCTTGACCACACCAGCGCTGAGCTGACGCGAAGCCGAGTTGTCGCCGAGGATGCTGGAATCGATATGCAACAGTTTCATGCGGAATCTCCAAGTGAGGATCGCGATGAGGCGACCGAGTGAGGTTAATCCTACACATGAAGCCAATAGCCGATTAGACAGCTCATATGTGATTTTTCGTCCTGCCAGCAGGACAATCTACAAATGGGCGAAAACCCGATCCAACACGCGTATTGCCCAATCCTCTGCCGCACTGGATTTCCCCCACGCTTCACTTCATTCTCGCCGGCAGTTCCTACAGCCAGCGGCCACGCCATGCACCCACACACGCCCGCCCTCACCAAGGGGCTGACCCTTATCCTCGCCATCTGCTGCGGGTTTTCGGTCGCCACGATTTACTACAACCAAGCCATGCTGCCGCTGATTGCCAACACCTTCGAGGTATCCACCGCGCATGTCGGGCAAATCGCGATGCTCACGCAATTGGGCTACGCCAGCGGCCTGCTGCTGTTCGTGCCGCTGGGCGACCGCATCAGCCGGCGCACGCTGATCCTGGCCGTGCTGTGCATCAACTTCTTTGCTCTGTTGGCCTCGGCCACGGCGCCGTCGTATGCCTGGCTGCTGGTGGCGAGCGTGCTGCTGGGGCTGTCGGGTATCAGTGCGCAGGTGATCATCCCCGCCGCTTCGGACCTGAGTACCGTTGAACAGAAAGGCGCGGTGCTCGGCTTGATGGTCAGCGGTTTGTCGGCCGGTGGTTTGCTGGCCCGCACCGTCAGCGGCGTGGTCAGCGGCTGGCTGGGCTGGCGCGGCATGTTTGCCGTGGCGGCGGCGCTGGATGTGCTGCTGTTCATGGCGATCCTGACGCGCATGCCGGTGTCGATCTCGACCAGCAAACTGGCGTATGGCGCCTTGCTCAAATCCCTGTGGGGCCTGGCCCGCCAGTACCCGACCTTGCGCCAATCGGCCATCAAAGGTGCGTTGGTGTTCGGCGCGTTGAATGTGTTCTGGGGCTCGATGGCGGCCTTGTTGGCGCTGCCGCCGTATGGGTTTTCCAGCGCCCAGGCGGGGCTGCTGGGCCTGTCGGCCATCGTCGGCATCCTCTGCGCATCGACCATCGGCCAACAAACTCGGCGCCATGGGCGTTTGCTGGAGCGCGCCGGCATCGCCACGGTGCTGGTGGCGTTTGTGCTGATCTACACCCTGGGCCTCAGCGGCTGGTGGTGGCCGATCCTGATCGCGGCGACCTTTCTCGACCTCGGCAACCGCACCAACCAGTTGGCCAACCAGACCCGCGTATTGGCGCTGGAACCGTCAGCCACCAGCCGCCTGAATACGGTGTTCATGGTGGTCTACTTTATCGGCGGCGCCTTGGGTTCGGCCGCCGGGGCGTTCGCTTCGGAGCATTACGGCTGGCAAGGCCAGGCGCTGACCGGTGCGGCGTTTGCCGGGGCGGCATTGCTGCTGACCCTGTTCAAAGCACGAGAGTAACCCTGTGGCAGCGGGCCTGTTGTGTCTAGCGGGCTCCTCGCAATCAATGCGACGACACATAAATCGACGCCGACGTAGGCGCCGGCAACGCGTACGTGCGTTTCATCCACTGGATCTCTTCCTGTGGTGTACGCCCGAAGAAACGCTTGAATTCCCGGCTGAACTGCGAGGCGCTTTCATAGCCGACCTGGGCACACGCCGTGGCGGCGGTGATGTCGTTGCGCAGCATCAACAAGCGCGCCTGGTGCAGGCGCGTGGACTTGAGGTATTGCATCGGTGAGGTGTCGGTAACCGTGCGAAAGTGCGCATGAAAACTCGGCACGCTCATCATCGCTTCCGCCGCCAGCGCCTCCACGTCCAGGTGCTGGTGGTAACACCCATGAATCTTGCGGATCGCCCGCGCTACCTTGCCGAACTGGCCCTGGCGGTTGAGCGCGGCGCGCATCGAACCGCCCTGCTCGCCCGTGATGATGCGGTAGTACATCTCGCGCACCAGCGACGGGCCGAGGATGTGCGCCTCCATCGGCGTATTCATGGCCTCCAGAAAACGCAGCAGCGACTCACTGAGCTTGTCATCCATGGGCGATGAATACATGCCGCGAGGCTTGGCCTCGACAGACGCCGGGAAGTCGTCCAATGCCAGCATCAACTCGGCCGCCAGGGTGAAATCCAGTCGCAGGTACACCGCCAGCATGGGTTCTTCTTCGGTGGCCTCGGTCTCCATGGTGAATGGCACCGGCACTGACACCACCAGGTAGTGCTGGGCGTCATACAGGTAAATCTCGTCGCCCAGGTAACCGCGCTTGCGCCCCTGGCAGACAATCACAATGCCTGGGTCGTAGAGCACCGGCACCCGGTGCAAAGGCCGATTCGAACGCAGGAAGCGCACGTCGTCCAGCGCGGTCAGGTTATAGCCTTCGACAGGCGCCAAGCTGCCCATCAACTCGATGATTCGTTGCGTGCGTCCCATGCTGCAAGGCTCCTGGGGAAAACCGCACGTTACTGCGCAAACGTCGCCGTGGCTACGCGCTCATAGGAATAGGCAATCAGCACATTGGAATGGATATTCGCTCGCGAAGCCCGTTTCCGTAGCCTGAAACAGCCCATTCAGCCCCCGGAGATTGCCTCATGCTTATCGTCTACAACCCCGCCACCGGCGAAGAAATCGGCCGCGTTGCCAAGAACACCTCAGCCGAGGTCAAGGCGGCGGTCGACCGCACCTGCGCGGCCTTCCCTGCATGGTCCTCCAGGCTGGCCAGGGAGCGCAGCGAGATCCTGCGCCGCTGGCACGACGCGGTGAAGGCCGACAAGGAAGCCTTCGCCGAACTGCTGTGCCGCGAAAACGGCAAGTGCCTGACCGAAGCCCGCGGCGAAATCGACTACGGCCTGGGCTTTATCGAGTGGTACGCCGAAGAAGCCAAGCGCGTGTATGGCGACACCATTCCCACCCACGACCGCAACGCCAACGTGGTGGTGACCAAGGAAGCCGTCGGCCCGGTCGCGGCGATCACGCCGTGGAACTTCCCCTTCATGATGATCACGCGCAAAGTCGCCACGGCCCTGGCAGCCGGCTGCACCATGGTGATCAAGCCTGCCGAAGACACGCCGCTGACCGCCTTGAAGCTGCTGGAATACGCACGCAAGGCCGGTATCGAACCCGGCGTGCTGGAAGTGGTGGTCGGCGACCCCAAGGAGATCGGCCTGATCTTCACCGGTGACCCACGCATTCGCAAAATCACTTTTACCGGCTCCACCGGCGTCGGCAAATTGCTCGCGGCGCAATGCGCGGCCACCCTCAAGAAAATGACCCTGGAGCTGGGCGGCAACGCGCCGTTTATCGTGTTCCAGGACGCCAACCTCGATGAGGCGGTCAAGGGCTTGGTCAGCGCCAAGCTGCGCAACTCCGGCCAGGTGTGCATCTCGCCGAACCGCATCTTTGTGCAGCACAGTATCCTCGAAGATTTCATCAAACGCGTGAAGGCCGCCGTCGCCAAGATCGACGTGGATCAAGGCCTGCGCGAAGACTTTGTGGTCGGGCCGCTGGTCAATCAACTGGGCTTCGACAAAGTCGTGCGCCTGGTCGAAGACGCCAGGGCAGCGGGCGCCAAGGTGCTGATGGGCGGCAAGCCCCACGCCAGAGGTGGGCTGTTCTACGAGCCGACCGTATTGACCGGTTTGCAGGACGACTCACCGCTGGCCACCGAAGAAATTTTCGGCCCGGTGTTCGCCATTTATTCGTTCAAGGATGAACAGGAAGTGATTGCCCGCGCCAACCAGACCGAGTTCGGCCTGGTTGCCTACGCCTACACCAGCGCACTGGGGCGCTCGTTGCGCCTGTCGCGCCAGCTGGAGGCCGGCATGGTGATTCTCAACTCGGGTTCGGTGGGCACTGCGTCGATTCCGTTTGGCGGCATCAAGCAGTCCGGTTATGGCCGCGAAGGCAGCTATTACGGGATCGAAGAGTACGTGCATGTGAAGTATGTGCTGATGGCCGGCGCGCACCTTTAGAAACTTGCCCCTTGTGGCGAGCAAGCTTGCTTGCGCTGGAGTGCGCAGCGCTCCCGCTTTTTGGGGGGCGCTACGCACCCCAGCGGGAGCAAGCTCCCTCGCCACAAAGGCCGCCACTATTTTTAGTGGATTTGCCCTCGCCAGACGCGGATGATTCGTCCCACTGACAGGACAATAGGTTGCCCATGCAAGACCTCAATGACCTCTACTATTTCGCCAAAGTCGTCGAAGCCGGCGGCTTTGCGGCGGCGGGCCGGCTGCTGGGGATTCCCAAGTCGCGGCTGTCACGCCGTATTGCCGAGCTGGAAGAACGCCTCGGCGCACGCCTGTTGCAACGCACCACACGCCAATTGACCCTGACCGCCGTCGGCGAGCGCTATTTGCGCCATTGCCAGGCCATGCTGCTGGAAGCGGAAATGGCCGACGAGGCCGTGGCCAGCATGTCCAGCGAACCACGCGGGCGACTGCGGGTCAGCTGCCCGGTGGGCATGGCCCAGCACATGCTGCCGGACATGGTCGCGGGGTTTCTCGCCGCTCACCCACTGGTGCAGTTGGAGATGACCTTGGTCAACCGCCGTGTCGACCTGGTCGCCGAGGGCATCGACGTGGCCTTGCGAGTGCGCGAGTCGGGCGATGAAGACCCGTTGCTGGTGACCAAGCGCCTGCGCCAGGCGCAGACCCTCCTGGTGGCCAGCCCGGAATTCATCCGCGAGCGGCACATCAACACCCTCGACGACCTCAAGCAACTGCCGGTGCTTGGCGCCCTGGAAGCCGACCGCCTGGTGCACCTGCGCCTGATCGACCCACAAGGCAAGAGCGAAGACCTGGCACTGGAAGCCCGCCTGGGCATCGACGACTTCATCGTGCGCAAGGCCTGCGCCATGAAAGGCCTGGGCTTTACCGTGCTGCCGATGATGTATTGCGAAGCAGAATTGGCCAGCGGCCAGTTGGTGCAACTGCTGCCGCAATGGTCATCGCCGGGAGGCTGGTTGCAGGCAGTCTACCCGCACCGGCGCGGCGTGCTGCCGGCCATTCGAGCCTGGATCGACTACCTGGAAGAAGCCTTCAAGGGCTGCGGAGACCGCTTGCTATGAACATGACTGAAGCCCAAGTCGCCGCCTACTGCCTGAGCCTGCCCGGCGCGCGGGAAGACTATAAATGGGGCGGCGTGCGCGTCTTCTCGATTGCCGGCAACAAGATGTTCGCCCTGCAGAACCTGCGGGGCGAGTCGTTGGCGTTCAAGGTCGACAAAGAGTTGTTCCTCGGCCATGTGGACCGCCCCGGCATTCACCCGGCGCCATACCTGGCGCGCGCGCAGTGGGTCATCATGAACACGCCCTACCCGCTGGGCGCCGAGGAACTGCGGGGGCTGTTGCAACGCTCGCACCAGTTGGTGGTGAGCAAGCTGCCCAAGCGCACGCAGGTGGGGCTGAAACTGGACTGACACCTCTATCGAGTGAAAGGCAGGGCGCGCTCAATGGCCATCGCCGCCGCCAGCGCTAAATGCTCGTGCCACGGTCGCGCGACGATCTGCACACCAACCGGCAACCCCGTCGCATCCGTGCCCGCACGCACCACCACACAGGGCCAACCCGTCAGGCTGTACGGCAAGGTGTGACTGAACAGCCCCGGCCTTGGCTCTCCCAGGCGTGGCGCGGGCGCGGCGTCAACCGGGCACAGGATAAGGTCGTAGTCGGCCATGAAGCCCAGCATCGCAGAGCGAAATTGATCCCAGTCTGACAGCAGTTTGATCGACTGCGCCCCGGAGCCCTTGCTCATTGCCCAATAGCGTTCGGTGATGTCGCGCGAACGGCTTAATGCCGCCGGGAACGCTGGACGGAGAACGGCTCCCGCGCGCTCCAACAGTTCGGCAGCGACTTGCAGCGTCGCTTGGGTTATCGGGTCAACGGGCGCAATGCCGCCGTCGCTGTACCAAGCGACCCGCAATCCGTTAAGTGCTTGAGCCTCCACAGCGCGCAGTGGCATTGGAATCACCCCGGCGTCCTGACCATCCTCGCCGGCGATTACCTGGAGCGCCAAGGCCAGGTCTTCAACATGCCGGGCCATCGGGCCAATCTGGCTGCGACAGTCACTCAACCCGCCCGGATGATCGAAAACACCCGTATTGGGTACGCGGCCGCTGGTGGGCTTGAGCGTACAAACACCGCAAAAATGCGCCGGTACACGCAAGCTGCCACCCGAATCACTGCCCAGCCCCAAGGGCGAAAGGCTCGCGCCAATCGCGGCCGCTTCGCCACCACTGCTGCCTCCGGGGCTATGGGACAGCGCGTGTGGGTTACCTGTGGCGCCATAAACCGGGTTGTCTGTAACCCCGCCGCCGCCGCCCGGCGGGCAGTTGCTTTTGCCAAGCAAGATGGCGCCAGCGGCCTTCATCCGCGTCACCACCACGGCGTCCTGCTCCGGTATAAAACCGGCCCGGTCGGTCAACCCCGCCGCCGACACCACGCCCTGGGTATCGATGACATCTTTGACGGTAAAGGGAACGCCTTGCAGCACACCGCCATACTCACCTTGAGCGATTGCCCGGTCTGCCGCCCATGCCCCGGCCAGCGCGGTCTCGGCGCACACTTGCACCAACGCGTTGATCGATGGGTTGAGCGCCTCGATACGGGCAAGGTAGGTGGTAACAATCCCGGTGGAGGTGAGCTTGCGCTGTTGAATCAGTGCCGCAAGCTCAGTGGCTGAATGGCGTAGCAATGAATCCGATAAAGACATCCGTGCTGTTCCAATGTATTCAAGTGACGCAAGCATACCGCCAGCGTGTCGCGAGTTCATATCGAAGGTTGGGCCGGGGGCCTCCCGCAAAGTTGGAGAGAATATCCCTTACCCCTTCCCTAAATCACCGACAGCAACGTGCCGCCGAGGAACAACTGATCCAGCCAGAACACCTCGTGCAGCAACACAATCACCCAGAACAGCACTTGGTACGACACTTTGCGCGTCTTGTGCCGGAACACTTGCTGGGCGATCAACGCCCCCGGCCAGCCGCCCGCCAGCTCGACGGCGTGGAGGATGTTTTCGCGCACGCGCGGGCCGTCTGATTGCGCCTTGCGCTTGTCGCCCCAGTACAGGAAAAACGCCACCACGCTGACCACGCCATAAGCCGCCAGCGGAATCACCGTCTCACCGCGCTGCCACACCAGTGCCGCCCCCAGCAGCGGCGCGGCGCACAGCAAGACAAAGATCAGCGCCTTCAGGCGCGGGTGCTGAATGTTCACGGCTTGACCGCCGACCAGTCGATCCAGCCGAACTGCCAGGTCGCCAGGATCACCAGGCCGAAGGCGATGCGATACCAGGCAAACGCCGCATAGCTGTGGCTGGCGATGAACTTGAGCAAGGCCTTGACCGCAATCATCGCGAAGATAAACGAGGTGACAAAGCCGATGGCAAACACCGGCAGGTCATCCGGCTGGAACAGGTGACGGTACTTGAAGCCCGAATACACGGCCGCGCCGACCATGGTGGGCATGGCCAGGAAGAACGAAAATTCGGTGGCGGTCTTGCGTGACAGGCCGAACAACAGGCCGCCGATGATGGTGGCGCCGGAGCGCGAGGTGCCTGGGATCATCGCCAGGCATTGGGCCAGGCCGACCTTCAGCGCGTCTTTCCAAGTGATCTCGTCCACGCTTTGCGCGTGCACCGCATGTTGCCGACGTTCGGCCCACAACATGATGACCCCGCCTACCACCAGCGCGGTGGCCACGGTGATCGGGTTGAACAGGTAATGTTTGATCAGGTCGGCAAAAATCACCCCCAGCACAATGGCCGGCAGCACCGCGATCATCAGGTTGACGGTGAAACGCTGGGCATTGCGCTGGGTCGGCAAGCCGATGACCACGTCGAGAATCTTGCGCCGAAACTCCCAGACCACGGCCAGGATCGCGCCCAATTGAATGATGATGTTAAACGCTTCAAAACGTTCGCCGCCGAAGCCGATCAAGTCGGCAACGATGATCTGGTGGCCGGTGCTGGAAATCGGCAGGAACTCGGTCAGCCCCTCCACAACGCCAAGAATCAATGCCTGTATGGCGGTCCAAAAATCCATGCTTCCCCCAAAGGTCACGCGCTGTGGCATGCCTTGACTGTCTTTTTAATGTTCACTGACGCAAGCGCACTCAATTTCCGCGGCTGATTTTCACCATCGGCCTGCAAAAATTTCGTGAAAAATCAGGGAGTACTAAGGTTTTTCGATTACAGGCCGAAAGCCTATCAGACAAGCCGGAATTGTCGATGCGGCACACAATTATAAAAAGCAGGGAGTGACAGGACGATGAACAGTTTGCGCAACATGTCGATCAGCCGCCGTCTGTGGCTGATCCTGATAGTCGCCGTGTTGATGCTGCTGACCTTGGGGCTGTTGATGCTCAAGCAGATCCATGGCGACCTCTACCAGGCCAAGCGCCTGCAGACCCAACACGTGGTGCAGACCGCCAGTGGCGTGCTGGCCTATTACCAGAACCTCGAGAAAACCGGCGTGCTGACCCGCGAAGTCGCGCAAAAGCAGGCCCTCAGCGCCGTGCGTGGCCTGCGCTACGACCACGACGATTATTTCTGGATCAACGATCTGACGCCCGTGATGATCATGCACGCGGCCAACCCCAAGCTCGATGGCCAGAACCTCTCGGCGATTCGTGACCCGGACGGTTTTGCGGTATTCAACGAGTTCGTGATCCTGGCCAAGGCCAAGGGCGCCGGCATCGTCAACTATCGCTGGCCCAAGCCGGGTGCCGAAGCGCCGGTGGAGAAAACCTCCTACATCCAACTGTTCGAACCCTGGGGCTGGATCATCGGCTCCGGCGTGTACGTGGATGACGTGCAGGCCGAGTTCAAAGGCCAGGTGTGGAACGCCTCGCTGATCGGCCTGGGCATTGCGCTGGTGATGGCCGTGCTGGTCCTGTTGATCGCCCGCAGCATCGTGCACCCGTTGCAGGCGGCGGTGAATGCCATGGCCAATATCGCCAGCGGCGAAAGCGACCTGACGCGCAGCCTTGACACCCACGGGCGTGACGAAGTCACCCAGCTGTCGCAGCACTTCAACAGTTTTACCGCCAAGCTGCGTCAGGTGGTCGGCCAACTGCAAGTGTGCGCCAACGCCTTGGGCCAGTCGTCGACGGAGCTGGGCACCAACGCCAGCCAGGCCCATGACCGCAGCCAGCAACAGTCGCAGCAGATGGAGCTGGTGGCGACGGCGATCAATGAAGTGACCTACGGCGTGCAGGACGTGGCGAAAAACGCCGAACACGCCGCCAGCGAAATGCGCGATGCCCAGGCCCAGGCGCAGCAGGGCCAGGTGAATATCGACGGCAGCTTGCAGCAGATCGACCAGCTCTCCAGCACCATCAGCCAGGCCGTGGAAGTGATCCGCACCCTGTCCAGCGAAAGCACGCAGATTGGTGGTGTGCTGGAGGTGATTCGCTCGATTGCCGACCAGACTAACCTGCTGGCGCTTAACGCCGCGATTGAAGCTGCGCGCGCCGGTGAACAGGGGCGTGGTTTTGCTGTGGTTGCCGATGAGGTGCGATTGCTGGCTCAGCGTACGCAGAAATCCACCGCTGAGATCCAGGTGATGATTGAGCGTCTGCAAGGGCACTCGGAGGCGGCGGTCAAGGTGATTAGCGACAGCCATAGCGCCTCGCAACTGACGATTGAACAGGCCGGCCAGGCCGGTGCGAGCCTGACTGCCATTGGGCAGGCGCTGCGTAACCTCAACGGGCTGAATGCGTCGATTGCCAGCGCGACCTTGCAGCAGGCGCATGTGGTGGAGGACATCAACCAGAACGTCACCCAGGCGGCCGGGCTGTCTCACAGCACTGCGTTGGCGGCGGAGCAGTCAAGCGTGGCGAGTGAGCATTTGCGTGGATTGAGTGAGCAGTTGGGTGGGTTGCTGCGTCAGTTTAAGGTTTAGCTGGGGGCTGGTTTTTTAGATGGGGTTGAGTACATATCCGTTGCTGCGGTAACGGCGGCTTAGGGTTCCGCCCTTACGGCGG